>JADJCK010000003.1 GCA_016703265.1 bacterium
GGTGCCCATTGAGTGGCCATCCGCGTGCCCGACGGCTTCATCAGCGCCTTTGCCAACGGCGGCGCATCGACGTTTCGGAAGAACGACCCGAAGAACTGCCTCTACTCGCCGGGCATCGGGAGTTCGCCGCCGCGCACTCTTCGCTGGTGGATATCGGCCGACGGTGCCTTCGACTGGAGCGCCGCTTTCCATCCCTGACAGCGCAGCAGAAACGCTACGGCTACGCGCGTCTGGAGCCTGTTCCGGCGCGCGGCGCCCTCGCTGGCGCTCAGCCCCGACTACCACCGCGGCGTGCCCGGGGCCGAGCCCTACCCGCTGTTCATCAGGCCCGACCGCAAGCTGAGCCTGAACGACGTCTTCGCCCTCATGCGTGACCACTACGAAGGCACCGACTACGACATGTCCCGCGGGCTCGACGCCGGACCGTGGGGCTACCCGTTGCGCACGCGCCCCATGGGCTTCACGGTTGACGACACCGCCTACACCTGGGAGCGCCCGATCTCGACACAGCAGACCGGCTTCTCGATGGTCACGCAGGCGCGGCATTTCCTGCCGGACGCCGTGGGCGGCGTGACCTGGTACGGTCTGGATGACACCGATTTCACCTGCTACACACCGCTCTACTGCGGGATAACCGCCGTGCCACCCTCGTACGCGACGGGCTCACTGCGGCAGTTCACCTGGCATTCGCCCTGGTGGGTGTTCAACTTCGTCTCCAACTACGCCGCGCTACGTGCAGGACATGATCGTCGACGTGCGCCACCAGCAGGCGTCGGTCGAAGTCGATACCTGGCGCTGCAGCCGGCGTGGAGCAGACCGCGGCCGCGCTCTTCCAGGCGAGCGATCCGGAACTGGCGGCGATCTGCTTGACCAACTTCTCGGTCCTGCACGCCGAGGGAACTGGTGCGCACCTGGCGTGCCCTCGGCGAGCACCTGCTGACGACCTACAACGACGGCTACATCCAGGGTGAACCCGGCGACCCGCGGGAAACAGGCTATCCTGCCCCGTGGCTGCGCGAAGTCATCCGGCGCGATCCCGGCAGGCTGCGGCTGCCGGCAGACACCACGCCCGTCGCCGAACCGAAGGACTACTAGATGCGAACGACACCCGCCGGCGTGCTGTTGCTTCTCATGCGAGCGTTTGCCGACCGTGGCCTCCACGACCTTTGCCGCACAGCCCGCGGGACATCATCCTCATGATCGCCGACGGCTGCGGCTTCAATCACCTGCGCGCCGGTTCATTCTGGCGCGATGACGCCGACCTGTTCACCGACTGGACCGACCTGCCGGTGAGCCTGGCCGTGAGCACCTATGCCGAGGGCGGCGGCTACGACCCCGAACAGAACTGGATCGAGGGACCCTCGGCGCGGCCGGCCACCGATTCGGCGGCCGCCATCACCGCATTGACCACCGGTCGCAAGACGATCAATGGGCACCTGGCGGTGGACCCCGCGGGCGCTCCGATCCTCACGATCGTCCAGGCGATGGAACGCGGCGGAAGATCGACCGGGCTGGTGACCAGCGTGCAGATCGCGCACGCCACGCCTGCCGGCTGCGTCGTCAACGGCGAGGATCGCGGCCGCTACCTCGAGATCTCCACCGAACAGCTGACGCGCAGCGGGCTCGACGTGCTCATGGGCGCGGGCCACCCGCTGTTCGACCGGCAGGGCCTGCCGGCAAAGAAGAGCGACTACCGCTATGTGGGCGGCGAGGACACCTGGCAGGGCCTGCTGGCGGGCACCGTGGGCGGCGATGCCGACGGCGACGGCTGGCCCGACCCGTGGCGCCTCGTCGAGGAACCGGCCGCGTTCGCCGCCTGGCCGAGGGTCCGGCGCCCGCGCGGGTGCTCGGCGTGGCGCGCGTGCGCGAGACCCTGCAGCAACAGCGGCCCGGCGACAGGCAGGCGGCGCCGTTCGCCGAACCGCTGCTGACCGGCGTGCCGTCGCTGACGGACATGGCCCGCGGCGCCCTCAACGTGCTGGACGCCGATCCGGACGGCTTCTTCCTGATGATCGAGGGCGGCGCCGTCGACTGGGCCGCGCACGATAACCAGCCCGGGCGGCTGGTCGAGGAAGTGGTTGGCTTTGCCGAGGCGGTGGCCGCCGTGCGGCGGTGGATCGACGCGAACGGCGGCTGGGAGCGAAACCTGCTGCTCATCACCGCCGATCACGAGACCGGTTACCTGACCGGTCCATCACCAGCCGAGGACCCGCCGGCTTCCCCGCCGCCCTCCCCTGCTGCGCCGCGGCGCCGGGAATCTGCCCGGACTGGAGTTCCATTCCCGGAACCACGCAATGCTGGTGCCTGCCCCTGGCGGCGCCGGGGCGGCAACGAACGCCTGCCGGGGCTGGCCGGACACCGCGATCCGGTGCGTGGGCCCTATCTCGACAACACGGCTATCGGGTTGCTGCTGCAGGACTTGGCGGCCCGCTAACCGTCGCCGGGGCGCTGGCGGCGGCGCTCTCCGGGGCGCGTTGGCACCTTTTAACCAACTGTGATATAATCTTGCATTGCATCCGCCCGGGCAGCGCGCCGGCGCCTGCCCGTGAACCCTTATCGAGGAGCCGGACCCGACCATGTACACTCGCCCCCGACTGCTTTCAGGCCTGCCGGGCTTTTGCCTGTTGCTGGGCGCCTGCGGCGCCCTGGCTGCCGAGCCGACTCCCGCGAGCCGGCCCGCTGTGGCGTCCACGCCCGTTGCCACGGCCGGCGCCGGCGCCGCTGAACCGGCCGCCGCCCATCCCATCGCCCTGCGTGACGAGGCGTCACTCGTGGTGACCGTGCATCCGGACGGATCACGTTCGGCGGTGCTGGACGACAGCTTCATGTCGACCAGCGTAGCGCGGATCGACGCCGAGGGTCGCATCGTCATCGGCTGCGTGAGCACACGCGAAGAGTACGACGCCTTCTTCGCCGCCGAAGCCCTGCCCGACGGCCCGGAGGTGCGCTGAAGATGAAGAACATCATCCTGCGGGCGCCCCTGCTCGCGCTCGTCGCGTTGTTGGGCCTGGGCCTGGCCGCACCGGCCGGGGCCGCCACCATCACCATCGTGAACGCCGACGGCGCCGGCGAGGGGTTCAACGACCCCACGCCCGTGGCGCAGGTCGGCGGCAATACGGGCACGACGCGCGGCCAGCAGCGGCTGATCGCGTTCCAGTTCGCGGCCGACGTGTGGGGCGCGATCCTGCCCAGCACCGTCACGATCAAGATCACCGCCTCGTTCGATCCGCTCACCTGCACGTCGACCAGCGCCGTGCTGGGCTCGGCCGGAGCGCGGCAGGCGTTCTGGGATTTCGCCGGCGCCCCGCAGGCGTCGACGGTGTATCCGGTCGCCCTGGCGAACAAGCTGGCCGGCGTCGACCTGGCGCCCGGCGCCTCGAACTCGAGCGCCGACGACATCCAGGCGCGCTTCAACGTCAGTGTCGATGATGCCACCTGCCTGGGTACCTCGGGCTGGTACTACGGTCTTGACGGCAACAACGGCGCCGACATCGACCTGGTCGTGGTGCTGCTCCACGAGTTCGGCCACGGACTGGGCTTCGCCAGCTTCGTCAACAGCTCGACGGGCAGCCTGTTCAACGGCCTGCAGGACGTCTACTCGCAGTTCCTGTTCGACAACACGGTCGGGCTCCACTGGCCCGACATGACCAACGGGCAGCGCGCCGCCTCGGCCATCAACCCTCTGAACGTGGTCTTCACCGGGCCGCAGGCCGTCAACGATGCGGGCAACCTGCTCGGCTATGCCTCGGAACTGCTGGTCAGCGCGCCGGCGAACGTGGCCGGTTCGTACTTCGTGGGCGATGCCTCGTTCGGCCCGACGGTTGCCAGCAGCCCGGTCAGCGGCGATGTCGTCCTGGTGGTCGACAGCACCATCCCGACGGCCGACGGCTGCGAGGCGATCACGAACGCGGCGGCACTTGCCGGAAACATTGCGCTGATCGACCGCGGCATCTGCTCGTTCGCGGCCAAGGTGCAGGCGGCGCAGGACGCCGGCGCCATCGGCGTCATCGTCGTCAACAACGTGGCCGGCCCCGCCGCGAGCATGGGCGGCGCCAGCGCCACAATCACGATCCCCTCGATCATGGTCAGCCAGGCCGACGGCAACCTGCTCAAGGCGGAACTGGCCAACGGGCTGTTCGCCTCGATCCAGACCAGCGCCACCCGGCGGGCGGGCACCGACGACCTTGGCCGTCCGCTCGTCTACACGCCGAACCCGCTGCAGCAGGGATCGTCGGTGTCGCACTGGGACGTCAGCGCCCTGCCCAACCTGTTGATGGAACCGGCGATCAACAGCGACCTCGCCCACAACGGCGTGGACCTGACGCTGGCGGCCTTCCGCGACCTCGGCTGGTTCTTCGGCGCCTCGCCGGTGCCGGGAGCCGGCTCGCGCTGGGCGCTGCGCCAGAACGCGCCGAATCCGTTCAATCCCAGCACGACCATCAGCTTCACGCTGGCCGAGGCCGGTGCCACCGAACTGCAGGTGTTCAACGTGCGCGGGCAGAACGTGCGCAAGCTGGTGGCCGGCGGCCTCGAGGCCGGCGACCACAGCGTCACCTGGGACGGGCGCGACGACAGCGGCGCGCGCGTGCCCTCGGGCGTGTACTTCTACAAGCTCACCTCGGGCAGCTTCGAAGGGCTGCAGCGCATGGTGCTGTTGAAGTAGGTTCCGACACTGCCTGGAAAAGATCGGGCCCGGCCGCCGCAAGGCAGCCGGGCCCGTTCTCCTGAAGGGCATCCCGGATCAGACGCGGCAGCCCTCGCGCCAGTAGGTGATCTCCGGCGCCCCGGCCATGAACCCGCCCGCGCGCGCCTTGAAGGCCTGGATGTGCGGCGTCTGCAGGTGGGGCCCGGCGTAGGCCTCGCGGCTGGTCCAGGTCTCGAGCAGCGTGAAGTCGCAGGGGTCCTCGTCGCGCTGCACGATGATGATGCCGGTGCAGTCGCGCTCCTCGCGGCGCACGACGGCCACCAGCGCCGCCAGCTCGCGCAGGGCCGTCTCCGCCTGCCCGGGCTGGGCACGGTAGCGGATGATGACGTGGATGTCGGTCGGGTTCATCTCGGGCTCCCGGGTTGGTGGGCGGCGGGCAGTGAGCGTTCAATCTCGGCGCAGGCCGGCCGGTCGGCAAGGCTGCGGTCGCTTGCCGCCGGAGGCGCCCCACCTTATCGTGACGCCAGCCCACATCACCCAACACAATAGTGGGAGTTGCCATGGACATGGACCGCCGCGCTTTCCTCAAGAATGCCGGCCTGGTTTCGACCTGGCTGGGCATTTCCATCGTCCTGCAGGCCTGCGGAGACGACAGCAATCCGGGTACGCCGAACAATGGCGACGTGGCCGGCGCCATCAGCGCCAACCACGGGCACTCCGTCAAGATCACCGAGGCGCAGCTCATGGCCGGGGGCGCCGTCAACCTGACCCTCACCGGCGGCGGGCACGCGCACGCCGTGTCGCTGACGTCGGGCGAGGTCGGACAGATCGGCGCCGGTAACCAGGTGTCGAAACTCACCACGACCACGGATACGCACGAGCACACCGTCACCTTCAACTGACGGGCCGGTGGCCCGGAACTTGCCGTTGGGATCGACAGGACCGTCGGCGCCCGGCGCCCTCGGTTTCCATGTCATTGGCGCAAAACAGGTTGAAAACCCCGCGGGCGGGTGCCGTCCAGCGTCCGGGGGCCGATTCCGGCACCGATTGGCCGGAACCTTTCCGCCATTGCGCCGCCGGTTCCGACGAAAGCGGTGGGCCGTGAACGAATACGAGAGCTTCGGCTGGCGCGAGGACGAGTACCTGGCGGCCAATCCGGACGTGAAGGCCGCCGTCGAACGCGGCATCGTCCGCGACGGCTACCACCACTACCTGCTGCTGGGTCGCTTCCGCGGCAATGCCGGCGGCGGCTTCGGCAAGGAGCTGTCGGGAACGACCCGGCTCTGCCTGGATCCGTGGATCAATGCGGAGTTCACCGTCGAGGGCGAGTTGAAGCCCTGCTGCAACTACTTCCGCGGCGCCGCGCTGGGCGACGGCGCCGACGTTGCGGCCGCGCACAACGATCCCCTCTTCCGCGAAGTGCGCCATCGCCTCCTGTCGGGCGACCTGAGCCACGAGTGCACGCGCTGCCACATCCGCGAGAAGGTCCCGACCGAGCAGCTCATCGCCGACGTCTACGCCAAGCTGGGCGATGACGCGCACCTGCTCGAGGGCGGCAAGCTGGAGACCGTGCGCGTGGACGTGACCCAGGAATGCAACCTGCGCTGCGTGTACTGTGCGCTCAGTGCGCCGTGGGCCAAGCCGGGCAAGGACATGAGCGACGAGGTGCTGGCGAAGGTGGCGCGGTTCATCGACGCGTACCCGAACCTGCAGGATGTCGGTGTCAACGGCCACGGCGAGACCACGCACCACCCGCGCTGGCGGGAGTTCTGCGAGCAGCTGCTGGCGCAGGGCGCGCCGCTGTCGGTGATCACCAACCTCGGACGGCGCTACGACGAGGCGGAGATCGACACGCTGTCGCGGTTCACGCTCATCCAGATCAGCCTCGATACCGCCGACGAGGAACTGCTGAAGCGCATCCGGCGCAAGGTCGACCTGAGCCGCATCCTGGCGAACATGACCCAGATCCGGCTGCGCGCCCTGCTCACGGCGCGGCGGGCGCCGGTCTTCGCCTTCAGCTGCGGTTTGTACGACAAGAGCATCTCGCGCCTGGACACGTTCGCCGGCCTGGCCGTGACCATGGGCGTGCGCAACATCACCTTCTGGGACCTGATGAAGTACCCGGACGTGCCCGGCGCCGAGACGGTGCGGCCCCTGCGCGAGCTGGACGACGAGGAACTGCGGCGCGGACTGGCCACCTTCGACCGCGCCATGGCCATCCTGAAGATGTACCGTATCAACGTGACGGTGGCCGGCAACTTCATCGATCCGCTTCGCGCGCGGTTGACCGAGGCGGCGGGCGGGGGGGGGGGGGGGGGGGGGGGGGGGGGGGGGGGGGGGGGGGGGGGGGGGGGGGGGGGGGGGGGGGGGGGGGGGCCGGGCGCCCCCGGCGCCGGGGGGGGCCCCGGGGGCGGCGGGGGCGGGCCGCCGGGCGCCCCCCCGGGGGCCCGGCGGGGGGGGGGGCCTTCCCCTCGCGGCCGCCCGCGGGGGCCCCGTTGGGCGGGGCCGGGGCGCCGCCGGCGGGGGCGGCGGGGGCCGGGGGCCGGGGGGGGGCGCCGGGGGCGCCGGCGGGGGGGGGGGCGCGGGGCCGCCCCGCGGGGCGGGGCGGCGGCGGGGGGCCCGGCCCGGCCGCGCCGGGGCCGGCCGCGCCGGCGGGGGCCGGGGGGTTCCGCGGGGGGGGCGCCGGGCCCGCCCGCGGGCGCGGGGCCCCGCGGGCGGCGGGGGGGGGCCCGGCCGGGGCGGGGCCGCCGGCCCCGGCCCGCCGGGGGGGCGCGGCCGGGCGGGGCGCCGCCCGGCCGGGGGCGCCGCCGGGGGGGGGGGGGGGGCGGGGGGGGGGGGGGGGCGGCCGGGGCGGCCCGCCGCCCCGCGGGCGCGGGGGGGGGGCCCCGGGGGGGCCGCGGGGGGGGCCGCCGCCCGGCCGCGGGCCGGGGGCCCCGCGGCCCGCGGCGCGGCCCCGCCTTCTCCGGGCGCGGCCGGGGGGGCCGCGGGCGCCGCCCCCGGGGCCCGCGGCCGGCCCGTGCCTTTGCCGGCGGGGCGCGGGGGCCGGGCGGGGCGGGCCGGGCCCGCGGCGGGGCGGGGGTCGCGCCGGGGCCGCCGGCGGCCTGTGCGGGGGGCCCCCCCCGGCCGCGGGGGGGGCGTGGCCGTTGCGCAATGACGTGCGCCGCACACGCCTGACCCTGCTGGCCGCGCTCGCGGCGCCGACCCTGCTCGGCGCCATCGGCGTGCACGGCCTCGGGAGCCTGCCGGCGACATTCCTGCTCTACGCCGCGGGCGGCTGCGTGCTCGTCCCGTGGCTGCTGTTGGGTGCGCGGTTCCCTGCGGGACGCGGCGGCCTGCCCTTCGCACCGAAGGCTGCGCGCGTGTGGCGCGGCGAGGTGGCGCTCGCGGTGCTGTTCGGGCCGGTCTTCCTGGCGATCTACGCCGGGGTGCGGCCGTGGCTGGGACCGATCTCCGACTACCGGACCCGCGCCGCAGCGCTGGGCCTGGACCTGGGCGAGCCCTTCGCCTGGCTGCTGCTGTTCGCGGTCTTCAATCCCTGGCTCGAGGAATGGTGGTGGCGCGGGCAGGCCACGCCGCGCTGCAGCGCTGCGTTCGGCCGCGGTCCCGGCCTGGCCCTGGTGACCGGCGCCTTCGCCGCCTGGCACATGGTGCTGCTGGGCGCGCTGTTCCCGTGGCCGCTGATGCTGGCGCGCGTGGTGCTGATCGCCGCGGCATCGCTGTTGTGGTCGCACCTGGCGCTGGCGCGCGGCAGTTGGCGCGCAACCTGGGTCGCGCACCTGGCAGCCGACCTGGCGATGGTGGCGCTGTTCGTGCTCGTGGTGATGCCGCGCTGATCCGCCGCTAGCGCAGCAAGGTCAGGCGCGTTGTCGAGAGGGCGCCGCCCGCCTCCAGCCGCGCCAGGTACGTACCCGAGGGCAGGGCCCTTCCGGCCGTATCCAGGCCGCGCCAGGCCACCTCGTTGCGGGGGCGTAACCTACCAGGCCGCAAAGCAAGCCGCCGGCATCGTACCGGCGGCCGTCCTGATCGCTCGTTCGTCCGGGTGCGGCAGGCCCTACACCAGCCCGTCGATCACCGCGTTGAACGTGGCGCTCGGCCGCATCGCGCGGCCCGCCTTCTCGTCGCTGGGATGGTAGTAGCCGCCGATGTCGGCGGGCTTGCCCTGCGCCGCCAGCAGCTCGCCGGCGATCTTCGCCTCGTTCTCCGCCAGCACCTTCGCCACCGGCGCGAAGCGCGCCTTCAGTTCGGCATCCTTGTCCTGCGCCGCCAGCGCCTGGGCCCAGTACATGGCCAGGTAGAAGGTGGCGCCGCGGTTGTCGATTTCGTTCACCTTGCGGCTGGGGTAGCGCGCGTTCTCCAGGTAGGAGCCGATGGCCGTGTCGAGCGTCTCGGCCAGCAGCGCGGCGCGCGCGTTGCCGGTCGCGGCGATCTGTTCGAACGACGGCACCAGGGCGCAGTACTCGCCCAGCGAATCCCAGCGCAGGTGGCCTTCCTGCAGGAACTGCTGCACATGCTTGGGAGCCGAGCCGCCGGCGCCCGTCTCGTACAGGCCGCCGCCGTTGAGCAACGGCACGATCGAGAGCATGCGGGCGCTGGTGCCCAGCTCGAGGATCGGGAACAGGTCGGTCAGGTAGTCACGAAGCACGTTGCCGGTGACCGAGATGGTGTTCTCGCCGCGGCGCGTGCGCACCAGCGTGAAGGCCATGGCGTCGGTCGGCTTCATGATCTGCAGGTCGAGGCCCTTCGTGTCGTGCAGCGGCAGGTAAGCGTTCACCTTGGCGATGATCTGCGCGTCGTGGCCGCGGGCCGCGTCGAGCCAGAAGATGGCCGGCGTGCCGGCGGCGCGGGCGCGCGTGACGGCCAGCTTCACCCAGTCGCGGATGGCTTCGTCCTTCGTCTGGCACATGCGGAAGATGTCGCCCGGCTCCACCGCACGCTCCAGCAGCACCTTCCCGGCCTTGTCGATCACGCGCACCACGCCGTTGCCCGGGGCGATGAACGTCTTGTCGTGTGAGCCGTACTCCTCGGCCTTCTGGGCCATGAGGCCGACGTTGGCCACCGCGCCCATCGTCGCCGGGTTGAACTGCCCGTTCTTCTGGGCGTCCTCGATGATGGCCTGGTAGATGGTCGCGTAGCAGCGATCCGGCACCATGGCGACGGTGTCCTGCAGCTGGTCGTCGTTGTTCCACATACGGCCGCCGTCGCGCACGACGTTGGGCATCGAGGCGTCGACGATCACGTCGTTGGGCACGTGCAGGTTCGTGATGCCCTTGCGCGAGTCGACCATGGCGATGGCCGGGCGCGTGGCGTAAACGGCCTGGATGTCGGCCTCGATCTCGGCCTTCTTCGCCGCCGGCAGCCTGTCCAGCTTCTCGATGACGCCGGCCAGGCCGTTGTTCACGTTGGCGCCGATCTCCTTCAGGGTGCCGGCGTGCTTGTCCAGCGCGGCGGCGTAGAACACCGAGACGGCGTGGCCGAACATCACCGGATCGGAGATCTTCATCATGGTGGCCTTGAGGTGCAGCGACAGCAGCGTGCCGTCGCGCTTGCACTCGTCGATCGTCTTCGCGTAGAACGCGCGCAGGGCGGCCACGTTCATCACGGCGGCGTCGATGACCTCGCCCGGCAGCAGCCCCAGCCCCTCCTTGAGCACCTTCACGTCGCCGGCGGCGCCGGTGTATTCGATGCGCACCTCGGTGGCGGCATCCATCGTGACGGAGATCTCGCTGCCGTAGAAGTCCTTCTCCGACATGTGCGCGACGCGCGCCTTCGAGCCTTCCTTCGGCCAGTCCTTCATCATGCGATGCGGGTTCTTCTGGGCGAACTTCTTGACCGAGGCGGCGGCGCGGCGGTCGGCGTTGCCCTCGCGCAGCACCGGGTTCACGGCCGAGCCCAGTACCTTGGTGAATCGCAGCTGCAGGGCTTTCTCGGCGTCGTTCTTCGGCTCTTCGGGATAGTTAGGGATGTCGTAGCCGTGCTCCTGCAGTTCCTTGATGGCGGCCTGCAGCTGCGGGATCGAGGCCGAGATGTTCGGCAGCTTGATGATGTTCGCCGTCGGCGACTTGGCCAGGTCGCCCAGGGCGGCCAGGGCATCGGGCAGCTTCTGCGCCGCCGTCAGCTTCTCGGGGAAGTTGGCGATGATGCGGCCGGACAGCGAGATGTCCGACGCCTCGACGTCGATGCCGGTACCCCGGGTGTAGGCCTGGACGATGGGCAACAGGGCGTAGGTGGCCAGGGCGGGCGCTTCATCGATTTTCGTCCAGACGATCTTGGAGTTGGCCATGGGTATCCCTCGGCTTGGCTGGGGTGGAGCAGGCGGCTGAACCGGCATTCTCAACTAAAATCATCCGGTGCCCGGGCGGAGTCAAGCCGCCCGCCCGGGCGCCGTGAGTCGTCGCCTATTCGCCGTGGCATTCGTTGCAGTTGGTCGTCTTCCATTCGTCGCCGATGTCTTCCGGGTGCACGTACTCGACACTGGCCAGCGACGTGAACTCCTCGCCCGACTTGCGGGTCTGCGAGAGGATCGTGTGACACAGGTCGCAGTCGCGCGGCAGCACCTCGCCGTCGTCGGTCTGGTGCAGGCCGTCGTGGCAGCGGAAGCACCCGGGCGTGGTCAGGTGGCCGATGTGGTCGGGGAACTCGCGCCAGTTCACGCGCATCTCGGGGAAGATGTTCGTCTTGAACAGCAACTGGGCGCGGGTGATGGCCATCTCGATGTCGCCGGCCCGCGCCTCCACCACCTCGGGATGCTCCTCGGTGTAGAACGTATGCACGCCGTCGGCGATGGCGGTAAGAGCCTCGTCCTCGGTCTGGTACTCGGCCTGCATCAGGTCCACGAGCAGGTTCTTGACGCCCGGCAGGTCCGAGGCGATGAGCCCGTTCGCGATGTCGCGGTTGACCACGCGCGAGGGCGGGTTGTAGTGGTGCGTGGGCCGGTTGTGGCAGTCGATGCAGTCCATCGCCCGCTGCTCCAGGGCGGCGGCCTGCTCGTCGGTCAGGTCGGAGGCGGAGCTGCGGTAGATCTTCTCGGTGCCGTCCTTGCCGGTGAACTTCACCCACGGGATGTCCAGCCGCTTGGCGTCGGTGGCCACGTAGGTGACCTGGTTGGCCGTGTGCCAGTGGATGCCGTGCGCCTCGGCGCCGCCGGCGCCGCCGCTGCCGATCTTCATCGCCAGCTTCAGGCTCCAGTGCGTGTTGCCCTCTTCGCGCCCGTAGTAGTCGTAGGACTTCAGCTTGTCGCCGGAGAAGTGCTCCGGCCAGTGGCACTGCTCGCAGGTGTCCCGCGACGGACGCAGGTTCTTGATCGGTGTCTCGATGGGCCGCGAGTACTTGTTGAAGAGCACCGAGTACACCTGGTAGGCGCCCGACAGCTTCGAACGGACGTACCACTCGGTGCCCGAGCCGATGTGGCACTTCACGCAGCCCACGCGCTGGTGCGGCGAGGCGTTGAAGGCCGTGTACTCGGGCTTCATCACGGTGTGGCAGGTGGTGCCGCAGAATTTGTCGCTCTCGGTGAACTCGTACGCCTGGTAGCTGCCGAAGGCCGACAAGGCCATGAAGATCAGGAAACCGCCGCCCACCAGGAAAGTGCCGCGCACGTGGCTGGGGTCGTTGAAATCGATGCGGGGCAGGCGCTCGGTATTCGACAATCCCAGCCGGCGTCGCCGCTGTTGCCGCAGGACGCCGATGGCACCCAGCGCCAGGCCGATGATCAGGAAGCCCGGCAGGATCACGAACGCGATGATGCCCATGTATGGGCTCTGCGAACCGCCGAAGTGTTCCAGCGCGAACAGGAACAGGATCAACGCGAGGCTCAGCGCCGCCAGTCCCGCCCCGAGCAGCGAGATGGCGTTGTAGTACGACGCCGGCAGCTTGGTGGCGCGGGACTTCTTCGGCGTCTCGTGATGGTCCGACACGGGCAGGCCTCCGGGGTTCGGGATGCCGGAAATCTAGGGATTTCCGGCCATAAAGCCCAGAAAAAAGACAGGAGTGTCCCGATTGTTGCGCCGCGCGGCGACGCGTCGGCGGAGCATGCCAGAGCCGTTGCGTGGGATCAATGAAACTGTGGCTCCGCTTCCCCGTAGATGCGGCTTGCGTTCCTACTGTAAGGCGAGGTGTCAGCTACCCCGACCTCCACACCCGACGGAGAGAATGAAAATGGGACTCATCAACTGGATCTTCGACATCTACCAGCACACGCAGATCGACAAGGCGCGCGACGAGGCCCGGCAGGCGCGGATGGAAGCTTCGTCGGTGCGCATGGGCGGCGGCGGCGGCATCGACACGGCGCGGCTCGAACGTTCGCTGGGCGAGCTGGCCCTGGCCACCAAGACGGTGCAGCGGATGATGGTCGCCAAGGGCATCTGCACGCGCGAGGAGTTCGCGGCGCTCATGCGAGAGATCGATCGCGAGGACGGCGTCGAGGACGGGCGCGCGCCGCTGGGCTGACCTTTCCCGGCCGTGTCGTTCAGCGGTCTGGTCGACGGTCCGCGAAGCGCTTCTCGACGCGCGCCAGGAACCAGGCGACCAGCGCCAGCACGGCCACGAAAACCAGCGTCCACCAGCCGCGGCCGACTCCGGTGACGGCCGGCAGCGTCAGCTCGCCGCGGCTGCCGGCCTCGATCCACGCCTCGAGGCCCGGGGTCAGCTCGGCGTAGGCCATGACACCGGCCAGCATGCCCAACGTGAAGGCCAGGCCGTCGCGGCGCCCGGTGGCCAGCGACGCGACCGCCGTGCCGGGGCAGTAGCCGCCGATGATGAACCCGGCGCCGAACACCAGTCCGCCCAGGGCCTGGGCCGCCAGGTGGGTCGGCTCGACATAGACCCATTCCAGGTCCAGCAGTCCCGCCGCCGACAGGACGGTCAGGCCCACCATGGCGGTGACGATGGCGGTGAACATCACCTTCACCACCGCCATGTCGTACAGGTAGAAAACGGCGACGAGCTTGCGGGCGCTGCCGAAGCCGGCGCGCTCCAGGCAGAAGCCGAAGCCCGCTCCCAGCAGCAGGGCCGTAGCCAGCACGGCGGCCTGGCCCGGTTCGAGCCGGGCGAAGAGCGGGAACGTCATCGCCACTGCCTCCGCACGGGGCCGGCCAGGGCGTAGGCGGCCACGAAGACCGCCGCCATGAAGACGAGCCCGCCCACGCTGAGCATCGCCCCGCCGGTCAGGGCCTGGCCGCTGGTGCAGCCGCGGGCCAGCCGGGCGCCGTACGCGGCCAGGATGCCGCCGACGAAGGCCAGCACCAGCCGGGTGCGTTCCGAAACGGCGGGGCCGCGCTCGGTCACGCAGGCCAGGCGCCGCCCCTGCAGGCCCGAGATGAAGGCGCCGATCGCGGCGCCGGCCAGCAGGAACAGCGTCCACGACAGCAGCGGGGCGCCGTCGTTCCAGAAGCGGGCATGGACAGGATGGTCGGCGGCGCGCGCGGCATCGGCCAGGCCGGCCAGCCAGGCGGCCACGGCCGAGTAGGCCGCCGTGGCGCCGAGGCCGCGGCCGGCGACGATGAAAGAGAGCAGGAGAACCAGGCCGAGCAGGACGCCGGCGAGCCAGGGATTCCAGTACGGCCTGCCGTTGCTGAAGCCGTTGGTGCCGTGGCGTTCCGTCACGGCTCGCCCCTAGCGGGCGTACGGATCGCCGACGGCCGGCCCGGCCGCGCCCCGCCACTCGCCCGTCGTCGCACCCCACGGGTTGGCGCTCGACTTGGGGCCGTCATGCAGCGCGCCGAACAGGTTCGAGATGATCATCACCAGGCCGGTGGTCAGGATCCACATGCCCCACGTGGCGGCAACGTCCAGCCCGCCCACGCCCGCCGGCACGTTGGCCAGTCCCTGCGGCACGCCGCGGGCGCCGGCGATCAGCTGCGGCAGGAATGCCAGATTCAGGCCCACCAGGTAGGTGAAGGCCGACAGGCGACCGAGCAGCGGGTTGTACATGCGGTCGAACATGACCGGCCACCAGTAGTGCAGGCCGGCCAGCAGCGCCGTCAGCACGCCGCCCATCATCACGTAGTGCAGGTGCGCGGTGGCGAACACGGTGTTGGCCAGGTAGTTCGAGGCCGCCAGCGTGCAGAGCATGAGGCCGCTCATCACCGCGATGCCGGTGTTCAGCAGGAAGGCCACCACGAACGAGGTGGGCGCAGCGCAGGCCACGGCGCCGCGGTAGAGCGTCGACAGCCAGCTGAAGCTCAGCAGCGCCACGGGCACGGCCGTCAGCAGCGAGAGACTCGCGAAGACGAAGCTCAGGGCCGGCGACTGGCCCTTGCCGATCAGGTGCACGCCCCAGGTGGAGAAGCCCAGGCCCAGCAGCGCGATCAACGAACCGACAACCGTGCGGTAGCCCACGACCGGGCGCCGCGCGATGCCGGCGATGACCTCGGTGATGACGCCGGCGGCCGGCAGCAAAGCGAAGATCGCGAGCGGCTGCACGGCGAACCAGAAGTAGCCCTGCCACAGCAAGGGATCGGCATTGGCGCCGAAGGGACCGGCGGCGGCGCCGCGCGCAGCGGCCAGGTAGATCACGAGCACCGCGAAGAGCGTGCCGGCGACCACCAGGGCGTACGCGGTCAGGTACAGCGACCAGCTGAAGATGGGCATCTGGAAGAAGCCCAGCCCGGGCCGGCGGCCGTGGTGCACGGTGACGATGAAATTCAGGCCGGTGGCCAGCCAGCCGCCGGCCACGCAGACCAGGGCCAACGCCAGCAGCCAGAAGGCGCCGGGAGCAGCCAGGCTCATCGGCGTCACGAATGTCCAGCCGGCCCCGACGGCGCCGAACATGATCGACAGGACGAGCAGCACTGTGCCAGCCATCTGCAGCCGCAGCGACAGCCGCGTCAGCCAGGGCAGCCGCAATTCGCCGACGCCCAGCTGCATCGGCAGCAGGTAGTTGCCCAGCACCGAGGGAATGGCCGGGACCAGGAACAGGAACACCATCAGGATCCCGTGCTGCGTCAGCATCTGCCGGTACAGCCCCGGGTCGACCAGCCCGCTCGTGACCCGCAGGCGCAGGATGATCGCGTAGATCGCGCCCAGCAGGAACGCGCCGCAGGTCCACCACAGGAACTGCAGCGCAATGCGCTTGTGGTCGGTGGTGGTCAGCCAGTTGGCGCCACTGGCCGCGTGCGTGGCCTTGCTCATCTACTTGCCCTCCTGCGCGGCGGCGACGGTCGGCGCCGCGCCGGTCGAATCGGCCGCGGCCGGTGCGCCACCCTTGCTCGAGAGCGTGCGCAGCCAGGCGGTGATGGCCTCGATCTCCTTGTCGGTGATCTTGCCCTCGAACGGGGTCATGACGGGCTCGAAGCCGGCGATGACCGACACGTTGGGGGTCAGGATCGAGGTGCGGATATAGGCGGCGTCGGCCGTGATGCGCACGCCCTCGCGGGTATCGAACTCGAAACCGTACATGTCCTTGAAGCTCGGGCCGACCAGCTTCGAACCGTCGAGGCTGTGGCAGGCGCGGCAGCCCTTGGTGCCGTACAGCAGCTCGCCCGCCTGCTCCATGGTGCGGCCGGCGAAGATGTCCGAGACACGCGTCATCCAGGCATCGAAGTCGGCCGGCGCGTGCGCCACGACGGCGGTGCGCAGGTTCTGGTAGGTGTCGCCGCCGTAGATGCCGCTGCGAAGGTCGAACGTGCCGGGCGTCGTCGCGGTGAACCAGGCCTGGGCCGTGCGGCCGGGGATGATGGGCTCGTTCACGCGCAGTGCCGGCACCTGCACGCTGTGGATCACGTCGGCGGTGGTGGCATCCAGCCGCACCGGGCGGCCGGTGGCCACGTGCAGCGTGTCGGCGACATGGCCGTTCGGGTAGGTGAACTTGAAGCCTTCCTGGCCCGCGTTCACCAGCACGCGGTACGAAAGCCAAGGCGCCGCACGGCCGTCCAGGTAGCCGGGCAGCCCGGCCGCAAACGCGTAGACGGCGATGCCGACCGCGGCCAGCACCCACAAGGCCTGGAACATGGGGTTGGCGCGGCCGCCCGGAGCACCCTGGGCGTCGTCACGCTGGCGCCGGAACTGCCGCACGAAGGTCACGGCGAGCCCGTGACCAGGATGACCGCAAAGCCCCCGCGACATAGACTCCGTAGAACGCCGCATCGACGCCCTGGGCCTGGGTCGAGGCCGCCTGCGGAAGCCAGCTGATGATGTTGGCGCTGCCGATCAATGCCGTACCTCGTTTCCTGCCGGCGCCTCTGCGGGCGCCTCTGCGGCCGGCGCCACAGGCAGGGGCTGGATGGACGCCTCGGCCGCCAGCCGGTTCATCGCCGCGTCGATCGGCATCACTGCCTTGGACTTCTGCTCATCGAGCCAGCGCGGCGACTCCATCAGGCGCGCCGCGTGCTCGGCGTCGAGCGCGCGCAACGGCTCGTTGACGGGCGTTTCGAGCTTCTGCTTCGTCTCGACGGCCTGCGCGGCCAGGTAGCCGCCCTGCAGGAACAGCGACAGGGCCACGACGAAGACCAGCGCCGCCAGAGCGCACAGGACCACCGCCAGGCCGTTGAAGCCGTTTTTCGCTCTCGGATCGACCGCAGCCATCGTTTTGCTCCCGGGCGCCGTGGAGGGCGCCTTGGACTAGGACATCAATCGGTTACGCGTTCTCGAACCGCAGGGACTCGTCCAGGCGCGGATCACGCATGGGCACCAGCGAACCGCCCATGGCCAGGCGCGTGACGCCGGCCAGCCACAGGCCGCCGATGCCGAAGAAGCCGGCGACGGCGATCGGGCTGAAGAAGGCGGTCGCGCTGTACGCGGGCATGATCACCCAGTACAGGTTCAGCCACTGCGCCACGATGATCCACATGGCCCAGAAGGCCAGCACCTTGCGGTTGCGCTTGGCCCAGCGCGAGACGAGGCCCAGCCAGGGCAGCGCGAACGTGCAGAACAGCGTGGCCCGCGCCACTTCGCCCCAGCCGTTGCGCGAGCGCAGCAGGTACCAAGCCGTTTCCTCGGGGATGTTCGCGTACCAGTACAGCATGTACTGGCTGAAGGCGATGTAGCCCCAGAAGAAGGTGAAGGCGAACATCGCCTTGCCGTAGTCGTGGAAGTGCTCGGGGCTGACGATGCGCGTCAGGCGGCCCGTGCGCTGCAGGCCCAGCGTCAGCAGCGTCAGCACGGCGAAGAACGACACGAAGCCGCCGGCCCAGTAGTAGACACCGAACATGGTGCTGAACCACAGCGGGTCGATGCTCATCACGAGGTCGAAGGCGGCCAGCGCGGTGCAGATGCCCGAGGCCATCAGCGCGAACCCGCTCAGGTTCTCGAAGCGGCGGGTGATGGCCAGGTCGCCGCTCTTGTCCTGCGCCAGCGAACTGCGCCAGTAGAACAGCGAATAGCCGCTCCAGACCGTGAAGTAGATGTCCCAGCGCAGCGTGAAGGCGCCGAGGTTCAGGAAGCCGAGCTTGTGGGCCAGGGCGGGACTCGCGGCGATCTCCGGGTCCATCCAGCCGTAGACGCGGCCTGCCAGCAGCAGCACCGGGATGGCCATCAGGGCCAGCAGCGGCGTCACCGCGGCCATGACCTCGGCCAGGCGGCGGATGACCACGTTCCAGCTCGCGCGCGTCACATACATGATGCCGATGAAGATCAGCGCCCCCAGGCTGATGCCCAGGAAGAAGGCGAAATTCAGCACGTAGGCGAAGGCGAACTGCCGCAGGTTGTCGCCCTGCGCCGCGCCCAGCCCGAACGCCGCCGCCAGGCCGGCCAGGCCGACCACGAGGCTGATCCCCAGGACGCGCGGCCCCAACCCGTCGAGGGTCGTGTGCGTGTCCTGCAGGGTGGGAACATGGTGATGAGCCAAGTCCTTCTCTCCCGTGCTGGCCGGCCCGCAGGCCGGCGCCAAACCGAAAAAATGCCTACTGGCCCAGGGCGGCCCGGCTCTCGACCGGGACGTCGGCGATCGTTGCGTTGCGGGACAGCTGCAGCGCCCGCACATACGCGGTCACGGCCCAGCGGTCCTGCGGATTCAGCTGCGCGCCGTACGACGGCATCGTCCGGATTCCCTTGCTGATCGTGTTGTAGATGTGCCCGGACGGCCGCTCGACCACCGTCTGGCTGGTCAGGTCCGTCGGCGGCGTCCAGGTGCCCTCCGCCAGCGCCTGCGCGCGGACGTGGGTCATCCCGTTGCCGTTGCCGCTCTGGCCGTGGCACGGGGCGCAGTAGATGTTGAAGCGCTCGCGGCCGCGCTCCAGCATCGGCTTCGTCACCTGCACCGGGATCTCCTGCACGAAGATCGTGTCGCGGGCGATACCGCGGAAATAGGCGTCATCCTCGTTCAGGAGGCCGCGCGCGACCGTACCCACTGGGGGCTTGCGCATGGTCACCCCGTCCGGGAAGAACGTGTTCTCGGTCTGCGCCTTGTAGTACGACTGCTGGTCCATGTCGTAGACGACCTGCAGGCGCGGCTGATTCTTGGGCTGGTGGTTGGCGCGGTACATCAGGCCCATGGGGACCAGGCTGACCGCCACCAGCAACAGCAACACATAGATGATCCAGCGCGGCATCGGTCAGTCCTCCACGCTTTCGCGAACCTCGTCGACGACGCTGCCACCCAGCGAGGCGAGGAAGGCGCGGGTCTTCTCGACCTCGAATTTCGGGTCGCGACTCTCGATCACGATGTAGAACCGGTCCTGCGACGCGCGCCGGAAGCGGTCGTGCGCCAGCAGCGGATGACTCAGCCGCGGCATGCCGTTGAGGCCCCACATGCCGAAGAAGCAGGCGAAGGCGCTGAGCAGCACCGTCAGCTCGAACATGACGGGCACGGCGGCCGGCAGGCCGAACATGGGCTTGCCCGAGATCATGAACGGGTAGTCGACGGCATTCATCCACCACTGCATCAGGACCGCCAGGGCCAGGCCACTGGCGCCGCCGGCAAGCACCAGCCAGGGCAGGCGCGTGCCCTTGATGCCCATGGCGTCGTCCATGCCGTGGACCGGGAACGGCGAATGCGCATCCCAATGCCGGAAGCCCGCGTCGCGCACCTTCTCGCAGGCCTTCATGAAGGCCGATGGGCTCTCGAATTCGGTCAGCAGCGCGTAGAGGCCGCCGTTGCCATGTCTTGCGCTCATCAGCGGTCACCTCCGTCCCGGATATGGGCCGGGATGTCGCCGTGGTAGTCGCCCACCGAGCGCCGCTCGCCGCTGTGGGCGTCGGCGATCGGCATAACCGTCTTGACTTCGGCCATGGCGATCATGGGCAGGAAACGGATGAACAGCAGCACCAGCGTGAAGAACAGGCCGAAGCTGCCGACGAAGGTCAGGATGTCGACCGGCGTAGGCCGGAAGTAGGCCCAGCTCGACGGCAGGAAGTCGCGGTGCAGCGACGTGACGATGATCACGAACCGCTCGAACCACATGCCGATGTTCACGAAGATGTACATGATCCACATGACCAGCAGGTTCGTGCGGAGCTTCTTGAACCAGAACAGCTGGGGCGTGATCACGTTGCAGGTGACCATCGTCCAGTAGGCCCAGGCATAGGGGCCGAAAGCTCGGTTGATGAAGGCGAAGCTCTCGTTCGGGTTGCCGCTGTACCAGGCGATGAAGAACTCGGTGGCGTAGGCGAACCCGACCATGCTGCCGGTGGCGAGGATGATCTTGTTCATGTTCTCGAGGTGGTGCTTGGTGATGATCTGCTCCAGCCCGAACCACTTGCGGGCGGGAATCAGGATCGTGCCCACCATGGCGAAGCCCGAGAACACGGCGCCGGCGACGAAGTACGGCGGGAAGATCGCCGTGTGCCAGCCGGGGATCTGCGACGTCGCGAAGTCGAACGACACCACCGAGTGCACCGAGAGCACCAGCGGCGTGGCCAGGCCGGCCAGCAGCAGGTACGCCTTCTCGTAGCGGTGCCAGTGGCGGTGCGAGTTGCGCCAGCCCAGGGCCAGGAAACCGTAGATGGCCTGCTGGATGCGCGTCTTCGAGCGGTCGCGCAGCGTGGCCAGGTCGGGCACCATGCCCGTGTACCAGAACAGCAGCGACACCGTCATGTAGGTGCCGACGGCGAACACGTCCCACAGCAGCGGGCTGCGGAAGTTGGGCCACATCGCCTGGTTGTTGGGCAGCGGGAACAGCCAGTAGACCACCCAGACGCGGCCGACGTGGATGCCCGGGAAGATGCCGGCGCAGACGACCGCGAAGATCGTCATCGCCTCGGCGAAGCGGTTGATCGAGGTCCGCCACTTCTGCCGCAGCAGGAACAGGATGGCCGAGATCAGTGTACCGGCGTGGCCGATGCCGACCCAGAACACGAAGTTCGTGATGTCCCACGCCCAGCCGACCGGGTTGTTCAGGCCCCAGACGCCGACGCCGCGAATGAAGAGCCAGCCGATCATCAGGAACAGGACGCCCGTCAATCCGGCCGTCGCGAAGAATGCCAGGTACCAGGCACGCGGCGTCTTCCGCTCCAGGACGATGTCCGAGACCTTCTCGGTGATCGACGTGAAGTCGTTGCCGCCGAGGATCAACTCCACCGGTCGGGTGGGGTCGTCCTTCGTGTTGTCCCAGGCATCCGAGACCTGCGGTTTCATCATTCGGGCTCCCGTTCAACGTACCGTTCGTGCAATGGCCGGTGTTCCGTCGACCGATATTCTGTCGATTACGTGGCGCGCTACCCGTGCGCCTTCTCGGCCTGGCCGCCACCGTGGCCGCCGTGCCCGGCCGGCGCGCCATGGCCGCCTGCCGCCCCGGTCCCGGCAATGGCCGGATTGGGGTTGCGCAGGCGCGCCAGGTAGAACGTGCGCGGCTTGATGTTCAGGTAGTCCAGCAGGTCGTAGGAGCGCGAGAGCTCCCGCAGCTTGCTGACGCGGCTGTCCTTGTCGTTCAGGTCGCCGAAGACGATCGCGTCGGTCGGGCACGTCTGCGCACAGGCCGGCGTGATGTCGCCGTCGCGCATGGGGCGCCCTTCCACGCGGGCGGTGATGCGCGCACCCTCGATGCGCTGCACGCAGTAGGTGCACTTCTCCATGACGCCGCGCGCACGCACGGTCACATCCGGGTTCAGCACCAGCCGCTGTGTCTCGGTCAGGTCCTCGAAGTTGTTGTACCAGTTGAACCGCCGCACCTTGTAGGGGCAGTTGTTCGAGCAGTACCGCGTGCCCACGCAACGGTTGTAGACCATCGCGTTGAGGCCTTCGCGCGTGTGCGTGGTCGCCGCGACGGGGCAGACCTGCTCGCACGGAGCCAGCTCGCACTGCACGCAGGCGACCGGCTGTTGCGCGCACTTCGGGTCGTCGGCATCGCCCAGGAAGTAGCGGTCCAGGCGCACCCACGACATCTCGCGACCACGTGCCACCTGGTCCTTGCCCACCACCGGGATGTTGTTCTCGGACTGGCAGCCCAGCACGCAGGCGTTGCAGCCGGTGCAGGTATTCAGGTCGACGGCCATGCCCCACTTGTGGCCCGTGTACTCCCACTCCTTCCAGAGCGAGATCAGCGGCGGACTGTGGATGCCCAGGTGGTCGACGAACTCGGGCTCGTTCGTGTACTGCTCGAACGTGCCCTCGCGCACCAGGCCCGGCACGCGCTTCTGGATCTCAGCCGCACCGACCTTGTCGATGGCGTGGTGGTCCTGCGTGGTGGCCAGGCGGTACTGCTTGCCCGTCTTGCGCAGCTTGAGGCCTTCGCCGCGGTGCAATCCGTCCCAGGTGCGCAGCTTGTAGGCGTTGAAGCCGGCGTTCTGGCCCACGCGGCCGGCGTCGTCGCGGCCGTAGCCGAGCGTGATGGCCACCGAATGCCGGGCCTGCCCCGGCAGCACGTACACCGCCGCCTCGAGCGAGCGCCCCTTGTACTGCAGCTCGACCAGGTCGCCGTGCACGATACCCAGTTCCTTCGACATGGCCGGGCTGATGACGGCGGCGTTGTCCCAGGTCAGCTTGGTCATGAAGTCGGGCATTTCCTGCAGCCAGGCGTTGTCGGCGAAACGGCCGTCGTACACCGACTGGTCCTGCAGGAACGTGATCTCGAGGTTGTCGGCGCCCAGCGCTGCACCCGTCGCCGGCGCGGTCAGCGTCGCCCCGGTGAACGCCAGCGCAACGCCGGCCTGCGTGCTGCCGGCCAGGAAGCCCTCGTGCAGGAAGGCGCGCCACTTCTTCTCGAACAGCGGATCGGTTTCCGGCGCCGGGGCCGGGCCCTGCCCGCCGCCCAGCGTGAAGAAGACGTCGCGCGCGACCTGGTGACCGGTGCGCGGCGTTGGGTCGACGAGCACCGAGAGCACTTCGTCGACGGTATGGCCGGCATACAGCGGATTGATGAGCGGCTGCACCGCCAGCAGCGAGCCGTCCCAGCCCTGGGCCAGGCCCCAGCCTTCCAGGTAGTGGGCCGCCGGGAGGTGCCAGGTGCTGGCCTGGCCGGTGGCGTCGTCGTGCAGACCGAGGTGGATCCGCTCGTTCGCGCGCGTCATCGCCGCGGCGAAGTTCAGGTCGGCCGGCGCATCGTAGGCCGGGTTGCCGCCCACCAGCACCAGCGTCGAGACGCGGCCGCCGTTCAGGTCGGACACCAGTTCGTCGACCATCCCGAAGGAGGGCAGCTCGAACGGCAGGTAGCTGACCGAATGCCCGACGTTGCCAAGGGCTGCGTTCAGCACATGGACCAGCGCGTGCACATCGGGATCCTGCCGCAGTCCGGTCACCAGCAGGCTGCGGCCGCGGTGGGCCATCAGGTCGCGCGCCAGGTGGGCCACATCGGGGCCGCCGGCCGCGTGGCCGCGCCACGACGCCAGCTGTCCCGCCGACACACCCGCGCCCAGCGGCAATTCGAGATGCTCGCCAAGCACCAGTTCCGCCGCCAGGGCCCACACGGCCGGACCGAGGTCGCGCGCCGCCGTAGGATAACGATGGTCGGCCATGCCGCCGGTGATGCTGAAGGTGCTCTCGTAGCTGTAGAGGCGATTCATGTGCCCGGACTCGGCGCGACGACCCGCAGCGAACGCCTTGGCAAGGCGCAGCGAGGTCGGGTGGTCCTGCAGGCAGTTGGCGTCGAAGTCGACGATGATGTCGGCCGCGCCGAGGTCCAGCTGCGTCATCGCGGCGGTGCCGTACGCCAGCTTCAGGCCGCGCATCTCGTTCAGGCGGCACACCGGCTCGTGCATGTAGATGCGGGCGCCGCGGGCCGCAGCCTGGCGCAGCAGCAACGCAGTCGCCGGCGAGCTCGTGGCGCCGGTCAGGATCGCCGTCCCCTGCAGGTTCGCGGCAAAACGCGGCTGGGCCCAGGCCAGGAAGGCGGCCCAATCGCTGTCGGTGCCGAACAGCCCGCCCCGCCGCTTCACCAGCTGGCTGCGGTCCGGGTCGTACAGGTCCAGCACGCTGGCCTGCGCGAACACGCTGGAGGCGCCGCCGCTCAGCGCGTGTCCGGGGTTGCCGTCGATCTTGATGGGCCGACCGTCGTAGCTGGTGGCCAGCACCGGCGTCGCGGTGGCGCCCATCTGCATCGTCGTGGCGAACCGGACCGGCGTGCCGGGCTCGATGCCCGGCGTATTGGCGACGTACGGGACGATCTTCTCGACCGGCCACCGGCAGCCCGCCAGGGACGTCATCGCGATGGACGCCGACATGATCTGCAGGAACCGCCGGCGCGACATGCCGTCGGGCGCTTCGATGCCGCCAGGGAACTCGTGTTCCATCTGGTTGCGGAAGTCGTCGGTATCGGCCAGTTCCTGCAGGCTGCGCCAGTAGGGAGAGCCGCTGCCGGGTTCTAGGCTGTATGCGGACATGAAATTCCTTTCCTGCCTACCGATGACAGGTGGCGCAGTCGACCGACGGAGCAATGTTCCGTTCGGCCCGCAGTTTCGCACCCAGCGCTGCCGCATCGCCCTCCGGCACCCAGTCCATGGCCGTGACCTGGTCACGCGGCCGCAGGTTGGGATCCGGATTGCGATGGCAGTCGAGGCACCAGCCCATCGTCAGCGGCGCCACCTGCTCGACGACCTCCATGCGGTCGACGCGGCCGTGGCAACTCACACAACCCACACCCGACTGCACGTGCCCGGCGTGGTTGAAATACACGAAATCGGGAAGGTCATGAACGCGCACCCAGTGGATGGGCACGCCCGTCTCGGCACTCTGGCGGACCAGGGTCAGCTTCTCGCTGGTCGTCCGCACCGTCTTGTGGCAGTTCATGCAGGTCGCCGTCGGCGGCACGTTGGCCCGCGCGCCGGTCTCGACCGTCACGTGGCAGTACCGGCAGTCGATGCCCAACTCGCCCGCGTGCAGCGCATGGCTGTACGGCACCGGCTGCTCGGGTGCGTAGCCGATCGCCGAGTTCTGCGGGGAGAACACGCCGGCCACCAGCACGACCAGGTAAACCACGCCGCCCAGCGCGGCGACAGCCACCGCTTCGCGCAGCCGGTTGGTCCACTTGGGAAAGACGAACCTGTCGTGTTTTTCGGAGCCGGTACCGGGGCGCTGTCCCTGATCGTGAGCGTGGTTGTCCGGAGCCAAACGACTCTCCCCCCTGCGTCCCGCTAAGCCGCCGCCCGGCAGCCCGGGCCGGGCTTGCCCGCGGGGCCGTGTCGGTCATCCTGGATCAGGCTTTCGGTCGCCGATACTAGTGGCCGACCCGAAGCCTGACAACGGAAAACTGGGACCTTTCCCACCGATAATTCGGCCCCGGGCCGCAATTTCCGGCTCTTGATCCCGTCTTTTCGACTTTCTGTCGTCTATTCGCCGAAGCTGGCGCCGCACCCGCAGGAACGGCCGGCATTCGGGTTCTCGAAGCGGTAGCCACCACCGACCATCGCGTCCACGTAATCAACCCGCAAACCAGTCAATCGCGCCAGGTCGTCCGGCGCGCACACCACGGCCAGGCCCTCGTGGGCGAACACCTGGTCCCCCTCGGCCGGACCTGATACAGGTTCGAGCACGTATTTCAGGCCGGCACAACCACCTGCAACCACCGAGAGGCGTACCATCGGGCCGGTCGGACATCCGGAATCCGGGTGTTCGAGCTGCCATTGGGCGATGGCGGCGGGGGTGAAGGTGATCATGGTGTGGGGGCCTGGGTTGGGGGTTGGTGGTGGTGCAATTGCCGACCAAACCTATCCCCTGCCCTACGCCGATGCAACCCTTGGCTTGTGCCGTCGAAATTGTGTCTGGCCCGGATCACCCCCACAGGTGGTGGTGTTTGATGATTTTTTGTTGGTTTTCTTTGCGTCAAGGACTTCAGGAGGCGCCGAGCTCCGGCCACCAGGGGCCCGGACACAATTTCGGCGGCACAACCAAGGGGACCCATTTAGGTTGGGATTGCGTCACTTGAGCCCCCAACCCCGGAGCGCCCACCCATGCCCCCCCTCCCCTCCCCCCCCGCCGCCACGATCCGCCGCGACGGCAACCGCTTGCGTGACGAGTCCTCGCTCTACCTGCGCCAGCACGCCCACAACCCGGTGGACTGGTACCCGTGGGGACCCGAGGCGCTCGCCGCGGCGGTGGACAGCAACCGGCCGATCTTCCTGTCCATCGGGTACAGCAGCTGCCATTGGTGCCACGTGATGGAGAAGGAGGCGTTCGACGACGACGGCATCGCCGACTTCCTGAACCGCCATTTCATCTGCATCAAGGTGGATCGTGAGGAGCGGCCCGACCTCGACGCCGTCTACATGGACGCCGTGCAGGCCCTGACCGGGCAGGGCGGCTGGCCGATGTCGTCGTTCCTGACGCCGGAGGGGCGCCCCTTCCACGGCGGCACCTACTTCCCGCCGGCGCATTTCCGCCACCTGATCGAACAGGTGGCCCACCTGTGGCGCGAGAAGCCGGGCGAGTTGCGCGAGCAGGCCGATCGCATCGCGGCGCATATCGCCACGATTCCGGACTGGTCGCGCCAGGGCGGCGAGAGGCTGGAAGGGCGCTGGCTGGACGAAGCGGCGGCGCGTGCGGCCGGGATCTACGACCAGGAGCACGGCGGGTTCAACCAGCGGCAGAAATTCCCGACGCCGGTGAAGTGGCGGTTCCTGGTGCGCCATTGGCGGCACACGCGCCACGAGTCGCTTCGCGCGATGATTGAAGGCACGCTGGCGGCCGTTGCCGGCGGCGGGCTCCGCGATCATCTGGGTGGCGGCTTCTTCCGCTACACGGTCGATGCGGCGTGGACCGTCCCGCACTTCGAGAAGATGCTCTACGACAATGCACAGCTGGCGAGCCTGTTCCTCGAGGCGGGCCAGGCTCTGGGCAACACCGCTTACACCGAGGTCGCGCGCGATACGCTGGAATTCCTGCTGCGGGAGATGAGCGACCGGAACGGCGGACTCTACGCCAGCTTCGACGCCGACAGCGGCGGCGAGGAAGGCTCCTATTACGTGTGGTCGCCGGACGAAATCGCGGCCGTGGTCGGGCCGGATGAGGCGGGAACCTTGTGCGCCCTGCTCGGCGTGGGGCCCGAAGGCAACTTCGAGCACACCGGGCGCAGTGTCCTGTCGCGGCGCGGCTGGGCCGGCGCCGACGCAGCATTCGCGCGCCACCGCGCCGCCCTGCTGGAGGCGCGCTCACGGCGCACGCCGCCCGGGCTCGACCGCAAGATCGTCACCGCCTGGAACGGCCTGGCCATCGCGGCCCTGGCCCGCGGCAGCGTGCAGTGCGGGGAAGCGCGCTTCGCCGCGGCAGCGACGGCTGCGGCCGGGTTCCTGCTGGAGAGCCATCGCCGCGCCGACGGCTCTCTGTGGCGTGCCTCCTCGGACGGCCGGGCCGCGGGCGAGGGCATCCTCGACGACTATGCAGGCCTTGCGGACGGGCTGTTCGAACTGTTCCTCGCCACCGGCGAGGCGCGCTGGCTGGTGGCCGCGCGCGAACTGGTCGCCGTGGCCCGCGACCGCTTCGCGCATCCGGACGGCGGCTGGTACCTCACCCCCGCGGGGAGCGAGGCGCCGCTGGGGCGCAGCATCGAGTTGTTCGACAACGTCGAGCCCTCGGGCAACGCCGTGCTCCTGCAACTGCTGCTGCGACTGGCCGCCGTCACCGGCGACGAGTCCTACGCCGGGCAGGCCGAGGCTGTGCTCATCGCCCGCGCGGGCCTGCTCGAGCGGGCCGGGCTGGATGTGGCGGGCTGGCTGGCGGCAGCGGCGCTGGCGCTGCGGCCGCCGCGTGTCGTGGTGGTCGCCGGCGACGTGGCGGACGAGGCGGATGTGGCGAACGCGGCGGACAGGGCAGGCGAGCGGACGGTCGCGCTCCTGGCGGCGGCGCGCGCGGCAGGTGCGGTCGAGGCGATGGTCGTTCGGGTGCCGGCAGCCGGCGCCGGTGCGGACCTGCTGGCAGCGGCACCGGCCCTGGCCGGCAAGGTTGCGGTGTCGGGCCTGCCCACGGCCTACGTGTGCCGCGGGCATGTGTGCTCCGCTCCGTGCCGGGACGCGGCAGCGTTGCGGGCGCAACTGGAGGGCTGATCGCGTGCTTGCCCGCGCCGACCGGCGGAGCTTATGATCGGCGAGTCGCGGGGACACCAACGTTTCCCGACCTGCACCATCGTCCAGGGACACATCCGCACATGGCAGACGAGCATCCCGACATCGGCGGCCCGACCTCAGACAACGAAGAGTCCCTGTACGCGGCATTGCGCGAACTCTACGACGCGATGTGGGACTGGAACCTGGAGACGGACGAGGTCTACTACTCGCCGGCCTGGAAGCGGATGCTGGGATACCGCGTCGAGGAGTTGGCGCCCAGCCTCGACACCTGGAGCACGCTCTGCCATCCCGATGACCGGGCCCGCGTGCTGCAGGCCATCGACGACTACCTGGCTTCGGACGGCGACCGCTTCGAGTGCGAGTTCCGGCTGCAGCATGCCGACGGCAAGTGGCGGCAGATCCTCTCGCGCGGCGTCCTCGTGCGCGATGCCGATGGCGCACCCCTGAAACCCCGCCGGATCATCGGCACCCATGTCGACCTCTCGGGCCACGCCACGGTGGAGAAGCGGCTGGCGCATTCGCTTTCCCTGCTGCGCGCCACGTTCGACTCGACGGCCGACGGCATTCTCGTCGCCGACGGCCAGGGCCGGATCGAGACCTTCAACCAGCGCTTCGTGCAACTGTGGCAACTGCCCGCGGATGTGCTGGCCGGTGGCGATGACAACGCCGCCCTGGCCTTCGTGCTCGACCAGTTGATCGACCCCGACGGCTTCCTGGCCAAGGTGAACGATCTCTACGCCCATCCCGATGCGGAGAGTTTCGACGTCCTGCACTTCAAGGACGGGCGCGTCTTCGAGCGCTATTCGCGGCCGCAGCGGATGGGGAACCTGGTCGTGGGGCGCGTCTGGAGCTTCCGCGACGTCACCGGGCGCGAACAGGCGGCCACCGAACTGGCCGAGGAAGTGCTCCGTCGGCGCGCGCTCTTCGACCAGTCGCGCGACGGTATCGTCGTCATCGACATGAACGGCGCCGCCCTGGAATGCAACGCACGCTTCGCCGAGATGCTGGGCTGCACGGTGGCGAAGGTCTCGACGATGCATGTCTGGGACTGGGACGTCACCATGTCCGCCGATGCCATCCGCCAGCGCTTTCTCAGCGTGCCGCTTGCACCGCACCAGTTCCGTACGCGCCACCGCCGCAGCGACGGTTCGACATTCGACGTCGAGATCTCGTCCGGCACGCTGTTCTGGAAAGGCCAGCCGCAGTACCTGTGCACGGTGCGCGACATCACCGACCGCCTGCGCGACGAGGAAGAGCGGCGGCAGCTCCAGGAACAGCTTCTCCAGGCCCAGAAGATGGATGCCATCGGCCAGCTGACCGGTGGCATCGCGCACGAGTTCAACAACATGCTCGGGGTGATCCTCGGCTACGCCTCGCTGGCCGGCGAGATCGCCGCCGAAAAGGGCGACACCGCGCTGGTCGACTATGTCGGCGCCATGCGGCGCGCGGGCGAGAACGCCCGCGACCTCGTGGCCAAGCTGCTGGCCTTCGGTCGGAGGAGGCCGGCGGCGATGCGCTCGCCCCAGGATCCGGTCGACCTGCTGCAGGGTTCACTGCGCCTGTTGCGACCGACACTGCCCACCAGCCTGAAGATCGACGTGGAGATGAAGGAGCAGCTGCCGGCCGTTGCGGTCGACCCCATGGAGTTCCAGCAGGTGGTCGCCAACCTGCTGCTGAACGCTGCCCAGGCCACCGGCCAGCAGGGGCACATCGCGCTGGCGCTCCGGGCGTGGGAAGGCGAGGGCACGTGCGCCGCCTGTCGCCTGCCGATTGCCGGTCGCTTCGTCGCGCTCGACGTGGCCGACGATGGCGCGGGAATGACGCCCGAAGTGCGGGAACGGATCTTCGAGCCGTTCTTCACGACCAAGGACGTCGGCCGCGGCACCGGCCTCGGCCTGTCCGTGGTGCATGGCATCGCCCACGCGAGCGGCGGCCACATGCTGGTTACGTCGCGCGTCGGGATCGGGACGACGTTCACGCTGCTGCTTCCTTTGGCGGAAACGGCAGCAGTGCCGACACCTGTGCCAATGCCGGCCTCCACGGCCGGGCCCGATGTCATGCGCACGTTCATGGTGGTGGATGACCAGGTCGAGGTGGCGGACCTGCTGGCGCAGATGCTGGCCAGCCGCGGACACCGGGCCCTCGTCTTCGAGAACGCCGAGACGGCGCTGGCGGCGTTCCGCGCCGCGCCCGGCGACTACGATGCCGTCATCTCCGACCAGACGATGCCGGGCATGTCGGGTCGCGACCTGCTGGTGGCGATCCGGGACATCCGGCCCGGTCTGCCGTTGGTGATCTGGACGGGGTTCAGCGAATCGATCGACGAGGCGGCGGCGGCCGATCTCGGCTTTGCCGGGTTCATGCGCAAGCCGGTGACCATGGAGGACCTGGAGGGGCTGCTGCAGCGCCTGTTCCAGGAAGCGCTCTAGTCCGGGCTAGTCCTCCTCGACCTCGTTCACCTCGACGATGCAGCGCAGGCCGTGGCCCGGGCTGACCGCCTCCAGCAGTTCGACGACGCGCGTACCCATCTCCGCGCCGAAACGGCGTTCGAGGTCGTCGTCGTCGAACACCCGCCAGCAGAGGTCGCCCACGCCCTCGGTGCCGCAGTAGGCATGCAGTTCCAGGTACAACGACGAGCCCATGTCCGGGTCGGTGTACGAATCGACCATGATCTCGATGGCCAGGGCGTCGTCGGGCAGCTTGCCGCCCGCCCGCTGGCGCACCTCGTCTTCCCAGAAGCGGGTCACCGCGTCGGTCAGCGCCAGGCGGAAGCCGCCGTCGGCGGTGGCCGGCCACGCCTCGGCCAGGCGGTGGGGGTTGTCATGGATCAGGTCGATGGCGATGTCCGCCCGCAGGCTGACCGGGCAATTGTCGCGCAGATCCTCGAAATCCCTGTACATGACGCATCCCCGTTCGCAAGTGGAAGCCCGATCCCGGCCTGCATGCTACCTCCCCGCTGTCCCCGAAGCAAGGTGCCCGCTCGGGTGGGGGCTGGTCAGGCGGTGAAAATCAGGCTAGAATCAGCCTTGGATCCGTACCGCCACCATCCACCCGGCCCCCCGGAGGCTGCCATGCATACCGTCAGGGAACTGCTCGCCGAGAAGAGCCAACGCGCGCTGGTCTGCGTCGGACCCGACGACACGGTCTTCGAGGCCGTGACCAGGATGGTGCGGTCCAACGTGGGCGCCATCCTGGTGATGGACGGCGACCGGGTGCGGGGGATCCTGACCGAGCGCGACTACCTGCGCTTCGTGACCGAACTGGGCCGCACGGCGCGCGACACGCCGGTGCTCGAACTGATGACGCGCAAGGTCCTCTACACCACGCCGGACACCGGCATCAACGAGGTCATGGCGGTGATGACCGAGGCGCGCATCCGTCACATGCCGGTCATGGAGGGCGATACCCTGGTGGGCCTCGTCTCCATCGGCGACTGCGTGAAGGCCGCCAGCCGCGACCAGGAAGTGAAACTGCGGACGCTCGAGCTGTACATCAGCGACGCCTACCCCGGGCCCGGCCTGCCCTGACCGACCGGCGGCCTGCCCGATGAACCGGGGCCCCGGCGATTGTCCGCCGGGGCCCCGTCCACTAGATTGGTGCCTTGACGCCGCGCGGGCGCCGCCGCACCGCGCCCGCCCCCAGCCTCCAGCGCAGGAGTCGCCGCCATGCCCCAGAACGTGATCGAGAAGATCGTCCAGGCGCACGCCGTCGGCCTGAAGCCCGGCCACGAGGTCCGCGCCGGCGACTACGTCACCATCGTTCCCGACCATGTCATGACGCACGACAACTCGTCGGCCGTGCTGGGCAAGTTCAAGGGCCTGGGCATCACGAGGATCCATGACCCGCGCCAGCCCGTGTTCACGCTCGACCACAACATCCAGGACCAGGGCGACGGCAACCTGGCGAAGTATCAGACGCTGGCCGAATTCGCAGAGACGCACGGCATCGACGCCTACCCGGCCGGACGCGGCATCGGCCACCAGATCATGATCGAGGAGGGCTATGCGCGGCCCGGCGGCCTGTGCGTGGCCAGCGACAGCCACAGCAATACCTACGGCGGCGTCGGCGCGCTCGGCACGCCCGTCGTGCGCACCGACGCCGCGGCACTGTGGGCCACGGGCACCGTGTGGTGGCAGGTGCCGCCGGCGGTGAAGGTGATCCTGCTCGGGAAGCTGCGTCCCGGCGTGACGGGCAAGGACGCGATCATCACGCTGTGCGGCCTCTACAACCAGGGCGAGGTGCTCCAACACCGTCATCGAGTTCACGGGACCCGGCGTGGCGTCGCTGTCGATCGACGAACGCCTGACGATCGCGAACATGACCACCGAGTGGGGTGCGCTGGCCGGCTGGTTCCCGGTCGACGAGGTCACGCTGGCGTACATGGAGAGCCGGCGCGCCTGGCTGGAGTCGCGCGGGATCATCGATCGCGTGACCGTAGACGACATCGCCCGCTGGCGCACGACACCTCCCTGTTCGGATCCCGACGCCGTCCATGCCGGCGAGATCACGCTCGACCTCGCGCAGGTCACGCCGCACCTGAGCGGACCGGACACGGTCCAGGTGATGGCTTCGCTGGCGGAGCTGGCCCCGCAGCGCATCCGCGTCGACAAGGCCTACCTGCTCAGTTGCACGAACGCGCGCCTGCGCGACCTCGAGGAGGCGGCCGCGGTCGTGCAGGGAAGGAAGGTGGCCCCGCACGTGAAGCTCTACGTCTCGGCCGCCAGCGCGCTGGTCGAGGCCGAGGCACAGGTCACCGGCGCCTGGCAGGTGCTGCTGGACGCCGGCGCCATCGCCCTGCCGTCGGGTTGCGGGCCGTGCATCGGGCTGGGCACCGGGCTGCTCGAGGACGGCGAGGTCGGCATCTCGGCGACCAACCGGAATTTCAAGGGGCGCATGGGCAGCCGCAATGCCAAGGCGTACCTGGCCAGCCCTGCCTTGGTGGTCGCCAGCGCGGTGGCCGGGCACATCGCCGGGCCCGAGGGCTGGGACCTGGGCGGCGGCGCGCCGGCCCGCGACTTCCGCGTGCCTGCCGGCACGGGCGGCGAGGCCCCGGCCGTGGACGTGCTGCCCGGCTTCCCGGCGATGATCGAGGGCCGGCTGCTCTACCTGCCGACCGACAACCTCAACACCGACGGCATCTACGGGAAGGACTACACCTACCGCGAGGACATGTCGCCGGCCCAGATGGCGGCCGTCGTGATGGAGAACTACGACCCGCAGTTCGCCGGGCTCGTGCGCGCGGGCGACATCGTCTGCGCCGGTTTCAACTTCGGCACCGGCAGCAGCCGCGAGCAGGCCGCGACGGCGCTCATGGCCGCCGGCATCCGCATGGTCATCGCCGGCAGCTACTCGCAGACCTACCTGCGCAACGCCATCAACAACGGGTTCCTCTGCGTGGAGTGCCCCGATTTCGCGCGCGCCCTGCACGCCCACCACCAGGGCGGCGGCGGGCGCAAGACGGTCATCGACGACGAACCGGTGCGCCTGGACGTGGCCGGCTCGACGATCAGCTGGCGCGGCCGTTCGTTCCGGTTCCTGCCGCTGGGCACGCCGGTGCAGCGCATCGTGCTGGCGGGCGGCGTCGAGAACATGGTCAGGGCGGGCGTCTAATGAGCCCATGGTAGACGGAACCGCGCCGCTGCCCGCGGTCATCTTCTGGACGGCCCTGTGGTGCCTGTGGCACAGCCTGCTGGCCACGCACCGCTGGCGCGCGCTGGTGCAGCGCCTTTTCCCGCGCTGGCACGCGTTCAGCCGCGTGCTGTACGTGCTGGGCAGCACGCTGACCCTGGCCGTGCTGATGGCCTGGCTGCGCTCGGTGCCGCAGCAGGTACTGTGGGAATGGAAGGGCCCCTGGGCCATGGCGCGCTGGCTGGGCCTGGCCGAGGCGGCCTTCCTGTTCTGGGCCGGCGCCCGCGCCTTCGACAACCGCCACTTCCTGGGACTGGCCCAGATGCGCGACTACGCAGCCGGCCGCCAGCCCGCCGAGCCGCCCTTCCGCGCCGAGGGCATCCTCGGCGTCATCCGCCATCCCTGGTACAGCGGAACCCTGCTGCTGCTGGTGTTCATGCTGCCGTGGACGGACGTGAATCTGGCCTGGCGCGGCGTGTTCCTGCTCTACACGCTGCTCGGCTGCGAGTTGGAAGAACGCAAGCTGCTGCGCGACATCGGTGCCCCCTACGCCGAGTACCGGCGGCAGGTGGGGCGCTACTGGCCACGGCGCCGCAGCACGGCCCGGTCGTGACCCGGTTCACAAGCGAATGGCCGCCCCCTGCAGGGAGCGGCCATTCTTGCCTGTGGCCTGCCTTCGGCGGCGAGCCTAGAACCGCGTGGTCATCTTCAGCCGCAGCAGCCGGCCGTCCTGCAGCGATTCCAGGTCGCCGATGACGGTCCGGTCGTAGCTGGCCTCGAACAGGTTGTACGCGCTCAGCGACGCCTCCCAGCGGTCCTTCCAGCGGTGGCTGAACAGCGTGGCGTTGACCAGCCAGAAGTTCCGGTAGCCGCGGCCCGCGTCATTGTAGCGGTCGCTGACGTACTGGACCTCGACGCCCAGCAGGGCGATGTCCGGAATCACCGGCGCCGTGATGTTCGCCTTCAACAGGTGCTTGGGCGCGAACTCCAGTTCCTCACCGGTCGCATCGTCCTTGGTCTGCGTGAACGAGTAGCTGGCGCCGACGCGCGTCTCCTCGCCCAGCTGGCCGTCGGCCTGGAGTTCCAGGCCCGTGGCCTTCACGTCTTCCTCGCTGTTGTCGAAGTAGTAGAGTCCGTCGCCCTCGTCGTACAGCATGTCGATCATGTCAGTGGCCCGGTTGTAGAAGCCCGCCACCGAACCGCGCCAGTTGCCGCCGAACTGCCGTTCGCAGACGACCTCGTAGGTCGTGATCTCCTCGGGCTGCAAGTCGGGGTTCAGCTTCACCGCGCCCTCTTCCTCGTAGTAGAACTCGTTGGCGTTGGGCGCACGGAAGGCCTCGCCGTAGAGCAGCTTGAACGTGGTCACGGCGTCGAGGCCGTAGACCAGCGCCAGGCGCGGGTTCACCGACTCGCCGAACGAGTCGTAGTGGTCGTAGCGCACGCCGGCCGTGATGCCCAGCCGCTCGGACGGGCGGTACTCGTCCTGCAGGTAAAACCCGAGGATGCGCGTGGCCGGGTCGATATTCAGCCAGTAGTACTCGGGGTCCACGTCGTAGTTCTGCATCAGTTGGCGGAAGTTGTCGCGGTATTCGAAGCCGGCTGTCGCCGCGTGATCGTCCATCGGCTTCCAGCTGAACTGGAGCTCGCCGCCGGCCGACTCGGACTGGCTGAAGTCGAGGTTGGTCAGGAAATCAGGGTCGCCGAAGTCGTAACGGTACGTGCCGACGTACTTGTACCAGTCGTAATACAGCCGCACGGCCAGCGAGGCATCGGCCGACAGGGCGTGCTCGTAGCGCGCCTCGACAAAGGCCCTCGCGTCGAACGTGTGGCGCGGCAGGTCGTAGACGGTGCCGTACGAGGGCGGCGTGTCCTTGTCGCGCCCCACGTAGAAGCCCTCGACGGTCAGCCCGCCGCGGCGGTGGCTGCCCATGTAGCGCGTGGCAGTCTCGTTGTCGCCGCCGCGCAGCACGCCGTCGAAGCCCGCGGGATTACCGTCGTAGCGGGGCATGTAGATCTCGGCCAGGCCGTCGCTCGTGTAGCCGCCAACCGACAGGACGGTCTCGCTGCCGTCCTCGCCGCGGGTGCCGAAGGTCAGGCGGCCGCGCGCGGCGTCCAGGGTGCCGGCCTCGCCGGACAATTCGAAGCCCTCGTACTGGTCGGCGCGCTTGGTGATCACGTTGATCACGGCGAAGAAGGCGTTGGTGCCATACAGCGTCGAACCCGGTCCGCGCACGATCTCGACGCGGTCGATCAGGTCCATGTCGACGATGAAGTCCTCCACGGTTGCCGCGGAGTCGTACAGTGGGTCGTTCATGCGGTGCCCGTTGACCAGCAGCAGGATGCGCCCGCCGAAGTCGCCGGACCGCTCGAACCCGCGCACGCCGACCGAGCCGTAGGTGCGGGTGGCCGTCACGTAGATGCCCGGCACGCTGCGCAGCAGGTCACTGAGCGTCCGCCAGCCGTAGGCACGTACATCCTGCGAGGTCACGACCGTCACCGACGAGGGCGCCTCTGAGGTCTTCTGCTCGCGCTTGGCCGCCGAGTACACCGGAATGGACATGAGCTGCTCGAGGCTCAGGCTGGTGTAGTCGTCGACAGCGGTCGTCGCGGTCGCGGGCAGGACCAGCGTCGATTCAAGGGCGACGACCAGCAGCGCGACCGCCAACACGGCGCCGCGTCGACCGCAATGGTGCGGGCGGCCGCCGCCGGTCGCGCCCGTCCGGGCGTGGAATCCTCTCGACATCACTTGCCTCCCTTGGTCTTGACGATGGTCGCCAGCGTCAGCAGCGTGGAGCGGAGCTTCAAGCCCGCCTGGTCCGCCGCCGCCGGATTGGCTTCGAAACGAATGCGATGGTCGTCTTCGTACAGGTTGATCATGCCGCCCTGCTCGCAGAAGCCGGGCGATTCGCAGATGGTCAGCACGGGTTGCCCGGCGATCTCGGCCCGCAGTTCATTCCAGGTCCCGGCTGCGGACGGCGTGATGAACAGCGCCTGGCAGCCCTTGCCTTCACGTCGCCATTGCTCCGCGTCCTGGAAGACCCGGACGGTGACGCGCCGCCCCTGGATCTCCTTGCCGTCGAGCCCGGCGTGCAGGGCCGCGGACTGGGCATCGTCGCCCAGCGCGGCGATGACCAGGGCCGAAGCGGAATCCGCCGGCGTCGCAGCCGGCCATTCGGCGAACTTCAGGAAGTTGAGCACGAAGGCGGCCCGCACGGCCTCTGCCTGCTGCGCGCCGGCTCCAGCCGGCGACAGGGCAAAGACCAGCGCCAACAACCCGGCCATCCAGCGCCGCGCCGCAGCCGCTGCGTGACGGGCCCGGGCGCTGCAACGCCCGACCCGACGACGACCTGCGGTACTGCCTCGAGGCTGATGCAAGTGGTGCACGATGCTCCTTGGGGCCTTGTCGGGCCGGTGATCCACGGCCGCCGACGGGGGGGCCGGCGTGGGCGCCATGGTCGCGGAAGTGCCGGTACCCTCGCTGCGGTACTCCCGCGGACAATGGTATCGCCGTTTTCAACAGGGCCTTTAGGACGGTCGGGAATCACGGACCGCAACGGGGAACAACCGGGCACTGGCCGGAACGGAGGGGATGCCGTATCCTCAGGCCAGCGGCGGCTCATCCCCCCCCGGGGGTTCGCCGCGGGTGTCCGTTCCGCGCCCTGGAGGCGCGGCGGTCGCGATGGCCCGGGCGGCCGCAGCGACCGGGCGGGTTGGGTCCCGCCGTGATGGTCACGCCCGGTCAGGAGGTGATCCAGTGGGTAGTCATAGATTCGGCTCAGTGGAGGTGGCGTCCCCGCGTTGAGGGGCCACTGCGGCGATTGGCAGTTGAGGACCCCCGTGGGGGAACCCGACGCCGCCCGCACTGAAGCTACGGGAGCGCCGGCGCCGATGGTGCCGGCGCTCTCGCTTCCAGTGCACCGTTGCCCAGCGCACCGGTGCCCAGTGCGCCGTTGCCCAGTGCGCCCCGATGCGGTAATGTGCCCCCACCACTCGCCAGCCGAAGGAGTCCCATGGCCGCCCATCGCACGATCAGCGAGAATTTCGCCGACGGCATCGGCCAGTCGCTGCGCCGCAACTGGGACGTTCCCTGCTTCAGCGACCTCGACGGCAGCACCCTCAGCTGCGCCGACGTGGCGCGCCGCATCGTCCGCCTGCACCGGTTCTTCGACGCCCTGGACCTGCGGCCGGGCGACCGCGTGGGACTGGTCGGCCGCAACAGCGCCCACTGGGCGGTCGTCTACCTGGCCACCGTCACGCGCGGGGCCGTCATCGTGCCCATCCTGCCAGACTTCACGGGCGCCGAGATCGAGCACATCGTCCGCCACAGCGGCTGCCGCGCGCTGTTCCTGGCCGACGCAGCCGCCGATGCGATCGATTGCGACAAGACGCCGTCGGTCGAGGCCGCCGCCCGCCTGCGCGACTTCGCGCCGCTGCACGAACAGGGCCGCAAGGCCGCCGCCGCCCTGGCCGTCCTGGCGACGCCGTTTTCCGCCGCCGACGCGCCGCAACTGCCGACCGACCTCAAGCTGCCGCTCGTGGCCGGCGACAGCCTGGCGACCATCGTCTACACCTCGGGCACGACCGGCTTCTCCAAGGGCGTCATGCTCACGCACCGCGCGTTGATGGTGAACGTGCGCTTCTTCATCGACCACGTGACCCTGCACCCGGGCGACAACATCGTCTCGTTCCTGCCGCTCGCGCACGCCTTCGGCTGCGCCTTCGACTTCCTGGCGCCGTTCTTCGCGGGCTGCCACATCACGTTCATCGACAGGATCCCCACCCCGAAAGTCCTGCTCGCGGCGTTCGCGGAGCTCAAGCCGGTCGTGGTGATGTCGGTGCCGCTGATCATCGAGAAGATCTACCGCAACCGCGTCAAGCCGCAGCTCGAGTCGGCCAACGTGCAGCTCATGCTGAAGGTGCCGGGGCTGCGCGCGCTGGTGCACCGGAAGATCCAGGGCGCCCTCTACGAGGCGTTCGGCGGCTCCTACCGCGAACTGGTCGTGGGCGGCGCCGCCCTGAACCGCGACGTCGAGCAGTTCTTCCGCAGGGTCGGCTTCAACCTGACCTGCGGCTACGGCATGACCGAGTGCGGCCCGTTGATCAGCTACTCGGTCTCGGCGGACAAGCCGCCGGTCGGTTCGGTGGGCCGGGTCATCCCCTACCTCGAATGCCGCATCGACGGGGCGGGCAAGCCCGGCGACATCGGCGAGGTGCTGGTGCGGGGCGAGAACCGGATGATCGGCTATTTCCAGGACGAGGAAGCGACTGCCGGCGCCATCGACGGTGACGGCTGGCTGCACACGGGCGACCTGGGGCGCTTCGACGCCGAAGGCTTCCTGTACTTGACGGGACGCTCGAAGAACATGATCCTGACCGCGTCGGGGCAGAACATCTACCCCGAGGAGATCGAGAGCCGGCTGAACAACATGCCCTGCGTCGAGGAATCCCTGGTGATCGAGCGCGAGGGCAGGCTGCTGGCACTGGTGTACCCCGACCTGGAGTCGGTCGACCGGGCCTGCCTCAAGGGCGGCCAGGTCGAGGTGCGCATGGAGGCGAACCGCCAGGAACTGAACCAGAAGCTGCCCGGTTACGCCCAGATCGCCAAGCTGAAGATCCTGTACGAGGAGTTCGAGAAGACCCCCACCAAGAAGATCAAGCGGCGTGTCTATGACGCGTTTGCCGGCTGACGCAGCCAAGGAGCGACGATGAAGGTCAAGCGAATCCCCCAAGACCAGGTGATGGTGCTCGAAGTCTCGGGCAAGATCATGGGCGGCCCCGACTTCGACTTGATGAAGGCCGAGGTCAAGGACCTGGTCGACGCCGGCTTCAAGAAGGTGGTCATGGACCTGGGCGAAGTGCCCTGGATCAACTCGACCGGGCTGGGCATCCTCATCACGGCCCATCACTCGGTCAAGGCCGCCTCCGGCACCCTGAAGATCTGCAACGTGAAGGAACGCGTGCTGAGCATCTTCTACGTGTCGCAGCTCGAGCGCGTCTTCGAGGTGCACGAGGACCGCGAAAAGGCGCTGGCCAGCTTCCAGTGAGCGATTCCGGCGCGCCCGCGGCACCTGGTGCTTCGCGCGCGCCCCGCTTCCTGCGCGGACTGGGCGGCAACGTCATCACGCTGGGCGCGGTCAGCCTCCTGACCGACATCGCCAGCGAGATGATCTATCCCCTGCTGCCCCTCTTCCTCACCTCCGTGCTGGCCGCCGGCCCGGCCACCCTCGGCGCCATCGAGGGCCTGGCCGAATCCACCGCCTCGCTGGTCAAGCTCGGCGCCGGCCTGCGCAGCGACCGCACGCGCCGCCGCAAGCCCATCATCGTCTTCGGCTACGCCCTGGCCGCACTGGTGCGGCCCCTGGTGGCGCTGGCCTCGTCGGCGGGCCTGGTCGCCGCCATCCGCTTCACCGACCGCGTGGGCAAGGGACTGCGCGGCGCGCCGCGCGACGCCCTCATCGCCGACTCGGTCGACCCCGCCCTGCGCGGCCGCGCCTTCGGCCTGCAGCGGTCGATGGACCATGCCGGAGCGCTGATCGGACCCCTCGTTGCGGCGGCGCTGCTGGCGAGCGGGCGCTTCGAATTGCGCACGGTGTTCGCGCTGGCAGCCGTGCCCGGGCTGCTGGGGGTGGCGTTGCTGGTGTGGCGGGTGCGGGAGCCGGTGCGGGAACTGGCGGCTCCCTCGACGATCGATCCGGCCGCCTCTCGCCGTCTCGGCGCGCTGCCCCGCGGCCCCCTGCGCCGCTACCTGATCGTGCTCCTGCTGTTCACGCTCGGAAACTCGAGCGACGCCTTCCTGCTGCTGCGTGCGGCCGAACTCGGCCTGGCGCCGGCGCACCTGCCCCTGCTGTGGGCGTTCTTCCACCTGGTGAAGGCGGCCGGCGCGCTGCCGCTGGGTGCACTGTCGGACCGCGTCGACCGCCGCCGGCTCATCATCGCCGGCTGGGCCGTGTACGCGCTCGTCTACCTGGGCTTCGCGCGGGCAAGCACCGCCTGGCACGTGTGGGCCCTGTTCGCCGCGTACGGCCTGTATTACGCGCTGACCGAGGGCGTCGAGAAGGCGCTGCTCGTCGACCTCGCGCCGGTCGCTGCGCGCGGCGGCGCCTTCGGCTGGCACGCGTTCGTTCTTGGCGCCGGGGCCCTGCCGGCCAGCCTGATCTTCGGCGCGCTGTGGCAGGCCTGGGGGCCTCTGGCGGCGTTCGGCGCCGGGGCCGCGCTGGCGGCGGTGGCGGCGGCGCTGTTGTGGGTGCTGGTGCCGCGCGGATCCGTGCGAGACGGCACGGCGGCGTGATCCAAGGGGTTGCGGCCCTTGGCCGGTGCGATTATCCATGCATTCATGAACAACAAAATCTGCCTTTCCGGCTCGCCCCTGCGGCGGGCACCCCTGTTCGCGCTCCTGGCTCTCACCGCGACCGGCCTGACGGCCTGCGGCGGGAACGACAACAAGACACAGGCCCAGCCGGCGGCGCAATCACAGCCGTCCATGCAGCAGCCTGCAGCGCAGCCGGCAGCACAGCCGGCTGCACAGCCGGCCGAAGGTGGCGCGACCGGACGCCAGGCCATCCTCGCCGCCGTCGCCTTCACACCGCCGGCGGGCTGGCAGGACCTGGGCCCGACCAACATGCGCCAGGCCCAGTACCGCCTGGCCCCGATCGGCGGCGACACGGCCCCGGCCGAAGTGAACGTGTTCTACTTCGGCGCCGAATCGGGCGGCGGCGTCGACGCCAACCTGCAGCGCTGGGTCAACCAGATGGTCATGCCCGACGGCAGCGACCCCTCCGCTACGGCCAAGCGCACCTCGTTCAGCGCCGACGGCATGCCCGGCCACATCATCACCCTCGAAGGCACCTACAAGTCGGGCGGCGGCCCGATGATGGGCGGCGAGACGAAGATGCTCGAAGGCTACCGCCTGGTGGGCGTCGTGCTCGAGGGCCCGCAGGGCAGCCTCTTCTTCAAGCTCACCGGCCCGGTGGCCACCGCCAAGGCGATGGAAGCCGACCTGATGAAGATGATGGAAGGCGCGCGCAAGGCGGGGTGATGGGCTGTTGATGCGAGATGTCGAACCGCGCCTGCGTTGAGTGGGCGCGGTTTTTTTGTGCGGCTTGCGGAGGGGCGATGGGGCGGCGGGTGTGTGCGTGGTTTCGGGCGGTTGGGCATGGCGGCGAGGCCGGTCCCGGCGCTGCGGACCGCGCGACGTTCGGTAGCCCCCGAACGACGGTGTCGGGGATTCAAACTGCGTGCCTCGCCGCCCATTCGTCTGCGATATAAATATCTTATAAATATGGCGGTTAGATATATTTGTCGCTATATTTTCGCCATCCTCCCCGGGTTCCCCGACCGCAATGAAAGGCGCCGCCATGCACGCCGCTACCGCCCATTCCCATGAGCTTCCCGCCTTCACCGCCGGGCTCCCCGCCGCCGAGGTCGATGCTGCGCTCCGCAGTGCCCTGGCTGTCTGCGACCGCGCCCGCGAATGTGCCGTGCTGTGGTTCGCCGAGGTGCAGCGGCGCGAACTCTATCGCGCCCTGGGTCATCCCTCGCTGCTCTGTTACGCGCGCGAGGCGCTGGGCTTCACCGACAACCGCACCTGGCAGTTCAAGCGCCTGGCCGACGACCTCGACCGCCTGCCGGCACTGCGCGAAGCGGTGGCCGACGGCACGCTGGGCTGGACCAAGGCGCAGCAGGTGGCCCGCGTTGCGACGCCAGCCAGCGAGGTGCAGTGGGTGGCGCGGGCGGCCGATTGCGGCCGGCGCGAACTCGAGCGCGAGGTGCAGGCGGCGCGCGGGGTGGCGCGGCGCCAGGCGCGCAACGCTGCGGGGGCCGGCGCACAGTTGGACATGGGTGCAGCGCTTGCGCCGGCGCAAGTCGTGGGCGGGCCAGTGGTGTGCGTTGATCCTTGCGAAGATCAGGCCCGGGTGCCCTGCACGATCACCTTGCGCGGCGATGCGCTGCAGGCGGCCCGTTTCGAAGTGCTGCTCGAGAAGGCGCGGAAGCTGCGCGCCGTGCCGGCAGGGGCTGACCGGCTGGAAGCGGTCTTGGCGGGGCTCGAGGCGCTGGTGGCGGGAGCTGCGGCTGTCGGGGACGCTTCGACTGTTCGCGAACGGCGGGTTGCCGCGCCGGCCTACCAGATTGTTGTCCAACAGTGCCACGACTGCGCCGCTGCGACCGTGGCGACCGGCACGGGCGAGCCGCACCGACTTGCGCCGGCGCAAGCGGGGGCCGTCGCCTGCGATGCGCGCGTGCGCGAGCCGGGAAAGCCGAACCGCGCGGTGATCGCGCCGTCGGTGCGTGCGAAGGTGCTTTCGCGCGATCGGCACCGCTGCACCACGCCCGGGTGCGGCTCGCCGCGCTTCCTCGAGGTGCATCACCTTGTGGCGCGTCAGGACGGGGGCTCGAACGATGCCGCGAACCTGGTCACGCTGTGCAGCCGGTGCCACCAGTTCGCGCATGAGCGGATGCATGCCGGGGGCGCTGCGGGCGACGGCCGGCTGGCACTTGCGCCGGCGCAAGTCGGCGGCGGTGGGCGGGAGTAAGCGGGACCAGGCTGGAGCGGAGACGGGTGCGGAAGCGGGCGCGGGCGCGGAGCGCTTACCGCTGAGTGCGGCACCATCAAGCCCCGACGTGCGCCGGCAACAGAAGCAAACGGCCGCGCCCCTTCCGGAAGCGCGGCCGCAGGCATGGTGCGTGATGTTCGCGTCCGCTACGGCGCGACCGCCACCTGCTTCGCCGCCGCGGACAGGCCCAGCTTTGCCAGGCTCAGCCGGCCCTGCTGCGCGTAATCGATCGCCTCGCCGAGGATGCGGGCCGCCTCCTGCGGGGCGTGGAAGCCCATCGAGTTCTCGGCGTTGACGAAGTCGACGCGGAACTGGGCCTTTTTCTGCAGGCTGCGGGCTTCGGCCAGCTGGTCGTCGGTGGCGCCGGCGGCCATGGCGGCCTCGGTTTCGCCGATGAGGGCCACGACGGCGTCCAGCGCGCGGCTCATCAGGGCCGCGGTGCGGTCCTGGATGATGTGCACACGGGACGTCAGTTCCTCGGCCGTCTCGCGGTGGCAGACCTGGCAGGCCTTGGCGTCGTTCAGCAGCGGGCTGCGGACGTGGTGGTCGCTGACCTTCATCGCGCCTTCACGGATGTAGGGCATATGGCAGTCGGCGCAGGCCACGCCGGCACGGGCGTGCACGCCCTGGCTCCACATCTCGAACTCGGGGTGCTGGGCCTTGTAGGCCGCGGCGCCGCTCTGCTTGTGCTTGAAGTCCATGAACGGCGCGCCGTCGGGGAACTTGTGCTCGTCGTAGACGGCTTCGATCTGCTCCACCTTCAGGCCCTTGTTCCAGGGGAAGAAGAGCGTCTCCTTCGACGCGCAGTAGTACTCCACGTGACACTGCGCGCAGACGAGCGAGCGCAGTTCCTGGCGGCTGGCCAGCGTGTTCGGGTTGTAGGGCGCGGCGCGGTCGCCGGCGCGCCACTTCTCGACCGACTCCAGATGCGGCACGGGGTCGTCGCTGGCCGCGAGCACGGCCAGGCCGTTCAGCAGGCCGGGACGCGTGATGCGCAGCTGGTTCGAGCCCGGGTCGTGGCAGTCCAGGCAGGTGACGGGGTGCTCGACCTTCTTCGACGCCTCTTCGTAGGGCAGGGCCGAGATGACGGGGAAGCCCTTCATCAGCTGTTCCTGGCCGTTGGCGCTCAGCAGCGGCTCGTCGAGCGTGCCGGGGGCGCCGGCGGCGATGCCCGCCTCGCGGTAGGCCACGGTGATCGAGGCGTGGCAAGTGCAGGCAGGCGCCGACCTGGGGCTTCTTCAGGACGCGGTCGGTCTCGCGCTGGTCGTGCAGCATGTAGGCGTGGCCGCGGTCCTCGCGGAAGTCGATGGCAAACGCGTAGCCGTTCCACATCGTCTTGAGGCGGGTGTCGCGCTCGATGTTGCTGACCGTCTTGTGGACGTCGTCGGCGCCGACCGCCGTCGGGTCGGCTTCGCTGCCGCCGTAGCGCGTGCGCTCCATGTCGACCGTGCGCTTGTAGCTGTCGTACTGGCGGGGGAAGTTCTTGCCCCACTGGGCCGGGTCGGTCGTGCGCTCGGTCAGGTCCACCAGCTTGAAGACGGTCGTCTTCGCCTCGGTCTTGCGCTCGGACATGTTGTCGCGCAGCGCGAACAGGGCGAACATCGCCAGGGCGGAGCCAAGAGCGACCAGGATGTACCGCATCTTCATCGGGGTCTCCTTCTAGCGCTCGGGGCCGTGCCCGGACGCGACGTGGCAGCGGATGCAATCGAAGCGCGTGTCGTCGTTCCCGTGGGCCGCGACGACGTCCTCGACGAGTTCGTGGTGGCACTCCATGCAGTTGCGGTTGAGCACCTGCCGGTTGTGCTGACGGATACGGATGGGCTCGGGAAAGTCCTGCAGCGTGAAGCCCTTGGAGTGCCAGAAGCCGTTATCGGCCTTGGTGATGAGCTTGGGCAGCAGGGTGTGCGGCGAGTGGCAGTCGTTGCAGGTCGCCACGGCGTGATGGCTCGACTTGAGCCAGCCATCGTACTGGTCGTTCATGATGTGGCAGTTCTTGCAGGACTGCGGGTCGTTCGAGAAGTAGGAGAGCCCCTTGCCGTAGATGAACGTCGAGCCGCCGAGGCCCACCAAAGCACCCAACAGGATGGCCAGTAAGAGTCCCATGTTCCTCCCTTCCCGACTGGTGCCGTCGCGGACGCGTGGAGAACATATTCGGACCTCTAGATCCAGATATCAAGTTATTTATTTCACAATGTGGGCCAGGCGGAATGTCAGGCCAGCGCAGGCTCCAGCGCCGCCACGGCGCGGTTGGTCAACACCATCGGCAAACGCGGGGCATCCCGCCACGGGGGACTGTCCGGCAGCGACGTGTCGACCAGCGCCACGGACGCGCCGCGGCGATCAGCCCAGGCGGCGACCCTGGCCCGGGCGTCGGGCGAGGCGCCGTGCAGGTCGGCCACCACCCAGGCCGGGCCGTCGGGGGCTGCCTCCTGATTGTCGCCGAGCGGCACGACGGCGTGGCCCAGGTGGCGCAGCACGTTCTCGTACCACTCGCGGCGCAGCGCGTCGGTGGCGAAGACCGAGAAGACGACGTGCGGCGCGGCACCGGCCTCGCCGCGGGCACCGCGCCCGCGCACGGCTGCCAGCAGGCGGTCGGCCTCGTCGCGGCTGCGGGCCAGGTCCTCGAAGAGAGCGCCGAGCCGTTCGGGGGTCACGCCGCACAGCTTCAGCAGGACGAAGAGGTCGGCCCGCGCGCCGGCGGGGTAGAGCGCGGCGCCGTCGATGGTCGACAGCAGGTCGGCCAGGGCCACGAAGTTCACGAGCGGATTCACCGAGACGTACTTGCGATGCGGCGCATGGTGCAGCCGGACAGCCTCGCAGAGCGGCCCCGGCAGGTTCCACTTCTCCAGCAGGCGCTGGCCCACCTGGGGGTGATTGATGCCGAGCAGGCGGCGCTCGGCCGCCAGCGGGTCCTCCGGGTTCGCGGCCAGCAGTTCGGCCATCTCGGCCGGCGCCGCGCGCGCCACCACGAGCAGGCCGATGTCGTGCATGAGGCCGGCGACGAACGCCGTGTCGGGATCGATCCCGCCATTGAAGCGGGCCAGCGCGCGCGCCGCGGCCGCGCAGTCGATCGAGTGGTCCCAGGCCACCTCGCTGAAGCCGGGGATCCCGGATTCGCCGACAACGTCGTCGACGGCGGCGCTGAGCACGAGATCCGACAGGCGCGCATCGCCCATCAGCACGACGGCCTCGGTCAGCGACGAGATGCGGCGCGACTTCCCGAACACGGACGAGTTGGCGTGCTTCAGCACGCGGGCGGTCAGGGCCTGGTCGTTGCGGATGATGCGGTCAAGGTCGCCGGCAGAAGTGCGGTCGTCGCCGAGCAGGGACAGGAGGTGGCGCGCCACCTGGTTCAGAGGCGGCAATTCGTCGATCGCACGCAGGACGTGCACGCGCCTGTCGCCCAGCGACATCCCCCGGCCACTCCCGTCCGACCCGGTCGCCGGCCGTACGTCGGCAGGAACCGGGCAATCCCGTTCCGGGAATGATCGGACGGAACCGGCGGATGTTTAGCGGGAGATGCCCCCGCTCAGGCCCGGCCGTGGCTCCAGCGCGAAATGGGCCGCGCCAGGAGGAACAACACCGTACCGGCCACGGCCGACATCGCCACGAAGATGATGAAGAACTCGTGCAGCCCGGTGACGCGGTAGCCCAGCAGCACCGGCGTGGGCTTGCCGGCCTCGGGGTAGAAGCTGCTCAGCACGCCGGCCAGCTTGTTGGCGGCCGAGCTGGCCAGGTACCAGACGCCCATCATCAGCGAGGCGAACCGGGGCGGCGACAGGCGGCTGACGGCCGACAGGCCGATGGGCGACAGGCACAACTCGCCGAAGGTGTGCATCAGGTACAGGCCCACGAGCCACATCATGCTCACCTTGACGTCGGCCCCCACGCCCTTCACGCCGAAGGCGATCACCAGGTAGCCGAGGCCCAGGAAGACGAAGCCGAGCGACATCTTGACCGGCGTGCTCGGGTCCAGCTTGCGGGCGCCCAGCTTCTGCCACAGGAGGGCGAAGACCGGCGCGAACAGCACGATGGCCACGGCGTTGATCGACTGGAACCAGCTGGCGGGCACGGTCCAGCCCAGCAGCCCGCGCTCGGTCTGGCGGTCGGCGAACACGGTCAGCGAGGCGCCGGCCTGCTCGAACGCCATCCAGAAGAAGATCACGAAGAACGAGAGGATGAAGATGACGGCCACGCGCTCCCAGTCCTCGCGATTGAGCGGGGCGTCGTGCGCGCCGTCGGCGTGCGAGCGCGTGCGCTGCGACGACGGCAGGCCCAGGGGGCGCCCCTGGGCGTCGACCACGTAGCGGTCCTTGTACACCTGGAAGATGAGCGTGGCGGCCGCCATGCCCACCGCGGCCGAGAGGAAGCCCCAGCGGAAGTCGGCCGGGTTGCCCGTGTCGCCCAGGCCGCCGGCCACGAGCGGCGCCAGGAAGGCACCGATGTTGATGCCCATGTAGAAGATGGTGAAGGCGGAGTCCTTGCGGCGATCCTCCGGCGCGTAGAGCGAGCCCACCATCGAGGCGATGTTTGCCTTGAACAGGCCCGTGCCGCAGACGATGACGCCCAGCCCGCCCCACAGCATGGGGATGGCGATGGCGGCGTTGTCGTGGAACGAGGCGCCCACGAACATCAGGAACTGGCCGAGCGCCATGACCAGGCCGCCGACCAGGATCGAGCGGCGGTTGCCCCACCAGCGGTCGGCGATGTAGCCGCCGGCCAGCGGCATCAGGTAGGCCAGGCCGGTGAAGTTCCCGTAGACGGTGGAGGCGCGCGCCACGTCGAAGCCCAGGGCCCTGGTCATGTACAGCACGAGGATGGCGCGCATGCCGTAGTAGCTGAAGCGTTCCCACATCTCGGTGTAGAACAGGACCTGCAGGCCCTTGGGGTGTCCACCCGTCATGCCTGCTCCCGGTTGCGGACCATCGCGTCGCAGACGCGGTAGCCGTACTGTTCGTAGAGACCGTGGGCGTCGCGGGTGCGCAGGAACTGCTCGGCGACGTCGGCCATGTCCGGGTGCTCGCCCAGGCAGTCCATGAGCCACTTGCCCAGGCCGATGTGGCGGTAGTCCTGGTGCACCATCACGTCGCAGACCCAGGCGAAGGTGCACTTGTCGGTGACCGCGCGGGCAAAGCCGATCTGCCGGCCGTCGGCGTACAGGCCCAGGGTGAGCGAATTGGCGATGGACTGCTCGATAACGGCGCGCGACCGGCCCGATGCCCAGTACGAATCCTGGATGGCGGGCACGACCCAGAACAGGTCCAGTTCGGACTTGTCGTCGCTGATGCGATAGCGGTTACGTGTCCATTCCATCACCGGCACCGTCCTAGAACTCGGCCGATTTCGGCGCCCGCGGGAAGGGGATCACGTCGCGGATGTTCGCGATCCCCGTGACGTAGTTCACGGCCCGCTCGAAGCCCAGCCCGAAGCCCGCGTGGGGCACCGTGCCGTAGCGGCGCAGGTCGCGATACCACCAGTAGCCTTCCTTCGGCAACTTCATCTCGTCCAGGCGGGCGTCCAGCACCGACAGGCGCTCCTCGCGCTGCGAGCCGCCGATGATCTCGCCGATGCCCGGCGCCAGCACGTCCATGGCAGCCACGGTACGGCCATCGTCGTTCAGCCGCATGTAGAAAGCCTTGATGTCCTTCGGGTAGTTCATCACGACCACCGGGCGCTTGCAGAGCTCCTCGCACAGGTAGCGCTCGTGCTCGGACTGCAGGTCCATGCCCCAGGTGACTGGGTACTCGAACTTGCGCGGCGCCTTCTCCAGCGCGGCCACGGCCTGTGTGTAGTCCATCCGCTCGAAGCTGCTCTTCACGAACGACTCGAGGCGCGTGATCGCCTCCTTGTCCACGTGCTCGGCGAAGAACGCCATATCGTCGGCGCGCTCGGCCAGCACGGCGGTGAAGATGTAGCGCAGGAAGTCCTCGGCCAGGTCGGCGTCGGCCTTCAGGTCGGCAAACGCGATCTCCGGCTCGATCATCCAGAACTCGGACAGGTGCCGGCTGGTGTTGCTGTTCTCGGCGCGGAACGTGGGCCCGAAGGTGTAGACCCGGCTCAGGGCGCAGCAGTAGGTCTCGACGTTGAGCTGCCCCGACACGGTCAGGAACGCCTCGCGGCCGAAGAAATCCTGGCTGTAGTCGATGCGGCCCTCGGGCGTGCGCGGCAGGTTCGCCATGTCCAGCGTGGAGACGCGGAACATCTCGCCGGCGCCCTCGCAGTCACTGGCGGTGATGATCGGGGTGTGGATCCAGAAGAAGCCGCGCTCGTGGTAGAACCGGTGCACGGCCTGCGCCAGGCAGTTGCGCACGCGGGTGGCGGCGCCGATCACGTTCGTGCGCGAGCGCAGGTGCGCCACCTCGCGCAGGTACTCCATCGAATGCCGCTTGGGCTGCATCGGGTAGGTTTCGGGGTCATCGACCCAGCCCACGACCTCGATCGACGCCGCCTTCAGCTCCACGCTCTGGCCCTGGCCCTGCGAGGCCACCAGTTCGCCGGTGACGATGACCGAGCAGCCGGCCCCCAGGCGCGTGACCTGGTCCGCATAGTTGGGCAGGTCGCCCGGGGCCACGACCTGAAGAGGCGCGAAACAGGTGCCGTCGTGCACGTTGATGAAGCTGAGGCCCGCCTTCGAGTCGCGCCGGGTCCGCACCCAGCCCTTGACCGTCACCGTCTCGCCTACCGGCACCGCGCCGGCCAGCAGTTTCGCGATCATCTCGTGGGCCATCGTCGCTCCTTGGGTGGGAACAGGGGAACGCCCCCGCGGGGCGGCGTCCGGAACGCGGAAGATAGCGCAACCGGGGATGGGCGACAAGCCGCCGGCCCCCGCCGCAACCGGGGGTCAAGCCCCCGCCGGGCCTGCCGATACCGTCGGCGTGAGCAGCACTTCGGCGTCCGCCGCCACCAGCGGTCGGCAACCCGGGAGCAAGGTCCTGATGGATGACCTGCGTTTCAGCGAAGCCTTCGCCCAGTTTCTGGTCGACACCAACGTCATCGCGCCCGAGGACGCCCTGCAGGCCCTGGACGAGCAGCGCCGCCGCACGCCGCCCATCGGCCGCCTGGCCCTCAAGCAGGGCATGCTCAACATGAAGCAGGTGTTCGCGATCCTGGCCGAGCAGCCGGAGACGGGCCTGCGCTTCGGCGAACAGGCCATCTTCATGGGCTACCTGGAACGGGAAACCATGGAACTGCTGCTCGAGGAGCAGCGTCGCGTGCGCCCCGGCCTCGGCGAGATCCTCACCGAGATGGGTGTCGTCAAGAAGGGCGTCCTGCAGAAGTGCCGCCGCGAGTTCGTGCGCGGCGTGGAGACCGTCTTGATCTGATCCGCCGCCGCCCGGCCGCCGGCCTCAGGGCCGCGCGGCCAGGGCCGGCTGCGCGTTCCTTCCCGCCATCTCCGCCAGGTTCCAGCGGGCGTCCTCGTCATCGGGGTCGCGCGCGAGCACGCCCTCGAGCAGGCGCACGGCTTCGCGGCGCCCCTCGCCCTCGGGATCGCGGCGCCACAGCACGCAGGCCAGGTCGTTCGCGGCCCGCGCCAGTTCGGGACGCAGCCCCTGCACCGCGCGCAGCCACAGTTCGGCTTCCTCGAGGTCGCCGCGCCCGAACGCCTGCTCGCCACGGGTGAGCCAGGCGGCCGCTTCCCAGTCCGGCAGCGGCGTCAGGTCGTAGTGCGGCGAGGACGGCAGCGGGCGGAACTGGAGCGGCGCCACCATGCCGCTGGAGATGATCTCGGGCAGGTTGAACTGCCCCGTGCGTCGCACATCGGCGTCGAGGTTCCACTTGCGGCGGAACACCTCGAAGTTGGCGTTCATCTGCTGCCGGTAGTCGACGCCGGCGGCGTCGAAGCTGGCGCTGCCCACGTGGTGGATGAAGCAGTCCAGCGCCACTTCCGCGCGGAACCCGGCCAGGAAGGCGCGCAGGCAGTAGTCGGTGTCCTCGTAGTTGCCCCGGCCGAAGATGACGTCGAGCCCGCCCAGCCGCTCGACCACGTCGCGGCGCAGCAGCAGGCAGAAGCCGACGATCCACAGCGCTGGCGACGACTTGCCCGCATGCTCGGCCGCATGGCGGGCCGCGAACCCTTCCAGTCCCTGCAGGCTTTCCTGGTCGTAGCCCACGCGCGCCAGTTTCTGCACACCGGTGACGTTGTTCGTGACCGGTCCCACCAGGCCCACGCGCGCATCGGCCAGCGCCGGCCGCATGAGCCGGTCGAGCCAGCCGGCCGTGACCACGGTGTCGCTGTTGAGCAGCACCATGAAATCGCCGCGGGCGGCGGCCAGGCCCACGTTGTTGCCGGCCGCAAAGCCCAGGTTCGCATTGTTGAGGATGACGCGCACGCGCGGCTGGCTGCGGGCCACCTCGCCCAGCCAGGCCTCGGTGCCGTCGGTCGACCCGTTGTCGACGAAGATCAGCTCATGGCGCGGGTCGGTGTGCTCGAGCAGCGAGGCGACGCAGCGTCGCGTGTGCTCCAGGGCGTTCCAGGTCAGCACGATGATGGATGCACGCGGCGGCTTGGCCTCGTCGCGACCACCGCGACGGTGGTCGTGGTACAGCAGCCGCGGCGCGGCATAAGGTCGGATCTGGTTGTCTGCCGTCGGCGAGAAGTGGCCGTCGGCAGCCTGCACGAAATCGGGCTTCGCGCGCCCGAACCAGATCTCGTTGAACGTCTTCACGTTGCGCTCGACCTGGCTGAACCGCTCGGGACCGCTCTGCGACTCGTAGTGGTAGACCACCGATTCGCCGCGGTACACAACGTCCCAGCCCAGTTCACGCACCTTCAGGCACAGGTCGACATCCTCGTTGCCGTTCCAGTAGCGTTCCTCGAAGCCGCCCACCGCCGCGAAGACCTCCGGCCGGATGAGCAGGCACGCCCCGGTCACGATCTGCATCACCTGCGCGTTCTGCGCGCCCTGGTGGTCCGCCGGCGCCTGGTACGACAGGTGAAGCCCGCCGATGTGCGTCCAGCCGTCCTTCGTCACCTGCACCAGCGCCACGCCGCCGTGCTGGATGGTGTCGTCGGCGAACAGCAGGCGCGCGCCGACGATGCCCACGTCGGGATCGGTATCCAGCGTCGATACCAGCGGCTCGAGCCAACCCGAAGTCACTTCCATGTCGTTGTTCAGGAAGAGCAGGTGCCGGCCACGTGCCGCCGCCGCGCCCAGGTTGCAGCCGCGCGCGAAGCCCAGGTTGTCGGGGTTGATGATCAGCCGCAGGCGCCCCAGCCGCTCCTGCCCGGCCAGCCATTCACGGGAGCCGTCGGTCGAGCCGTTGTCCACGACGATGATCTCGTAGCTGGCCTGCGCGCCCTCGCGGTGGATCGAGTCCAGGCAGGGCTCGGTCAGCTGCAACTTGTTGAAGACGGGCATGATGATGGAAACGTCAGGCACGCTGCCATCCTGGCCCGTGGTCGGGACGAAATTGGGCATCTGCGGGTCCCCTCTGGCCGGAATCCGATCAGCCGCCGCGGCAACTGTTGCTTAACTTGCGGTTTGGCAACGGCTTGAATTCGAGACGAGCAATATTCGTGCACATTGGGCCGCGCGCGCCGCGCGGCCTGACACGGACGTCCCCGACGGCTATCCTGCGGCCGCCCTTTAACTGACGTCAGCGAGCGTCAAAAGGAGACCCGCCATGATGACCGTCGAAAGCCCGGTTCCCGGGCCAGCGTTTCCCGCCGCCGCCATGTTCGAAGCCCCCGGCCGTCCGCGCCCGCTCGCGCGCCGCCTGGCCATCCACAACCGCGTCGTGCGACGCCTCCGCGAATTCTTCGAGACCGACGGCTTCCACGAGGTGCCGGTGACCGCCCTGGCCGACCACCCGGCGCGCGTGCAGCTGGACGGCATGCTGTCGCTGGGCTTCGGCGCCGTGTGGTGCGAATCGGAGATCATGCCGCCGGGCGGCCGCCTGGAGCCGCGGCACCTGCGCGGATTCAAGCTGATGGAAGCGGCCCGCTCCGACCAGACCCTGGCCGACCTCGCGGCGCTGCAGCGCGACCTGTTGCGGTTCGTGGCCGCCGATCTGGGCGCCGACCTGCTGGGCGGCCGCGACGTGACGCGGCTCGACCGCATGCTGCGCATGGAACACCCCTGCCTGGAATACGCCGAGGCGCTGGCCGTACTGCACGACAAGGGCTGGGACCTGGAGTACGGGCAGCCGCTCCATATGGCCGCCAAGGCGACGCTGCTGCGGCACTGCGGCAACCTGCCCTGCCAGGTCATCCACCAGCCGCGCCCGCACAAGCTGGAGGGCACGGCGGCAGCGCCGGCGCCGAGCCTGTGCGAGAGCGTGGAGTACATCCTGCCCTACGCCGGCGTGGCCATGGAAGGCGAGGTGCAGGACGGACGCGCCTCGTTGAGCCTGGACCTGGGCCGCCTGCTTCAGTACCTGATGGGGCTTGAGAAGGTCACCGACACGCTCATCGACCCCATGGACCGCATCGCGCAGGTCATGCACGCGGTCCCGCACGGCACCGCCCTGCGCTCGTCCTCGGAGCGCGGCTGATGCGCGGGCATATCGCGCTGGAAAACGGGCGCATCTTCACCGGTCGGCTGCTGGGCGCCCCGCTCGCGGCGGGCGGCGAGGTCGTCTTCCATACGGGGATGACCGGCTACCAGGAGATCCTGACCGATCCCAGCTACGCCGGGCAGGTGGTCGTCTTCACGGCCGCACACATTGGCAACTACGGCGTGCATGCGGGTGACAGCGAGTCCGAGCGTGTGCATCCGCGGGCCGTGGTGGTGCGCGACTTCTGCCGCCGCAACTACCACCGCGGCAGCGAGCACAACCTCGACCACGCGCTGCGGCGCGCCGGCGTGCCGGCCGTCTCGGACATCGACACGCGGGCGCTGACGATCGCCCTGCGCGACGGCGGCGTCTGTCGCGGCTTCGTCGGGGCGGGCGATCCGCGCGAACTGGTCGAGCGCGCCCGCGCGCTGCCGGCCATGGACAAGGTCGACTGGGTGTCGCGCGTCACGCGGACGACGGCCGGTCCCTACGAACGCCAGCCGACGATCGCCGACCCCTGCGAAGTGGCGGTGCTCGACTACGGCGTGAAGAAGAGCATCCTCGACTGCCTGGTCGAGGCCGGTTGCCGGGTCCGCGTGTTCCCGGCGTCGACGGGCGCCGACGAGCTGCTGGCCGGGCCGACCGAGGGCGTCTTCCTGAGCAACGGGCCCGGCGACCCGGCCACGCTGCCGCACCTGGTGGCCACCGTGGGCCGGCTCCTGGCGGCCGATGTGCCGCTGTTCGGCATCTGCCTGGGACACCAGCTGCTGGCCCGCGCGCTCGGCGCCGACACGGTGAAGCTGCCGTTCGGCCACCACGGCGCCAACCACCCCGTGCACAACCTGGCCACCGGTCGCGTCGAGATCACCAGCCAGAACCACAACTACGCGGTGCCCGACGGCAGCCTCGATCCCCGCCGCGCCCTGGTGACGCACGTGAGCCTGAACGACCGCTCCGTCGAGGGCCTGCGCGCGGTAGGCCGCGACGCCTTCTCGGTGCAGTTCCATCCCGAGGCGGCGCCCGGTCCCAGCGACAGCCTGCACCTGTTCCACGCCTTCCGCGAACGCATGCTCGCCCGTCGCCAGCTGGCCGCAACCCTCAAGGAGCGCCATGCCACGGCGAACTGACCTGAAGACCATCCTCGTCGTGGGCTCGGGTCCCATCGTCATCGGCCAGGCCAGCGAATTCGACTATTCCGGCACGCAGGCCGTGCGCGCGCTGAAGCGCGAGGGCTACCGCGTGGTGCTGGTGAACAGCAACCCGGCCACGATCATGACCGACGAGGAACTGGCCGATGCGACCTACATCGAGCCGCTGACCTGCGCGATGCTCGAGCAGGTGATCGCCGCCGAGCGCCCCGATGCGCTGCTGCCGACCGTCGGTGGCCAGACCGGCCTGAACCTGGCCGTCGAGCTGGCCGACAGCGGCGTGCTCGCGCGCTACGGAGTGGAGCTGATCGGCGCCAGTCCACGCACCGTCCGCCTGGCCGAGGACCGCGAGCTGTTCAAGCAGCAGATGGCCGCCATCGGTCTGGAGACGCCGCGCAGCCTGCTGGTGACGGCCGTCGAGCAGGCGCCCGCAGTGCTGGCCGCCCTCTCCTTCCCGATGATCCTGCGCGCCAGCTTCACGCTCGGCGGCGCCGGCAGCGGCATCGCCCACGACGAGGCCGAGCTGCGCGAACAGCTGCGCGAAGGCATTGCCGCCTCGCCGGTCGGCAGCGTGCTGGTCGAGGAGTCGGTGCTGGGCTGGAAGGAATACGAGCTCGAAGTCATTCGTGACCACGCCGGCAACGGCATCATCGTCTGCAGCATCGAGAACTTCGATGCGATGGGCGTGCACACCGGCGACAGCGTCACGGTGGCGCCGGCACAGACGCTGACCGACCGCGAGTTCCAGCGGCTGCGCAACGACGCCCTGAAGGTGCTCGACGCCGTCGGCGTGGTGACCGGCGGCAGCAACGTGCAGTTCGCCGTCGACCCCGAGAGCGGGCGCTCGCTGGTCATCGAGATGAACCCCCGCGTCAGCCGCAGCAGCGCCCTGGCAAGCAAGGCCACGGGCTACCCCATCGCCAAGGTGGCGGCACTGCTGGCCGTGGGCTACACGCTGCCCGAGCTGCCGAACGAGATCACCGGCACCAGCAGCGCCTGCTTCGAGCCGACGCTCGACTACACGGTGGTCAAGGTGCCGCGCTGGGCCTTCGAGAAGTTCCCCGGCACGCCCGACCGGCTGGGCACCACGATGCAGTCGGTTGGCGAGGTCATGGCCATCGGCCGCACCTTCCGCGAGGCGTTCCAGAAGGCGCTGCGCTCGCTGGAACTGGGCCTCGACGGCTGGGAGAGCACCACCAGCGGCCGCTCGCGCGAGGAACTGGCACGCGACCTGACGCGTCCCCGCCAGGGCCGCCTGGCCGACCTGCACGAGGCGATGCGACGCGGGCTCGAGCCCGAGCAGTTGCACCGCCTGACCGGCATCGACCCCTGGTTCCTGGACAACCTGGCCCGCCTCATGGAGGTCGAGGGCCGCCTGCGCAGCTACACGCTGTCGGAACTGCCGGAAGACCTGCTGCGCGAGGCCAAGCGCGAGGGCTTCAGCGACCGGCGCATCGCGAAGCTGCTGCAATGGGAGACGGGGCAGGTCGTGGGCGCCGACGAGTCGACCACGGTGCGCCTGCGCGCGGCGCTGGTGCTGGCGGCGCGGCAGGCGCAGGGCCTGCGCCCGGTGTTCCGGCGCGTGGACACCTGTGCGGCCGAGTTCCCCTCCGACACGCCCTACCTCTACTCCACCTGGGAGGACGGCCCCTGCGAGAGCCGCCCCACCGACCGCCGCAAGGTGATCGTGCTGGGCAGCGGGCCCAACCGCATCGGCCAGGGCATCGAGTTCGACACCTGCTGCTGCCACGCCGTGCAGGCGCTGCGCGCCGACGGCATCGAGGCCATCCTGGTCAACTGCAACCCCGAGACCGTGAGCACCGACTACGACCTCTCGGACCGCCTCTACTTCGAGCCCCTGCGGTTCGAGGAAGTGATGCACATCATCGAGGTGGAGAAGCCCGAGGGCGTCATCGTCACCCTTGGCGGCCAGACGCCGCTCAACCTCGCGCGCGACCTGCACGCTGCCGGCGTGCGGCTGCTTGGCACCGGCGTCGAGGCGATCGATCGCGCCGAGGACCGCGCCCGCTGCGGCCGCCTGCTGGCCGACCTGGACATTCCCCTCGCCCCGCTCCGGCAGCGCCCGCGACCTGGAGACCGGCTGCGCCGTGGCCCTGGAACTGGGCTACCCGGTGATGGTGCGGCCCAGCTACGTGCTCGGCGGCCGCGCCATGCGCGTGGTGTACGACGAGGCCCAGATGCGCGAGTGGTTCAGCGCCGCGGCGCTCGTCAGCGGCGACCATCCCGTGCTCATCGACCAGTTCCTGGAGGACGCCGTCGAGTTCGACGTCGACGCCGTCTGCGACGGCAGCGATGTGCTCATCGGCGGCATCATGCAGCACATCGAGGAGTGCGGCATCCACAGCGGCGACAGCTTCGCCGTGCTGCCGCCCTTCAAGACCAACGCCTCCGAACTGGCGATGATGCAGCTGTACACCCGGCGACTGGCCCGCTCGCTGGGCGTCGTCGGCCTGCTGAACATCCAGTTCGCCAGCTACCAGGGCGTGATCCACGTGATCGAGATCAATCCGCGCGCCTCGCGCACGGTGCCGTTCCTGGAGAAGGCCACCGGCGTGCCGCTGGCCCGCGCCGCCACGCGCTGCATGATGGGCGTGTCGCTGAAGGAACAGGGCCTGGCCATCGGCGAGGCGCCGGTGCCGGCGGGCCGCGTCTTCGTGAAGGGACCGGTGTTCCCGTTCCGCCGCTTCCCGCTCACCGATCACCTGCTGGGACCCGAGATGAAGAGCACGGGCGAGGTGATGGGTGTCGGTCGCGGTTTCGGCGAGGCCTTCGCGCGCGCGCAGCTGGCCTGCGGCCAGGGCCTGCCCGACGAGGGCGCCGTCTTCATCAGCGTGAACGACTTCGACAAGGACGAGGTACTGCCCATCGCCCGCGACCTGGCCGCGCTCGGCTACGAATTGCTGGCCACCGGCGGCACCGCGCGCTTCCTGGTCGGCAACGGGCTGGCGGCCGCGAGTGTCCCCAAGGTGGGCGAGGGCACGCCGCACATCGGCGAGCTGATCCGGGGCGGACAGGTCCAGATGGTGATCAACACGCCGCTGGGGAAGAAGAGCCGCTACGACGAGAGCGCGATCCGGCGCGAGGCGCGCGCACGCGACATCCCGTGCATCACGACGCTGTCGGGCGGCCGCGCGGCGGTCGACGGCATCCGCGCGCTGCGGGCCGGCCTCGGCGGGGTCACGCCGCTGCAGGCGTTGCGGGCGAAGGCCTGAGCGTCACAGGACGGCCTGACAAGAGGGCACGAAAAGACCCGGCCGGAACCGACGTGCATGCTCGCCCAACACGCAGAGTCGGCCCGACCGGGTCCCATCGTCGCGCACAATCAAGCGAACGCCTCGGAAATGCAGGTTCCTGCAGCGTCCCTGGTCCCTCCAGCCCCCACGCGTTCCGCGGTTCGGCCTTTTGCGGTCTTAAGCGCCGACCAGCGGCGCAACCGGCAGCTTTTTTTTGGGTAAATCCATGAAACAGGTTACCGTGAAAAGTGGACAGATCATAGCTACATTACGGGTTTTTTGAAACACGATGTCATTCAACAGGTTGACGGGATTTCGGCCCAATCCGATCAGGCCCAGATGCCCTGCTCGCGCAGCTGCGAAAGGGCCGCAGCCTCCCAGCCGCGGTTCGCCGCAGGGCTTGCCGGGCTCGGGTGCAGCAGCGTGCCGCGGCGCGGCGCACCCCCTCCTTCGGTGCTCGGGTCGGCAAACAGCGCGTCGAGCTTCTTCCGCGCGAACCCGCCCACGCCCACGACCCACTGGGGTTCGTAAATCGCCACCACCTGTCGCAGCCAGGTGTCGCAGGCCTTGAAGAGCGGCGCGGCCGCGGCGGCCGGCAGCTTGTCGGGGGTCAGGTTGCGCGCCGACGCTTCCATGAACACGAGCGGACAGTAGTTCAGCACGAAGTGCTCGTCGAAGAAGCCCTCGGCGCCGCCGCAGTGCGCGGCAAAGAAGCCCCACAGGCGCCGGCCGCTCACTTCCGACCGCGCGCAGGCCAGGCCCTGCACGGGGCGCTTCGGGTGTTCGGGCGACGGGCGTCCTACCGCACCGTCGAGCCCGAGGATGTCGCGCACCGCGGCCACCTCGCCGAACGGCACGCCGGTCTGGGCCATGCCCCACGGGCCCGGGTTCATGCCCAGCAGCAGCACGCGGCGCGGCGTGGCGCCCCAGCGGCGCACGTACTGCTCGTGCAGCGGCCAGGCGTAGTCCAGCGGGTTGTAGACGTGGGCCACGGGCTCGGGAAAGCGGCAACGATCGACCGCTTCACTGAGGGCGCGCGTCGCCGCGAGCACCGGGCCGGCGCAATCGCCGCCGCCGTCCTTCCTGCGCGCGGCAGCGCTCACGGCGCACCGCCGGCCGGCCGCCAGAGCAGGCCGCAGAAGGACAGGCGGATGTCGGTGCGTCGCGGCGCCACCTCGCGCGTGGTGACGCCGCCGAGCGCCTGCTCCCATTTCACGTTGATGGCCGCGACGTCGGCCGCCAGCTGCGCGCGCAACTGCTCCAGCTCGGCCGAGACGGCCGCGAGCTGTGCCTGCGATTCGGCGATGCTCTCGCCGGCGCGCGCGGTCATCCGCCGCTTGCGCGCGGCGGTGGCCAGCCCCGGACCGCGCTTGCGGCCCAGCACGCCGAACATGCCGAGCAGGCTCTCGCCGGCCGAGAGCATCTCCTCCTGCTTGCGCGCCGCCAGCTCGGCCTGGTCCTCGGCCAGATCGCGCTGCTCGGCCTGCTGCTTCGTCTCGAGCCGCGTGAGCTTCACCTGCATCGCGCGATCGAGCTTGTCGACCTCGGCGTCGCGCTTCTCGCGCACAGCCAGGCGGGCGCGGTTCAGGAACGCGTCACGCGTCTCGCCCGGCTCGCCGACCAGCTTGAGCAGCGGCAGCTCGAACACCTCGAGACGCTCGCGCTGGTAGAGGTGGTCGGTCAGCGCCTTGGCCGCCGCCTTGTGGAAGGCGGCCGCTTCCCAGCCGCGCGGCAGCGGCAGGAAGCGCGCGCCGGGCGCCGGCTGCGCCGCCAGACCGTCGGGCGTCGCCGCCAGGGCCGCGGCCTTCGTCCAGTCGGCCACCAGCGTGGCCGCGCCCGCCGGCAGGCCCAGGGCCACCTGCCGCTCGCTGGCCAGGCCGCGCTTCGCGTCGACGAAGGCGATGGTGGCCAGGCCGGCCAGAAGCGGCTCGTAGACGGGCGCGCCGCCGGCTGGCGGGAGGAAGGCCTGCGGCACGGACGCGGCCAGGGCCGGGGCGACCAGCGATGGATCACCGGGTGCGGCCGGGGGCGCGGTGCCGCCGACTTGCGCTGGCGCAACTGCTGCGGTCGGCGTGCCGGCGGTCACGGCTGCGCCACCCACTTGCGCCGGCGCAACGGCAGCGCCCGCACCCAGCCTGCGGATCTGCTCCCGCGTGAGCGGCCCGCCCAGGTAGCTCATGGTCCAGCGCGTGTGCAGCAGCGCGGGCGCGCTTTCGTGCACGTTGTGCAGCAGGAACACGCGCGACTTCAGCCCGCCGATCAGCGACGCCAGCGTGGCCGGGTCGGCGGCGCCGGCCGCGGCGGCCAGGCCTTCGAGCATGCGTTCCTTGTCGCGCTCGGTCTGCAGCTTGCCGATGAACCAGGTGCCCGCGTTGGCCAGGCCCTTATAGTCGAGGTCGACCGGGTTCTGCGTGGCCAGCACCACGCCCAGGCCCGAGGCGCGCGCCTGCTTGAGCAGCGTCAGCAGCGGCGTCTTCGAGGGCGGGTTGGCTGTCGGAGGCATGAACCCGAACAGCTCGTCCATGTAGAGCATGGCGCGAAGGCTCGAGGTGCCCGACTGCCGCCGCGACCAGGCCAGCAGCGATTCCAGCAGCAGCGTCACGAAGAACATGCGCTGCGCGTCGTCCAGGTGGGCGATGCTCATGATCGCGTGGCGCGGCCGGCCGTCGCCCGAGCCGAGCAGCACGTCGATATCGAGCGGCGTGCCCTGCAGCCAGGCCGCGAAGCCGGGCGCGGCCATCAGCCCGTTCAGGGCCAATGCCAGGTCGCGGCGCTCGGCCGCGGGAAAGAAGGTGTCGACGTCGAAGACGCCGAACGTGCGCACGGGCGGCTCCTGCAGCGCGCGGATCAGGTCGGCCAGCTGCACGTCCTGCGGCAGGCGCCAATAGTGCTCGATCACCGTGGCCAGGAAGATGTGCGCGGGGCTGCGCACGGGATCGCCGTCGACGCCGGCCAGCCCGAGGATGGCTCCCACCGTGCCGCGGATGCGGTCGCGCAGCGCTTCTTCCTGCGCGGCGAAACCGCCCGCCGGCGCCTGCAGCGAGGCGAGGATCGAGACCGGTTCACCTGCCGTGGAGCCGGGCGTGAACACGGTGAAGGCGCAGGCCGCCTTCAGGCGGGCGATGCGCGCGCCGTCCTGGTCCCACTCGCCCAGGCCCTGCTTCCAGCGCGCGGCCACGGCCTCGGCGTGGGCGGCGGGCTCGAGCCCCTGCCGCCGTGCCTCTTCCGGATCCAGCCACGGCGCGAAATCGGCGGCGGCCAGGCCGGGGAACGTCAGCGCCAGGTTGGCGATGTCGCCCTTGGGATCGATGATGATGGCCGGCACGCCGTCGATCGCCGCCTCTTCCAGCAGCGAGATGCCCAGGCCCGTCTTGCCCGAGCCCGTCATGCCGACGATGACCGCGTGCGTGGTCAGGTCGCGCGCGTCGTACATCACCAGGTCGCCCGTGACCTGCCCGGCCGCGGCGTCGTAGCGCCGCCCCAGGTAGAAGGATCCCGTCTGTTCGATCGGCTGCATGGCTGGTCGTCCCCCTGCCGTCCGGTGTCCGCGAAGTGAGCGGCCAATGTACAATGCCGCGGCCCCCGCGTGAAGCGCAGGCGAGACAGGGCGCGCGGCCAGCTAGACTGGGGCTGCTGGAGAGGGGCCACGACCGGACCCGAAAGGACGCCCGATGTTCCGCGCCTGCATGCCCAAACCGGCCGCTTTGATCGTGGCCATGCTGATCACTGGCAGCGTGACCGCCGCCGAGGTTCCCATGAACGACACTCCCGCCCCTGCCGTGCAGGCCGACCTGATCCTGCACGGGGGCCGCGTCCTGACCATGACCGACCCCGAGCCCACCCCCGCGCCCACGGCCGTGGCCGTGGCCGGCGGCCGCATCCTCCAGGTGGGCGACGATGCCGCGGTGCTGGCGCTGGCCGGACCGGGCGCCAGCATCATCGATGTGGGGGGCGGCACCATCATCCCCGGTTTCATCGACAGCCACGCGCACCTCTACGGCCTGGGCAAGGCGCTGGCCGAGGTCGACCTGCGCGACACCGCCTCGGCCGGGGAAGCTGTCGCCCGCGTGGCGCATGCCGTCGCCGCGACGCCCGGCAGCGGCTGGCTCGAGGGCCGCGGCTGGGACCAGAACGACTGGCCCGTGAAGGAGTATCCGCACCGCGACATGCTGGACCGCGTGGCCGGCAAGCGGCCGGTGCTGCTGCGACGGGTCGATGGCCACGCCGCCTGGGCGAGCACCGCGGCGCTGGCGCTGGCCGGCGTTACGGCGGCCACGCCCGACCCGGCCGGCGGCTCCATCCTGCGCGACGGGCAGGGCGAGCCGACGGGCGTGCTCATCGACAATGCCGTTTCCCTGGTCACGGCCGCGATCCCCGCGCCGGACCAGACCGAGGTGCGGCGCCGCCTGCGCCTGGCGGCCGAACATTGCCTGCAACTGGGCGTGACGGGCGTGCACGACGCGGGCATCTCGTGGGATCGTGCGCAGGTCATGCGCGAGATGGCGGCCGACGGCTCGCTCGGCGTGCGCGTGTACGGCATGTACGACGACGATCCGGCCACACTGGCCGGCGCGCTGAAGGCCGGCCCCTATACGAGCCCCGACGGCCTGCTCACGCTGCGCGCCGTGAAGCTCTATGCCGACGGCGCGCTCGGCAGCCGCGGTGCGCTGCTGCTGAAGGACTACAGCGACCAGCCCGGCCACCGCGGCCTGGCCGTCACCACGGCCGACCAGATGCGCGGGGTGATGCGCTCGCTGGGCGGCGCCGGCTTCCAGATCTGCACACATGCGATCGGCGACGCGGGCAACCGCCTGGTGCTCGACCTCTACGAAGAGGTGCTGCGCGAGCTCAAGCCGCGCGACGCGCGCTGGCGCGTGGAGCACGCGCAGATCCTCGACCCCGCCGACATCCCGCGTTTCGGGAAGCTGGGCGTGATCGCCGCCATGCAGCCGGTGCACTGCACCTCGGACATGGACTGGGCCGACGAGCGGCTCGGTGAAGAGCGCCTGGCCGGGGCCTATGCCTGGCAGTCGCTGCTGAAGTCGGGCGCGCGCCTGTGCTACGGGACCGACTTCCCGGTCGAGAAGGTCGAGCCCCTCGAAGGTTTGTACGCCGCGCGTACACGCCAGCATCCCGACGGCACGCCCATCGGCGGCTGGCGCCCCGAGGAGGCGGTCGACGGCTGGACCGCGCTGTGGCTGTACACGGCGGGCGGGGCCTGGGCCGCGTTCCAGGACAAGGAGCTGGGCGTGATCGCGCCGGGGTTCCGGGCCGACCTGGTGGTGCTGGACGGCGATCCGGTGGCCTGCGCGCCGAAGGACCTGCTGCGGATGAAGGTCACCGCGACGTTCGTGAACGGACGCGCGGCATCAGCCTTGAAGTGACCTCGGCCGCCTTCGCCGCGGGCTACCTCTGCAGGGCCTCCTGCCCGAGGACCCGGCGGAAGAAGGCAGTGGCGTGGCGCTGCAGCTTCCTGCGGTCGTGGGCAACGCCTTCGACGAGCAGGAACTCGGCGCTGCTGCCGGCTTCGCGGTAGACATCGCGCACGCGGTCCCAGCGCGCGAGCGGGTCGGGGCCGAAGAGCCGGTCGACAACGGCCGCGTGTTCCCGGTCCCAGCCGTCGCCGAAGTCCAGCGAATCGTTGTCGTCGAGGCTGCCCATGTAGATGAGTTGGGGCACGGCGTTGAAGGCCTCGGAAGCGAACGGCGTGCCCGTCAATGCGGTGAGGTCGGCCACGCCCGCGGGATAGGCGAGGGTCTCCCCCGCGTGGCTGGCCACCGGCAGGATGGGGAAGCCGCCCGGTGAACCGATGGTCGCCGCCTTGACGCGGTCCGGATGCAGGGCGGTGAACCGGTTCGCAAACATCCCGCTGGCGGAGAAGCCCTGGATCAACACACGCGTGTCCGTTGCAATGCCGTCGTGCCCGAGCAGTTCGCGGGTGCGGTCGATCATCGCGATGAGCTGCAGGTCGATGCGCTGCAGGTCGGTCCGGCGGGTCGTCAGCGCGTCGCGATCAAGGGCGTGGGTGTAGATGATCCAGTCCTCGCCGGGACGCACGAAGGCCGGCACCAGCAGGACGACACCCAGTTCATCGGCCACGCGTCGGCGCTCGAGACCCGTCCACCAGGCGTCCTTGCGGTGGACCTCCGGATCGTCGGAGCTGGTGCCCGAGTTGTTGGGCTGCACGAGAACGGTCACGACGTGCCCGTCCCGGGCAAGGCGCCGGGCCTTCGGCGAGACGTAATAGTAGCCGTCGGCGTGCCAGCCGAGCGTCGGGTCCGCGCGCAGGCGCTCGACCCGGAGAGCATAGGGCCCGACCAGGGCGGCGGCGGCGAGCGCCGCAACGGCCAGGAAACCCGCCAGGAGACGAATGGCGATGCGCATGGTCCTCCTTTGGGCCAGAAGACGCAGGCGGCGGCCTTGGGTTCCCGGGCATCCAGGGGCGCCGACCCGATTTTTCCCGCCGCGAGTTTCCCGGACTCGGCTCTTGACACCCCCGCCAACCGCCCCCATACTTTGATCGGTTGCCGTACAAAGCCGTTCGCCGAACAAAGTCGGCGCGCGCCGCGCACCTGCCCTCGCGGAGGTTCCCCCGTGAACACGACTCGGTTCTTTGCGCTGTTCCTGCTCGTGGCCCTCACCGCACTGGCCGGCTGCGGCAGTCGCGACGTCGCGGGGCTGGACGTGGCCCGCGCCCGCATCGAACCGCTGGTCTTCGATGAGGACTACGGTGACGACGTCTACTTCCAGGCGTTCTCCGGCACATACCTGGCCGCGACGAGCCTGGATTCGCTGTACGCGCACGACAGCCTGAAGTCGCTGAAGGTCGTGGTGCCCGGACAGAACTCGGTGCTCGGCGGCTATGCCGGCGGCGTGCTGACCACGGTCAACGCGCGCGACTTCGCCGACTTCAACGCGCTGACGTTCTATGCGCGCTCGAGCGTGGTCTCGACGCTGAACGAGGTCGGCTTCGGCAACGACAACACCGGCACCTCGGTGTACTCGGCGGGGCGCGCGAACATCGCGCTGAATCCCAGCTGGACGTTCGTGGTGGTGCCCATCCCCTCGCCGCGCAAGATCGTGGCCGAGCGCGGCATGTTCACGTTCGCCGAGGGCTTCGAGGTCCAGAATCCCACCGGCCATACGCTGTGGTTCGACGACATCCAGTATGCGAACCTGCTGAACGTGGAGCGCATCCGCGCGAACATGCCCTCGGTGAACAAGCAGTACCTGATCGGTTCCACGGCGACGATCGAGGGCACGACGACGACGTTCAGCATCGACGGCGCCAACGTCATCGTGAACCACATGCCCGGCTATTTCGACTTCTTCTCGTCCAACCCGACCGTTGCGCGGGTCGAGGGGAACCGCATCCGCGTCGTCGGCGCCGGCATCGACACGATCACCGCCAAGCTCGATACGCTTGATGTGCAGGGCCGCGTCATCATCACCAGCTTCACGGCGCCCACGGCCGCCGCGCCCGTGCCGACGGTGCCGGCGGGCGACGTGATCGCGCTGTACAGCGATTCGTACGTCAACCGGCCGGTCACGAGCTTCAACCCGCACTGGGGCGGCTCGACGACCCAGAACGAGACCTACCTGATCGGCGGCAACGCCAACATCATGTACACGGCGCTCAACTTCGTGGGCATCGACTTCGCCACGCAGAAGATCGACATCACGGGGATGACGCACCTGCACCTGGACGTCTACGCGCCGGTGGGCACGATCTTCAAGGTGAAGCTGGTGGCCATGGGCCCGACCGGGACGGTCGCCCTCCAGCAGCCCGAACTGACGTTCGATGCGGCCTCCGTGCCCTCGTTCACGTCGGGCGGCTGGTCGTCGCTGGAGATCCCGATGGCCAACTTCGGGTTCACCGTGCCGGTGGACAACATCGGCCAGCTCGTGCTGAGCCCGAGCGACGCGCCGCTGGTGCTGGTGGACAATATCTACTGGCACCGCTAGGCTCCCTGTCCCCCCGGACCGGGGGACCAACCAGGAAGCGGCCGGATGTACAATGAAAACCTCAGCTGGAAGGGCCTGCGGCGCACGGACCCGGACCGTCCGCGTCCGTTGGCCGATGCGGTGCTGCGCCTGATCTGGCAGAAGAAGCGCATCTCGCGCGCCGAGATCGCCGGCGTGGGCGGGCTCTCGCGCTCCACCGTCTCGGAGATCGTCAACGAGATCCTGCCCATGGGCATCGTCACCGAGGTGGGTGAAGGCCCCTCGCGCGGCGGCCGCCGTCCCATCGTGCTCGAATTCCAGGACGATGCCTGCGTGATCCTCGGCGTCGAGATGGGCGCCACCCATGTGGTGGTCGCCCTGACCGACCTGCGGGGCCGCGTGCTCACCTGGGAATCCCGCGACCACGCCGTGCGCACCGACCCGGCCGGCACGCGGAAGCTGATCACCGAGCTGTGCCGCGTCTGCCTGGCCTCGCCGGCCGCGGGTGGGCGCCCGCTGGTCGGCATCGGCGTGGCGGCGCCGTGCCCCGTGGACCCGTCGCACCCCGATCGCCTGTCGACGCTCGTCATGCCCGACTGGAACGGCGTGCTCGGCCTGAACGACCTGGCCCGCCGGTACGACGTGCCGCTGATGGTCGACAACGACGCCAACCTGGGCGCGCTGGCCGAGCACTGGTGGGGCGCCGGTCGCGGCGTGGACGACCTGGCCTACATCAAGGTGGCCATGGGCATCGGCTCGGGCCACGTCATCGGCGGCGAGATCTACCGCGGCGCCACCGGCGTGGCGGGCGAGATCGGCCACCTGTCCATCGATCCCCAGGGCAAGCCCTGCATCTGCGGCCTGCGTGGCTGCCTGGTCACGCTGATCGGCGCGCCGGCCCTGGTGGCCCGCGCCGCCGAGCTGGCGCCTTCGTTCCCGGAGAGCCCGCTGGCCGGACGCACCATCACCATCATCGATCTCGAGGACGCAGCCATGAAAGGCGACCCGCTGGCCCTGCAGGTGACCCAGGAAGCGGCGGCCCACCTGGGCCGCGCCGTGGCCGGCCTGCTGAACATCATGAACCCTTCGCTGGTCATTGTCGGCGGCGTGCTGGCACGCCTGGGCGACCTGCTGCTCGACCCGCTGCGCGAGACGGTCAAGAGCCGAACGCTGGTCAGCTCGGTGGCCGCGGCCGAGATCCGCAGCGGCGACCTGGGCGACCTGGGCATTGCGGTCGGCGCCTCGACGCTGGTGCTGAAGGCGGCGCTGGCCGACTCGCGCCTGTTCCCCCGCGTGCCGGGCGGTTTTGCGCCTGCGCACGATGCGGTGGTATCATGAGCCGCACACATGGATTGATCGTCGCGACGCTGGTCGCGCTGGCCGCCGCCCCCGGCTGTGGAGAGGAAACGGAGCCGCCCGTGTACGGACTCATCTGGCAGGACGAATTCGACGGACCGGCGGGCCAGCTGCCCGACGCCAACAAGTGGCGTTTCGACCTCGGCACCGACTGGGGCAACCTCCAGCTCGAGTACGACACGAACCGCGCCGAGAACTGCAGCCTCGACGGCCTGGGCAACCTGGCCATCACGGCGCGCGAAGAGGAATACCAGAACCAGCCGTACACCTCGGCGCGCATCAAGACGAAGGGCCTGTTCGAACAGGCGCGCGGCCGCTTCGAGGCGCGGATCAAGCTGCCCATCGGGCAGGGCATCTGGCCGGCGTTCTGGCTCCTGGGCAACGACATCGACCAGGTGGGCTGGCCGCAGTGCGGCGAGATCGACGTGATGGAATACCGCGGCCAGAACCCGCGCACGCTGGTCGGCTCCATCCACGGGCCGGGCTACTCCGGCAACGGCGCCATCACGCAGACCCACACGCTGGCGCAGGGCGGCTTCAACCTGGGCTTCCACGTGTTCGCCATCGACTGGGACGAGACGTCGATCACCTGGAGCGTCGACGGCTACGTCTACCACCGCGCCACCCCGGCCGACCTGCCGGGCGGCACGGCGTGGGTGTTCAACCACCCGCACTTCATCATCCTGAACGTGGCTGTGGGTGGGCGCTGGGTCGGTTCGCCGGACGCCTCCACGGTGTTTCCGCAGGTGATGCTGGTGGATTATGTGCGGGTTTACGGGGAGATGCCGTAGGCGCGGTGTTGGCCTGTTGGTCATTGTTGTTTTGTCATGATTCGCGCTTCGATGTGCAGACTATCGTACCATTCCGCAGGTGCAGCGGCGCCGCCCACCCTGAAAAGGCAGGCGGCGCGCCGATCCATCGGCAGGAGCCTGGGCCTAGCGGACCAGGCTCAGCTTCGTGACTCCGCCACGCGGCTGTCCATCGACATGGAGCCGCGCAAAGTACGATCCGCTCGGAACCGCACGCCCCAGGCGGTCCGTGCCCAGCCAGGCCTCCTCGTGTCGGCCCGCCTCACAGGCACGGCCGCCGAGCACGGCGACCAGCTCGCCTCGCACCGAGTAGATCCGCAGTTCGGCGAAGCCGGCTTTCGACAGGTCGAACGCGATCGTCGTCCGCGGATTGAAGGGATTCGGCGCCGCCCGGACTGCGTAGGTGGCGCCATCGGTCCTGTCGACCCCGGAAGTGAGGTCCGGCGTGCGGACGATGAGTTGCACCGCCCGCGCACCAAGCATCAGGGCGTACTCCGTCGTCTTGCGCATGGACATGACCACGACCCGGTTCTCGCTCGGCAGGTAGAGCTGGAAATCGGTTCCGGCCGGCCATGCAGAGGGATCCCAGGTCAGCATCGCCGCGCCGGGATTCGGGGATGTCACGACGACCGGCCAGGAGACAGTTCCCTCGTCGAGGCCGGCCAGGTCGCGCGAGATCGCGCTGCCGCCCTGCAGGCGCCAGTCCGGACGGTGGAACATCAGGCGCGGCCCGCCTGCAGGCGATTGCGGCGGCAAGGGACGGTCGTATACGGCATCGAAGCCGGAAGTCGCGCCTGCCTGCCGACCGAACGTGATGGTGCGCTCTGCACCGGCCGAATCCCGCAGCGAGAGATCGGCGCGCCAGGATCCGTCGCCGGGGTCCGGCACGTTCTTGCGCGCGGTAAGCCGCTTCGGCATCTCCACGAAATTGCCGTAGTAGAACTCCAGCGAGAGTCCGTCCTGCAGCGCATGGATCCAGTAGCCGTGCCAGGGCTGCAGAGCGAGAGCGTCGGCGTAGGCGCCGGTGGCCGGATCGAACGACTGGACGTCCAGTGACACCAGGCCCATCTGGGCGGCAGTCAGCCACTCGTACGTCGCCCCGTCCTGCTTGACGCGAAGGCTCTCGAACGGCCCGGGGAACCAGATGGCGTTGCCGACCAGGTTCCATCCGTTGGCCAGCGGCACGATGACGCCGTCAATGTCGCGCTCGCCGGTCATAGTCCAGTTGAAGTCCGTGTCGCTGGCCAGCCAGTAGCCCGTCCCGGGAACGACTTCGGCGCCGGCGGCGAGGTTCCGGTAGCCGCTGGTGCGGGAGTAGTCGTACGCATAGGCGTATCCCGGTGCCGGGTCGAGGATCACGCTCCCCACCGTGGCGTCGGCCGTGGGCGTCAGCGGCAGGCCGATCATCGACCAGCCGGCCGGGATGGCGCGACTGGCCGGGCTCAACGCCGGAGGGGCGGGCGCCGCGCCGACCAGCAGCGCGAAGCGGTACGTGTTGGGCAGCCCGTCATTGCTGAACACGTAGGTCAGGTCGGGGAAGAGGTTGTGGTACTGGCCCGTCTGGAGGTCCTTCAGGTGGAGCTTGATGCCGCTGGCGGCATTGAAGTTCGGCGCGAACGTCAATGTCACCTCTCCATCCAGGTCCGTCTCCACCAGCAGGGGCCAGGTGTCGTTGCTGTAGATCACGTCGTAGGACGCCCGGTAGTCCCTGCCGAAGCGGGGCCCGAGGGGCCAGTCGGCGTGCTCGAAGCTCGCCGAAACATAGTTGCCGGGCGGCGGCGTGGGCTTCGGGATGTCGATGCCGGCGTCGTAGCCATTGGTTGCCGCGCCCGTCGTCGCGGCGGTTATCGCGTAGTCCTGGGCGCCCGTCGCCGAGGCCGTCACCGCGACGGACATGTCGACCGGGATGCCCCCGGTTTCGCCGCAATCGCCCGACACGTCCGGACAATTGCCGTTCATGACCGCGACCGGCACGCCGACATCACAACTGGCGACCTGGCCCCGGCGCAGCACGCCGTCCCCGGTCACGATCGGCAGGTCGCCGGTCATCGACGGGGCGGTGGCCTGGCTGATGCGGAACTCCAGTGCGCCGTCACCCTGGAGCATGACCTGCAACGTGGCCAGGACGATGGCCCCACCGACCTGGGGATAGTTCGACGCCGCGCCGACGGCGAAACCATTGGCCGAACCGTCCACGTCCAGCGCATTGGGCCCCAGGTTCGTGGACAGGATGAAGTACGGCACGCCGGTCGGCGTGAGCGTGCATTCGAAGCCGTTGGTCGGCCCGGCAGGGTTCATGAGCAGCAGGTAGACGTTGGTCGGCACGAACATGCCCACGGGGGCGCAATTGGCGTTGCCGGTGTCATCGAAGTAGAGTCCGAAACTGTCGGTCTTGTAGTCGAGCCCGCCCATCGCGGTCAGCGGCGTCATGGCCAGAATGAGGCCGAGAACCAGGAATCTTGCGCATCTCATACTGATACTCCTCGTGCTGCGAAATTCGTGATCGCCGGAAGCCGGTGCGGATGCCCGCCCACGGGCATGGCCCCGGGTCGCCGTCGCCACATTGTGCCGTTGCCTGGGTGGATCATGTTCGACGGCCATCACCTCCTCGTCGGCGTCGGGGTGCGCCATGTCTGAGATCCATGAGGCGGGAGAAGCTCCCGCAATGATGCCGCGATTCAAGCATCGGCAACGCCGTGCGTCAATGCTCGTGCGCGCACGGAATGCTGCGCATTCAGGACGATTGCGCTCGGCATATATCCGCCGGCCGCCATGCCCGCTGCCCACGGCCGGCTCGCCCCGCGATGTTGAAGTGTGGTATGCTCAGGCAATCGCCGGCCAATGGCCCGGCCGCGCGGCGGCATCGCCGCGTCGGGGCCGGACCCGGGGGCCGCATCCAGCAAGGGAGACATCATGAAGCGAACGGTATTGCTGTTGTCGGCCCTCCTGTCGATCGGTCTGGTGTGCGGAACGGCGCATGGCAGCTTCGACCCCAGTGCGGACAGTTTCGGCGTCTATTTCACCGCGGACGCCCTGTGGGTCGAGACCCATGTGGCACCGTTCACGGCGTTCGACGGGTACCTGATCCTGGCCAACCCGGTGAGCGGGGTCGACGGCTTCGAATGCACGGTGACGCCCATCGGCGGCCCGTTGCTCTTCCTGTCCGCGGACCTGGGGCCGGGCGCGCTGGACGTGGATGCTTCCGCGAACGGCTACATGGTGGGCGCGGCGGTCCCGTACCCGATCCGACCCGCCGGGATTCAACTGGTGCACTGGCAGTTCATGGTGATGACAACCGCGCCGGTGCACTTCCTCGTCGGGCCGGCGACGATTCCCTCGCTGACGGGCGGCCTGCCGGTCGTGACCGGCGGCGGCGTGCTGCGGCGCTGCGGCGTGTTCTCGGGCTCGGTGGACATTCCTGTCGCGTGCATCAACACGTCGTGCACGGTGAGTGACGAGGTCACGAGCTTTGGCGCAGTGAAGGGACTCTATCGCTGATACGCTGTCGGACATGGGCACAGAAGAATGCGCCGGCGCAAGTCTCACAAGCGCGCGAGACTTGCGCCGCACCTCTATCTCGTCGCCGGGTAGATCTGGTCGCCTCACCAGACGCAACGCCGACAGCGCTCATGCGAGGCGCCGGGTGATAACGTGGACCGTAGCGTCACGAAGCGTATTGCCGCTGATCCTTGTCTATGTGCTTTCAATGGAGTAGATGCCTGGAAGGCATTGGGCCGCGCCTTGATTGACGAATATTGGACATAGATCTTCGACTTCCGCGTCCATGGCCGAGATCGCCGTCACGGCATACAGGATTGACTTAGTATCTTTTTGGTTCCGGTTCTGCTAGGATCACGGGTCCGTTCATCCTGCGGTCGCATCCCTGATCCAAGGAGTCCGGACCATGCCCCACACGACCCCTGACTCGCGCCGCGTCATTCTTCTGGCTGTGGCGGTCGCCCTGTTGACGGCCGGCTCCGCCTCGGCGCGCACCCACGCCTTTCCGCACGTTTTCGACACCAAGGGCCGTGTCTCGAACACGCCCTGGACCTTCGACACCACCATGTTCATCACCTACTCGGGCGACGTGGCCTGCACGGGCGGCGGGCTGTCCGACCAGCAGGTGGACATCTACCTGTACGATGACGAGGGCCATCCCCTGACGAGCCTGACCGGGACCGACATCTGCGCCCCCTGCACGGTCACCGTCGGCGCCGCGGACCGGTCTGCCTCGTTCAGCCTCGAAACGGCCGCCGACGCCGCAGGTGGCATGCCGAACGTGCTCAGCGGCTTCGCCATCGTCTCGGTCAACGGCGACGACGTGGAAAACGTCAGCATCCAGGGCTACGTCGTGAACGCCCACACGAACGCCTTCGACCTGTCCGTCTTCGGCTTCACCCCCGAAGAGGTCAGGGCCCCGGGCGCGAAGTCCGGCGCGTCGTTGCCGTGCGGCCGCGTCTTCAGCGTAGGGCACATGCTGGCGACACCTGGCGCGACGGCGGACACGCCGTTCAGCTTCGACACCACCATGTTCTTCACGTACGCGGCGGGACTTGCCGGCGAGCCGGGCGGTCCCGGCGCCACCGTCGAGACATACCTCTTCGACGACGCGACAGGCCAGTTGCTGGCCGACGCGACCGGCACGCCGGTCTGCAACCCGTGCGTCACGCAGCTGAGCCAGGCCGCGCCGAAGGGCGCGATGATGCTCGGCGGCGTCCTGCCCGGCGGTGCCGTCATCTCGGCGGCGGTGTCGGCCGTGTGTGTCGTGAGCGGTGATGCCGGCAACGTCACGTCGCAGGCGTTCATTGTGAATCGGCACACCTCGGCGTTCGACGTGAGCATTTTCGCTCCCGAGTTCAACGAGCTCGCCGCGGCCGCCGTCTCGGCCGCCCCCGGCGAGCTGGCGTCGCGCCTGGGACTGCGCAGCTTCCCCAACCCGTTCAACCCCCGCACCACGTTCTCGTACACGCTACCGGCGGCCGGCGCGGTCCGCGTCGGCGTCTACGACATCGACGGAAACCTGGTCCGAACGCTCGTGTCCGCGAGCCAGGATGAGGGCTCCCACGAGGTGGCGTGGGACGGTCGCGCCGACGACGGCGGACGCCTGCCGTCGGGCGTCTATTTCGGGCGCATCGAGAGTTCGTCCGCGACGCAGACGCAGAAGGTCACCCTCGTCAAGTGACCGGCCGGTGGGGGAACGCTGGAGCCGCCGCGCCCATGCAGGCGCGGCGGCTCCATATTGCCACCTGTTTCAGGGGATAGTCGAAACAAACCACCACTCGTTCGCCTGTGAGGGGATCACTCCCAACCGTCCGCCTGTTACCCCGCCGACTGGTCCATCGCCGGCCAGTCCGTGGTCGCGATCGCCTGGTCGAACCCGAACGCGAGCTGTGACGGCGATCGTGCCGGCAGCACTGCAGGTGGCCGCGTGGCTTCGCCGATGTGAGCGAGGATGCGCTCGATCGCCGGACGGAGGCGGTGAGGCCGGCGCGCTGTTGCGCCGGCGCAACTATCACGAACACGTGAGACCTGATGGTCGGCGAACGTCATGGCCGCGCTCCGAAGCCGGTTCTCGATCCGAGGTGCGTTGCCGAGGTTCCTTGCAAGACGGCAAGCGATCCAGCGTCCATTCTCATCGCATACCGCGAGCACTCGCACGATTGTCAAACTCGTCTCCTTCAGGTAAACTCGGACCATATACATCCCGTTTTGTCCCCGCCCTCCCGGAGGCCCACGAACATGCGCACCCTGGCCCTCGCCTTCACCGCGTGCTGCCTGCTCGCCACCGCCTCACGCGCCACCGACTTCACCTACGCCTGGGGGCATCCGCAGCCGCAGGGCAATCCGGTGTTCGGGATCGCGTTCGCCAGTGCGCAGGAAGGTTGGGCCGTTGGCGGCGGCGGCTTCGTGCTGCACACGGTCGACAGTGGCGAGAGTTGGGCACAGTTGCAGGGGCCGCTGCAGGTCGCGCCGGAGTTGTACGATGTGCTGGTGACCGACTCCGGCACGCTCATCGCCTGCGGGACGGGTGCGGGGCTGTTCCGCAGCACCGACGGCGGGCTCACGTGGGACACGCCCGCGCATCCGGCGGCGAGCGACCTGCGCGACCTGTGTGTAGTGCCGGGCGGCGCCATCTCGGCGGCCGGCGCCGGCGGCGTCGTGCTGCTGTCCGCTGATGACGGGCTTTCCTGGGCGACGACCGGGCCGGGCGTGGGCGTCATCCGCCATCATGTGTGGCTCACGGCACTCGAGGGCTATGTCGTGGGCAAGGACGCGCAGCACCGGACCACTGACGGCGGCGCAAGCTGGACACAGTTCGTGCCGGCTCAGTCCTTCGGCTTCAACGAGGTGTACTTCACCGACGCGCTGCACGGCTATGTGCACGAGGATTTTTCCGTGTGGGTGACGGCCGATGGCGGCGCATCGTGGACCGAGCAGCAGTCGTTCAACAATCCCCTCTACCGGTACCGCACGCTCGTGATCGACGCGCAGCACTGGCTGCTGGCCTGCCACGGCGAGGGCGGCGAGGTGTGGGAGACCGTCAATGCCGGCGCGGACTGGACGCTGCGGCAACTGGGCGGCGTCACCGGCTTCCCCTGCATTGCGCAGGCGCCCGGCGGGCGCATCATCTACGGCTCCGACGCGGGTGATCTCTTCTGGTCGGACGACCTGGTCCTCACGGTCGACAACGCCGTGGTGAACTCGGGCGGCGCGGCGGTGGGCGGCGTCATCGACATCCTCTTCCGCCGTCCCGACGGCACGCTCTTCGCGGCGAACCAGCCCACGAGGGGTGAGATTCCGGCCTGGCTCCGCAGCGACGACGGCGGCTACACCTGGCAGGTGCCGGCGCAGACGCCGGGGCTGTACTGGGTGATCGACGGCGCGTTCTTCGACGACCTGCACGGCGTGGTCGGCCGCGACGACACGACCCGCATCACCAGCGACGGCGGCCAGACGTGGCAGGTCGGCGGTACGCTGCCGGCTACCTACCGGCTCATCCAGTTCGCATTGCCCGCGAGCGATCGCTGGTTCGTGGCGGCATTCCGGACCGGCGTTTCCGGCGGCGGCATCCTCGGCAGCAGTGACGGCGGCCAGAGTTGGACGCCGGTCACGAACGGCATCCCCTTCGGCTCGGTGATGCTCTGGAGCATCGACTTCCCCACCGCGACCACCGGGTTCGCGGGCGGCGGCACCTCGGCCAACGCGCCCAGGCTCTACCGCACGCTCGACGGCGGCGTCACCTGGCAGCAGATGGCCGCAACCGGACTCACGGCGCCCATCCGCGCCATGGCCTGGTTCGACGCGCAGCACGGCATCGTCTCGCAGGGCAGTCCCGATCCCGGGCTGCGCCGCACGGATGACGGCGGCCAGACGTGGTCGCCGGTCGCTGACGCCTTTCCGCTGGAGATCCTGGTGCGCAACGCCACGGAGGGTGTCGCCGTCCAGCGTTCGAGCGGCCCGTTGCTGCACACGACCGACGCCGGCGCGACCTGGACGCCGGTCACGCCGCCGTTCAGCGGCCCGTTCCCGGGCATGGGCGACCGGGTGACGGCCGCGGTGCCGGTCGACGGCGGCTGGGTCTTCGGTTCCAGCCGCAACCGCATCCTCGTGGCCAGCGATGCCGCGCTGTCGCCGGTGCCGACGGACGACGACGGCGCGGCGCCGCAGGCCCGCGCGATGCTGACGGCCTCGCCGAATCCGTTCAATCCGGCGCTGGTCCTGCGCTTCCGCACCGAATCGGCCGGAACGGTGCGCCTGCGCGTGTACGATGCGCGCGGGCGCGTGGTGCGCACGCTGGTGGACCACGCGTTGACGGCCGGCGACCACGCCGCGCGCTGGGACGGGCGCGACGACGGCGGGCACCTCATGGCGGCCGGCGTCTACCTGGCGCGGTTGCTGCCGCCAAGCGGCGCGCCGGTGACGGTGAAGCTCACGCTGTTGAAATGAGAGGTGAGGCTCTCGACTGCCACGACCAGGTCCACAGGTAACGACTTTGGCGCAGGGGAAACACCATGCGACGCTTGCCCGCACTGACCAGCCTGGCTGCTCTCCTTGCGGGAGCCGTCTTCCTGGCGACACAACCGGCGCCTGCGCCGCCTGCACCTGATGCGCCCACCCGACTCGTGCGCGACGAGAAGCCTGCGCGCGGCCCGGAACTGATCCGGCATTTCTTCGACGACTGGCATCGCCCTTTTCCGGGCGATCTGGGCCGCGACCTCCAGGATCGCATCTGGGAAGAAGTGAAGGCTGTCCCTGAAAAAGCGTCCGCGCTGGAGGATGATCCCTGGACCTGCCGCGGTCCCTTCGGGATGTTCGGCGCCAGCGCAGCCCGCAGCTGCGGGCGTGTGCTCGATGTTGATCTCGACAGCACCGGGATCCGGCGCGTGGCGGCGGCCAGCGGCGGCATCTGGCGACTGGACGGCATCACCTGGACGCCGCTGACCGACGCCCTGAACACGCGGTGGATCGGCTCCCTCGACACCAGCCCGACCAACCCTGACCTGATCCTCGTCGGCACGGGCGAGCCCCACATCCGCGCGGGCACCGGACTGTGGCGCTCCACTGATGGCGGCCTCACCTGGCAGAACCGGCCGTTGCCCGCGAGTCCGGCCACCTGTTTCCGGGTGCGCTTCCTTCCCGACGGCCAGACCGTTGTGGGCGCCTTCGACCTGGGCATCTACCGCTCCACCAACGCGGGTCTCACCTGGAGCCGCACCGCACTGCCGCACTGGCCCACCGACCTGGCGATCCACCCAGCCAATCCCTCGGTCATGTGGACGCCGGTGCAGGACCACGGCCTGTTCCGCAGCAACAACGGCGGCATCACCTGGACGCAGGTCCAGGGCGCGGGCCTGCCCACCAGCGGCAACGGCCGTGGCGCGGTGACCATTTCGGCGGCCGATCCCAACCGTCTCTACGTGGCCTTCGCCGGGCTGGACAACAACCTGCTCGGTATCTTCCGGACCGATGACGGCGGCCTCAACTGGATCGACGTTTCGCCGCCCGACGACTACTTCTGGGGCCAGGGCTGGTACAACAACGCCATCGGCGTCTCGCCCACCGATCCGGACCTTGTGCTGGCCGGCGGCGGCGGCCTTCAGCGCAGCAGCGATGGCGGCCTGAACTGGACCACCACAGCCACGGCCCATGTCCACGCCGATGTGCATGCCATCGAGTGGACTGCTGACGGCGCCAACCTCTACGTGGCCACCGACGGCGGCTACAGCCATTCCACGAACGGCGGCCTCACCTATTTCACGTCGTTCAACCGCCTGCCCATCACGCAGTACGTCAATATCGATGTGGGCAACGAATTCCCGCTGGTCATGGGCGGCGGTTCGCAGGACAACGCCGTCTCGCTGACTGTCGACGGCGGAATACAGTGGTTCGTGCGCTGGGGCGGTGACGGCGGCGGCTTCACCATCGATGACCACGACAACGACCGCATGTGGGCCACCAGCGGGTTGTGGGGTGGCTCGTTGCTCTTCCGCTGCGGCCGCTCACTGACCGGCGGGACGGCGTGGGCCGACATCAACGCCGGCCTGCCCCCATCGACGCAGTGGTACACCCGCATCCGCAGCGACCAGGCCCAGCCGCCCACGCTATACACCAACAATGGCGCCCAGGTGTACGCGTCGACCAACCTGGGCGATCTCTGGACTGCCGCCAATGCCGCGCCGTTCCCGGCCGGCGTGCGCGAGCTCACCGTGGGCGTCCATGACGGTGCCGCGTCCGCGATCTACGCCTGCCTCGATTCACCCACCACGGGGCGACGCCTCCGTGTCTTCGACGGCACAACCTGGTCCGAACGCGATGCCGGCCTGGTGCCGGGCGTGCTGGTGCGCAAGGTGGCACCTCATCCCACCGATCCACGCCGCTGCTTCGCCCTCATGAACGGCATGGGCACTCCCGGCTCGAAGGTCTATCGCAGCGACGACAACGGACAGAACTGGACCAACATCACCGGCAACCTGCCCGATGTGCCCCTGGCCGACCTGGTGGCCCACCCTGATGATCCGCAACGGCTCTATGTGGGTACTGAATTCGGCGCCTATGCCAGTGAAGACGGCGGCATGTCGTGGCAACGCTGGAATCTGGGCCTGCCCGAGGCGGCAATCATTACCGAGATGGCGCTGGTCGACCTGCGTCGATCCGACGGTCCGTCGAGTGACCGCTTGATGGTGGCGGCGGGAACCTATGGCCGAGGTATCTGGACACGTCCCATCCCCATGGGCATTTCCGCGGCACCGCAGCCTCAGGCGGTTGCCGCCGTGCAGATGCGTGCCGCCCAGCCCAATCCGGCGGATCTGCAAACGCGCCTCGCATTCCGGATCGAGCACGACGGCCCGGCGCGGCTGCGGGTGTTCGATGTGCGCGGCCGGGTTGTCGACACCCTTCTGGACGGCCCGGTGGCGGCGGGTGACCATGCCGTGACCTGCGAGACGCGCCATCTGGCTTCGGGTGTCTATTTTGCCCGCCTGGAGACCGCTGCTGGCATGGTGAGTCGACGGATAACGGTGATCAGGTAACGGGGGCGGCAGTCGGGCAATTGACGCTCCCGCCGCGAGGTGCCACCTTGCCGAAGGACATGTGCGGCCAGGCCCGCAGACGCGCCGCCGATGAAGGCGCTCGCGGCTCCGGCATCCTTTCGCGGACAGGTTCATGAACGACTCTTCTGCAGCGGGACCACCGGTCCCCTCACATCCGCTTCGCTGGCTCCCGGAGTTCTGGGAGCTGGGCCGGCGTCGGCTTCGGCCGCAGGCGCGACTGCTGGGGCTCGCGCTGGTGGTCGGCGTGGTGGCAGGGCTGGGCGCCATCGTGTTCTACGGCGCCTGCCAGGTCGTTGTTCACGGGGCACTCGATCAGGTGCTGGGCTATCACCCGCTGCATTCGGGTGGTGAGCCCCCGTTCTGGGAACCGACGTCGACGCGCTTCAGGCCCTGGCTGCTGCTCCTGATCCCCACGCTGGGCGGGTTGCTCAGCGGATTCCTCGTCTTCAAGCTGGCGCCGGAAGCCGAAGGGCACGGCACCGATGCCGCCATCGCCGCTTTTCATCATCGACAGGGCTACATCCGGCCGCGCGTTCCCCTGGTGAAGCTGGTCGCCAGCGCCCTGACGATCGGCACGGGCGGTTCCGGCGGTCGCGAAGGCCCGATCGCCCAGATCGGCGCCGGCTTCGGCTCGCTCATCGGCGGCCTGTTCCGGTTGAATCCGACCGAGCGCCGGATCCTGATGGCTGCCGGTGTCGGAGCCGGCGTGGCCGCCATCTTCCGCGCGCCCCTGGCCGGCGCGCTGTTCGCCGCCGAGATCCTCTACAACTCGGCGGATTTCGAATCGGACGTGATCGTCCCGGCCGCGCTCGCCAGCACGGCCGCCTATTGCACGTTCGGCATCGTCTTCGGCTGGACCCCGCTCTTCTCGCTCTCGCCGGAGATCCTCGCATCGCTGACCTTCGGGGATCCGCGGCAGCTCGTCGCGTACCTGCTGCTCGCGCTCTTCATGGTAGTCCTGGCCATGATGTACACGCGCAGTTTCTACGGACTGTCCCACGCCTTCCGGAGCCTGCCGCTGCCGCGCGTCTTCAAGCCGGCAATCGGGGCCTTTGCCACCGGGGCGCTCGGTCTCATCCTGTATTTCGTCTTCGGCAGGGGATGAACAGGTACTGGCCGTGCTTTCCTTCGGCTACGGTGCGCTGCAGGGCGCCTTGTCGATGGCAACGCCGGGCGGCGCCGACCTGCACCTCGCACTGGTTCTGCTCACGATTGCGCTCGGCAAGATCCTGACGACAAGCCTCACGATCGGGAGCGGCGGGTCAGGCGGGGTCTTCGGCCCCTCGATGGTGATCGGCGGCTGTGGCGGTGGCGCCCTGGGCCTGGTCATGTACCACTACTGGCCGGCCCTGGCGCCGCACCCGGCCGCATTCGTCATCGTCGGCATGGCCGGGTTCTTCGCCGCCGCGGCCAAGACGCCCGTTTCCACGCTGATCATCGTCAGTGAAATGACCGGCGACTACCACCTGCTCCTGCCGACATTGTGGGTCTGCGTCATCACGTTCCTGCTTTCCGACGAGCAGTCGCTGTACCACTCGCAGCTGATCAGCCGCTCGATGTCTCCAGCCCACCAGGGCGACTACGTGCGCGAGGTCCTCGCCGGCCTGCGCGTCGGGGAGTTCCTCGTGGGCGGTCGGGACGTGCGCCCGCTGCGCCCCGGGGACCGATTGGGTGCCACGCTCGATCGCCTGTCGGGCGCTGAACACTTCGGCCTCCCGGTGGCCGATGCCGAGGACCGGTACCTGGGGATGGTGAGTCTCGAGGAGATCCATATCGCTTCGCGGCTGCCCGGACTGGGCGAACTGGTCGTGGTCGCCGACCTCATGAACACGAACCTGCCGGTCCTGCGGGCAGGCGATCCCCTCGACCGGGCACTGGAAGCGTTCGCCGAAAGTGATCGCATGGCCCTGACCGTCGTCAGTGATGACCCCGGATCGCGCGTGCTCGGTGTGGTGCGCCGCGTCGATATTTCCACCGCCTATCTCCGTCGGGTCCAGGGGACCGTGGTCTGATCCGCTTCGGCATTGGGACGGGCACCCCGGCGGTGTTGCCCACACCCTGTACTCTGGCGATGGGACGGAGTCGACGACGAGCATCTGATGAGATGCACTGCGGATTGGATAGCGCAGCGGGCGGAACGCCTGGCACCTCGATATACGAGTCGATACTCGAGCGCCGAAGACGCCTCCAGGAACGCGGGCCGCAGTAATGGATCTGCCCAGCTTGGAAAAAAAAGGCCCCCGCTCGCACGGGGGCCCACACTCGATTTGCTGCTAGATCGCCAGGTGCAGGTACGTCCTGATCTCCCACTCGTTGCCCTTCTCCAGCCCTTCCGGATACTGCTCGTTCGGCAGCGGCACCGCCGCGCCCTCCGGCGCGTAGCGCACCGAATAGCGGTCCAGCGTGCGGTACATGGCGCGCACGCCAAGGCGGGTCTGCGGCAGGTCGAACCAGCGGGGCGAGCCCAGCGTGGTCGAGATGTCGGCCATCAGCTGCAGCGGGTAGGTCAGGTTGAAGTCGCGGTGGTAGTCGTAGGGGCCGAAGTCGTTCACCTTCACGTAGCCCGCCATCACGATCGCGGGCCAGGTGATGCGCGTGTCGGCACCGAAGCGGTGCAGCAGGCGCGTGTCGTCGCCGTTCGGCTCGGCGTTGCCCACGTAGACGTGGCTGACGGCGCGGGCCGAGTCGCTCACGCGGTTGACGACGCGGCACTTCAGCTCCCACAGGTCGCGCTCCGGCGAGGCGCCCGCGAAGCCGTAGACCTGGCCGTCGGCCGCCACGAACAGGGCGCCGTCGGCCGAGGTGTGGTGGCGGCGCACCGAAAGGCCGATGCTCGCCGCCAGGTCCGCGTCCTCGCGCTGGTCGCTGTCCCAGGCCCACATCCAGGTGGCGGGCGTCGGGTCGTAGGTCAGCATGAGCTCGCCGGCGGTCGTCTCGCGGTTGCCGCGCACGGCGAACGGGTCGTCGATCACGTTGCGCACGCGACCGGCGGTGCCGGCCAGGTACTCGCCGTTGGGCATGGGGCCGACGATCGGCTTCTGCCAGAGCAGGTTCGGGCCGATCTGCCAGTTGCCCATCGTGTAGGCCGCGCCGGTCAGCGCATTGACCTGGTTGCCCGAGCCGCTGTCCTTCAGCTCCCAGCCGGTGAAGGTCGGGATCGCCGTCGGGCCGCCGTCGGCAACCAGGCCCATCCAGCCGCCCTGGCCGTACCAGTTCCAGCGGCCCTGCTGCCAGGTGAGCTTGCCCTTGAAGCCGAAGGTATCCTCGTGCTTCACCGTGTCCTGGCGCACATCCGTCGGGTCGAGGACGACCTGGGCATCCACGAGATCCTCATCCACGATCTGGAACGTGTCGCCCACGCGCGGCCGGCCCGACCACAGGGCACCGGCCTCGAGGTTGAACGGTCCCACGCGGCGAACCATCTGCAGTGACGCCTTGCGGGTCGTGCGCACGGGGATGGCCGACGAGCTGACGACCTGGTTCTGCTGCGCGAAGTCCTCGTGGAACACCGCGGTCCACTGCGCGCCCGCGAACGCACGCTGGTACTTGACCAGGATGGCCGGGTTCGCGCCCCACCACAGCTGCGGTCCGAAGGCCACCTTCAGGCCGGTCAGCTGGCGCTTGCCGGTGATCTCGAAGCCGACCGGCGCCTCGCCGTTGTAGATGTCGATGTTCTCGCCGTAGTAGGCGTCGCGGTACAGGCCGAAGAAGTCGCCCTCGTACTGCCAGTGCAGGTGACCGGTGCGGTAGAAGCCGTCGAGCATGAACCAGCGGTCATCCCAGCTGATGGACGACTGGTACACCTTCACGCGCTCGTTCGAGTCCATCCGGAACGACGTGCCGTCGGCATTCTGCACCTGCTGCGGCCGGCCGCGGTTCTCGTAGAAAATCTCGTCGATGGGATTCAGGGGCACGTGGCCCAGGATGTTCAGCGACAGCCGCCCGGTGATGTTGTCCGAGGGCATGGCCTCGAAGTCGGTGTAGAACGACTGCATGTGGTCGAAGCCCTGGAAGGCCGGATACGAGCTGCCCGGCTGGTCGTTCTCCGGCGTCGACGTGTTCTTCGCGCCCGTGGCGTAGGTCTCGAACTCCATGCGCAGGCCGGCCAGGCGCACCTTGCTCAGGGCGTCGGTGCGCAGGGCGGCCGCGTCGCCACGCGCCTCGAGCACCGAAGCCCCGGCATGGATCCCCGCGAAGTGCCGGCGGATGGCCGCCACGTCGGTGTCCTTGCCGTACGGATCCAGCATGTAGGCGTCGCGCAACGCGTAGTAGGCCGCGCGAGGGTAGATGTCATAGAGGCCGTTGGCGTCGGGCTGCCCCTTGGCGGTGATGCCCCACCACTCCTCGTTCATGTTGTTCTCGCCGTCGCGGAAGTCCTCGGCGTAGCCGCCGTTGGGCCACGAGGCGTTCGTGTCGTGGATGTTCAGCCGGCTTTCCTGCATGAACTTCCACCAGCCGTCGCTCCACTGGAAGGTCAGGCCGCCGGCGGCGTTGCCCACCCTGCCCTTGCCGGCCGACTGCTCGTAGATCTCCTGCCACTGGCCCAGCAGGTAGCGGGCCTGCATGGCCTGGTCCTCGCGGTTGGTGCGCGCATTGAAGGCGTCCGAGCCGAACTCGGTGAAGATCACCGGCACGCCCAGCTTGTCTTTCACGACCTGGAAGAAGTCGCGCGCCGAGATGCCGCGGTACACGTTCGAGCCCATGACGTCCATCTCACGGCAGTGCTTTGCGATCAGGTCGATGTACTGCAGGTCGCCGTTGGCGATCGCCACCAGGTGCTTCGGGTCGCGCTGCTTGATGTCGCGGATGATCTCGCCGAACAGCGAGTAGAGGTACTCGGCGCGGGCGGCGTGGCGCTCGCCCTCGGGCAGCGCCTCGGTCTCGGCCGACTTCCAGGTCAGGCCGTAGTTGTTCTCGTTGCCCAGCAGCCACATCAGCACGCCCGGCGTGTTCTTGTACTCCTCCACCAGGGCAGCCAGATCGCTCTTCAGCATCGAGCGCACGCGCGGGTCGCTGTAGTCGGTGTTCGGGAGCCAGGCGCCGTCGATGGTCAGGCCGTAGCGGCCCACCGTGTGGTTGAGCACGGTGAAGATGCCGTACTTCTCGTAGATGTGCTGCACCCAGCGCGGCGGCACGCCCACATACTGGCGGATCGTGTTGACGCCCATCGCCTGCAGCAGCGGCATTTCGCGCGCCAGCACGTCGGCGATCACGTTGTCCGGCTGCACCCACAGGCTGTAGTTGTAGTTCTGGCCGATGGGCACGTAGTCCCAGTTCATGCCCAACACCATGAAGTCGTGGCCGTCGACCTGCAGGCGCGAGCCGCCGGCGTCGGTCATCACTTCCAGTTTCGGCAGCGGAGCGGTCGGGGCGGCCGCGGCGGCGGCGATGCCGGCCATGGCCAGCATGAGGATCCCCGCCAGGACGGCCAGGCGGCGGACGGACCGGTCAGTCATCGAATGCACGGGAATCTCCTCGGCTGGTGGCCTTCTGGGCATCGTGAACGGCGTTGGCCGCCACGACCTCGCGATACCAGTCTGCGCTGTCCTTCGGCACGCGTCGACCATCCAGCGGGTCGACCGCAAACAAACCGAACTTCTTCCGGAAACCGTAACCCCACTCGAAATTGTCCAGCAGCGACCACAGGAAGTACCCCTGCAAGGGCACGCCCTCGTCGATGGCGGCCCGCGCCGCCAGCAGGTGGCTGCGCAGGTAGTCGATACGGCGCACGTCGCGGATGCGCCCGTCCGGACCCTGCGGGTCCTCGTACGCGGCGCCGTTCTCGGTGATGTAGATCCGCTTCGGCGCGTAGTCGCGCCAGATGCGGCCCAGCGTCACCCGCAGGCCGTCGCCGTACACTTCCCAGCCCATGTCGGTGGCGGCGACGCCGGGCGCCGGCGGCAGCGAGACGGGCTTGCCGTCGGGACCGGCCTGCATGATGGCGCGGCTGTAGTAGTTCACGCCCAGGAAATCGAGCGGCGCGCTGATGGCTTCCAGGTCGCCCGGCTCCACGAACGGCAACCCGCCGGCCGGCAGTTGCCCGCGGGCCACGCGATCGGCCACGGCGTCGGCCGGGTACGCGCCCCGGAACAGCGGGTCCAGGTACCAGCGGTTGAAGAAGCCGTCGAACCAGCGGGCGGCGTCCACGTCGGCCGGGCTCCCGCTGGCCGGGTAGGCCGGGCTGTGGATGAGGACGATGCCGACTTCGGCGTTCGGAACCTCGGCCCGGATGGCCGCCGTGGCCCAGCCGTGCGACAGCAGCAGGTGGTGGGCGGCCCGCAGGCCGGTGGCCGGCTCGCACAGGCCCGGCGCATGGTGCCCTTCCTCGTAACCGAGTACCGCCGCGCACCACGGCTCGTTGTGCGTGGTCCAGCGGCGCACGCGGTCGCCCAGCCGCGCGGTCACGACCGCCGCATAGTCGGCAAAGGCCCGCGCCGTGTCGCGTTCGGCCCAGCCGCCGGCATCGCCAAGGGCCTGCGGCAGGTCCCAATGATATAGAGTCGGAAAGGGCTCGAGGCCCGCCTCGAGCATCCCGTCGACCAGGGCGTCGTAGAAATCGAGCCCGGCCAGGTTCAGCGGCCCGCGCCCGGCGGGGAAAATCCGGGGCCAGGCGATGGAAAACCGGTACCCGGTCAGCCCCAGGCCGCGCATGAGCGCGATATCCTCGCGCCAGCGATGGAAATGGTCGCAGGTCACGTCGGGCGTCGAGCCGTCGGCAATCCGTCCAGGCTGGGCGGCGAACCGGTCCCAGATCGACTCACCGCGGCCGCCCTCGTACCGGCCGCCTTCGGTCTGCTGGGCGCTGGTGGCGACCCCCCACACGAAACCGGCGGGGAATGGGGTCTGGTTCATGACCGTCCGATCCGCAAAAATAACCTTTGTTCGGACGCCGAACATAGTGTATGATCTTTGCGGTCCTGTCAAGGGTTCTGTCCGCCCAGGCGCTGCCAACTACCGGAAGAGAGGTCACACCATGCGTCGTCCCGTCCTGATGGTCACCGCGATCGCCGCGCTGATCGGTTTGCTGCCCACCGCCGGCCTTGCGCTGGTCCCCTACAGCCAGAATTTCGAGTCGCTGAACCAGGTCAGTGCCACCGCCCTGTCCGACAACGGCTGGCTGGTGTATGGCAACGTGTTCAGCCCGCTGAACGTCTATCTCTACGGCTACGGCCCGTTCCCCGCGCCCAACGGCAGCGGCGCCTTCAGCGCCATCGACCTGAACCAGGGCGGCATCGACCAGGGCGCCCAGCAGCTGTCGGTCTACAGCGACTACAACAACATCGACCACGCCGTCGGCAACCTGATCGAGTCGAACGTCTACCGCGAGCAGTTCGTGGTGGCCGGCGACGTCGGCAGCACCTGGGTCTTCGCCTTCGACGCCAAGCGCGGCAACCTGGCCGGCGACTCCACCGCCAAGGCGTTCATCAAGACGCTGAACCCGGCGGCCGGCTACGCGCTGACCAACTTCGTCTCGGTCGACCTGACGACGAGCCCCGACACCTGGATGAACTACTCGCTGTCGCTCGTCATCACCCCGAGCCTGGTCGGCCAGATCTTCCAGATCGGCTTCCTGAACACCGCCACCTTCTACGAGCCGTCGGCGATGTTCTACGACAATGTCGACCTTCACCTCGACAACACCTCGGGCGTGCCCACCGCCTCGGTGGCGCAGGGCGCCGAGCTGCGCCAGAACTTCCCGAACCCGTTCAACCCGGCCACGCGCATCGAATTCGCGCTCGAGCGCGCGTCGAATGTCGAGGTCGCCGTGTTCGACCTGGCCGGCCGTCGCCTGACCGTGCTGCGCCAGGGCGCGCTGGACGCGGGCGAGCACTTCGTGATGTGGGACGGCCGTGCCGACGACGGCACGCCGGTGCCGGCCGGCCAGTACCGCTACGTACTGACCACCGACACCGCCCGCATCGCCCGCAGCATGGTGCTGGTGAAGTAGGCTACTGGAATGAAGGGCAGACTGGCGCCGAACCCCGCCAAAGCCGGAACGAGGGCCCCGCAGATCGGGGCCCTCACCGGCTCATTCGTCGTCCTCGACGGCGAGGAAAGCACCCGCATCGCGGGGTACCACCACCTGCCCGCGTTCCTGATGACGCTGGCCAGTGATACCGACCTGTGGATGTTCGTCACTTCGGGCGGCGGGCTCACCGCCGGGCGCATCGATGCCGACGGCGCGCTGTTCCCCTACCTGACGGTCGACCAGCTGCACGACGCACACCACCACACCGGCCCGGTCACGCTCATTCGCATCGAGCAGCCCGGGGCCGAGCCGCTCCTGTGGGAACCGTTCGCCGCCGGCGGAGACGACGACCCGGCCGTCGAGCGCTTCCTCACCAAGAACGCCGTCGGCAGCCGCCTGACGTTCACTGAGATCGACCACGACCTCGAACTCAGCTTCCGCTACAGCTGGGCCGCCGCCGACGACTTCGGCTGGGTGCGCACAGCCGTTCTCGAGAACCTGGGTTCCACCGCCGCGCGCGTGACCGTGCTGGACGGCCTGCGCAACGTGCTGCCCCACGGGGCGCCGCTCGCGCTGCACCAGCGCTCGAGCAATCTCGTCGACGCCTACAAGCGCAGCGAGGTCGACGCCGGCACCGGGCTGGGCATCTTCTGCCTCACCGCCGGCATCACCGATCGCGCCGAGGCGCTGGAATCGCTGCGGGCCAATACCGTCTGGTGCTGCGGCCCGGAATCGTTCCGCGTGCACCTGTCGGCCGCCGCCGTCACCGCCTTCCGCCAGGGCCGCCTGCCGGCCCAGGACGCGGTCCTGTGCGGCGCGCGCGGCAACTACCTGGTCAGCTTCGACGCCGAGCTGGCGTCCGGCACGGCGCAAACCTGGCGGCTGGTCGGCGACACCGGTCGCGACCACGTGCAGGTGGCGGCGCTGCGCGACCGGCTGCGGCGCGCGCCCGAAGGCGCATCCGAACTTGGCGCATCCGAACTTGGCGACACGCTGGAAGCGGCCATCGCCGCGGGGCGCGAGAACCTGCGCCGCAACGTGGGCAGCGCCGACGGCATCCAGCTGACCGCGCGCCGCGAGGCGTGGACGCACCACTTCGCCAACGTACTGTTCAACAACATGCGCGGCGGCGTGTTCTGGCGGAGCCACGAGGTGCCCGTCGACGACTTCGTCCGCTTCCTCGACGTGCGCCAGGCGGCCGTGGCCGCACGCCACCGCGAACTGCTCGTGGCCCTGCCGACGACTCTCACGGCACCCGAACTGCGCAAGGCCGCATTGGCCACCGGCGACGCCGACTTCGTCCGTCTCTGCCACGAGTACCTGCCGCTCTACTTCGGGCGGCGCCACGGCGACCCGAGCCGCCCCTGGAACCGCTTCTCGATCCGTACGCGCGGCGCCGGCGGCGAGCGCGAACTGAACTACGAAGGCAACTGGCGCGACATCTTCCAGAACTGGGAGGCGCTGTCCGCCTCGTTCCCCGGCTTCCTGCCGGGCCTGGTCGCCAAGTTCGTCAACGCCTCGACGGTGGACGGCTTCAACCCCTACCGCATCACGCGCGACGGGGTGGACTGGGAAACGGCCGCTCCCGACGATCCCTGGAGCAACATCGGCTACTGGGGCGACCACCAGCTGGTCTACCTGCTGAAGCTGCTCGAGGCGCTCGACCGCGTGGACCCGGGCACGCTCACGGGCATGCTGGGCGAAGCCGTCTTCAGCTATGCCGAGGTGCCGTACCGGCTGCGTCCGTACGCCGAGATCGTGGCCGACCCGCGCGACACCATCGTCTTCGACAACGAACTGGACCAGCGCATCGCCGCCCGCGTGGCGGCCAAAGGCACCGACGGCAAGCTGCTGACCGACGGCAACGGCGGCGTGTACCACGCCAACCTGGCCGAGAAGCTGCTGGTGCCGGTGCTCTCCAAGCTGTCGAACCTGGTGCCGGAAGCCGGCATCTGGATGAACACGCAGCGCCCCGAGTGGAACGACGCCAACAACGCCCTCGGCGGCGGCGCCGTCTCGATGGTCACGTTGTGCTACCTGCGCCGCTACCTGGCCTTCCTGGGCGGCCTGTTCGAGCGCAGCGACTGCGCCGTATTGCCGCTGTCGACCGAGGTCGCGGAATGGTTCCGCGGCGTCGACGGCATCCTTGTCGAGGAACTCGAAGCGCTGGCCGCGACCCCGATGGCCGACGTTGACCGTCGGCGCCTGCTCGACCGCCTGGGCACGGCGTTCGGCGCCTACCGCGCGGCCGTCTACGCCGGCGGCTTCTCGGGCACCACCGAGGTGCCTGTGGCCCACCTCGCGGCCATGTGCCGCACGGCGCTGCGCCACGTGGACCACGGCATCGCCGCCAACCGGCGCGACGACGGCCTCTACCACGCCTACAACCTGCTCGATCTCGACGGCGACAGTGCGCGCATCGGGCGCCTGCCGGAAATGCTCGAGGGCCAGGTTGCCGTGCTCAGCGCCGGCGTGCTGGACCCGTCCGAGAGCCTCGGCATCCTCGATCGCCTGTTCGACAGTACGCTCTACCGCGCCGACCAGCACAGCTTCCTGCTCTATCCCGCGCGGGAACTGCCCGGCTATCTCGCGCGCAACGCCGTGCCTGAGGCCCAGGCCATGGGCATCGGCCTGGTGCGCGACCTGCTGGCGGCCGGCGACACGTTGCTGCTCGACCGCGATGCCGATGGCGTCCTGCGCTTCTGCGGCTGCCTGGGCAATGCCCGCGACGTGGACGCAACGCTGGACGCGCTGGCCGGCCAGCGTCGCTGGTCCGCGGCCGTCGCCGCCGACCGCGCCGCCGTCCACGAGCTGTTCGAGTCGGTGTTCCGCCACAAGGCCTACACCGGCCGCTCGGGCGCCATGTACGGCTACGAGGGCCTGGGCTGCATCTACTGGCACATGGTGGCCAAGCTGCTGGTGGCGACACAGGAAGTGATCCTGCGCGCCGAGCGCCAGGGTGTGAGACCCGCCATCCAGGCCGACCTGGCGGCGATGTACTTCCGCATCCGCGCGGGTCTGGGCTTCGAGAAGAGCGTGAGCGAGTACGGCGCCTTCCCCGCCGATCCCTATTCGCACACGCCTCCCGACGGCGGCGCGCGCCAGCCGGGCATGACCGGGCAGGTGAAGGAGGAGATCCTCACCCGCATGGGCGAACTGGGTGTCAGGATCGAGGACGGCCTCGTGCGCTTCCATCCGCTGTTGCTGCGCGCCGACGAGTTCCTGGAAACACCGGCGGTCTTCCGCTGCTTCGACGTGGACGGTGACGAGTTCGCGCTGCCCCTGGCGCCCGGCAGCCTGGCCTTCACCTGCTGCCAGGTGCCGGTGATCTACCGGCGCGAGGAAGGCGCGGCCAGCATCCGTGTCGTGAACGCCGACGGCTCCGACGAGATCGTGGCCGGCGACACGCTGCCGGCGGCAGTCGGCGCCGAACTGCTGGCCAGAAGCGGCCGCCTGAGTCATCTTGAGGTCGGCATTCCCGAGCACACGCTGCTGGCCGCAACCGGGCGTCCGCCCCGGGCCGCCGGCCCCTCGCACCGGGACCGGAGCCGTTGATGACATCCCGTCGCTTCCTCGCCGCCTGCGCGGCGACTGCCGCACTGTCCGGCCTGTTCGGCGCCGCCCCCGTGGCGGCGCAGTGCATCGTGGCCAATCCCAGCTTCGAGATCCTCGGTTCCGGCGGCGCCGTCTTCGGCGGCTGGAACCAGTTCGGCCGCACCGGCTCCACCACCATCGCCGACCACGGCCAGCGCGCCGCGCGCCTGATCGGCGCCAATCTGGGCGGCTGGGACCTCTCCGGCTTCTGGCAGGCCCAGGACTGCGCGCCCGGCGAGACGTGGGAAATCACCGGCCACGTGCGGCACCCCGTCTTCAAGCCGCTCACCGGACAGAACGTGGCGCTGGTGAATGTGGAATGGCGCGACGCCGCCGACGTCCTGATCAGCTACGACACATTCAACGTCGCCACGGCCGCAACGCCCGTCGACACGTGGGTGCCGTTCTCGCTGGTGAGTTCCGCCGCGCCCGCGGGCACGGTCAAGGCGCGCCTGGTGGTGGGCCTGCTGCAGGCCCCCGGCAGCGCCACGCCCGACGCCTATTTCGACCAGGTCACGTTCGGCAGCACCACGCCGCCGACGCTCGCCCAGCAGCAATGGAACGATTTCCCCGGCGGCACCACGCTCTCGTTCAGTGGCCGCACGTGGCGCGTCAAGGGCCCCGGCTGGTACGGCCCCGGCACGAACTACTTCAGCAACCAGCCCAATCGCGTCTGGGTCGACGCCTCCGGCAACCTGCACCTGACGATGAAGCAGTTCGGCGCCACCTGGAACGCCACCGAGGTGGCCACGCAGGACGCGCTCGGCTACGGCGACTACATCCTGACGACGGTCGGCCGCCTGGATGTTCTCGACCCGCAGGTCATCCTGGGCATGTTCCTCTGGGAGTACGGCCCCTGCTGGAGCGACGGCTACCTGTGGTGGAACGCCTTCAACGAGGTCGACATCGAGTACAGCCGCTGGGGCAACCCCGCGCAGGACATCGCCCAGTTCGTGGCCCAGCCCTACGACTACCCGGGCAACATCACGCGCTTTCCCGTCGCGTTCGCCGACGGCGAGACCGTCAGCCACGCCATGCGCTGGTCGAGGAACAAGGTCGAGTACCGCGTCTGGCGCGGCGGCCCCGGCGACGAATCGCCGGCCACCCTGGTGAACTCGTGGACCTACTCCGGCCCGCACGTCCCGCGGCCCGAGGCGCCGCGCCTGCACCTGAACCTCTGGAAGCTCGACGGCACGCCGACCGCCCCGCAGGAAGTCGTCTTCAGCAGCTTCCGCTTCTATCCCGAGGGCGCCGTCGCCGGCGTGGACGACGTGGTGGCCCCGGGCCTGCCGGCGGCACCGGCCGGCCGCCTGTACGGCGCCACGCCGAACCCGTTCAACCCGCGCACCACGTTGCGCTTCTCCCTGTCGCGCCCGGGCGAGGTGACGCTCGACGTCTACGACCTCTCGGGCCGCCGCCTGCGCACGCTGGTCAGCGGCTCCCTGCCGGCCGGCGAGCACGTGGCGGAGTGGGACGGCTGCGACGAGCGGGGCCTGGCCGCAGCATCGGGCGTCTACCTGATGCAGCTGCGCGGCCGTGATTTCGCCGAGACCATCGAGGCAACGCTGGTCCGGTAGGACCTCGCCGCAACGGAACTCCAGCCGGAGGACTGCATGAACGCCGCTCCGCACACCACCACGGCCCCCGAGGACCGCATCAGCATCGGCCAGCGTGTCGCCTACGGCACGGGGGCCTTCGTCAACAACCTGCTGGGCGCCGCCAGCGGCGGCATGATGATCGTGCTGAACCTCGGTTTCGGGATGAACCCGGCCCTGGTCGGCCTGCTGGGCGCCATCCCCCGCTTCACCGACGCGCTGACCGACCCGATCATGGGCTTCATCAGCGACGGCACGCGCTCGCGCTGGGGCCGGCGGCGTCCGTACATCTTCGTCGGCGCCCTGCTGACGGCGGTCCTGTTCGCCCTGTTGTGGCAGCTGCCGCGCGGGCACAGCGAGATGTTCTACTTCTGGTACTTTCTGGTCGGCTCGATCCTGTTCTACGCGGCGTACACGATGTTCGCCACGCCCTGGGTGGCCCTCGGCTACGAACTGACGCCCGACTACCATGAGCGCACGCGCCTGATGGGCACGCAGAACTTCATCGGGCAGACGGCCTTCATGGTCTCGCCCTGGTTCCTGTGGATCATGACCTACAAGGGGTTCTTCCGGGACCAGATCGCCGGCGCGGCGGGGCTCGCTATCGTCCTGGCTGTGGTCGTGGCGGGGCTGGGCATCCTGCCGGCAATCGTCCTGCGCGAACGGATGGCGGGAGTCGCTGCGGCCGAGGCCTCCGAGCGCCGCGAACCGGCCGAAAAGGGCGGCGCGCTCCGCCGCAACGTCGTCGAATTCCTGCGCGGGTTCCGAATCACGATGTCGTCGGGCCCGTTCCTGAAACTGAGCGCCGCCACGTTCCTGCTCTTCAACGGCTTCATGCTGATCGCGTCGTTCCAGAGCTATGTGATCATCTACTACGTCTGCGGCGGCGACCAGGAGCTGGGCGCGCGCTGGGCCGGGGCTCGCGGGCACGATCGGCGGCTTCGCCAACTTCGCCGTGGTGGCCTTCGTCGCCTGGCTCGGCACGCGCATCGGCAAGCGACAGGCGTTCTTCGTCTCGACCAGCGTGGCGATGGTCGGCTACGCGCTCAAGTGGGTCTGCTACAACCCGGAGATTCCCTGGCTGGTGGTGCTGCCGGCCCCGCTGCTGGCCTTCAGCCTGGGCGGGCTGTTCACGCTGGTGCCTTCGATGATCGCCGACGTGGTCGATGCCGACGAACTCCAGACGCACCAGCGGCGCGAGGGCATGTTCGGCTCCATCTTCTGGTTCATGGTCAAGCTGGGGATGTCGGCGGCGCTGGCCGGCGGCGGCTACATGCTCAATGCGTCCGGCTTCAACGTGGCCCTGGGCGGCAACCAGTCCGCGCACACAATCACCCTGCTGCGGCTGTTCGATGCCGGCGTGCCCGTCCTCTGTTCGGCGCTGGCCATCTGGGCGGTGGCCACCTTCCCGATCACCGAGGCGCGCGCCTACGAAGTGCGCAGCGAGCTGGAGCGGCGCCGCGGCCGGGCCGGCGAGGTTACCGGAGGTTGATCCGATGCGTCCTCGTGTGGGCCTGCTCTCCGCCTGCGCGTTCGCGTTGCTTGCGGCAACGCTCGCCGCGACCGTGACCCTGGCCGCCCCGGGGCTGCTGCCGGCAGCCCGCGGCGGCGCCGACCTGCCCGTACACGCCGTCTGCTACGGTCCGCATCGTGACGGCCAGCGGCCGGACGGCCCGGCGCCGTCGGCGGCCGAGCTCCGCGAGGACCTGCACCTGCTGGCTGCGCACTGGAAGCTGGTGCGCGTCTACGGGTCGCGCGGCCCGGCCGAGACCATGCTCGCGATCATCCGCGCCGACAGCCTGGACCTGAAGGTGATGCTGGGCGCCTGGGTCTCGCCGGCCGACACCGCCGGCAATCGCGCCGAGATCGAGGCGGCGGCGCGCCTGGCCGCCGCCTATCCCGAACTCGTCGCGGCCGTCTGCGTCGGCAACGAAACGCAGGTCTCGTGGTCGGCGCACCGCTGCGCGCCCGAAGTGCTGCTCGCGGCGCTGCGGGAAACGCGCGACCGGGTGCAGGTGCCGGTGACCACCGCCGACGATTTCAACTTCTGGAACAAGCCCGAAAGCGCGGCCGTGGCCGCCGAGGTCGACTTCATCACCCTGCACGCGCACCCGCTGTGGAACGGGCGGCAACTGGACGAGGCTTTGCCCTGGTTGCGCGCACAGCTGGACGAAGTCGCCGCGCTGCACCCCGACCGCACCGTCGTCATCGGCGAGACGGGCTGGGCCACGCAGCGCCACACCGAGGGCGATCAGGCCACCCTGATGAAGGGGCGGCTGGGCGAAGCGGAACAGAAGCTCTTCCACGACGAGGTGCGCGCCTGGGCCGCCGAAGCACGGGTCACCGTATTCTTCTTCGAGGCGTTCGACGAGAACTGGAAGGGCGGCGCCCACCCCGACGAGGTCGAGAAGCACTGGGGATTGTGGCGGGCCGACCGAACGCCGAAGGCGGCGCTGGCTCCTGCCGATTGAACGACGGAACCTGCGCCCGCGGCGGGTCTACTGCCGGACCGGCCGGCCGTCCATGCCTGCCGCAGCCGCGTCCGTGCCGGTGACGGGAGTCCCCGCACCCGGCGCAACCTCGATCACCCATTCATGACGCGCCCGGCCACCGAAGCGATTGAAGGCCTCGGCCTCCACGTGATACCGGCCGGCAGCCGGCGGTGTCCCGGAGACGAGCCCGCTCTCCTCGTCCACGGCCAGCCACGCCGGCGCCGAGACGAGCCGGAAGCGCTGGTGGTCGCCGGCCGAGAACGAGCGATCCTGGCTGCCGTCGGGCAGCGTGCGGAACTGCAGGTCCCCCATCGAGGCCAGGCTGCGCAGGCGGTACTCGTAGCGCTCGCCGGTCGCGGCCGTCGTCACCGGGACACTGAAGAAGTACGGGTGGGGCAATTCAGCGTAGTCCGACGGTCCGCTGCGCGTGCCGGCGGCATCGACCGCCACAACGCGATAGAACACCTCGCTCGCGGCGGCGCCCACGAACTCGGGCGCGACAACCTCGAGCGAAGTTCCGCTCGTACGGGCCAGCAGGTTGGGCGGCAGCGGGCCGAGCCCGTACTCGGCCTGTTCCTCGCGCGAGATGGTGAAACCTCGGATCCCACTGCCATACACCTCGTAGGCCACCGGACGCGGTCCGCGCGGATTCGGCTTCCAGTGAAGGGTCACCCGCCCGTCCTTCGCGGCCGCGCGAACGTCGACCGGCACCCGCGGGCCGTCCCACGTGAAGGTCCAGGTATCGCTCCACGCTCCCCAGGCGCCGCGCTCGCCCATGCAGCGCACGCGCCAGTAGTAGGTGACGCCCGGGCTGTAGATGCCGTCGAACGGCACGGTCCACGCCGGTGTCGGGATGGCGACGTCAAGGCCCGGCCGGTACGGCCAGGCGAAGTCCGGGCGCAGGCTCACCTGCAGGCGGTAGCGGCGGGCGCCGGGCACCTCGGGCCAGGCGTACTCGATACGGTCGGCGGCCACGGCTGTGCCGGGCTGCGGCAACAGCGGCGCCGGCGGCGGCGGCAGCAGGGGCACGGCGTCGGTCTCGCGCCAGCGCTGCGTGACGGTGACGTGCCGCGGGCCGGGTGATTCGTCGGTCCACACCACGTTGTTGTCGCCCACCTGCAGCCTCGGCAACGACAGCGGCGCGGCCATGACGTCGGTGACGAGCGCCAGCTCCTCGATCACCGGTCCCGGCCGGGAAACCGACACGCGCACCCGGTAACCGAACTCCGGCGGGTCGGAGCGCACGGCCAGCGATGCGTCCAGGGGAACAACGGCGTGCACCGTGCCGGGCCCTTCGCTCTCCCAGACCGTTCGCCAGGCGACATCCGAGGCCCCGCCGGTCGCGATTTCCACGGCGCATCGCGCCGCCACGTCGCCGCGCTCGACCCTCAGCGTCAGTGTCCCGCCGCAGACGAGCCACGGCACCGCCACGCCGTACTCGACGTGCGCACCCGCAGCCACGGCGCGCAATCCCGGGCCGTCGGGATCGTCCTGCCAGCCGCCGGACGAGATCGCGTCGGCCGCCAGCGCCGCCGCGCGCAGCCGCGGCGAATACTCGAAGCGCGAGTTCCCGAAATACGGAGGCCGGTGGGCGTGCGCGCTGTCCTGGGCCGCGTACTTGCCGATGTGGTCCCAGCGGAAGACGACGCGCTCGCCGGGCCGCAGCGTGTAGTCCATCGTGTGCCCGCGGACATCGCTCGTGAACCGCGTGTCATCGGCTCCGAACAGCGCCGCGAGCTCGTCGCTTGGCCGGTAGCTGCCCGCCACCGGGCCGTAGTTGAGCTCGCGACGGACGAGATCGTGGTCGCGCGCCAGTTCATCGCCGCCGACCGGGCGCTCGTTCTCGCGATCCAGGTAGAAGCAGTCCATGTCGACGTCGAGGAACTGCAGGCGCCTGTCCACCATCGCCTCGGCCTGCACGTGGCCGTCCATCGCGCGGCAGGCGGAACCGTCCAGGCCGGCGCCCAGGAACAGCGCATTGGCCGCCGCCCCGGCGTCGTCACAGAGGCTGAAACCGAAAATGTTGAACAGGCGAACCGGGTCGTGCTGGATGTCGTGGTCGAACAGGGGCTCGAGGTGGTACGTGTGCCGGCGCATGTTCTCCCAGAGGAGCATGGCCTTCTCGCGGTCGTCACGGGCTCCGCGCGTCCATTCGGCGAGCAGGCCCGCGAAATCGTGCCAGTCGCCGCGCCCGTTGACGACGAGGCGCGGGTTGACCACGGGCGTGTCGCCCGTATTGGCGATCACGAGCTCGACGTTCGGCTGGAACCCGACGCGGCAGGTGGACGTCGAGACAATGCGGGTGTTCTCCATGTCGAGCGTGCCGGCCATCGGCACGACCCAGGCCTGGCCCGGTTCCGTGACCACTTGCACATGTTCGCGCGATACCGACGGGATCTCCGGCAGGCCCGGCAGCAGGCTGAGCGGGTTGGTCGAGGCCACCTCGTACAGGCGTTCGTTGGTGCGCGGATCGCTGCCGTCGGAGGAAGAGAAGTAGAGCAAGGTCCGCGTCCAGTGCGAGTAACGCCCTGCGCCCACCGCCCTGATGTCCGCGTGCGGTGAATGGGCCGGCCCGAGCGGCACACCGTCTTCCAGGAGTACCAGGCCGGAACTGTTTGCGGGGTCGTTGTCGCCCTGTTCGCCGAAATCGAGGACAGCGATGAAGCAGCGACCGTCTTCGGCCCGGATGGCATCGACGGGGATCGGCAGTCGCCGAAGCGCGGCGTCCGCCGTCAGCGCCGGCGCCGGAAGCGCAGCCAGGATGGCGACGACCAGGCAGGTGGCAGGAATTCGCATGGCGCTCGATATCACCGTTACCCGGCCGTGCCCTGCAGGGCCGGGGCGTGTTCACTCATCGTGGGATCAGGACCGCGGGCCGAGCATCGCGGCGCGGGCAGGGAGTGTCAAGCGGCTGCTTACCCGAATCGAGTCTCAATATCGTTATATGGTTGTAATGAATTCGGAATAATTTTATCATGTTTCGATCGCCGCCGGCCGCCCCCGGCACCTTCCCCGGTTCCTGGAGGACACGATGGCGCTCGCCGCCGGCACCCGCCTTGGCCCCTACGAGATCGTCGCCCCCCTCGGCGCCGGCGGCATGGGCGAGGTCTACCGCGCGAAGGACACGCGCCTGGGCCGCGACGTCGCGGTCAAGGTGCTGCCCTCGCACCTGTCGGCCAGCGCCGAGGTGCGCGCGCGCTTCGAGCGCGAGGCCCGCGCCGTCTCCTCGCTCAACCACCCCCACATCTGCACGCTGCACGACGTCGGGCGCGAAGGCGACACCGACTACCTGGTCATGGAGCTGGTCGACGGCGAAACCCTGGCCGAGCGCCTGACGCGCGGTGCCCTGCCGCTTGCCGACGTGCTGCGCATCGGCGGCCAGGTCGCCGACGCCCTAAACCGGGCCCACCGGGCCGGCGTGGTGCACCGCGACCTCAAGCCGGGCAACGTCATGCTGACGAAGACCGGCGCCAAGCTGCTGGATTTCGGACTGGCGGCGGCGTCACGGCCGGCCGATGCCGCCGGCAGCGCCGGCACCCTGACGAACATGCCGACGATGACCTCGCCCCTGACGACCAACGGGATGATCATCGGCACGCTCGCCTACATGGCGCCCGAGCAACTGGAGGGCAAGGAGACCGACGCCCGCGCCGACCTCTGGTCGCTCGGCTGCGTCCTCTATGAGATGGCGACCGGCAAGCGTCCGTTCGAGGGCGCCAGCCAGGCGAGCCTGATCACCGCGATCATGTCGTCGACGCCGCCCCCGTTACCGTCGCTGGCGCCGCTGACGCCGCCGACCCTCGAACGCATCGTCCGGCAGTGCCTGGCGAAGGATCCTGACGAACGGTGGCAGAACGCGGGCGACCTGGGTCGGGAGTTGAAGTGGCTGGCGACCGGTAGCCAGGACATCACTGCGGCAGGTGCCACGGGAGCTCCGGAAACACGACATGGATCCAGCCGCTGGCCCTGGCTGGTGGCCGGGATCGCCGTGCTGGCGGCGCTGGCGGCGTTCGTGGTTCCACGGTTCGGCGGAAAGGAACTTCCGGCGCCGCCGATGCGCTTCGCCGTGACGGCGCCGGCAGGACTGCTCCTCAGTGACAGCGCCAACGCCTCGGCGATTTCACCGGACGGGCGCTGGCTGGTCTTTACCGCGGCGGATTCAAGCGGACGCTCGAGCCTGTGGCTGCGCGAACTGGCGGGTCTGACTGCGCGGCCGCTGGCCGGCACCGAGAACGCACTCATCCCGTTCTGGTCACCGGACAGCCGCCGGCTCGGCTTCTTCAGCGACGGCCGGATGAAGAAGGTGGCAATCGCTGGCGGTTCGCCCGAAGTGATCTGCGCCGTGCCCGACCCACGCGGAGCCTGCTGGGGCCCGGGAGGTGACATCATCTTTTCTCCGTCGGCCGCGGGAGCGCTCTGGCGCGTATCCGCCGACGGCGGCGAGGCTGTGGAGATCCTCAAGCCGGACGCCGCCCGCAAGGAGACCGCCTTCCGTTTCCCGGAGTTCCTGCCGGACGGACGGCACTTCACGTTCGTGGTCCTGCCCGTCCGCCAGAACGGCTATGAGATCCACCTGGGCTCGCTCGGCTCCACGGAACGGACCCTGTTGACCAACTCCGACGGTGCGGTGCTCTACGCCCCGCCCGGATACCTGCTGCTTTCCCGCAACGGGCGCCTGCTGGCCCAGCCGTTCGACGCGCGGAGCCTGAAGCTGACCGGCAAGCCGATCACCGTCGGGGAAGCGCCGATCGTCAAGGGCTACGACGGTGCAAGCGCCCTCTCGATCTCCAGCAGCGGCGTCCTGTCGCATCCGAACGGCGTGCTGTCGAACACGGTGCTCGTCCTGCTGGACCGCTCCGGACGTCGTCTGGCCACCGTGCCCGCGGCAGCGGGACGCTACGAGGAAATGGCCGTTGCACCGGACGGACGGCACGCCGTGGTGGGCCGGCGCATTGCGCCGACGGAAATGGAGATGCTCCTGCTCGACCTGGCCCGCGGCACCTCGATCCGCCTGCCTGCGGCGCCGTCGAACTTCCTCCTGTCGTTCGTCTGGTCGCCCGACGGACGGCAGTACGCCTTCGGCTCCAATACCAACGGCCCGCAGGACGTCTTCGTCAGGACGCTGGACCCGGCAACGGAACCGGAGCTGGCCTTCGGCTCGGACAACATCTTCAAGAACGTGCACGACTGGACGCCGGACGGGAAGTACCTCCTTTTCGAGCAACCCGACCCGGAGACAGGCTGGGACGTCTGGATGGTCCCGCTCGAGGGCGAGCGCCGGCCCGTGCCGGTCGCGCGGTCGCGCGCCAATGAAGGGGGAGGCTGGATCTCACCGGACGGCCGCTGGGTCGCCTATCGCTCCGACGAGTCGGGACGCGACCAGATCTACGCCCAGGCCTTTCCCGTGGCGGCAGGTCGCCAGCAGCTCACCACGAACGGGGTCATACCGTTCAGCTCCACCAGTTCGGTCAGCTGGTCGGCCGACGGCAGCGAGGTCCTCGTCCAGGAACCCGACGGCACCGTCCGCGCCATCGACGTGCGCATGGGCGACTACCTGCAGGTGGGCGCTTCGCGCGTGCTGTTCCAGTCCCCGCCGGGGCTCGTCTACCTGGCCCCGAGCGAGGACCACCAGCGATTCCTGGCCTCCATCGCGGTCGGCCAGGCGGAGCCGCCGTCCCTGTCGGTCGTGCTGAACTGGATGCAGGGTACGGAGGCGCCATGACATTGACTCCCGGCACCCGCCTCGGCCCCTACGAGATCGTCGCCCCTCTCGGCGCCGGCGGCATGGGCGAGGTCTACCGCGCGAAGGACACGCGCCTGGGCCGCGAGGTCGCGGTCAAGGTGCTGCCGCAGCACCTGACGGCGAACCCCGAGATACGCGCCCGCTTCGAGCGCGAGGCGAAGACGATCTCGTCGCTCAACCACCACCACATCTGCACGCTGCACGACATCGGTCGCGAAGGCGACACGGACTACCTGGTGATGGAGCTGGTCGATGGCGAGACGCTGGCGCAGCGCCTGGTGAAAGGCGCGCTGCCGGTCGCCGACGTGCTGCGGATCGGCGCCCAGATCGCCGATGCGCTGGACCGCGCCCACCGCGCCGGCGTCATCCACCGCGACCTGAAGCCCGGCAACGTGATGTTGACGAAATCCGGTGCCAAGCTGATGGACTTCGGCCTGGCGCGCGCCACCGGCCTGACCGGCCCGCCGGGCAGCGCGTCCATGGCGACGATGACGCACTCGCCGACGATGGCGGCACCACTGACGGCCGAAGGCACCATCCTCGGCACCTTCCAGTACATGTCGCCCGAGCAGCTCGAGGGCGTCGACGCCGACGCGCGCAGCGACCTTTGGGCCCTCGGCTGCGTGCTGTACGAGATGGCGACCGGCAAGCGCGCGTTCGAGGGACGCAGCCAGGCCACGCTCATCTCGGCGATCATGACCACCCAGCCGCCGCCGGTGTCGCAGAATGCACCCCTGAGCCCGCCGGAGCTCGACCGCCTGGTGAGCGCCTGCCTGGCCAAGGACCCGGCCGACCGCGTGCAGAGCGCGCACGATGTGAAACTGCAATTGCAGTGGGCCGGCGAGGGCGGTTCGCGACTGGGCGCCCCCGCAATCACCGGGAGCACGCACGCACGATCCCGCCGTCGTTTGCTGCTTCTGGCTCTGCCCCTTCTCGCGGGTGTTCTGGGCCTGGCGGCCATCATCATTTCGGTCCGGGAACTTCGCTCGAAGCCGTCGGCCGTGCTTTCGGTGCAGGTGCCGGTGCCGCCCAACCTGCGCCTGACCTCGTTCTGGTCGGACAGTGCCATCTCGCCCGATGGTCGCTGGGTCGTTGCCTCGGGCGCACGCGACACCGGCGAACGGCGCCTGTGGCTGTGGGACCTGAAGACGGCAGCCCTTCGCGACCTGCCCGAAACGGAGCAGGGCTTCTTCCCCTCGTGGTCACCCGACAGCCGGGCGTTCGTGCACTTCCGCCAGAATGTGAACGGCCTGTTCCGCGTCGATGCTGGCGGCGGTCCTTCCACGCGATTGTGCGACGCGGTCTGGGGACGCGGCGCCAGCTGGGGCAGCCGCGGCAACATCGTCTTCGCCCCGAACGCGACCGGTCCGATCCTGAGTATCGCGGCCGGAGGCGGCGCGACCACCCAGGTCACGGAGCTTGACGAGTCGCTCCGGGAGACCGCGCATCGATTCCCGCATTTCCTTCCCGACGGCGAGCATTTCCTGTACGCGGCGCTGCCGGCCGGCCCCGACGGCTTTCCGATCTACGTCGGATCGCTGTCGTCCCGCGACAGGAAGCTGGTCATGCGCAGCGATTGCGCGCCCATCTACGCCGAGCCGGGGTATCTCGCGTGCGTCAGGACCGCAAGGGGACGGCCCGGCGCTTCGACCTGAAGCGACTGGAGCCGGTCGGCGGAAGTTCACGATCGCCGCCGCGCCGCCGCAATCCGATTTTACGGCCGAACCGGTGGCCACGGCTTCACGCGACCAGCGCCTGCTGTTTCCGGCAATCAGCCTTCCCTTCGCGCGGCTGGAGTGGCTCGACCGCGCAGGCGCCTCGCTCGGCGTTGTGGCCATTCCGGACGGTCATTGGAGCCTCGGTTCGCTTTCGCACGACGGCCGCCTCGCATCGGTGGCCAACGGCCGCCAACTCTGGCAGGTTGATCTCGAAAGGAACGTCGCTTCGCGGCTGAGCAACGACATGTCCTGGCCGCTGGCGACCGCCTGGTCGCCCGACGGTCGCCGACTGGCGTTCGACGCCATGAACCAGGGACGTTCCGGCATCATCCTGATGAACGCCGGCGGGAGCGGCGCGGTCGATAGCGTGCGCACGCTCGATGCCGTTTTCCAGGAAGTGGCGGACTGGGCACCCGACGGCCAGTCACTCCTGGTCGCGGTCATCAGCCGGTCCGACAGCGGCGGCGGCGAGACCAGTTGGGACCTGTGGACGGTACCCCTCGGCGGCGGCGCGCCGACGCCCTATCTCACCACGCGCAGCTTCGAACGCTACGCCAGGTTCTCGCCCGACGGCCGCTGGATCCTGTTCGAGGTATTCGACCACGGACTGAGCAACATCTTCATCGACTCGTACCCGGTCCCGGGACATCGCGTGCCCCTGGCCACGGGTACGGAAGGCAGGTCGCTGTGGGGCCGGGGCGGCCGCGAGATCCTGTATGTGGATGATCAGAATGTCCTGATCAGCGTACCGCTCGAATTCGCCGGCGACGACGTCAGGCCCGGACGGCCGAACCGGCTGTTCCGGCTGCCGGGCGGCACGACCGAAATGGACACCCACGACGGCGAGCGGTTCCTGGTCAGCACCTCCATCGCGGCGCCCTCGGGCACGTCGCTGCAGCTGATCCTCGGCTGGACGGGGCTGTTTTCGCGCTGAAGGAACCTGCTGGCCCGTCCTGCGTAGATAGCCTATTGTCCTGATTGGGAATTGCCCCCAGACCCGGCCGCCCCCCGGCGGCCGGAAACGAGACAGGAGACCATCCATGCGCAGCCCCGTGCTTGCCGGCGTCCTGACGGCGCTGGTCCTGGGCGCGGCCGCAGCCTCGGCCCTGGCCGACGATAGCGGACCCGCCACCTTCACCGACGCGCTGGCACTCGCCCAGCAGCAGAACAAGGTCCTCGTCATCGACTTCTACACCGATTGGTGACCCAGCTGCAAGGTGTTCGCCCGTGAGGCGAGCAGCAGCGACATCATCAAGGGCGCCCTCGCCAACGTCGTCTTCTTCAAGGTCGATTGCGAAAAGGGCGAAGGCCCGGCCATCGCCGAGAAGTACAGTGTCCGCGGCTATCCCACCTACTACGCCGTGAACGCGGCCGGGGAACCGGTCGAGCGCTGGATCGGCTACGACGGCGCCGAGGCCTTCGCCAGAGCCGTCGCGGCAGCGACGCGCGACACGCGCACACTCGTCGCGAAGAAGGAAGCCTTCGCGAAGCAGCCCACCGCCGACCTGGCGCTTTCGCTGGCCAACGACGTCGCCACCGGCTACGACTGGGCCGGCGCCGTGAAGTACTTCAAGCAGGCCCGCGAACTGGACCCGGCGCGCGCCGACGAATGCACGCGCAACATCTTCATGTACATGTTCTACGGCGCCGACGACGGCGGCTTCGCCTTCGACGAGATAAAGGCCGAAGCCGACCGTGTGCTGGCCATCAAGGCCACCACGCGCGAGGACCGCATCGACCTTGCCTCGATGATCATCCAGCTGGCCCGCAAGCAGGACCGTGTACCCGACGGCGTGCCCTACCTGGAGCGCGCATTGGCGGAAGCGGAAGGCCTGCCGGAAGACTCGCCGGCCGCCCGCACCGTCCGCGGCCTGAGGGTGGACCACGCGCTGCTCGTGGAGAAGGACATCCCCAAGGCCGTCGGGCTCCGCAAGGCCATGCTGCCGGAGAACTGGGAGCAGGACCCGAAGCGCCTGAACCAGTTCGCCTGGTGGTGCTGCGAGAACGGCATCAACCTGGAAGAGGCCGAGGCGCTGGTGATGCGCGCCGTGGAGCTGTCGGACAACGATGCCGACCGCGCCAACTACCTCGATACCGCAGCCGATGTCTGCCTGAAGCGGGGCAATTGCGAGGAAGCCATCGCCCGCATCAAGCAGGCGATCGAGCTGGCGCCGGATCGCGACTACTTCAAGGAGCAGCTCGCGAAGTTCGAGGCTGCGCTGGCGCAGAAGAAGGGCTGACGCGAGGCGATTCCGCCGAGCCATGAGCGAGGAAGAGCGCCGGTGCCCCGCACCGGCGCTCTCTATTTCCGGGAGGCTGCGACCAGCGGCCCGTAGAGATCCGCCAGCTCGCGCGCCCCCTCGGCAACGATCCCGCTGATGCGCCCGCTCTGCCGCAGGGACCAGGCCGTCGTCGCCACCTTGTCCGCCGCCGGCGGCATCTCCCCGTCGCGGGAAACGGCCAGCGAGCGCTCGCCGACCAGGGCATTGAGCAGCCGCGTCGAACGGGTCAGCACGGCCAGCCGCGACTCTGCCGCGGCCAGGCGGCCCAGCTGCCCGTCCAGGCCGCCGAAGCGACCCGCCTCGAGGTCCTTCAAGGCGCGGGCGGCCAACCGTCCCGCCTGCGCGGCGGCCTCGCCGGCCTGCGCCACCACCGACAGTTCGGCGGCAACCTCGCGCCACAGCGGCTGTGGATCCGTTGCGGGCGCCGAGTCCAGCACCTGGGCGATGAGTTCGCGCGCCGCCAGCGGCGGCGGCGCCGCGGCGGTGCTCCAGTCGGCCAGCGACGACTCGGTGAACCCGTGGATGCGCGCGCCGCCCTCGGTGGCATTCACCAGCACGCGATCGCGGGCCCAGGTCTCGGCGGCGCCCTCGAACCAGAGCCGGTAGGAGTTGAAGATGGGCCGCGTCAGCACCTCGCCGCCACCCCAGGCCGGCGTGGTCACCGCGCTCCAGTGCCCGGCGTTCGGCTTGTCCTCGAACCAGTGGTACACGCGCCCGGCCCCGGGCTCGTAGCGCACGCGCCGCGTCGCCTGCTCGGTGCCGCCGGCATGCGTGCGGCCGTCGGTCAGCGCCAGGTCCATCCCCACCAGCACGAGCGGATCGCAGCCCAGCAGGTGCAGGGCCGAGAAGGCGACGCAGGCCACACTGCCGCCGCTCTCCAGTCGGCGGCAACCACGGGCGCGCTGCAGCCAGTCGCCCGGCACACTGCCGCCGAGCGCCACGGCCAGGCGCGCCCCTGCCGGCACCGCGAAGTGCGCCGGGTGCCCGAGCGGCCCCGGCAACAGTGTCATGCGATCGAGATGCGGGACGCCGGCGAAATGGCCGCTCACGTCGTTGGCCTCGATCACGACCACGAGCTCGGGTACGATCCCGTACCGCGCCAACGCCGGCAGCGCCGTGCTGGCGGCGCAGAGCAGGACGTGGCCCTGCAGCCCGCGCAGTACTTCCAGATTGAGATCCAGCGACGGACCGGCGCCCACGACGATGCCGGGGCGCCCGGCGAACCGGCCGGCCAGCAGGTCGACCGGCGGCATGGCCGCCACCTGGGGCAAGTTCACGGCAAGGTTCCGCAGCCACGTCCCGGCCGAACGCGTGAGCGTGGCGCTGCGGATGCGCGCGTCGGTCAGCGCCTGCCGCACGGCAGCGGCGAATCGTGCGAACGACTCCGGCTCGGCAACGCGCAAGGCGGGAATGGCCCCGGCCAGCACCTGACGCGCCGCGAGGTCGTTCATCCCGGCCGCCGCGGCCATCAGGGCAGCCAGCGAGTCGAGCACCTGCACGCCCGACGGAGGCGACGGCGCGCCGGCCAGCGGCCGCGGCTCGAAGACGATAATGATCGCGGTGGTGCGGGCGCGCAGCGCCTCGGCATAGGCCCCGTCGCCGTAGCCGAAGAAGAAGACCAGCTCCGGCTGCCGGTCGCCCAGGAAGGCCGCGATCTCACGAGCGGCCAGTTCCCGGCCGCCAGCGGACGCAGGCAGGCCGCCGGGAGCGGCCACCGGCGCGCAGCCGACGCCAGCCTCCGCTCCGGGCCCGTCCACAGCCAATTCCTTGCCGAGCAACGACATCACACTCCCGGGGACACGCCGGGGCGCGCGGACAGCCGGGCGGGGAATCCCCGACATGGCGTCCGCGCGAAGCCTCGGCTACCGTGACTGCGAGGGCATTGCAACCGCCATACCGGCGCCGTCTCGAATCGGGGGGTCATCCGTGAAACGTACCGCCAACGCAGCCTGGTCCGGCAACCTGAAGACCGGCCATGGCCGCTTCAGCGTGGGCAGCGGCGCCATCAAGAACCAGAAGTACGACTTCCGCACGCGATTCGAGGACGAACCGGGCACCAACCCCGAGGAACTGATCGCCGCCGCCCACGCCGCCTGCTTCAGCATGGCGTTCAGCGCCCAGCTCGGTGAGCGCGGCATCACGCCCGACTCGATCGAGACCGCCTGCGCCGTGACGTTCGAGAACCTGGCGCTCACCCGCAGCGTGCTGACCACGACGGTCACCGCGCGCGGCGCCGACCGCGCCAAGGTCGATGAGGCAGCCGCGGCCGCGAAGGCCGGCTGCCCCATCTCGAAGGTGCTCAATCTGGAGATCGCGCTGGAACTGGCAATCGTCGTGTAGCCCGGTCAGGGACAGCGTGCGCCCATCGAGCGCGCCAGCAGCGGGATGTCGGCCAGGTCGATGTGTCCATCGGCGTGAAGATCAGCCGCAAACCTGTACTCACCGTAGTACCCTGCCGCGAAGAGCGCGACGTCGTTGAGAGACACCGCACGGTCGCCGTTCAGGTCTGGACTGTTGAAGTGCAGGTCCAGCGTCGTCGTGGTGTACAACGGCGCGCCGTTGATCACGACCACGCACGGCCCCGGGCTGTTGCCGCCCGCATGCAGCGGCAACACCCAGCGCATCAGACCCGACGCGTCGGAGTTGTTATCGGCGATCGTGCCACCGAGACAGGGAACGAAATTCCCGCCGGTGGACTCCAGCCAGACGTCGTTGCGGGAAAAATTCGGGACCGGTCCGCAGGGGTCGGACAACATCAACGCGATCGTCGCGTCGACCGGCGTGCCGTCGGGACGTCGCGCCTGCGTGAACGACGGTCCCGAACCATCGGGCACCACGAGCAGCGTGGCGGGCCCGCCTGCCGCCGCGTTCCAGACCACGACGCTGTAACTGAGATCAGGCAGGCCCGTCACCGGGTCGTTGGGATCACACTCGGCGATGGCCGGCGTTGCGAATGCCACGAACAACAACGTGGCCGCGATCCGATTCCACATGGCTTTTCCCCTTCCTGCCCCGTAAGACCACCACCTCAGCTTACCGAGAAGCAAGCGGCCGGCGCAACGAAGTTCGCGTCGCCGGCCGAGTATCCCAGGGTCGTGACCTGTACTATTTGATGTAACCCAGCGAGCGCAGCTGCCGCCGGATCTCCTCCTCGACGGCGCTATCCTCTTCCGCCACAACACCCCCGACCGCCGGCCGCAGCGCCAGGTACGATGCCACGCGGTTCTTCTCGATGTGCGCCACGCGATCGGTGCCCTTGTCGGTCAGGCCTGTGGCCAGCACGACGCCGGGCATGTCGCCGGCGGGCGGAAGGTCGAGCAGCGCCAGCAGCGTCGGGCAGATGTCGAGCAACTGCAGGTGACCGAAGTTCGCCCCGGCCACGTGCAGCGGACTGCGCACCATGAAGATGCCCCACTCCGAATGCTCGACGGTGCCCTTGCCCTCGGGGCGCGGCCCGTAGAACCCGTGATCCGAGACGATGACGGCCGGGCGATCGGGCGGGAACCACGAGAGCACTTCGCCGACGGCCTCGTCGCTCCACTCGTAGTAGCGGCGCACGACTTCGCGGAAGGCCGCCAGCTCCGCCTGGTCGCCGCGCCAAGCGTTGGCCTCGATCGCCATGTAGTGATAGAAGCCGTGGCTGATCATGTCCGGGCCGCGCAGGTAGAAGAAGAAGAGGTCGAAGTCGCGCGCGGCCTTCAGGCGGCGAGCCACGTTCAGGTAGGCGAGGTCGGCGGCCCAGATCTCGCGCAGTTTCTGCGTCTGCTGTGGATGGGCCAATTCCAGCGCAGCCACATCGGCGCCCGCGGGCAGGAAACGTGCGAGTTGCTGCGCCGTGAGGGAGGCCGGGTCCACACGGCACTCCAGCACCGCCGTGGTCAGCGAGTCGGGATCGACCAGGCCCGCCAGCGGCTTGCCGCGATCCCGGCCGTAGGGCAGGTAGTCGCTGACCATCACGCCGTCGATGGGCCGCGCCGGGTAGGTGGTCCACATGCCGCTGACGAACGTGCTCCGGCCGGCGGCGCCGAGGATGTCCCAGAGCGCGGGCGCGTGCCAGGCGCTGCCGGTCACCGGCTTCTGTCCGGAGCCCTTCACGAAGCTGTCGACACCGTGCACGGCGGGCATCACGCCGGTGCAGATGCTCGCCCACAGCAGCGGCGACTTCTCCAGCGGGTAGAACGACTGCATGCGTCCCGACGCGGACTGCGCCCGGAACGCCTTCAGGTGCGGCAACCGGCCTTCGGCCATCATCGGGTCCAGCAGGCGCCAGTCGGCCGAGTCGACGCCGATCACGAGGAGCTTCGGCGTCGCATCCTTCTCTGCGCCGCCGCCGGGCGAGGGTTTGGCAGCGGTGCCGCCCTTGTCTGCGCCGCTCTTCTCACCGCCGCAGCCCGCCAGCAACACCACCGCTGCCGCCAGCCACCACGCTCCCGCACCACGTCCGCCGATCACCATCTCAGATCTCCACCTTCAACACGTTCTTGAGCGCCAGCCCGCCGGCCAGCGACACCAGCATGAAAGCGACGAGCCAGTCCAGTTCGACGCCCAGGTAGCTCACGGTGCGCGCCGGATACCGCAGCCGAGTCTCCAGCACGGGGCCGCTGCCCGCCAACTGCTTCTCGCCGGGATACAGCAGGGCGTGGGTCCAGCTCGTGCTCGCCGTCTCAGCCGTGCGCGGCAGGCCGGTGCCGGCCGCCAGCGAACGCTGCGCCACAGCCTGCCCGCCCAGCGTCACCGTCAATTCATGTCTCCCCGGCGCGGCGGCCCTCACGCGCCAGGCCGCGGCGCCGCCGGCCCGATCGCGCACGGGACCGGCCTCGACGACGACGCCCGCAGGCGCCGACAGCTGCAGTTCGTCGAGCCGCGCCGCTGCGGAAGGCGCCAGCGTCACCGCGAGCACCGAGCTTTCGCCCACGTGCAGCGGTCGCCGCGCATAGCGGGCCTCGAGTTGTCCCAGGGTGAGCAGCATGGGCAGGAGCATCACGACGAGGGCCGGCAGGCTCAGGGACACATAGCGCAGGTTCGCGAGCGCCAGGTCGCGCTGGATGCGCCCGACCACGCGCAGGTGCTCCTGGTACAGGCCCATCTCGAAGATGTGGCCGACCAGCCGGTCGCGGGCCGCGGCCAGCCGCGCCTGCGGCGTCACGACGCGGAACAGCAGCAGCGCCCACACCGCCGAAAGCACCGACACCACGATCAGGCCCCAGGCGGGCGCCCCGGCAAAGGGCGCCAGCACGAGGTCGAACACGCGTCCGACAATGCCGTTCACGACGTTCATTCAGGAGGCACCGCTCACGAAATGTACCCCAGCCCCTGCATGCGCTTGCGGATCTCGTCCTCCGAGTCGCCGCCCTCCTCGAACTTGGCGATCTCGCGTTCCAGCACGTGGCGCACGAATTCCTCCGGCGTCGCGTAGCCCGCGATGCCGGCGTACTTCTTCACCTTCGCCAGGAGGTCCTTTTCGAGCTTGATCGACGGTCCGCCGAACATCGCCGCCCCTTTCGCCCGCGCACGCGGGCCCCACGTTTCACTCGCTGAACAGGTCGCCGCCCACCATGTCCGCCGGCACCGGCACCCCGAACAGCGTCAGGATGGTCGGCGCCATGTCCACCAGCGCCGGATTGGCGCGCCGGACCGGCCGGTTGACCAGCAGCACGCCCGGCACCTCGTCGGCGGCCATGCAATGGTCGCCGCTCCACTTGAGCATGTTGTCGCTGAACTCCGACTCGGTCACCCGGCCCAGCGCCGACTCGTTGCTGCCGCGCCAGCCGCGATGGTACCCGACGACGATGTCCGGCCCGGTGTCGCGCATCGCGCCGTGATACACCTCGTCGGCGCGGTACGCGTACTTGATCGCGGGCTTGCCGTCGAGCGGATCGGTCACCGCTTCCAGTTCCGCCTTGAGCCGGGCCAGCAGCCCCTGCGCCTCGGCGCCCGGCTGCACGATGCCCTCGCGCTCGCGTCCGGCCAGGTTCAGGTACAACCCGTTCAGCCCGATGGCGTAGGCGCGCGTGCGCGACCAGTCGACGTGCCGCAGCATGTCAACTTCTGTGGGCATGGTGCCCTCGTCGAGCACCAGGTAGCCGTGGTTCATCAGCCAGGTGTTCACATGGAAGGCGCGGTTCCACGGCGCGAAGCCGTGGTCGCTCATGACCATGATCAGCGCATCGCTGCCCGCGCGGTCGATCGCCAGGCCCAGCGCGCGGTCCAGGTCGCGGTAGACATCACGGATGCGGCCGGCGTGCGCCGGGTCAGCGTGCGCGTGCGTGGGCGAACCCGGATCCATGTTACGCCATGTCATGTGGCAGGTCTGGTCCGGCGAGTTGAAGTAGAAGTACAGCAACCCGCGCTCCACACCGGCAAAGCGATCGAGTTCGGACTTCAGCTGCGCCAGGTGCTCAGCCATCACGAGTTCGCTCTGGCGCACGAAGTCGGCGTCGGCGAAGAACCCGTTCTCCAGGGCGCTGGTGTCGTCGGGCAGTCCCTGCGTGTAGAAAAGGCCCGTTTCCTCCGCCAGTTCGCGGCTGTAGCCGCCGGGCGTGCTGATCGGCATCTCCGGGCGTTCCGGATCCAGCTGCACCGGCGTGGCGTAGAGCTTCAGGTGCGGCGACGTGCTGATGAGGTAGTAGCGACAGATGCCGTGCACCGACTTCAGCAGGGGCACCATCGGGAAGTCGACCGGCACCCAGTCGCTCCACTCGCCCGCCTTCAGCACCACTTCGTGCGTGCCGGCGCGCAGCCAGACGGCCCCGTGCTCCTGGTCCACCACGCCCTCGACGGCCGCCAGCACCTCGGGGTCGCCCTGGCGCCACGTGTTGCGGGGCCCGGCCAGCGTGGCGGTGAAGCGTCCGTCCTGCAGGTACACCGACTCCACGCGTCCTCCCGCCAGGTCGCGCTCAACCGGCGGGTCGGTGGTGATCAGCGTCGAGATCCCGTAGCTGCCGGTGATGTCGGGCGTCCCCATGCCCGACAGCGAGCGCACTTCACAATCGACGGGCGGGAAGTTCGCCGGCACCTTGAAGATGGTGGCGTCCACGTCGGCACCCGGCAGCAGCTCCCAGAACGCCGTGCCCTGGCGCAGGTTCTTCACCTTGCCGGTGCCGCGCGGAATCTTCCACTTGCCCAGCTTCCAGAACTTGTCGGGCGCACTCGCTTCGCTGGCCGAGAAGCGCGGCAGCATCGTCTGCGGATCGCGGTGGATGAAGTCGAAGATGCCGTGGCCGCCCGGATCACGCCCGGTGATGAAGTTCGACCAGGCCACCGGCGACTGCGGCGGGATCGCGGTGCCGAACGGCGTCACGACGGCGCCCTGCGCCAGGAAGCGGCTGAAGTTCGGCAGCGCGCCCTCGTCCAGGTACTGGCGCAGCAGCACCGGATCCATGCCGTCGAACCCGAGGATGAGCACGCGCGGACCGGCCTCCGCTGCGGCCTCCGCATTGCGCAACCCCGGTCCGGCCGCAGTCACGGCCGACACCGCGAGCAGCACCACGATCGCCTGCCTGCAACACTGCCTCATGCCGCCTCCCCATCGCCGCTGAAGATGCTGCGCCCGGTCATGTGCGCAGGGCGCGGCAGCCCCAGCAGGTCCAGCACCGTCGGGGCCAGGTCCACCAGGTTGGGCTTTCCGGCCGCGAACGGCAGCGAACTGAACAGCACGCCGGGCACCTGCCGCGGATCCATGCAATGGTCGCCCGACCAGCTGCGGGTGTTGTCGGAGATGACCACGCCCGACACCGCGCCCACCGCCGCGTCCCAGTCGGCGCGGTAGCCCGGCTTGTAGCCGACGATCACGTCGGGGCCGTTCTCGCGGTAGGGCCCGTGGTAGACGTCCTCGCCGGCCCACAGCTCGGTGATGGCTTCCTGCCCGCCGCGCCCCGGGTCGGGCAGCCCGCGCAGGCGGTCGATGATCTCGCGCTTGAGCGTCGCCACCTGGGCGGGCTCCACGCAACCGTCGTGCTCGCGGCCCTTCACGTTGAGGTAGAAGCCGGCCAGCCCGTTGGTATAGGCGCGCGTGCGCGGCCAGTCGATGTCGCCCACCTCGAAGCGGCGGCCGTCGGGAATCGCCGGCAGCGGCCCATCGGCCGGGTCGCCCTTCAGGTAGAGATAGCCGTTCCCGCGGAACCAGGCATTCAGGTTCACGCCGCGCTGGAACTGCTTGAACCCGTGGTCGGAGGCGACCAGCAGCACGTCGCCCTTGCGCAGCTTCGCGCGCGTCTCGCCCACCAGCGCGTCGGCGCGGCGGTACAGGTCGAGGATGGCGTCCTTGTGCTTCTCGGTATCCTTGCCGCGGTTCGCCGGGTGTTCCGGGTCCAGGTAGCGGAAGAACATGTGCTGGATGCGGTCGGTGGCGTCGAACACGACGGAGACCACGCCCTCGGGCGTGCGGTCGAGCGCGTGCAGGAACTGCCGCCGCCGCTCCTCGTGGATGGCGTAGGCCTGCTCGAGGAACGCCTGCTCGTCGATGACACGCTCGTTGAGCGCCCAGGTGTCCTCGGCCAGCCCGAGCGTGGCGAACGGCCCGTGCAGCTTGGCCAGGGCCATCGCCAGGTGCGGCGGGTTGCTGATGGGCACGGCCGGCTTTGCGGGGTCGATGTGCAGCGGCGTCACGTAGAACGTGAACCGCGGCGCGAACGCCGTCACGCGCAGGCGGCAGATGCCGTGCGCCTGCTGCGACCCGCGGCCGAAGGCGACCGGGATCCAGTCCGAGTACTCGTCGGCGCCCAGCGTGAACGTGCGGCCGGCCATCGTGAACCGCGCGCGCGACGCAGCCCTGTCCACCGCGACCGTCACGGCAACCGTCAGCGGGCCCGAGCCGTCCGGGGCATCGGGCCCCGGCAGCCTGCCCGTGAAGGCGTCGCCATCGCGCTCCAGCAACAGCCGCACGCCGCCGGTGGTCATCGTCGCTTCGGCCGTGCCGGCCGCCGCCGGCTCACGGAATTCGGTGAAGGTGCCCTGGGTGCCGCGCAGGTCGGGCACGCACATCGCCGACAGCAGCTTGCCGCCGAAGCGATCGGGCGGAAAGGTGATCGGCACGCGCAGGATGCTCGTGGCCACGCCGGCCTCGGCGCACGTGGTCCAGAACGGCTTGCTGCGCTTGAGCGACTCGAAGGGATGGCCGCCGCCCGGCAGGCTGAACGGTCCGATCTTCCGCGCCGGCGCGCGCCGCAGCCGCGTGGACGACAACGTCGGCAGGTGCGTCAGGCGGTCGCGCGTGAGGAAATCGAAGATGTTGTGGCCCGACGCGTCGACACCCGTGGCGAACGTCGACCAGCCCACCGGCGACATCGCCGGCCAGGTGGTGCCCAACGGACGGAAGCCGCCCTCGCGGCGCAGCGCATCGAGATGCGGCAGCTGCCCCTCGTCCAGCCAGCGGCGGGTAAGGATCGGGTCCAGTCCATCGAGCCCGAGCACCACCACGCGGCGGGCCTGCGCGCCCTTGCGGCGACCGCGGCCGCGCAGCGAGCGGATCGCCAGCCGCGCCGGCCAGAGCAGCAGCGCCAGCAGGGCCAGGAGGATGCCCGCCAACGCGAACAGGAACGAACCGCCGAGCGCAAAGCCGGCGCCCGGCCCGATGTAGGCCGGGACCGGGTGCAGCGCGGCGAGTAAGGTCAGCGGCAGCATCGTCTCGTGGAATCCTCAGGGACAGGGATGGGCAAGGACCTGTGCGGACACGGACCGGCGGCGGGCCCGGCTCCAGATGGTAACCCGGGGGGAAAACCCGGGCAACCCGGCCCTGGCGCGGCAGTTCCCGCCTTCCGCCCCCGCCGGGGGATAACTCGGCGCATCTGTTCGATAATGATAATCTTTTTTGAATATCGCGACGAAGAAAAATCGCGCCTGGGGACAACTTTTTCCGGGGCGACGACATTTCCCGCACACCGGGAGCCCGGCCCCGCGCCCCTTCCTGATCAAGCGTATCCGATTCCGGCCGACAAGAGGAGGGACCGGCCGACTCCCTTGCCCGCCAGCCATGAAGGCACAGGTCCCGATGCAGAGCATCGCCACCAGCGAAACGATCTTCGATGCCACCGGCCAGGCGCTGGGCCCGGATGCCGCCACGTTCGTGAAGTCGCTCGACCGGCTGCTCACCGTCGGCACGTACTACGCGCTCGAGCACGAGCAGTACCACCGGGCTTCCGAGACGGCCTGCGCCGGCATCGTCGCCGCGATCGGCACGCGCCCCTCGCTGGCGATCGAGATCGCCGCCGCAGGCCTCGTGATCGACGGCCAGACGCTCGACCCGCGCCTGCGCGTGGTGCGCCAGCTGCACGAGCTGCTGGTCGCGCTCAATGTCGCGCGCCTCGAGTTCTCCGCGCGCCTCAATGCCGCGGACCTCAGGCAGGCCCTGGCGGCGCTGAATGACCATCGTCTGATGATGAGCCAGTCGCACTCCTTCCGCGAAGTGACCATCAGCAACCTGCCGCCGACCGTCAGCGTGGCGAGCCGCCGCGTGGGCGTCGGTGAAGACGCGTCGAACGCCGCCTTCGACGGGGTGCTCGAGGCCTGGCGCGAATCGTCGCAGGCGAGCGAGGCGGGAGAGCCGGCCGCCGATCCCCTGGCGATCATCCACGAGTTCACCTCGCTGCTGCGCCAGGCCATCGAGGCGCAGGGCAACGACGCGGGCCACGCGGGCGGGCTGCCGGCAACGGCGCGCGCGGCTTGTGCCGCGCGGAGCTGGGAAGCGCGGTGGGAGCTGCGCGGCCTGCTTGAACGCGATCGCGACGCGAACGACATCACCGAGCTGATGAAGCTGGCCCGTCAGGCCATCACCGTCAGCGGCGATGCCCGGCGCGCGCGGGTCATCTTCGACGAGCTGCGCCGGAAGATCGGCGCCGAATCGGTGGAGCCGACGCCCAGTTCATCCCTGGAGGCGATCGACGAGGACTTCGAGCTGGGTATCAATGACCTGGCATTGCGCGTCGTTGAACTGGCGTCCCGCCCGGAGTCGGTTCCCGACCCCGGACGCGAGTCGCGTCGCGACCAGCTCGCCATCTGCCTCGCAATGGTGGCCACCGGCCCGCGGGCGCCGCGTGACGAACCGCTGCTGGACATCCTCCGCCGGGCCTGCGCCGACCCGGGGTTGCGTCCCGACGAGATGGCGGCACTGGGCGAACTGCTGACCGCTTTCGCGCAGGTGGCGGGGACCGCCACTGCCGACCGGGCGGCGGGGGCGATTCTCGGGGCGGCCCGCGCCGAGAACCCCGCGCTGGTCAGCGCTGTCTGGGCCGAAGTCGACAGTTCGTGGCCGCCGGCCGTGCGCGACTTCCTGTGGCCCCACCTCGTCAACGACCTGCTGCTCGGCCTCCCGGCGGCGCCCGAGCCCCTTGTCGCGCGACTGTGGCAACTGGCTGCATCGCTGGAGGTCGCTGATGCCCTCGGGCGCCTGGACCGCCTGTCGCCCCTGCCGGGGGCGCTGAATCCGGTGGCTGCGGAGCAGGTCTTCCTGGTGGCGCCGTCCCGGGTGCGCAGCATCCATGCGGTGCTCCTGCACCTGGCAGGGAGCGAACATCATGGTCCGCGCCTGTATCGCGCGCTGCTGAAACGCCCCCCGATCGATTGACCGGCATCGTGATGGGGGCCGTTCGCGGCTACGAGCCGGACGATCGACACCTGTACATCACGCTCCTGCGCGACGGCGGTCGCCCGCAGCCGTCCCGCGAACTGAAGCAACTGGTCGTGCCGCTCCTGCTGGGGATGGTCGACTCGCTGCCGAAGGATCGGCGCACCGAGCATTGGGTGCCCGGCGCCATCACCTGGCTGGCCGCGACCGCTCCCATTGCCGCGGCACCGCTGCTGCAGCGCATCGTGAATGAGCGGCGCCTGCTCACGAAGCGGGTGTGGCCGGAGGCCTGCCGCGTCGCGGCGCAATCGCCCTCCGGGCCGGGGAAATGACATGGAACAGCGCTTCAGCGACGTGATCATCCGGCTGGCCAACGGTATCAGCCAGCGCCGCATGTACTTCGATGCGCACCCGCGCGTCATCGCCACCAGCCGCGAGGTGGCCGCCGACATCACGGCGCTGCTGCGCGACACGGATTCCGACACCCTCGCATTCGGCGTCTTCGGCGGGAAGTTCGTGCGCAACGGCCGCTATCTCGTGGGGCCGTCCATCGCGGGTCGCGCACTGATCGACTTCGCCGAGCGCCTCGGCTGCGGCGGCTTCGCATTCCGTGCGCCCGTGACGGCGGAAGACCTCACGACCTTCTTCCGGCTCGGCGCCGAGCGCGGCGAGCCCTTCGCGAGCCTGGCCGAGGCCCAGTCGGCGTTCGTCGCGGGCGGACTGTCGGGCGTCACGCTGGCGGCGCCGCTCGTCGAGGACAACGGCGAGACCCCCGCCATCGACGACGGCGGCGGGCACGACCACGACGCGCAGTCGGAGTCCGGCGCTGTCGGCACGGCCGATTTCGCGACGCTGGTCCATATCTACCAGGCGATGTACGACACGGTCGCCTGCAACGCGCTGGCCGTGCTCCACGACGGCTCCGTCGATTTCGACCGCGCACGCTCTGCCGGCGCCGGACTCGTGGACCTGGCCGACCGCAATGCCCTGGACGTGATGCAGTTCCTGCGCTACCCCGACTACGACAGCTACACCATCGGGCATTCCGTGCGCGTGGCGGCGCTGTCGGCAATGGTGGCGCGCGAGCTCGGCTGGCCGCCCGACGCACTGGCCGAACTGGCGACGGCCGGCCTGCTGCACGACGTGGGCAAGGGCCGCATTCCCGCCGAGATCCTCTTCAAGCCCGGCCGCCTTGACGACGACGAGCGCCGCGTCATCGAGACCCACCCGGCGGTAGGCGCCCGGATCCTCCTGGACAACGGTGAAGCCAGCGCACTCGTGCTGTCGGCCACCTGGGGTCACCACCTGCGGCACGGCGGCGGCGGCTACCCCGATGTGCCGGGCTGCCGATGCCTCGGCATCGTGCCGGAGCTCATCCATGTCTGCGACGTGTTCGAGGCCCTCACCGCGCGTCGCCCCTACAAGAAGCCGATGTCGCCGCGCCGCGCCTTCGAGATCATGCTGGGCGACGAGACGGCCTACCATCCGCGGTTGCTGGCGGCGCTGGTCAACACGCTGGGCCTGTATCCCCCGGGCAGCGAGGTGCGCCTGAGCGACCGCCGGACCGCTGTCGTGGTGGCGCGCGGCACCTCGCTCGCCCGCCCCCGCCTGCGCGTGACCCGCGAGGCGGACGGCGATCTTATTCCCCGCGACGACAGGCCCTACGTGGACCTGCGCACGTGTGCCGACCTGGACATCACCGGGATCGTCTCGGTGGGCGCTGCCATCTAGGCGGAACCCCTCGAAGCCGCTCCGCGGACGAGGACTGGCGCCGCGCCCGGTCGCCTTCCATCATTGGAAACCGAACCGGACCCCCTACCGACTGTCCCCATGGAGCCGCGGCTTGGGTATCGGGCACTACATCGTCATTGCCTGCGGACTGGCCATGGACGCGACCGCGGTCTGCCTGGGTACCGCGGCCACCGGCAGGGCCCGCGGCGGGCGCGCGGCCTTCCGCCTGGTCTTCCATTTCGGGCTATTCCAGATGCTGATGCCGCTGGTCGGCTGGGTGCTCGGGCGGGGCCTGGTCGGCGTCTTCCACACGATTGACCACTGGCTGGCGTTCGGGCTGCTGGCTTTCGTCGGCGGCCGCATGATCATCGCCGGCCTGCGCCACCACGACGACGAGCAGCCGCGCAGCGATCCCTCCCGCGGCTGGTCGCTCATCGCCTTGAGTGTCGCGACCAGCGTTGATGCGCTGGCCGTGGGCCTGGGATTGGCGGTGCTGGACATCGCGATCTGGCTGCCGTGCCTGCTTATCGGCGTGATCACCGCGGCGATGTCCTGGGGCGGGTTGGCGCTGGGCGGCGTGCTGCACGCGAAGTGGGGAAACCGCATGGAGGTCGGTGGCGGCGTCCTGCTGATGCTGATCGGCCTTCAGATCCTGGTGTCGCACCTGCGCGGCTGAGGGCGCCGGCGCCGGTCAGTCGGCTGCTTCAGGCACAGTCTGGCCCGCCAGCACGGGGCTGTAGGCCTTGTCGTCGCGCAGGATGTGCGTCACCAGCCAGTAGGCCAGGAACTCGTGCATCTCGGCCGTGATGCGCTTGCCGGCGCCGTTGAACTCGAACTGGAACCGCTCCACCTTCTGCATCAGTTGCCGGTGCTGGCTCTGGTGCAGCTTCAGGTGCTCGTAGCCCGCCTCGGCCATCAGGCGTTCCTCGGTCGCGAAATGCTCCTGCGTGTAGCCGATCAGGTCCTTGATGATCTCGTTCATCTGCCGCGAGCCCTTGCCCCGCTGCAGGGCATCCTCGAACTTGTTGATGATCTCGACCAGATGGCGATGCTGCTCGTCGATGAGCGGCACGCCGATCTCGTATTCGGTTTTCCACTCGATGTTGGCCATCGTTGCCCGCCCCCCAAGACCTTGCCCTGACAGCAGATCGGACCACACCGGCGCCCCCGCCGACCGGTACGGGCGCCCCAGGGAGTGATCGGCCCGACCGGCCGGTTCTTGACCACTTTCGGGTGACGGCAGGACCGGCCCGCCGCCGGTGGGAACCTGCGCCCGCCCTGGACGTTATGACGGCCGAATCCCCTCCACCGAGCCTCCGAAAGGACAGCGCCATGTTCGCGTTCACGGCTGCCAGACGCCCCCTGGGCGTGGCCGCATCGCTCTTCTCGCTGCTCGTGATCGTTGCCGCGGCCGCGCCGGCCGCCGCCGCCGAGCAGGGTTACCTCGGCATCATGCTCCAGGACCTGACCCCGAGCATCAGCAAGGCCCTGCAGATGGGCGACCGCCCCGGCGTCATCGTCAACGACGTGGTCGACGGCAGCCCTGCCGAAAAAGCAGGCCTGCAGGACGGCGACGTCATCCTGGAACTCAACGGACAGGCCGCCACGAACCAGGCGGCCCTGACCGAAGCCGTGCGGGCGCTGGCCCCCGGCGACAAGGCCAATCTCGTGGTCCTGCGCGACGGCCGGCAGACGAAGCTCGCGGCGGTGGCCGGCAAGCGCGAGTCCAGGGTCGAATGGCCCGCCGCGCCTGATGCCGAACAGATGAAGGAATTCGAGAAGCTGCAGAAGCTCGAGGGGCTGGAAGGCCTGAAGAACCTCAAGGACCTCGAGGGCATGCAGTGGTTCGAGGACGGCGACACCAGGGTCATGGTGCTCCCCAAGGGTGACGGCAAGGCGCCGCGCGCCTTCTTCCACGGCGAAGGCGATGGCGACCACCAGGTCATCATCCGCACGATGGACGACGACCGTGGCTGGCTCGGCCTGCGCATGGACGCGCTGAACGGCCAGCTGGGCGAGTATTTCGGCGTGAAGGACGGGGCCGGCGTGCTGGTGACCGAGGTCGTCGGGGACAGTCCGGCCGCGAAGGCCGGACTGCGCGCCGGCGATGTCATCGTCAAGGCCGGCGACACCGAAGTGGGCACGCCGGACGCGCTGCACGAGGCGATGGCCGGCACCAAGGCGGGCGACGAAATTTCGCTGCAGGTTCTGCGCAAGGGCAGCCGGCAGACCGTCACGGCAACGCTGGGCGAGATGCCCGGCGACGCGATGGAAGGCCGGCGCATCGAGATCATCCGCGACGGCGAGGGCGACGACGCCAGGGCGATCGCCCCGCGCATGTTGCGGCGCCTGGGCCGCGACGGCGCTCCCGGAGAGGAGCGCGAAGTCATCATCGAACGGCGGAACCTCGCCGACGACGACCTCGACTCCGTGCGCGAGGAAATGGAAGCGCTGCGTCGGGAACTGAAGGAAATGCGCAAGGAGCTCAAGCGCTAGCAGCGACCACAGACCGCCGGCCCGCTTAGCAGGAGGCGAGGCGGCCGCGCGACCGGGGATCCCTTCTCCACGCAGGGGTCCCCGGCTTTTTTGTGCGCAACGGCGCCGGTCAGGTGACCTCGTGCAGGCGCTGGTCGTGCGGCAGGGCCGGGTCGGTGAACAACAGCCAGGTGCGCACCGGAAGTCCGGGGTGCAGCAGCGTCATTACCTCGCGGTAGGCGGCCAGCTGCGGGCGGTAGTGGTCGATGAGCCACGCGCGCTGCGCCGGGTCCGCGGCGCCGCGGTTCGTCTTGTAGTCGATGATGTCGACACCATCCGGACCGACAACCAGGCGGTCGATGACACCGGTGATGCGCTGCTCCACCGCCGGGGCGCCGCGCGCTGCAGCGCGGCGTGCGATGACCGGGACCTCGCTCCGTGCGAAGGCGCCGGCCTGCGGACGGAAGACCCGGGCGAGCGGCGGCGCCGCGAAGACGGCCGTCGCTTCGTCGTGCGCCGGCCCCGTTCCCGGCGGCATGACGCCGGCCAGGCAGGCCGCCTGCAGCAGCCGGTGCACGCGGTCGCCGTGCTCGGCGGGCGAGACCCCGGGCGGCAGGGCGCCGGCGGCGGCGACCCGCGCCGGGCGCACGTCGACGCCGGCGTCCGGCGCCGACCCCTGACCTTCGCGCGCGTCGTCGTCCGGCCTTGCGTCATCGACGCGGATCGCCTCGGCCGCCGCCGCATCCTCGGGATCGGCGTCGTCGCGACGGTCGTGGCGCGGGTCGTCGGCAGCGGCCGACGGCCGCACCAGCGCGAACCGCGGGCGCCGCACCGGGGGCTGCCACATTGCGGGAGCCGGCGGCGGCTCGTGCGGTTCGCGCGCGGGTCCGGGCACGCCCGGGCCGCTGCCGCCTTCGCGGTGCAGCGCGTCGTCATCGGCGGCCGGCGCCTCGACGGCCCAGTCGGCAGCGGCGGCGGCGGCGGCCCCGACAGCCGCCTCGCGAAGGTCGCGCAGCGGGCTGCGGTGCTCGCGCGAGCCGCTGCCGGCACGATCGCCGCCGAGCACATGCAGGCGATCACGCGCGCGGGTCAGCGCCACGTAGAGCAGGTGCGCCTGTTCGGCCTCGTCGCGCCCCTCGGCGTCGCGGACAGCGGCTGCCAGCGGGTCGGCCGGCGCTTCCACGCCTTCGGGGAACTCGTAGCCGCGGCGCTGGCGAGCCGTGGTCGCCAGCAGCAGCGCCGGGTGGCGCGCGTCGGCGTCCAGGCAGACCTGTGCGGTCCTGCGCTGCGACTTGTGGTCGGCATCGACCAGCAGCACCACGGGCGCTTCCAGTCCCTTGGCGCCGTGTACGGTCAGGAAGCGCACGCGACCTTCGCCGTCGCTGGGCAGCGGGGCCTCTTCCTGCGTGCCGCGGGCGGCGGCGCGTTCGATCATGTCGGCCAGCCGCCGCGCGGTCGGCGTGCCCAGCACGTCGCCGCCGAGCGCCAGGTCGTACAGGCGCTCGAGGTTGAAGCGCGCCTGTTCGCCGAGCGCCACCTGGTAGCGGCGCGGCAGGTCGACATCGCGGGCGATGCGACGCAGCAGGTCGTGGCACGTCTCGAAGTCCAGCTTGCGCCGCCACTCGGACAGCTGCATCGCCACGGCGGCGACCTGCGGGTCGGTCGAGGCGCGCAGCGCCTGCCACAGGGCCCGCGGTTCGCGCCAGCCGCCGTCGTCACGCTTCTGCATCACGCCGCGCTGCGACAGCAGCGCCTGCAACGCGCCCTGGTCGAGCCGCACGATGGGTGAACGCAGCACCGTCGCCAGCGCCACGTTGTCGTCGGGCCAGGCCAGCCAACGGAGCAGCGCCACGAGATCCCGCACCTCGCGACTGGCCGCCAGCATGCCGCGACCCGGAGGCAGGAAGGGAATGCCGGCCTCACGGAAGGCGCGCTCGTAGAGCGCGAAATCGGTGCGGAAACGGGCCAGCACCAGCACGTCGCGCCATTGCAGCGGCCGCTCGGCCCTGAGGTGCGCATCGTAGACCGGCTCGTGCGTGTCGCGCATGCGCCTGACCATCGCCGCGGCAGCCCGCGCCGCCGCCTGCTCGCCGCCGCCGGCGCCGGCCGACTCCGGATCGTCGGGGTCGGGGAACGGCGCGTGGATGATGAACGTCCCGGGCCGGTCGGTGCGCGCCCATTCCTGGCGCACGCCGAGCTGCTCCTCGGGCTCGAGCCGCCCGGCCAGGGGCGGCGCATTGAACAGTTCACCCACACCCTCGACGATGGCGCGCCGGCTGCGGAAGTTCGTGGGCAGCGCCAGCACGTCGCAGTCGTAGTCCTCCATCTCCCGCTCCACCTCGCCGAACAGGCGCGGCCAGGCCCCGCGGAAGCCGTAGATCGACTGCTTCACGTCGCCGACCAGGAAGAAGGTGCGCGTGCGATCGCCGCCGCCGGCAAGGAACTCCGACACGAACGGCTTCAGCAGTTCCCACTGGTTGATGTTCGTGTCCTGGAACTCGTCGACCAAGAGGTGCTGGATGGCGTCATCAAGACGGTACTGCAGTTCCTGGGCGCGACCCCGGCCCGCCAGCAGGCCGCTGGCCATATCCTCCAGGTCCTGGAAGTCGACGACGCGATCGCGCCGCTTCAGTTCCGCGACCAGGTCGCGCAGGCGCAGGCCCAGGCGCAGCAGCGCGACATTCTCGGCCAGCAGTTCCAGGCGCGTGATGTCCATCAACAGGGTGAAGACCGGCAGCGCCTGCGTTGCAATCAGCGCGCGGAACTCGGCCTTGAACTCCGCGCCGCCGCTGCGCGTGTACGAACGAACCTTGTTGTCCCTGGTCAGCAACAGCCCGGCGACGTCGGCGCCGAGCCGATTGGCGGCCGCCTCCGCCCTCGCATCGTCTACCGACGGGTCCCAGCCCGCGGCCAGCGCGGCCGCGTCGGCCGCCAGCTTGTCGAGGTTCGCCCCGGACTTACCGGGAAAGACGTCGAACGCAGCACGCACGACCGCCGGCAGCTCCTGTGCGAAGGCGCCGAGCGCCGCGGCGAGTTGGCCGCCCAACCTCGCGTGCAGGTTGCCGTCGATGTCGGCGAGGCCGGGGAACAGGTGTCGCCGCAGGTCGGCCTCGAGCGCCGGCAGGGCCTCGGTGCGTGGCGCGCGCCGGTGCGCAGCCCGAGTCGCTTCATCATCGCCCCGGGCCGCCTGCAGCCAGCGCTCCAGGCGCATGCCCTCGTCCAGGCAGACCTGCAGCGTGTTGCGCAGGCTGTCGGGGTGCGCGCCCAGGCGACGTGCGGCGTCCGCGAGCAGCGGGTCCTGCGCGATCTCGCCCACGAGCAGGTCGAAGGCCTCGTCGTGCAGGTCGTGCGGGTCTTCCAGCACGCCGAAGGTCGGGTCCAGGCCGGCCTCGCGTGCGAAACGGCCCAGAACCACCTGGCAGAACGAGTGGATGGTGCCGAGGTTCAGTCCCGAGGTGTCGGCCAGCAGCTGCTCGTAGAGCGCGCCGGCCGCGGCAACCTCCTGCTCGTCGGGTGCTCCCCGCTCGCGGTCGCCGAAGATCGCGGCCAGCCGGAGCGCACGCTCGTCCGGCGCAGCGAGGGCCAGCTGGCGCGCCTCGCGACGCAGGCGTTCCTGGATCTCGACGGCTGCCTTGCGCGTGAAGGTGACCGCCAGGATGGTGCCCGGCGCCGCGCGCGCCGCGGTGCGCTCCAGGCACAGGCGCAGGAAGCGGTTGACCAGCGCGGTGGTCTTGCCGGAGCCGGCGGCCGCACGCAGCACGACCGAGCGATCGGGCCGCGAGGCCTTGAGCTGGATGCGGCGGGCCTGGTCGATGGCGTTCACCACGCGTCCTCCCGCCGGTTGACCAGCTTCTCCACGCGGCGCTTCAGTACCGGCGACAGGTCGATCTCCTCCAGGCGGCAGATGCCCCGGAAGTCGCACCGTTCACACGGCAGCTTCGCCGGTCCCTCGCCGGCCTGCGCGCGCGGCACGAGCGGGAACGGGCCCCCGGGCGCCACGGCCGCGAAAGCCAGCTGCAGCAGGCGCGCGGCGCCCTCCCGCAGGTGCGGGCGACCCTCGCCGTCCAGCGCGGGCAACTCGACCTTCGCGCGCACCCCGACTTCGTCGCGCTTCAACCCGTAGTAGGCGCCTTCGGCGACAGTCCCGGCCAGCGGTCGCGGCCCGTCCGGCCCGGGCAGATCGACGGCGCCGGCGCCGACGGCCACGGCATAGAGCAGCACCTGCATCTCGTCGAATCGCTCGATCTCGCCTTTCGAGGGGCGGGCGCCGGTCTTGAAGTCGATGACGGCCAGGCGACCCGAGCCGTCGCAGGCCAGGTCCAGGCGGTCGATGCGCCCGGTCAGCACCACGCCCGCGGCCGCCTCCGGCATCGCTGCCGGCACGCGCGCGCGCAAGGCTGCGGCCTCGTCGGCGTCGGCGGTGTCCAGTTCGTGCAGCAGCCAGCCGTGCAGCCGGTCCAGGGGCAGCTCGAACCCGGTCTCGAAGCCGACCGGGCGCCAGTCGATGAAACGCGACAACTCGTGCTCGACGACGGGGTCGATGAGGTCGCGGAAAGCCTCGAGCCACAGCGCGCGATCCGGCTGGTCGCCGACTTCGAGCGCGAGCGCACCCGGAACGAAGGTGGCGACGGCGGCACGATCCAGTTCCCGGCGCGCCGTCTCGCCGTCACCGGCAACGAGTGCCGCGTAGCCGTGGCTGCCGGGCGCCAGGAACCGCTGCAGCACCTCGTGCACCTTCGAGCCGTACTCGCGGCGGCCGAACTCGCGCTGCACGTCCTCGTCGCGGCGCAGCGCGAAGCCGTACTCGAGCAGGAAGCGGTAGGGGCAGTCGAGCCACTTGCGCAGGCCCGACCAGCTGAGGCGCCCGCGTGGCCGCGCCGGCGCCAGCAGTGGCGTGGCCGCCGGCTCGCCGAGGAACGAGCGCTGAGCCGCCTCGATCGCTGCCGTGGCCGGCGCGATCGCGCTCCACGTCGGTGCCGGGGGCGCGCGCAGCAGCTCGGCGTCGGGCGCCAGGCCGTGCACCAGCAGCAGGCGTTCCACCAGCGGCGACGGCAGCACCGGCGAGCCTTCTTCCTCGGCAGGCCAGGTCAGGGCCACGCGCGGCGCGCCGTGAAGCAGCCGCAGGAACAACTCGGCGTCGGCATCGAGGCTGTCGCGACGGCCGGGCAGGCCCAGCGCCTCGCGCGCGCGGCTGCCCAGGAACGCCGCACGCGACGGGCGCCGCGGCAGCGAGCCGTCGGCCAGCCCGCCGACCACGAGAAGGTCGAAGCGCTCGAGGCGCGCCTCGAGGTGGCCGGTCACGAGCAGGCCCAGCCCCGGGTCGCGATGCGGCGGCGCCGAAGCGCCGGCCAGCTGCCGGTTCAGGTCGGCCGCGAACGTCGCCGCCGTGACCACCGGCAGGCGATGGGCATCGACCGCGAGCTCGTCGAGCAGGCGCGCGGCGGCGATGATGTCCGCACGGTCGGACCCGGTCTCGAGCGGTCGCTCCGCGGCGAGCAGCGCCCAGGCCTTCCGCAGCGCGGCGAGGTGTTCGGCCCAGGGCGAAAGCCGGCGACCGCCGAGTTCCAGCAGCGGCGACAGCGCGTCACCGATCGCAGCGACGAACGCCTCCATGCCTTCGGATGCGCGGCGCAGCACGGCGCGGGCCGCCTCGTCATGCTCGCGGGCGCGGCGCAGCAGTGAATCCTGCCCGCCCTGGAAGGCGTCGTCGCTGCGCAACAGCCTCTCCAGCCGCAGGGTCCACAGCCCATGGCTGCCGTTCGGCACCGCCAGGGCCACGTACGGATGCGCCAGCACCTCGAGCACCGCCTCGCCGCGCAGGCCCGTCAGCGCCGCCCGCAGCGCGAAGCGCAGCAGCAGTCCGGCCGGCTGCGCCGACAGCGGCTCGCCATGGGTGTTGTCGACATCGAGACCCGCCTGCCTCAGCTGCGCCGACACGCGCGCGGCCAGGCGACGGTCGGGAACGGCCACGGCCAGCCGCGCCGTGGCGCCGTCGGGCTCCTGCAGCCGGCGCACGACCAGGTCGGAGATCACGCGCGCCTCGTGTTCCCCATCGCTGCAGGCAGCCAATTCCAGGGCGCCGCCCGGCGTCGGGGAGGCCAATGGCGGCAACACCGCCGCCAGTGCGTCCAGGCGCTCGCGCAATCCCTGCGGCGCCGCCGGCTGCTTCGTCGCCGGCGCTTCGGCATCGGCGCCCTGCGCCCCGAGTTGCCGCGCCGCGCGACGCGCGGGCCCGAGCGGGCCGCCGCGCGCATCGGCGGGGTCCCACGTGGCCGTGAGCCGCCGCGAGAGCGGGTCCGCGTTGGACCCCACGTAGACCATGGCCGCGTCAGCCGCCGCGAGCGCGGCCACCGCCGGGGCCGCGGTGACCGGATCCAGCCGCGTGAAACCGCCGGCGAGCGCCAGTTCGCAGCGGGCGTGCGGCCACGGCAGCGCGCCGTCCGCGCCGCGGGCCAGCCGGTTGGCCAGCTGCACCTGCGCATCGACCTGGTCACGGGGAATACAGGCGCGGTAGAGGCGCCAGGCGTCGTGCAGGCTCTGCAGCTCGGTGGCCACGGCCTCGGCTTCGGCCTCGCGCACGGCCATGCGCCCCAGGGCCTCTTCCAGGTTCGCCGGCAGCAGCAATACATCGGCAAGCTGGTGGCGGCGGATCTCGTCGAAGGTGCGCACCAGTTCCTGGGCCAGCCCCGGCGCGGTTTCCGGCGGGCCCTGCAGCCAGTCGCCGGCCACCAGCTGGTGCGTCAGGATCAGCGCGCGCGTGCGATCGACGGGCGCATCAGTCGCGGGCGCCAGGCCCAGCGCGGTCGCGGCCTCGACCGCCAGTTGCGCCGGCGTCAGGATACGCGGCAGCAGCACGGCTTCGCGACCCGAAGCCTCGAAGACGAGCTGGCCGAGGGTGCGGCAGGCACGTGTCGAGGGCAGGAGCACCAGCGCACCGGAATAGTCGCCGTGGACGGCGCCCGGCAGCCGCGCCGAGAGCTCGGCGGCCATCGTCTCGAGCAGCGGCTCGGACAGGGGCAGCGGGACGACCTGCGGGGACATGGCGCGGACGGCCTCCGGGCGGGAATCGGGATTCGGACCGGGGCCACACGGGGCGGCCGCGCTCGTCCCATCTGAAAGGGACGGCATCCTAGCACAGGTGTCGCGGGTTGGGGACCAGGATGAGGCCAGCGGCCGGCAACCTAGTCGACGTTGTACTCCCACCACCACGGCATTGCCGATTCGCCGAGGATGAACCGCACCAGTTCGGGATACGCCAACTCGGCCCGCACGCAGTTGGCCAGCAGCACCACACCGCGGCGCCCGTCCTCCCGGCAGACGAGCATGTTCCCCGTCCAGTCGTTGTGGCCGCCCTTGAACCAGAGGGGGCCGGCGGCGTCACGGCAGGTAACCACGGCGAGGCCGGCCGCCAGGCCGATGGCCGTTCCGCGCGGGTCGGTGGCGTCGACAAGCGTCGGGAACTGGTGGGCAGAAGCGATGGGCAGTTGCGGGCGCACGAACTCGGCGCGGGAAGCGGCCGACAGGCCTTCGCCGCGCAGGATCGCGGCCCACAGGAGTGCCTGGTCCCCGATCGTCGTGTCCATCGAACCGGCGGCGCTGACGCCCGAGCGTTCGTCGTGCGGCTCGAAGGAGCCGTCCATGGCGTAGCCGTCGGCCACCCTGCCGGTGAAATCGGCACGCCATTGCAAAGACGTGTCCTTCAGGCCGAACCGGTCGAAGAGCCCGGCCTTCATCCCGGCGCCGACATCCAGGCCGAGACCCTCCTCGAGGACCAGCTGCAGGATGTAAAAGCCCTCGCCCGAATACCCGTAGCGCGTCCCCGGGTCGTGGTGGAAGCGCAGCTTCCCGTCGGGCTCGAGCCAGCGGAAATTGGCAAAGCCCGTGGCATGGTTCAGGATGATGCGCGGCGTGAGTCGACGCCATCGTTCATCGCCGGCCAGGTCGGCGAACTCCTCGTACTCCGGCAGCGGGCGCGGCAGCAGGCGGTCAATGGTGGCGTCGAGGTCGAGCTTCCCCTCATCCACCAGCTGCAGCACGAAGCAGGCAAAGGCCGCCTTCGTGAGCGAGGCCCCGTACATGATGGAAGTGGTCGTCAGCGGCTCGCCGCGTTCCACGTTGGCGAAACCGAACGCGTTGACCTGCACGACCCGGCCGTCGTCGATGACCGCCAACGCCATCCCCTTCACGTCGTGAACGGCCATGAGGCGGCGGGCTTCGGCAGCGACTTCCTCCGGGCCGGGCAACGGCGCCGTCGTCGCGGACAACGCCGGCACGGCCGCGGCGATCAGGTAGAGCGCCGCGAGTACTGGAATTCGCGTTTTCATTTCAGCAATCCCTTCAGGAACTCCGTACGATCAACGTTGGCCACATGCGTGAACCACTCGTCCTGGAACTTGTAGACGAGGATGCCGATCCAGATCCAGGCCAGGCGCGCGCGATAGATGACCTGGGCGCGCTCCCAGCCCCGGAACCTCGCGATGGTGACGTAGACGAGGAACAGCGGCTCCTCGAGGTTGGGGAACCAGAACAGCATCATCTCGTCGTGGGTCATGAAGAACAGCGCCTGGCCGATGGTGCGCAGCGCGAACGTGACGGTGATCTCGCGACGGATGGGGCGACGCCAGGCCCAGATGAAGATGAACAGGTAGGCGGTCCAGTCGGCGGCCTTGTCCAGGTTCTGGTACAGCCCGAAGTCCAGGCCGGCCGGCATGAGCAGGTCGCCATCGACCGAATCGAGCAGCCAGTTGGCCCAGCCCGCGGCAAAGGGGAACCACAGGTAGAGGACGGGCAGAAGGAACTTGAGCGCCAGGATCGGGACGATGATCAGGTAGTTCATGCGCCACGCGTCCTTTCCGCCCCGGCAGTGGATTGGCCCGCCATCCTAGCCGCACCGGCCGGTTTCGCCAAGGCCGCTTCAGCCGCGTCTTGACAAACAAGGCGCGCCGCGGCGTACAATGGTCGCACATCACCCTGACGATGATCCCGGCGCGAGGTGTCTCCCATCGACCGCATGCGCTTCCACGCCGCCCGCGAGATCTTCATCGACGCCCTGGGCCTGGCGCCCGAGGCGCGCGAGTCCTTTGTGCTGCGTGCCTGTGGCGACGACCCCAACCTGCTCGACGAAGTGCGCGACCTGCTGGCCAACGATGCGGGTGCCGGGGATCCCGTGGACGGCGCCGATCCGTGGGCGCGGCAGGTCGTGGTCCCGGAGACGATCGGCCCCTGGCGCATCCTCGGCCTGCTCGGGCAGGGCGGCATGGGGATCGTGTTCAAGGCCCGGCGGCTGGACGACGACGACGCGCCGGCGGTGGCGCTGAAGGTGCTGCGGACGGGCCTCGGCGACGCCAATCTCGAACGTCGCTTCCGGCGCGAGGTCGAGGTGCTGCGGCGCCTCGACCATCCCGGCATCGCCAGGCTTCTCGATGCGGGCACCGACGACACCGGCGCGCCCTGGCTGGCCACCGAATATATCGACGGCGTCACCCTGAACCGCTGGCGCGTGGAAACGGAGTCGACACCTGAACAGCGCGTGCTCCTGCTGGCCGAACTCTGCGATGCCGTGCACGCCGCCCATGGGCACGGCGTCATCCACCGCGACCTCAAGCCCGAGAACGTCCTGGTGACGCGGGAGGGGCGGCCGAAGGTGCTCGATTTCGGCATCGCGAGGCTGCAGGACGACAGCGTGCCCCTGGCCACGCTCGTAACGCAGACCTGGCAGCTGCTGGGCACGATCCGCTACATGAGCCCGGAACAGGCGGCGGGCGGCGCGGCAGCCATCGACGAGCGGACGGACATCTACACGCTGGGCGTGATCGCCTATGAACTGCTGGCCGGCACCCTCCCCTACAACCTGTCGCGGCTGTCCACGCCGCGCGCGCTGCTCGAGATCACGACCGCCGAGCCGCGGCCGCTGTCCGGCCGGGACAGCGCGATCGACCTGATCATCCAGCACGCCCTGGCCAAGGATCCCGGGCAGCGATACCCCACCGCTGCCGCGATGGCGGACGACCTGCGCCGCCAGGCGGAGAACAGGTCGATCTCGCTGCGGCGACCAGGTCCGACGGCCCGTGTCAGGCGCGCGTTGCGCACGCGGCCCCGCCTGCGTCGCCTGGCGCTGATGGCGGCGGTGACGCTGGCCGCCGCTTCGGTGACACTGGCCCTGGTGCTGGGCGGCGACAGGAACCAGGGCCCGAACTGGGAGACGTTCTTCACCATCGTCGAGGAAGCGGATATGCTTCGGCATTCGGGGCCGCGCGACGAGGCGAATTACCTCGCGGCTGCCGCCCTCTTCCAGAAGGCCCGGTCCGAACTGGTGCAACTGCCGGAAGCACCATTCACCGACGACCTGAACCGGTACATCAGGTGGCGCCTCGGCGAACTCTTCTATTTCCGCGGCGACGCCGCCCACGATGCCGCGCTGCTCGAGCAGGCGCGTGGTTACTGGCGCGACGCGGCGCTCGTGCCGTGGAAGCAGGGCAGCGGTCTGGCGATCGACCCGCGGATGGTCGCCCGCGTGAACATCCTGCAGCTGGGCGCCCACCAGGCCTGGGCTGGTGTCGGCATGGCCCACACCAACCTGGCCGAACTTCAGACACCGGTGACGCACTGGCGCCTGGCGTACGAGCGTTACCGGATCTCCTGCGAGGCACTGGGCGACGCCACCGGCGCCTTCCACGACGAGTCCGTGCGGCCGAACCAGCGCCTGGAAGCCCGCGCGCTGGCGCGACTGAACCTGGGCGTCGCGATAGCCTCGCTCGGGGCAGTGCTCGACAGTCTGGACATCATCGATCGCGGCCTGAAGGAACTGCAGGCCGCGAGGGACCTGAACGGCGTGAAGGACATCAGTCACCATTCGATCCTCGCCGAGGCGATGGGCACGGCGTACCTGGCGCGCTCGGCGCTGGCTGGAGACGCCGCAGTCGCCAACCTCGACAGTGCGCAGTACTTCCTCGACGCGGCCGCCGGCACGAGGGCGCCGACCTGGATCCGCGGCTACTGGAGCCTGTGTCGCACGCGCGGCCGCCTGGCCGAGGAACGCGCCCGGCTGGCCGACGACGACAGGGAGCGCACCGAACGGCTGCGCGCCGCCGCCCGGGAGTACGAAATGGCACTGCAGCCGCTGCGCCCGGAAAAGGACGATTTCGAGTGCGCGCTGGCCCACGCCGACCTGGCCGGGGTGACGGCCTGGCTGGGCGCCGTGGGAGCGGACCGAACGGCGATCACGCGCGCCGACTCGCTGCTCGCCATCGATTCGATCTTCCTGCAGGACAAGCGCTTCCCCCTCCAGTTCGCCGAGCGGCAGCTGCGCCTGGGCCAGGTGCGCCTGATGGACTGGCGGCTGGGCGGCGACAGCGCCGACAGCACGGCCGCGATGGACGCCTTCGCGCGGGCACGCGGCGTCGTGTCGGTGCGGGAACTGCCGAGCCTGCACCGGCGTTCATATGAATTGGCGTCGGCGACGGGAAATTGACGCCGCCGCCCTGCGGATGCTACACCTTGTGCCATCGCCCTTGCCTTCCGCTCCCGTCGACCGCCACGAATCCCGAAAGGAACACCCATGCCCCGCCGCCTGTTGCTGGCGCTCTTGTCCTGCGCGCTGCTGGTTCCCACGCTGTGCCCGGCTGCCGACCTGGCAGCGCCCGTCCCCCTCGATCCTGCGGTGACCACCGGCACCCTGCCCAACGGCCTGCGCTACTTCGTGCGCCCGAATGCCAAGCCCGAACAGCGGGCCGCGCTGTGGCTGGTGGTCGGCGCCGGGTCGGTGGACGAGGATGACGACCAGCAGGGGCTGGCGCATCTCATCGAGCACATGGCGTTCAACGGCACGGAGAACTTCCCGAAGCAGGCGCTGGTCAGCTACCTCGAGTCGATCGGCATGCAGTTCGGGCCCGAGGTCAACGCCTACACCAGCCAGAACGAGACCGTGTACATGCTTCAGGTGCCGACCGACCAGCCCGGGTTGCTGGACACGGGACTGCGCATCCTCGAGGACTGGGCGCATCGCGTCAGCTTCGACGAGGCGGAGGTCGACAAGGAGCGTGGCGTCGTCATCGAGGAATGGCGCCTGGGCCGCGGCGCCGACGAGCGGATGGGCGACGCGCAACTGCCCGTCATCTTCCACGGCTCGCGGTACGGCCAGCGCAACACGATCGGCGACCCGGAGATCCTGCGGAACGCCCCCTACGAGACGTTGCGCCGCTTCTATCGCGACTGGTACCGGCCCGACCTGATGGCCGTGATCGCCGTGGGCGACTTCGACCCTGCGGTCGTCGAGCAGGCGATCCGCGAGCGGTTCGCGACCATGCCTTCGCCCGAGCAGCGCCGCCCCGTGCTGCAGCCCGAGGTACCCGACCACGAGAAGACGCTGTTCGCCATCACGACCGACCCGGAAGCGTCGAGCTCCGGCGTTTCGCTGCTGATCAAGCACGAGCCGTGGGGTGAATCGACGGTCGGCGACTTCCGCGACGGCCTGCGGGGCGGCCTGGCCAATGCGATGCTGCGGGCACGACTGTCCGAACTCTCGCGGCAGGCCGACCCGCCGTTCAGCGGCGCGTTCGCCATGGACCGGCGCATGGTCCGCACGAAGGGCGCCTTCACGCTGCGCGCCACCGTCAAGGAGGACGGTGTGGCCCGCGGCTTCGAGGCGCTGTTGACGGAGCTCGAGCGCGCAACGCGCCACGGCTTCGCCCCCGGCGAGCTGGAGCGCGCCAAGATCGAGGTGCTGCGGCAGGCGGAACAGGCCGCAGCCGAGATGGACAAGACCGAGTCGCAGCGCCTGGCTCGCTCGCTGCAGGGCTACTTCCTGCGCGGCACGCCGTACACCGACGCCGCGCAGCGACTGCAGTTGGTGCGCGACCTGTTGCCGGGCGTCACGCTGCCCGAGGTCGAGGCGCGGCTGCGCGAACTGACGGAGAAGGGCAGCCGCGTCGTCACCGTCGAGGCGCCGCAGCGCGACGGGCTGGCGATCCCCGACGAGGCCGCCCTCACCGCGATCATGACTTCGGTGGCCGCGCGCGACATCCCGGCCTACGTCGATGCCACCGTCGAGGCGCCGCTGGTGCCGGCCGTGCCGGCCCCGGCCGCGATCATCGCGAGCGAGCAGGACGAGTTGCTGGGCACCACCACCTGGACCCTGGCCAACGGGGCACGCGTGGTGCTGAAGCCGACCGATTTCAAGAACGACGAGATCCTGATGTGGGCCACAAGCCCCGGCGGCACGTCGTTGATACTCGACGACGAACTGCATCCGCGCGTGACGGCCGCCTCGAACATCGTCGGCAGCAGCGGCGCCGGCGCCTTCGACCCCACGGCGCTGCAGAAGAAGCTCGCGGGCAAGCTGGTGCGCGTGTCCCCGTATATCTCGACCTACGAAGAGGGGCTGCGCGGCAGCGCCTCGCCCCAGGACTTCGAGACGCTGATGCAGATGACCTGGCTGCTGGCCACCTCGCCGCGCGAGGACGCCACGGCGTTCAAGTCGCTCCTGGAGCGCCAGCGCTCGTTCCTGCAGAACCGCGCCGCCGACCCCGAGGCCGCTTTCCGCGACACGATCAGCGTGGTCGTGACCGGCCATCACCCGCGCCGGCAGCCGCCGCGCGTCGAGGACCTGGACCGGCTTGACCTGGCGGCCTCGCTGGCGTTCTACCGGGAGCGCTTCGCCGACTTCAGCGACTTCACGTTCTTCCTGGTCGGCGCCATCGACCCGGCCACGGCGGAGCCGCTGGTGCGCACCTGGCTGGGCAACCTGCCCGGGACGGCCCGGCGCGAGTCGTGGCGCGACGAGGGCATCAAGCTGCCCACCGGCGTGCAGGAGCGCGTGCTGCACCGCGGCACCGAGCCCAAGGGCATGGTCGAGATGGTGTTCACGGCCCGGCACGAGTGGAGCTGGCCGGAGGAGTATGCGCTGGATTCGCTGGCCGATGTGCTGCGCATCCGCCTGCGCGAGTCGATCCGCGAGGACAAGAGCGGCACCTACGGCGTGCGCGTGGGTGGCGGATTGAGCTCGATCCCCTACGGCTACCACCAGCTCAGCATCGGCTGGGGTTGCGACCCCGCGCGCGTGACCGAACTGACCGAAGCGGTCTGGGCACAGCTGAACGACATTGCTGCCAACGGTCCCGACGCCGAGACGCTGGCCAAGGTGACGGCCACCCGGCGTCGCGATGACGAACTGAACCTCAAGCGCAACGACTACTGGCTCGCGGCGCTGGTGCAGCACCAGCGGCAGGGTTCGGACCCGCACCTGATGCTGCAGACGAACGCCATGGTCGACGGCCTGACCGCCGACGTCATCAAGGCCGCGGCGCGCAGCGTGATCGACCCGCAGAACGTGGTCAAGGTGGTGCTGCTGCCGCTGGAGAACTGAACGCCCGGACCCGGGGCGATGCGGCCGCGCCGGCGGTCCGCATCGCCCCGCTTCCTGAAAGGACGACCATGCCCTACGTGAACATCCGGATCACGCGGGAGGGCGCCACCCCCGCGCAGAAGGCCGAACTGATCGCCGGCGCCACCGAACTGCTGCAACGCGTGCTGGGCAAGAACCCGGCGACGACCTTCGTGATCATCGACGAGGTGGACACCGACAACTGGGGCGTGGCGGGTGAAAGCGTGACCGTGCGGCGGCAGCGCGGCGCCTGATCCGTCCTGCTTCCAGGCCGCCTTCCGGCGGGTCCGGCCACGTGCCGGGCCCGCCGTTGTCTTCGGGCGTCACCTGCCCTAGAATGCCCCCGGAACCCGCGCCTGCACCTCTCGCCACCGGATCGGAACCGCCATGTTCTTCCAGATCGCAGCCATTGCGCTGATCGTGATCGGTATCCTGGCCGCCTGGACCACGATGCGCCGGAATCGGCGTGGAGAAACTCCTGCGGGCCGGGGGGCGCCGCCCGCGGAAGCCGCCCCGCCGGGCGCCGGAACCGGCCGGCCGCCTTTGCAGCCGACCTCGATCTACGCGACCATCGCGCCGCTGCAGGACGCCCTCAACCTGGCCGCCCACCCGTCCGAGGTGGTCGACCATCCGGCCATGGTCGCCACGCTGGAGCTCCTGGCCGATCCGGAGTGCACCGAACAGCGATTGCTCGATCTCGCCTTCGGCGACCACGGCGGGCTGCGCTGCGCGGCCTTCCTGGCCATCGCCCGGCGGGGCACGGCATTCACCGCCATCGAACGCGTCACCTCGGAAGCCAGTTCGCTGCCCCCGTGGTTCCTCTGGTATGCGCTGCGCGCGATCGGCGCCTGCGTGCCCGCAGCGGAACCGGCGGTGGCCACGCTGCTGGTGAGCGTCAGTGTCGATGTCGGCAGTCGCGGCTGGTGCAACAACCCGGCAGCTGTGGAGTACCTGCGCGCCTTCATCGGCGAGCGGCTGGCGGCGGGTGAGGTGGCGGAGTTCCCGCCGTCGTTGCGGCGGATCATCGAACGCCACAACAGCGTCTTCGACCTGCGGCGCCTGCTCGAACGGCTGGGCGAGGACATCACCACCGGTTGGCGCAGCGCCCTCGACGCCATCGACGCCGTCGAGACCGCACAGACGCCGTCTGCGCCTTCGGCCCAGGCGCCGGCGGCGCCCGCTGACCATGAACGTGCCGCGCTGGCCGAACTGGGCCGGGTCTGGGATCGCGCGCCCGCCACGCGCGGCAGGCGCCTGCTCGAGACGCCGCTGCAGACCTCGCTCGTGGAGCGGCTGCAGCGCAACCTCGACGCCGCCCCGCCCCGCCCCTGCCTCCTGGTCGGCGAGCCGGGCGTGGGCAAGCGCGCGGTCATCGAGGCGCTGGCGAAGCGGCTGCTGGGCAGGAAGTGGCTCGTCCTCGAGGCCGGGCATACCGACATCATCGCCAACCAGAAGTACGTGGGCGATATGGAGGGCCGCCTGCAGACCTACCTGAAGGAGATGGGCAAGCCGCGCCGGCTGTGGTTCATCCCCGACCTGGGCGCGCTTCGCGCCACGGGCACGCACGATCAGAAACGTTCGGGCGCGCTGCACCTGCTGCTGAACCACTTCGAGGCCGGCGACGTGCGCGTGATCGGTACCATGACGCCTTCGGCCTGGGAGACGCTGCAGCAGGCGCTGCCGGCGGTGCGCGGCGTCTTCGACGTGATCAAGGTGGAGCCGCTCGACGGACCCGGCGCCCTGGCGCTCGCCCACTCCTGGCTGGCCGCCGGCACCAATCCCGCCGAGCCCCTGCCCGCGAACGACCGCGTGATCGACGAGGCCTGGCTTCTGGCGCAGCAGTTCCTGAGTGACCGGGCCGCGCCCGGCAACCTGATCCAGCTGCTGGACCAGACGCGGCGACGCGTCATGCACGCCGGCGGCACGGCAGCGTACGACCGGGGCGACCTGGTCGCCACCTTGTCCGAGCTGACCGGCCTGCCCGCCTCGTTCCTCGACGACCGGCAGAGCTACGACCTGCAGGCGGTGCGCAGCTTCTTCCGCGAGCGCATCCTCGGCCAGGACGAGGCCGTGGAGTGCCTGGTGCACCGCGTCGCGATGCTGAAGTCCGGGCTCGGCGATCCGTCGCGGCCGCAGGGCGTGTTCCTGTTCGCGGGACCGACCGGCACCGGCAAGACCGAGATCGCGAAGGTGCTGGCCGAGTTCCTCTTCGGCTCGCCGGAGCGCCTGATCCGCGTGGACATGAGCGAGTACAACGAACGCGGCTCGGCGGTGCGGCTGCTGCGCGCCAATTCGCCGCAGGCGGAAGCCGGCGGCGGTTCGCTGGTCAGCCAGGTGCGCCAGCGCCCGTTCTCGGTGGTGCTGCTCGACGAGTTCGAGAAGGCCGCCAGCGATGTGTGGGACCTGTTCCTGCAGGTAGCCGACGACGGTCGCCTGACCGACGAGCACGGCGAGACCGTGGACTTCCGGCACACGATCATCATCCTGACCTCGAACCTGGGCGCGCGCGTGGCCACGGGCACGGGCGTCGGCTTCGGCCGGCCGGGCGAGGACTTCCGGCCGCAGGATGTCGAGAAGGCGATCGAGGGCGCGTTCCGCAAGGAGTTCATCAACCGCCTGGACCGCGTGGTCGTGTTTCGCCCGTTCACGCGCGAGACGATGCGCGAGCTGCTGCGTCTGGAGATCCACAAGGCCGAGCGCCGGCGCGGCCTGCGCCACCGCGAATGGGCCACGATCTGGGACGACTCGGCGGTCGACTTCCTTCTCGAGCGCGGCTTCACCACCGACCTGGGCGCGCGCCCGCTGCGCCGCGCCGTCGAACGCTACCTGCTCGAACCGCTGGCCGGCATCATCGCGCAGGGACGCAGCCCGGCAGGCGACCAGTTCCTGTTCGTGCACGCGAACGCGGACCGTCTGCTCGTCGACTTCATCGACCCGGAAGCGACGCCCGCCGCGCCCACAGCGGGGATGTCGCTCGACGCCACGGACGGCGGCGACATCACGCCGCAGCGGGTGCTGCTGGACGGCCACGGCGGCGAGGCCGAACTCGCGGCGTTGGCGGCCGTGCACGCGGCGCTGCTGGCCCGCGTCGGCTCGGAAGACCTGCGCCGGCGCAAGTCCGACGGGCTGGCCGCCATGGCCGGTTCCGACTTCTGGGATGCGGAAGACCGTTTCGCCGTGCTCGACCGCATCGAGAACATCGACCGTGTGGAGAGCGGCCTCGAGAGCGCGGGCCAGTTGCTGGAACGGCTGTCGACGCCGCCGCGTGGCACACGCGGGTCGGGTGCGGCGCGGATCGTGCCGCCGGCGCTGCTGGTCAAGCTGGCCGGCAGCCTGCACCTGCTCGAGGCGGCCGTGACCGCGATCGAGCAGGACATGCCCTGGGATGCCTACCTGCTGGTCGACGCCGGCGGCGACGGCAGCGGGGCCTCGGCGGCCGGCGACGCCTGGGCGCGCCGCCTGGCGACGATGTACGAACGCTGGGCAGAGCAACGGCGCTTCAAGCGCGTGGTGCTGCAGGAGACCGGCGGCAACGGACAGCCGTGGCGCCAGGTCGTGGCCGTATCGGGCTACGCCGCCTGCCTGCTGCTGGCGACCGAATGCGGCCTGCACGTGTGGGAAGACCCGGACCCGCAGCGTGAGGGCGGCTTCCGCCGGCACCCCGTGCTGGTGCGGGCCGTGCCGCAACCGGCGCGTGCCGCGGCCGACCGGGCCACGGCCCTTCGCGAAGCGATGGCGGCGCTGGCGGCGCCGGCGCCCGATCGCCTGCAGCTGGTGCGGCACTACCGCGAACTGCCGTCGCCCCTGGTGCGCGACCGGCTGCGCGGCTGGCGCAGCGGGCGGCCGGAACGCGTCCTGGACGGGAGCTTCGACCTGATGGAGGGCGGCGACGCGTCACGGACCCCGTGACGGCGCCGCCCGCCGCCGGGCGCGTTCAGCGTTGCTGCGCCGCCAACGCGGCAGCCACGGCCAGGCCGCGCGAAAGCACGGGATCGCGGCCCGCGGCGACGTCGGCCGCGTCCGGCGTCACCAGCACGTCGGGCTCCAGTCCCTTGCCGACGTAGGCGGTGCCGTCCGGGCAGCGCGCCGCGAAGGTCGAGACCCGCAACTGGCCGCCGCCCGGCAACGGTGTCACCAGCGCGTTGCCGAGCTGCCCGCCGTGGGACCGCCCACCACCGACGCACGACCCGCCCCCGCAGCATCAACACGAAGTCCTCGGCCGAGCTGTTGGTGGCGCCCCGGTCAGGATCACGAGCGGCCCGCTGAAACGCCGGCCTTCGCGCGGTGCCACCGTCCAGCGCGCTCCGACCAGGGCTCTTCCTGCCCCCAGGCACGCAGGGCCGGCACGCGGTGCGGATAACGCATGATGGCCGTGGCCGCCGGTTCGTTGATGAGCGCGGCCATCATCGCCTCGGCGTCCTGGCTGTTGCCGCCAAGGTTGTAGCGGAGATCGATGATCAGGGCGCGCGTGCCGTCGCCGGCCGTGCTGTCGACCAGCGCCAGGAACTCGTCGACGAAGTGTGGTTGGCTGAAGCTGGGGATCGCCACGTAGCGCACGCCGTCTTCGAGGCGGCGCGTCTGCAGGTGCTGCGCGATCATGGCCCACTCCACGAAGCGCCAGGCGAAAGGCTCGCCATCGGCGCCGCCCCGGGTCAGGGCGACATCGCGATCGGCGCCGTCGCCGTTCCGGACAGTCAGGTTGACGCGGCTGCCGCGTGGCCCCTGGAGAAGATGATACAGGTTGATGGCTTCATCGGCCTGCGGCACGCCGCGACCGTGGATCCGCAGCACGCGTTCGTCGAACCAGCGACGGACGGGCACCTTGTCCACGGCGATGATCTCGGTGCCCGGCACCAGCCCGGCGGCCTCCACCTCGCCACCGCCCGCAGCCCGCGCCACGAGGATGCGTCCATCGACGGCCTGCAGTTCGAGCGCCGGCCCGTCGAAGTCCGGTCTCACGTAGCCCCAGGGCGGAAGCACCAGCGTGTGGCCGTCGCGAAGCCCGGCCACGAGTTCCATCAACACGTCGTAGTAGGCGTCAACGTCGGGCGCAGCCAGCACGCGAGGGATGCTGGCCCGCGCGGCCGCATCCCAGTCCAGGCCCGGCCTGTCGCCGAAGTGGGGAAAGGCGCCTTTCGTCTCGGACCACACCTGCATCAGGCCCCACAGCCGTTGTTCGGGTGCTCCGGTCCAGGCCTCGGCGGCCGATCCTCCCGGCGTTCCGGGCTGTGCCGCGGCCATCGTCGCCAGCAGGGCGGGCAGCAGCAGCGCCGCCCGTGCGATCCCATTCAGGTTGATGTTCATCGTGTATCCCGCCGTCCAGGGGTTGGCCCCCGCGCGGCAGCGACAGAACGCCGCCGGCCGATCCGCGCGGGAAGTACCCTACGCAGGATCGGCCGGCGGGTTCGCTGTCAACATCAGGTCCGGATGCTGACCGCAGCTATTTCAACATCGTCACCTTGCGCACGTCGACCTGGCCTTCACTGCGCGTCTCCACGAAGTACAGGCCCGACGCCGCGCGATCACCGCCGTCATCGGCACCGTCCCACGCCACGGTGCCGGTTGCCGCAGCCACCGGACCGTCCAGCAGCGTGCGAACCAGGGCGCCGCGGACATCGAACACCTTCATGACGACGTGCCCCGGTGCCGGCAGCGTGTACGCGAGGGTGACGACGGGATTGAACGGGTTGGGGTTCGCGGCGACGGCCAGACGGGGCGCCGCATCCGGGATCTCCGCGGGAGTCACCCACATCCATTGAATGAGTCCAAAGTAGTCCATGACATTCCCCAGCAGGATCGTCCGCGTCGACGGCGGCGCCGGGTACTTGGCGGGCGGATTCATCACGTACATCAGGTCGTGGTTCATCGACACCACCCGGCTGGAGCCGGCGACCTTGAGCGTGGCGGCCGCGTAGGAATAGGGCGTGCTCGTGTGGTCGGGTGCGGCGAATTCCGCCAGGCGCACCGCTCCACCGAGCGGGACAACGGTGTCGAAGTCGTTGATGCCGGCGCATCCGCCGTAGGCGATCCAGGCGCCGGCGGTAGTGAAAACGGGGTTGCCCGCGTCCCTGACCACCAGCGGCGCCACCTGGCCGGCGATGTTGTCGCGGATGTCCCCGTCGATGTACGACACGCCCATCCTCGTCTCGAGGAAGGTGCGCGCCGCGCTGCCCGAGGTGTACAGGCTTTGCGCTAGGTCGTCACCGGTCATGAACAGGTCGCGCTCACCCAGGCCGAGCCATGCGTTCAGCAGGCCGATGTCGTTGCCCGGGTCACCGGCGAAGTCGCCGTTCGAAAGGGTATACGTGCTGAGATCGCCGGCCGTGTAGAACATATCCGTGTAGCCGTCGATCTGCGAGATGGTGGCGCGCCCGCCGAGGCCGTTGCCCACGCCGGAGCTCGGCCCGTGCGTGTCGAAGACGTCGTAGTCGACGCCCCTTTCCCAGCCGGCATAGCGCAGCGCACTAAGCCATTCGTCCTCGCCGCCGCGGAACCCGAAGTCGTTCCAGAAAAGCACCTCCGGCTGGTGACCCGCCGCATTGCTGATCGACGGCAGGCCGCTGACCGAGAAGGCGCTGGGATACGTCAACCTCTCCGGGTTGCCGAATTGGCTGATGTCGCCGGGCAGGGTCGCGGTCCGCGTGTCGCCGGCCACATGGTCGGTGGCCGCAAAGTAGTAGTGCAGCACGTCGCCCGGGAAGATCATGCCCGTGTCGGGCAGGTCGAAGTTGTAGCGGTTCGCGACCTGCGCTCCGGACGCGGTGTACGTCAGCCTGGCCGCAACCGGGTTCGAAGGCAGAGCACGGTACGCATCGAACAGCGGGTTCTGCACAGCGAAGGTCCAGTGCAGCTGCGGCATGTCCAGCGTACCGCCGGACCGCGGCGTCGCGTCGATCCAGATCGAATCGCCGGGGTCGTTCCGCATATGCGTGCGGGCCGAGATATTGGCCGCCATGTCGAAGCGCACCGAGTTGGCGCCCAGGTTCGCCAGGTCGACGTCGCCGATGGCCGGGAAGCCGTCGTTCGCCAGGCGGATCTCGGTCGCGACAAGGCGGGGACCCGTCGTCGGGTACACCTTCAGGCTCACATTGTCGAAGTACGGCGCCGGCGTGCCGTCGGTGCCGTCCACGTCGAACATGAAGCCGAATTCGTAGACTCCCAGCGTCAACTGGACTTGCTGGGCTCCGGGCACCACCAGATCATCGACAACATTGATCGTGCGCAGGTAGTTCGGCCCACCATAGTACACAAAGTTGCGGTCCTTCCACGCCGCGGCTTCGATGTCACTGCCCAGGGGCGCCGTGCGGATGCTCCACGTGTAGAAGATGCCGGGCGAATCAAAGCCAAGCAGCTCGTGGCGGTAGACGTCGAAGGCCATGGTCATGCCGAACAGCCCCGGATCGGGCAAGGCCATGCCCGGCGAATAGACCGAGTTATGGATGTGGTAACTCGGTCCGAGCAGCCCTCCCGTGTTGTTCACGATGTAGCCGCCCGGGGGGCCGTAGTCGTTCCCTGGGCCACCGACGGTGCCGCCGGTGCCGGGCACCACCAGGCCGTCGTCGATGAAGGCGACCAGCTTCGAGTAGTTCGAGGCGCAGTCGTCGAGGTCTCCGAGCACGCCCCACACGCGCGCAAAGTCGCCAACGCCCATGTTGGGTGTCGGCGACCAGTCCGGTCCGAGCAACCCGTCCTCGAAGTCCTCCACGTACGGGGTGCCGTTCACGGTCACCGTGATGTTGTCCAGGCGGGCGGCGCCGCTGGTCGGCCACAGGCAGTCGCCGTCGGACCAGGCGCCGTCCGAGCTGAAGATGAAGGCGACCGCGATGTCGGTGTCTTCATACAGTTCGGACCCGGCGTAGGTGAACGTGTAGTCGACGGCCGCCGTACCGATGCCGTCCCAAGACAAGCCCTGGCCGCCGTTGATCGGCTCGAAGTACGGACTGGCCGCTGTCCGGCGCTGCAGGGTCATGAAGTCGTAGCCCGGCTCGGTGTCGTAGACGAGGTCGGCCTGGACGCGCACGGTCGCAGCCCCGCCCACCGTTTTGCGGAATTCGAGCATGTCGTACCAGCTGTTGTTGTACCCGCCGGCCAGGTCGCCGGCGCCGCACGAGGCAAGCGCCATGGTGCCGCACCACGCAACCCGACCGCTCAGCGGAGCCGCGACGCCGTAGGTATCGACATGCCAGTGGTTGGCCGGCGCCGTCTCGTCGACGGAATACCAGCCGTCGGGAAGCAGGCCGGCGCCACCCGGGCGGGCCTCGGCGGTCTCGAAGTCGCCGCGATACGGATACAGGCCGCCCGGTCCCATCAGGTCGACCGTGTCGCCGGCTGCCTTCGCGGTCGAGGCGCTGAAGTACAGGGCCGTTTGCGAGGTGGCCTGGCGTTCGGAGGCCGCAGCCGCCCCGGCCAGGAACAGGATAGCGAGGATGGTCAGGCCGGGGGCCGGCCTCAGGGTGACGTGTCGCATGGGCGCTCCTCCGCGTGTCGGGTACACGGCATTCGGCAGCGGCCACGGTACCGACGGAGCGAAGGTCGGGGCGAACGAGCGGGAGCGGGGACAATCGGGCTGCGACGGACCGCGCACCCGCTGCCATGGCGGGCCACTGGTTGATGATACGGAATGAGTGGCCGGGTTCGATAGGGGGCACCGCAAAATCGAACGACAAAATTGATCGTCGCGATCAATATTGTCTTGCCGTGTGATTTTTTGTCACCAGCGCCTGTAAATTGTGTATCGTCTTGCCTGACAATCGTTTACCATGCTGCGACTACACATCCGGCGCCCCGCACACCCGCGGCCGGAAAGAGGTCGAACTGGCTCCTCCACCCCGGCACACTATATTTGTGAAAAATCCCACCTTTGCACCGGCCCACCGGAAGGAAACGCCGTGCCCCAGACGCCCCCAGCCCGTGAATTCGCCGCGACCTGCCGCATCGGCACGAGGGGCTCGGACCTGGCCCTGTGGCAGGCCCACACCATCCAGCGATTGCTGGGCGAACTCGGCACGCAGACCGAGATCGAGATCATCAAGACGCGCGGCGACCGCATCGACGATGTGCCGCTGGCGCAACTCGAGGGCAAGGGTTTCTTCACCAAGGAACTCGAGGATGCGTTGCTCGCCGGTCGCGTCGACCTGGCGGTGCATTCGCTGAAGGACCTCGGCACCGACATGCCCGACGGCCTGGCGCTGGCGGCGATGGTCGGGCGTGAGGATGCGCGCGAGATGCTGCTCGTGCGCAAGGAGGCGGTCGACGAAGCGCGGCTGGCGCGCGGCGAGGCGCTGCCGATCAGGGACGGCGCGCGCCTGGGCACCAGCGCCGCGCGAAGGCAGGCGCAGGTGAAGAAGCTGCGGCCCGATGTGCAGATCGTCGACCTGCGCGGCAACGTGCCGACGCGCGTGAACCGGCTGCGCGAGGAACGCTACGACGCCATCCTGCTCGCCTGCGCCGGTCTCAAGCGGCTGGAACTGAAGCTCGACGACCTGTTCACGATGCCGCTCGACCCGGCCGTGTTCGTGCCCGCGCCCGCGCAGGGCATGCTGGGCCTGCAGTGCCGCGACGAGGACATCTGGAAGCGGACCATCGCGCAGCTCGACTGCACCGAGGCCGCGCGCGCGGTGCGCGCCGAGCGGACGCTGCTCTGCCGGCTGGAAGGCGGCTGCCAGCTGCCCTTCGGCGTGAACATCACCGGCTCTGCCTCGCAGTGGCGGCTGGAGGCCTTCCTCGCGCGCGACGTCGATGACGCCGCGCCGCTGCGCCTGAGCCTGAGCGGATCCGATCCCGAGGCGCTGGCCGAATCCGCCTGGTCGAAGCTGGCCCTGCACCGGGGGATGTGACCATGACTGCCGCCGGCCGCCGCATCGTCCTGACCCGCGAGGCGCAGGGCAATGCACCGTGGCTGGAGCGGCTGCGTGAGCTGGGGTTCGTGACCCTGGACCTGCCCCTGCTCCGCTACGAGACGCTGGACCCGCCGGCGCCGGCCGGGCGCTGGGACTGGGTGCTTCTCACATCGCCCCAGGGCGCGCGTGCCTATGCGGCATGGGCGGGCAGGCCCGACGGTGCGAAGATCGGCACGCTCGGCAACGGCACGCGCGCGGCGTTGGAAGCGGTGGGCCTGTTCGATGAACTGGGCTGCAACGTGGCCGACGGGGCGATGCTGGCGCGTGCGTTCGTGGCGAGCGTCACGGCGCCCTGCCGCGTGCTCCTGCCCGGCGCCGTGAGCCGCATGTCGGAGCCGGCGAAGACGCTGCGCATGGCCGGCTACGAGGTGCTCGACGTGCCGCTGTACCGCACGTCGGCAGTGCCGCCCGAACAGTTGCCGACGGCCCCGACGGCCGCCGCCGACATGGTCTTCTTCTGCAGCCCCACGGCGGTGCGCGCCTTCGTCGCCGCCTGGAAGGAACGACCGGACTGCGTGGCCATCGGCGCCACGACCGCGGCGGTTGCCCGCGAGGCCGGTTTCCGGACGGAGGTCGCCGAGACCCCCGACCTGGATGCCATGCTCCGGGCCGCCGGCCTGGGGCAGTGACCGCAAACAAACTGACCGGAGTGCACGCCATGGACATGTACGAACGCCCCCGCCGCCTGCGCGTCAGCCCCGTCATGCGCGAGATGGTCGCCGAGACCAGTGTCGAGGCCCGTCACCTGATCACGCCGCACTTCGTGGTCGAGGGCAAGGGCTTCAAGGACGAGATCGCCAGCATGCCCGGCGTGGGCCACTGCTCGGTCGACGAACTGGTGAAGGAAGTGGGCGCCGACCTCGAACTGGGCCTGAAGTCGCACCTGCTGTTCGGCATCCCCGACCGGAAGGACGCGCACGGCACCGCGGCGCTGGGCGACGATTCGGTCATCGCGCGCGCCCTGCGCGAGCTGAAGAAGCAGTTCGGCAGCGACATCATCACCGTCACCGATGTCTGCCTGTGCGCCTACACCAGCCACGGCCACTGCGGCTTCCTGGAGGACGGCAAGGTCGTCAACGACCCGAGTGTGGAGCAGCTGGCGAAGATGGCGCTGGCGCACGCGCGCAACGGCGCCGACATCGTCAGCCCTTCCGACATGATGGACGGCCGCGTCGGCGCCATGCGCGAACTTATGGACGACGAGGGCTACACCGACACCTCCATCATCGCCTACAGCGCCAAGTACGCCAGCGCCTACTACGGCCCGTTCCGCGACGCCTGCGACAGCGCGCCCCAGGGCGACCGCAAGAGCTACCAGATGGACCCTCGCAACGGCCGCGAAGGCGTGCTCGAGGCCATGCTCGACGTGGACGAGGGCGCCGACATGGTCATGGTCAAGCCTGCGCTCGCCTACCTGGACGTCATCCGCCGCGTGCGCGACGAGGTGATGGTGCCGGTGGTCTGCTACAACGTGTCGGGCGAGTACTCGCTGGTGAAGGCCGCCGCGGCTGCCGGCTGGGTGAACGAGGCCGCCATCGTGCGCGAGAACCTGCTGGCCATGCGCCGCGCGGGCAGTGACCTGATCATCACCTACCACGGGCGCGAGGCGCTGGCCAAGGGGTGGCTCAAGTGAGCAACGCGAACTGGTGGGAGCGGGCACAGAAGGTGATGCCCGGCGGCGTGAACAGCCCGGTGCGCTCGTTCAAGTCCGTGCCGGGCGATCCCCTGTTCTTCCGGTCGGCGAAGGGCTGCCGCTTCACCGACGAGGACGGCAAGTCGTACATCGACTGGTGCCTGAGCTGGGGCCCGCTCATCCTGGGCCACGCCGACGCCGAGGTGCACGCGGCGGCGCTCGAGGCCATGAACGAGGGCGCCAGCTTCGGCGCCCCCAGCCGCCGCGAGGTGCTCCTGGCCGAGGCCTTCCTGGCTCGGATGCCGCACTTCGACCAGGTGCGCTTCGTCAGCAGCGGCACCGAGGCCGTGATGAGCGCCATCCGCCTGGCGCGCGGGTTCACCGGGCGCGACGTGACCGTCAAGTTCAGCGGCTGCTACCACGGCCACACCGACAGCCTGCTTGTGGAAGCGGGCAGCGGGCTGGCCACCTTCGGCACGCCCAGCAGCGCCGGGGTACCCAAGGGCTTCAGCGACACGACGGTCGTGCTGCCCCTGGACGACGTGGCGAAGCTCGAGGCGTTCTTTGCCGCGCGCGGCAGCGAGGTGGCGGCGCTCATCATCGAGCCGGTGCCGGCCAACAGCGGCCTGCTCATCCAGCGGCCGGAGTTCCTGAAGGCCTGCCGCGACCTGACCACGAAGCACGGCGCGCTGCTCATCTTCGACGAGGTCATCACCGGTTTCCGTGTGGCCCGCGGCGGCGCGGCCGAACTGCTCGGCATCACGCCGGACCTCGGAACCTACGGCAAGATCATCGGCGGCGGGTTCCCCGTGGGCGCCTATGCGACCCGGCGGGACATCATGGCGCACGTGTCGCCGCTGGGCTCGGTGTACCAGGCCGGCACGCTGAGCGGCAACCCGGTGGCGATGGCCGCGGGCCTGGTCACGCTGGAGAAGACCGGTCGCCCCGGCTTCTACGAGGACCTGGAGCGCAAGGGCGCGCGCCTGGAGGCCGGGCTGCGGAAGGCCGCGGCCGACGCCGGCATCACCGCCAGCCTGGCGCGCCAGGGCTCGCTGTTCTGGTGCGTGTTCCAGCCCGAGGCGCCGCGCGCGGTCGAGGCCGTCGACGGCTCGAAGATGCCCACCTATGGCCGCCTGCACCGCGACCTGATCGACCGCGGCGTCTACCTGGCGCCGTCGGGCTGGGAAGTGGGCTTCGTCAGCGCGGCGCACGCCGACGCCGACATCGACGCCACGGTGAGCGCCGTGGCCGACACCTTCAAGAGCTGGAGCTGACGCGCATGGCCGACCTCAAGGACAGCATCTTCCTGAAGAACCTGCGCGGCGAGCCGTGCGACCGCACGCCCATCTGGATCATGCGGCAGGCCGGCCGCTACCTGCCGGAGTACCTGGAGGTGCGCTCGCGGATCTCGTTCAACGACCTCTGCCGCTCGCCCGAGGCTGCCTGCGAAGTGACCATCCAGCCGATAAGGCGGTTCGGGCTGGACGCGGCGATCATGTTCAGCGACATCCTGACGCCGCTTGAGGCGATGGGCGCCCCGTTCGACTTCTCGCACGGCGGCCCGAAGCTTGAGCGGCCGTTGCGCGACGAGCGCGACATCCGCTCGCTCGAACGCTACCCGTCGCTGGAAGGTGTCGGCTTCGTGGCCGACGCGATCAAGCTGATGAAGAAGGAACTGGGCGACCGCACGCCGCTGATCGGCTTTGCCGGGTCGCCGTTCACGCTGGCCAGCTACCTGATCGAGGGCGGCGGCTCCAAGGAATACGAGCACCTCAAGACGATGCTCTATTCGCGGCCCGAGCTGCTGCAGGAGCTGCTGGACCTGCTCGGTGACCAGATCCTCGACTACCTGCGCATGCAGGTCGACGCCGGCGTGGACGCCGTGCAGCTGTTCGACACCTGGGGCGGCATCCTGCACCCGGCCGACTACGAGAAGCACGTGCTGCCGGTGGTGCGGCGCATCCTCGACGGACTGAAGGACACGGGTGTGCCGCGCATCTACTTCCTGAAGGGCAGCGCGCCGTACAACCACCTGGTCTCGACGCTCGACTGCGAGTGCTTCGGCGTCGACTGGACGCAGGACCTGACACGCGCCATCGCCGAACTGCCCGGCCGCTGCGTGCAGGGCAACCTGGACCCGCTGGTGCTGTACGGCTCGCACGAGCAGGTGCGCCACCGGGCGCTGGAGATCTGCCGGCAGGGCGCCGCCGCCCCCGGGCATGTGTTCAACCTGGGCCACGGCATCCTGCCGCACGCCCCCATCCCCGCCGTGGAAACCCTGGTCCGCACGGTCCAGGAGTTCCGCCGCGGTCACTGATAGAGCAAGAGGACGGGCGACCATGTCCTTGAACATACCGGCCGACTTCGTCGAGAAGTACAACCAGCCGGGGCCGCGCTACACCAGCTACCCCACGGTGCCGGCGTGGAAGCAGCCCTTCGGCGATTCGGAATATCGCGAGTCCCTGGCCGCGCTCAACGAGCGGCCGGGCGACGAGCTGGCCATCTACCTGCACCTGCCCTTCTGCGCCAAGCACTGCTTCTACTGCGGGTGCAATGCGCTGGTCTCGCGCGAGAAGAACGCCGTCGAGGTGTACCTTGACCGCGTCGAGAAGGAACTCGCGATGGTCACGGCCCTCATCGGCACGAACCGGCGCGTGGTCCAGTTCCACTGGGGCGGCGGCACGCCGAACTACCTGAGCGAGTCCGAGGTGAACCGCGCGCTGGCCATGTTCCGCGGCGCGTTCGACATCGCGCCCGACGCCGAGGTCTCGCTGGAGATCGACCCGCGCATCGCCACGCCCGAACAGGTGGCCTCGCTGCGCGCAGCCGGGTTCAACCGCATCAGCCTGGGCGTGCAGGATTTCGAGGAATCGGTGCAGGTGGCCATCGGCCGCCGGCAGGGCCGCGAGCGCACGTTGAACGTGTACCAGGCCTGCCGTGATGCCGGCTTCCCGGGCGTGAACGTCGACCTGGTCTACGGACTGCCGGGCCAGACACGCGAATCGTTCGCCCACACGCTGGGCGAGATCATCGAACTGCAGCCGGATCGGGTGGCATGTTTCTCGTACGCCCACGTGCCCTGGGTGCGGCCGCGGCAGAACAAGGTCGACACCACGCGGATGCTGTCGGGCTACGACAAGTTCTCGCTGTTCATGCTGACGGTCGACCTGTTCCAGGACGCCGACTACACCTGGATCGGCATGGACCACTTCGCCAAGCGCAACGACGAGCTCTCGGTGGCGCTGCGCGACCGGGCACTGCACCGCAACTTCATGGGTTACGCCACCAAACCGGCCCCGCACATGCTGGCCTTCGGCATGAGCGGCATCGGCGACGTCTGTGACCGCTTCGTGCAGAACGACGCCGAACTGGACACGTGGGGCACCGCCATCGACGAGGGCCGCCTGCCCATCGTCAAGGGCCACAAGCTGTCGGACGACGACCGCATGCGGCGCCTGGTCATCCTCAACGTCATGTGCAACCTGGAGCTGCCGTGGGCCCTGACTGAGCGTGCATTCGGCGCGCCGGCCGACCGGCTGCTGGCCGAAGAATTGAAGGCACTGCCGCCGCTGGTGGAGGACGGACTGGTCGAGGTGAACGACCGCGGGCTGCGCATCACCGACAAGGGACGCTACTTCGTGCGCAACGTGGCCATGATCTTCGACGCCTACCTGGGCGGCACCCAGGACAAGCCGCTGTTCTCGAGGACCGTCTGAGATGGCCTCAGCGCGGAGTTCGCTCGCCGGGCGCGTCGACAACTACGCCACACCGCGCCTGGACCCGGCGCGCCGCACCGGACTGGTGCTGTGCGGCATGGGCGGACCCGACGGTCCCGGCGCGGTGGAGCCGTTCCTGCGCAACCTGTTCCGCGACCCGCAGATCTTCCCGGTGCCGCGCCTGCTGGCCCCCGTGCTGGGATGGGCGATCGCCAAGCGACGATCGCCCGACGTGCGCAAGCGCTACGCCCTGGTGAGTCCCGACTCGGTGACGCCGCAACTGGCGACCACACGTCGGCAGGGCGAACTGCTTGCCGAGCGGCTGCGGGGCGCGGGACTCGACATCCGGCCCGACATCGCCATGCGCTACTGGCGCCCGTTCCCCGACCAGACGGTGGCCTCGCTGCTCGAGCAGGGCGCCACGCAGTTCCTGGTCGTGCCCATGTACCCGCAGTTCTCGGCCGCGACGAACGGCAGCACGCTCGACTACGTGCTGGATTCGCTGCGTCGCCTGGCGCCCTCTGCTCCCGTGCACGCGGTGGCCGACTGGCACCTGCTGCCGGGATTCCTGGAGTCGCTGGCCCGGCCGGCGGCGGCACAACTGGGCGCCTGGGCCACCGCGGGCGAGGACGCTGCCGCGTCGGCGCTGCTCTACGTGGCGCACTCTCTGCCCTATTCGTTCATCAAGCGCGGCGACTGCTACGAGGAGCGCACACTGGAGACGGTGGCGGCCGTGCACGCCCGCGTGACCGCGGCGCTCGCCGCGGCAGGGCACGCCGACTGGCAGGCGCGGTTGGTGGTCGGCGGCTCGCAGCCCATGGTCGCGTTCCAGAGCCGCGTCGGTCCCATCAAGTGGCTCGAGCCGAACATCGAGGCCGAGACGCGCCGTCTGGCGGCCGCGGGATGCCGGCGGCTGTTCGTGCAGCCGGTCAGCTTCACCTGCGAGCACATCGAAACGCTGCTGGAGCTGGACCTGGAACTGAAGGAGACCGCCGAAAAGGCCGGGCTCCACGGCTTCGCGCGGGGCGCGGCGCTGAACGAGGATGCGGTGTGGCTGGACTCGCTGGCGGGCCATCTGGCGGCCACGGCGTTCGGCAGGGAGAACCACAGTGCGTGACAGTGGCGGCGAAATGCAGCGCGTGGCGGTGATCGGCGGCGGCGTGGCCGGCCTGGCGACGGCGCTGGCCCTGCGCGATCGCGCGCGGGCGTCAGGCGCCGCCGTGGCGGTGACGGTCTTCGAGAAGGACACCCAGAGCGGCGGCAACCTGCGCACGATCAACCAGGGCGGCTGGCAGTTCGAGTGGGGCCCCAACGGCTTCCTCGACAACGAGCCGGCCACCCTTCGCCTGGTGGACCGGCTGGGCCTGCGCCCGCGATTGCTGCGCAGCAATGACGCGGCGCGTCACCGGTTCCTGCTGGTCAACGGCCGCCTCGAGGAGATCCCGCTGTCGCCGAAGGCCTTCCTGTCGTCGCGCCTGCTCAGTGCCGGCGGCAAGCTGCGCATGGCCGGCGAGCTGCTGGTGCCGCGGCGAAAGGACCTGGGCCGCGCGGCTACCGACCCGGCCACCGACGAGACCATCGACCAGTTCGGCGAACGCCGGCTCGGCCGCGAATTCGCCGACGTGATGCTCGACCCGATGGTCAAAGGCGTCTTCGGCGGCGAGTCGAAGCAGCTGAGCCTGGCCGCGGCCTTCCCGCGCATGGTCGAGCTGGAGCGCGACCACGGCGGCCTGTTCCGCGCCATGATCGCCCTCGGGCGCGAGAAGCGGCGGAAGGGCCGCCGCACCGACGCCGGGCCCACCGGCGTGCTGCATTCGTTCGACGGCGGCATGGCCGTCCTGGTCGATGCGCTGGCCGCGGCGCTCGAGTCCGACACCGAAGCCGAGGTGGTGCGCGGGGCCGATGTGCAGGCGATCGCCAAGGGCGCCGACGGTTGGACCGTTCGGTGGCCTGGCGGCGAGCGGAGCGGCTTTGCCGCGGTCGTCGACGCGGCGCCCGCCCACGCTGCCGCCGTGCACGTGCGCGGCCTCGACGCCGCGCTGGCTGACGACCTGGCGCGCATTCCCTACGCGCCCATGGCCGTCATCGCGCTGGGCTACGCGCGGGGCGATGTCGGGCACGACCTCAACGGCTTCGGCATGCTGGTGCCCGGCCGCGAGCGGAAGAACATCCTCGGCGCGCTCTGGAGCAGCAGCATCTTTCCCGGGCTGGCGCCGGAGGGCCGCGTCATGCTGCGCTGCATGGCGGGCGGCGCCGGCAATCCCGGCGTCATGAACCTGGGCGACGAAGCCCTTGTCGAACTGGTCCTGGCCGACCTGCGCGGGCTGTTCGGCCTGCGCGGCAAGCCAGAGCTCGTGAACATCATCCGGCACCAGCGGGCCATCGCCCAGTACGTGCCGGGACACCTGGCTCGCCTGCAGGCGATCGATGCCGCAGCGGCTCGGCACGGCAGGCTGTGGTTCTCGGGCAGCGCGTACCGCGGCATCGCGGTCAACGCCTGCGTCAAGGAAACGGAATCGCTTGCGGACAGGATCATGGGCGCGCTGACGGGCGCGCGGGCGGAGGGTGCGGAGGTGGCGCGATGAGCACGGCATTGACCCTGATCACGATCCTGCTGCCGCTGGGTTATGCAGCGGTGTGGGCCGACTACCTGTGGCTGTTCTACACCGACCACCCGTGGGCACGCCGCACCTGCTCGCGCCTGGCGGGCTCACTGGTGCTGCTGCACATGGCGGCAATCGTGGTGCGCGCCGTCGGATTGAAGCGGTTGCCCATGGGCACGCAGTCGGAATTCCTGGCCGCACTGGCCCTGGCGCTCATGGGTACCTACCTCGTGATCGAGCGGCGGCTGCGCGCCAAGCAGACCGGCTTCCTGACCACCGGCGCCGCGGCCCTGCTGATGCTGCTGGCCAGCCTGGCCGGCCCCGGCACCGCCAATACCAGCCCGCTGCTGCAGGATCCCGGCTTTGCCGGCCACGCCGTTCTGGTGCTGCTGGCCTATACGGCGCTCAGCCTGAGCTTTCTCTACGCCATCCTCTACCTGGTGCTCGCGCGCCAGTTGATGCGGCGGCAGTTCGGCCTCCTGTTCCGGCGCCTGCCCGCCCTCGAGACGCTCGAGCGGATGAGCGTGGTCGCCGTCGAGATGGGCGTGCCCCTGCTGTTCCTGGCGCTGGCACTGGGCCACCTGTGGATGTACAACCTGGCCGATCGCGTGGATCCGAAGATGGCCGCAACGCTGACGCCCTGGGATCCCAAGATCCTGCTGTCGTGGGTCATCTTCCTGGCTTATACGGCGGGCCTGGTCGGGCATCGCTTCTGGGGCTGGCGCGGCCGCCGCATGAACATCATGGCCGTCGCGGCCTATATCGCCGTCGTGGTGGGCATGGGCGCCATCCACCACTTCTTCCCGACGTTCCACAAGTTTCCGACGCTCGATGCGGCCGTGACCGCCGACACGCTCGAACAGTCGCTGGCCCGGCACGCCGCGGCCGGGTCCCCACTCGAAACCCGGGAGTGGCGATGACCGGCGCGACGACCCTGCACGTCCGCAGCATCAACCACAAGACGGCGCCGACTGCCGTCCGTGAGCGCGCGCATCTGACCGAGGTGCGCGCCGCCGAGTTGATGGACGCCCTCAGCGCCGGCAGCACGGGCGCCGGTGGCGGCCGGGGCGAGCCCGATTGCGTGTCGGTGATCCCGGTCTCCACCTGCAACCGCACCGAGATCTACCTCGAGGTGAGGGTCGGCGCCGACCCCGACGCCATCCTGCGCGAGGCGCTCACGGCCATCGGCGCCGAGGCCGACCTGTTCTTCGGTGAACATGCTCTGCGCCTGGACAACCTCGACGCCATCGCGCACCTGTTCCGCCTGGCTTCCGGCATGGAGAGCCTGATGCTGGGTGAGCCCCAGATCACGGCCCAGCTGAAGGATGCCTATCGCCAGGCGCGCGCGCACCACGAACCCGGCCCCGGCCTGTTGCGCGCCTTCCAGGGCGCCTTCCGCGCCGGCAAGCGCGTGCGCACCGAAACGCGCATCTCGACCGGAGCGGTGAGCGTGGCCTTCGCGGCGGTGGAACTGGCGCGGAAGTTCTTCGACCGCTTCAGCCGGCATCGCGCCGTGCTCGTGGGCGCCGGCGAAACGGGCGCCCTGGCGGCGCGCCATTTCCTGCAGCACGAGATCGGCCAGTTGACCGTCGTCAACCGCAGCTTCGAGCGCGCCCAGGCACTGGCCGCCACGCTGCGCGAGGAACAGCTGCGCCAGCTCGACGAACCGGACGGTGATGACACCCGACGTGTCGACCGCGCCCTGCGCGCGCGGGCCGACCGCATCGTCGCGCGTCCCTGGGAGGAGCTGGGCGCCGCCATTGCCGCCGCCGACGTGGTCCTGACCACGACCGGCGCCACCGAGCCGGTGATCATGCCCGACATGGTGCACGAGGCTGTGCGCGGGCGTCACGGCCTGCCGCTGTTCATGCTGGACATCGCCGTGCCGCGCGACGTGCACCCGGAGGTGTCGAAGATCGGCAACGTCTTCGTGTTCGGGCTCGAGGACCTCGACGAGATCGTGCAGGGCAACCTGGCCGCGCGTCGGAATCAAATTCCGCACGCCGAACGGCTGATCGGCGAGGAGCTGGACCAGTTCCGGCAGTGGCTCGAGGACATCGACCTGCGGCCGACCGTGGCCGAGTTCCGCGCCTACCTGGAGGACCTGAAGGACAAGCAGGTCGGTTTCGTGCGGAAGAAGCACTCCGACGAGGTGGCCGACGAGGTGGACAAGAGCCTGCAGCAGTTCATCAAGAAGGTGCTCGGGCGCTCCATGTCCACGCTGCGCAACTCCGAGAGCCGCGAGGAACGGCAGCGTCACCTTGAGACGCTGCGGCACCTGTTCTCCACCGACGACCGCGATCCCGACTGAAGCGGGTTACGGCGCGGCCGGCGGCGCCGTCGGCGTGGACGCAATCTGCGCCAGGAGCTGCCGTGAACCGGCATGCGCCGATTCCAGTTCCAGCGCCCGGCGGCAGCGGAGCGTCGCCTCGCCGGCATCGCCCTGCATCCAGGCCACCACCGCCAGATTGTACTGCACCGAGGCCAGGTCGGGGTGTCTCTCCGCCGCCGTCAGCAGGACCTGCCGCGCCTCGGCCAGCCTTCCCTGCCCGCCCAGCAGCGAACCCAGGTTAAGTGACGCCTCGCCCAGCGACGGATTCAGCTTCAGCGCGGCACGATAGTGCACCTCCGCCTCGTCCAGCCGCCCGAGCGCGGCGGTCACGTTGCCGGCGTTGAAGTGCGTCTCGCTGCGCGGCTTGATCGCGATCGAGGCTTCCAGGTGCTGCAGCGCCTCCTCACGGCGACCGGCGTCATCCAGCAGCACGGCCAGGTTCTGGTGGGCGACATCGTTGTCGCGGGTGACGGCAAGTGCATGACGCCAGAGCGATTCGGGCCCGCGCCACACGGCGGCCTGGCGCGTGGCGACCATCGCAGCCGCGGCCACGACGGCCACCGTCGCCAGCAACACCGGCAACTTCAGGCGTGCCGCGCGGGCGGTGACCTGCACCAGCGCGCCGGCGCCCGCGATCCACAACCCGAGCGCGCCCACATAGGCATAGCGATCGCCCATCGGCAGCTGGCCGCCCTGCAGCAGGCCGCTCGAGGGCAGCAGGCAGGCCAGGAACCAGGCCCAGCCGAAGGTGACCAGCGGCAGGCGTCGGCGAGCGCGCCAGAGCACGAACGACAGGGCGACCACCACCACACCCCAGATGACAGCCTCGATCGGTCCCGCGCGCAGGTCCGCCTCGCTGTAGCGCACGGCCAGGCCGTGCGGCCAGGCCAACCGCTCCAGGTAACGACCCACGCCGGTCGCGGCGTCGGCCACCCGCTGCACGGGCGCCACCGGCACGGGCGCGCCCATCTCGCCATCCCGGGCCAGGCGTACGGTCACCAGCGCCACCGCAGCCGCGGCGGCGGCCAGTGCGGCAAGGAACACCGCGTCGCCGCGCCAGCCGCGGCGCGAAGCGGCGCCCTCCGGCGCGCTCCACCGCTCCCACAGCGAAAGCAGCAGCAGCAGCAACGGCGCCACCACGGCCGCGGGCTTGGCCAGCATCGCCAGAAGGGCCAGCGCAAATGTCAGCACCACGCGGCGGCGACCGGTCGTCGACACCCAGGCCAGCGCGGCGCCGAGCAGCAGCGGCGCCATCAGCACGTCCTTGCGCGCGGTCACCCAGGCCACGGCCTCGACGTTGAGCGGGTGCACGCCGAAGAGAGCCGCCGCCAGCATCGCCGCCGCTGCGCTGCCCGTGAGTCGGCGCGCGAGCAGCCACGCCAGCAGCACGCCGGCCAGGTGCAGGAACAGGTTCGTGCGGTGGAAGCCGGCGGCGCCGGGACCGGCCAGCGTCGCGTCGAGCTGCAGGGAGAGCCAGGTGACGGGGATCCAGACCTGGGCGTGCCCGGTGGTGAAGGCCCACTGCGCGTTCGCCGGCGACAGGCCCCCGGTCACGCGGGGATTGTCGTAGACATAGAGGTCATCGTCGAAGTTGACGAAGTCGTAGCTGCCCACGCCGTGGTAGACCAGCAGCGTGGCCAGCACAGGCAGCAGGACGGGCCACAGGGAGCGCGCCCGTTCGGACCACGTTTGACGGCTGGCAGCGGGTTTCATCGGCCGAATATCGGGCGGGCGCCCGGGGGCGTCAATCCCAGATGCCCAGCTCGGCCCGCGCGTCCTCGGTGGCGTCCACGCGCGGATCCCAGGGCGGCGACCAGACCAGGTCCACGCCGCAGAACTTCACGCCCGGCATGCGCAGGACGGCGTTGCGGGCCGCTTCCATGATCTGCGGGCCCATCGGGCACATCGGACTGGTGAGCGTGAGCCCCAGCGTGACGTGGCCTTCCGCAGCGTCGATCTCCACCTCGCGCAGCAGGCCGAGGTCGACGATGCTCAGGTTCAGCTCGGGATCCTTAACCGGGCGCACGGCGTCGATGACGGCGGCCTGGGTCAGCGTATTCATGGTCAGGCCTCCGTGGTTGCCGGCGCGGCCCGGCCGTCGCCGGACTGCGCATCGAGTGCCGAGAGAAGGGTGATCCAGGGCAGCAGCGCGCACTTGACCCGCGCCGGAAACTTGCGGACACCGGTCAGGACCTCGAGATCGCCGGGGTCGAGCGCATCGGCCAGCACACCGTCGGGGCTGTGCATCGCCTCGCGGAACGCCTCGGCCAGCGCGCGGGCCTGTTCGGGCGTGCGACCGGGCACCAGCTCGGCCAGGATGGAACCGCTGGCCGTCGCAATGGCGCAGCCCCGGCAGGCCACATGCGCCCCCGTGATGGCGCCGCCGGCGCAAGCCAGCTCGAGTTCCAGTTCGTCGCCGCAGGATGGGTTCTTGCCCTCCGCGCGCGCATCGGCCGGACCGGCCAGCGGCGCCTGTCCGCGCGGCCGGCGGTGATGGTCCAGGATCACTTCCCGGTACAGCTCGTCCATGCCGCCGTTCATAGGCCGAACACGCTCCTGGCGTAGTTGATGCCGTGGATGAGCGCGTCGATGTCCTCGTGGGTGTTGTACATGCCGAAAGAGGCTCGGCTGGTGGCCACGACGCCGAGCCGGCGATGCAGCGGCTGGGCGCAGTGGTGCCCCGCGCGGATCGCGATGCCCAGAGAATCGAGCAGCTGCGCCATGTCGTGCGGGTGCACCATCGGGTCGTGGAAGGCGACCAGGCCGCCGCGGCGGTCCGCCTGCCGGGGCCCGTAGATGGTCAGGCCGCCGACGGCCAGCAACCTCTCCAGCGCGTAGGCCGTCAACGAGATCTCGTGCTGCCGCAGCCGTTCCAGCGTGGCTTCGTCGATGGTGTCGAGCGCGGCGGGGAAAGCCGCCGCTGCCGCCACGTTCGGCGTGCCCGCCTCGAAGCGCGCGGGGATCGCCGCCCAGGTGGCGCTTTCCATGGTGACCATGTCGATCATCTCGCCGCCCACCTCGACCGGCTCCAGGCGCTCGAGCGCCTCGGCCGTACCCGCCAGGAAGCCCAGCCCCATCGGGCCGTAGGCCTTGTGGGCGGAGAAGACGAGGAAGTCGGCGCCCAGGTCGTCGAAGGCGACCGGCAGGTGGCCCACCGACTGTGCCGCGTCGACCACGACCAGCGCGCCGCGACGGTGCGCCGCCGCCGCGATCTCGGCCACGGGGTTGATCGTCCCCAGCACGTTCGAGACGTGCGTGAGGGCCACGACGCGCGTGCGGCTGCCGAGCAGCTCGGGCAGGCGCGCCAGGTCCAGTTCTCCGCCGGCGGTAATGGGAATGTGCCGCAGCACCAGTCCCTCGCGACGGGCCAGCTGGATCCACGGCACCAGGTTCGCGTGGTGCTCCATCTCCGTGACGAGGATCTCGTCGCCGGGCTTCAGCGTCGCGGCCAGGCCGCCGGCCACGAGGTTCAGCGCAGAAGTGGCGCCGCGTGTGATCACCACACGTTCGGCCGGCACGGCCAGAAAGCGGCCCACGCGCGTCCGGCAACCTTCGTAGAGGTCGGTCGCCTCAACGCCGAGCGTGTGCATGCCTCGATGCACGTTCGCATTGTGCTCGCGGTAGTACCGGGCCTCGGCGGCGATCACGGCGCCGGGCTTCTGCGTGGTGGCCGCATTGTCCAGGTAGACGAGCGGCCGGCCGTTGACCGTCCGCTCGAGCAGCGGGAAGCGCTCGGCGAAGATGCGGCCACAGCGCGAACAATCGCCCTTCTGCCCGTCGCAGGGTTCGACGCCGGCCGGCGCCGTCAACGGCTTGGCCCGCCTCATGCCGTACCCTCCCGGATCGTCGCCAGCCGCGGGCCGACGAACGATTCGACCATTGTCCGCACCTCGTCGGGCAGGCGGGCCAGCGTGTTCTCGAGGAACCCGCCCACGACCAGGCCCAGCGCCTCGCCACGGTCCAGGCCGCGGCTCTCCAGGTAGAACAGCTGGTCCTCCTCCACCGGCGCGATGGTGGCGCCGTGGCTGCAGCTGACTTCCTGGTTGTGGATCTCCAGCTCGGGGATGGCATCGGCGCGCGCGCGCGACGACAGCAGCAGGTTGCGGTTCACCTGGTAGGCCTCGCAATGGCGGGCCGCATCGTCGATGCGGATCAGGCCGGTGTAGGTGGACCGCGCCTGCTCGGCGGCCACGGCCTTGAAGTCGATGCGGCTGGTGGTCTTCCCCGCCAGGTGGCGATGGCTGGTATGAACGTCGCCATGCTGCTTGTCGGTGACCATCGTCACGCCGACGATCTCGCTGTGCGCCCCGGCGCCGACCAGTTCGGTGCCGATCTCGAGCTTCGTGTTCTCGCCGCCGAAGACGCCGCAGACGGTCAGCACGTCGGCCCCGGAGTGCGCCCGCGCGTTGACGGACAGGTGCCCGCTCGTGCCCGGCGCCCAGACCTGCACGATGGCATGGCGCACGCGCGAGTCGCTGCCGGCCGTGATCTCGGTCCGCGAGGCCACGCGCCGTTCGCCGCCGCCGCCGACGTGCTGCTCGACGAGCATCGCCTCGGCATTGCGACCGACCGTGAGCACGATGCGCGGCATGGTCGCGTCGGTCCCTGCGTGCACACGCACGTGGATGGGGCCGGCCAGCTTCACGCCGTCGGCCACGACCAGGCCCACGCCCGTGTTCCAGGCCGCCTCGTTCAGGGCCGCAAAGAGGTCATCGCCGTGCCAGGCCGAGGCCGCCACGGGCACCAGTTCCAGGGCTCCGGCCGGCAGGCCTTCGCCCAGCGCCACCACGGGCGCCTGGCCCGGGCACAGGTCGATCGTCGCCGAGGCGCCCGGCACCGCCGCGGGCGGCCGGCAGCCGCCGACCTTCGCGTCCACGACAGTCGGAAGCAATTTGGCGGGATCGGTGAAGCGCCACAGGTGCTTCACGCGGTCGGGCGCCGCGGCTGCCTCGTAGCGGGCCAGCGCCGCCACGCGCCGGCCGAGGCCGTCGGCCGACTCGCCTGCCGCCGCCGCCAGGGCCGCCAGCAGGTTGTTGTCCAGCGCCGGGCGGGCCGGCGTCATCACGGGTGCGGTGGTCTCAGCCAACGGAACCCTCCATCTCCAGTTCGATGAGCCGGTTCAGCTCGACGGCGTACTCCATCGGCAGTTCCTTGACGAAGGGCTCGATGAAGCCGTTGACGATCATCAGGCGCGCCTTGTCCGGGTCCAGGCCGCGGCTCTGCAGGTAGAACAGCTGCTCCTCGCCCACCTTCGAGACGCGGGCCTCGTGCTCGACGCGCACATCGGACTCGGCCACGTCCATGGTCGGGTAGGTGTCGGAGACGGCATGGTCGCCGATCAGGAGCGCATCGCACTCCACACTTGTCTTGCAGCCGGTGGCGCCACGACCCATGCGGATCAGGCCGCGGTAGCTGCTGCGCCCGTCGTCCTTGCTGATCGACTTGCTGATGATGCGGCTGGTCGTGTTCGGCGCCGCATGCGTCATCTTGGCGCCGGCGTCCTGGTGCTGGCCGTTGCCGGCGAACGCAATCGACAGCACCTCGCCGTGCGCGCGCTCGCCCTTGAGCACGATGGCCGGGTACTTCATCGTCAGCTTGGAGCCCAGGTTGCCGTCGACCCACTCGACCACCGAATCGGTGTAGGCGTGGGCGCGCTTGGTCACCAGGTTGTAGACGTTCACGGACCAGTTCTGGATGGTCGTGTACCGGATGTGCGCCCGGTCCATCGCCACCAGTTCCACCACTGCTGAGTGCAGCGAATCGGAGGAATAGGTGGGCGCCGTGCAGCCCTCGATATAGTGCACCGAGCTGTCCTCGTCGGCGATGATCAGCGTGCGCTCGAACTGCCCCATGTTCTCGGCGTTGATGCGGAAGTAGGCCTGCAGCGGGATGTCCACCTTCACGCCCTTGGGCACGTAGATGAACGAGCCGCCCGACCACACCGCCGTATTCAGGGCCGAGAACTTGTTGTCGCCCGTCGGGATGATCTTGCCGAACCACTTGCGAACGATCTCGGGATGCTCGCGCAGCGCCGAGTCCATGTCCATGAAGATCACGCCGATCTTCGTCAGGTCCTCGCGGATCGAGTGGTAGACCACTTCCGACTCGTACTGCGCCGTGACGCCGGCCAAGAAGCTGCGCTCGGCCTCGGGCACGCCCAGGCGGTCGAACGTCTTCTTGATCTGGTCGGGCACGTCGTTCCAGTCGGTCGCCTGCTCGCCCTTGGGCTTGATGTAGTAGTGGATGTTCTCGAAGTCGATCGAGTCCAGCGCCTCGCTGTCGCCCCAGCGCGGCATGGGCTTGGCGCGGAACGTGTCCAGCGCCGCGTGGCGAATCGCCCGCATCCAGTCCGGCTCGTTCTTCTTGCGCGAGATCATCTCGACGACTTCGTGGTTCAGCCCCTTGGGAGCCTTCAGGAAGTAGTCTTCCGGGTCGTGGAAGCCGTAGCGCGCCGTGTAGTCGTCGTTGATCGACGTCACGTCAAGCGTCTTCGAATCCCTCAGTGTGGCGTCGCTCATGTGCGACTCCCTTCGGTGACGGCGGCCTCTTCGGCCAGCCAGTCGTAACCCCGCTCTTCGAGGGCATGGACGAGTTCCATGCCGCCGGTGCGCACCACGCGCCCATTCATGAACACATGCACCACGTCGGGCTGCACCAGGTTGAGGATGCGCTGGTAGTGCGTGACCAGCAGCAGGCCGTTCTCGGCGTTGCTGGCCAGGTTGATGCCGTCCGAGACCACCTTGAGGGCGTCGATGTCGAGGCCCGAGTCCGTCTCGTCGAGCAGGCTGAACGCGGGCTTCAGCAGCAGCATCTGCAGGATCTCGAGCCGCTTCTTCTCGCCGCCCGAGAACCCGTCGTTCAGGTAGCGCGTGATGAACGAGGGGTCGATGTCCATCGTCGCGAAGGCCTCGTTCAGTTCCTGCCGGAAGGCGCGCACCGGGATCTCCGTGCCGCGCCGCGCGCCCAGCGACGCGCGCAGGAAGTTCGCCACGGTCACCCCGGGCACCGCCACGGGGTACTGGAAGCTGAGGAACATCCCGCGCCGGGCGCGCAGGTGCGGATCCAGCGCGTCGACGCGCTCGCCGTTCAGCCAGATCTCGCCCTCGACCCGGTAGCTCGGGTGGCCCATCAGCGCGGCCGCGAGCGTGGATTTTCCCGAGCCGTTGGGCCCCATCAGGGCGTGCTTCTGCCCGCGGCGCACCGTGAGGTCGACCCCGCGGACGATCTCCTTCTCCACATCGCCGTCCTTCACGAACACGTGCAGGTTGCGGCAGGCGAACACGTTGGCCGGGTTTTCGGGGTTCAGCAGCGAATCCGACATCAAATACCCTCGGGGGTTGGGGTCCGTGAAGTTTAGTCGGAACAAAAGATAGAATCTTTACCGATGATGTCAAGTATGATGGCGCAGTCCGTGGCGCCGTTCGCCGGACGCCCCCCCCTGCCCCACTGGGTTGATGACAATCCAGTATCAATAACGACCTGACAGCCATGGCCGCACCAACAAGGGCGGCGCCTTCCGGCGCCGCCCTGCCCGATCCGCCCCCGTTCTGCCTACCGGACCAGGGACAATTTGAGAACCCGCGCATCAGAACCGGTCGAGATCCGGCACAGGTAGACCCCGGCCGCAACCGCCTGCCCGGCCTCATCGCGCCCGTTCCAGACGACTTCATGCGCAGCGCCGGAGGCTTCACCGTCGAAGAGGCTCGCCACCAGGCGTCCGGACAGATCATGCACCCGGACCGTGGCGCGGCTGCCGGCGTCCGCCGTCCAGCGGATCGTCACGGACGGGTTGAACGGATTGGGCACCGCCGTCGCCGCGATGGATGCGACCGGCGAAGGCACTGCTGCTGCCGCACCGCGCACCCACTGCAGCCGCACGTTGTCGAAATAGGGAGCCGGCGTCCCGTGGCCGCCCGGGATCGTCACCACCTGGTAGGCGACCAGGCGGATCCGCACCCAGCGCATGCCCGCAGGCAACAACTCGGGGGTGAAGGCTATCGAGGTGCGCGTGTAGTGGCCGTACTCGGCACCATGCATGAAGGTATCCGAGTACGATTCCCAGCCCGTGAGCCCCTGCGGATCCGCCGTCGCGTCCAGGACGTAGGACGCGAAGAGCCAGTCCTGGAACGGGAAGCGCCCGTTGTCCAGGTAGGTGTCCAGGCTGAGCACGGGCCAGCCGTTCTCCTGCGGCAGCTGGATCGGCTCGGACAGCACCTCGTTGTGCAGCGTGGCGATGCCGCCGACAAGCCCGCCCGTCGTGTTGGTGACCATACCCTGCGGCCCGTAGCAGAAGAGGCCGCCGGTGCAGTAGCTGGGGCCGACACCTTCGACAACCACGCCGTCGTCGATGAAGGCCCACTGGGGGGATTGATTGTCCTGGTCCTCGTCGGCATCGCCCAGATCCTTCCAGAGCTGGCCGAAATTGCCGACCCCCTGCGGCGACATGTCCTGCGACACCCAACCCTGCTTGTCCGGGACCCCGTCGGCGGTCTCGAACTTGCCGTCCAGCGTGGCCGGCCCGCCGTACAGGTTCGTGGTGTCGCGTTCGGATGGGATGAGATCCATGGCCAGGGCGGTCGCGACGGACATCGACGCGAACAAGATGGCCATTGTGATGGCGAGGGCCCGTTCCCGGATCAGGCGACGATTCCCTCTTTTCGAGTGGTTCATATGCCCCTCCCCTTGTGCCCGGCCCGCGTCGGGGTGCGGACCGGGTGATGCCTGACGCTAGGGATGTGGCCGAAGCCGGTCAACTGCCGGAGCCCGCACGAAGCGCCGCCGCCGATTGACAAGGGGTGACGAAAGTCCCAGCTTCGTTGCGGAATCAACGACTGTTTCCGCGCCCTCGTCCGACGTCGCCTGCTGCGGGAGGCCCCCGATGCGCCCGGCCCTCTACCTGCTGTTCCTGCTCTCGGGCGCCACCGCGCTCGTCTACCAGGTGGTGTGGGTCCGCCAGCAGGGCCTCGTCTTCGGCGGCACCCACCTTGCGGTCTCGACGGTGCTCGCGGTCTTCATGGGCGGGCTGGCCCTCGGAGGTTGGCTCATCGGTCGCCGTGCCGATCGCTGGCGGCGGCCGCTGCGCGCCTACGGCCTGCTCGAACTGGGCATTGCCCTGTCTGCCCTTGCCGCCTACGGCATGCTGCAGGTGTACCCGGCCATCTATGTGACCCTGGCCGGCCCGTTCCGGGACAACCCCACCGCCCTCACCGCGCTCCGCTTCCTCCTGGCCACCGTCGCGATGATCGTGCCGACCACGTTGATGGGCGCCACGCTGCCGGTACTGTCGCGTTATGCGCGCGGGGCGGGCGGCGGCCTGGCCGGGCACCTGTCGCTCCTCTACGGACTCAACACGCTGGGCGCGGTGGTCGGCGCCGTCGTGACCGGCTTCCTGCTCCTGCCGCGACTGGGCACCTCGCGCACGCTCCTTGTCGCCGTGCTCGTGAACATCACGGTCGCCGTGGCAGCACTGCTGCTCGGGCGGCGCGGGTCGGCGGCGATGCCGGACGGCGCAGCGGAGGATCAGGCGCAGGACGCCGCGATCGTGACGACTCCCGGTGCGAAGCTCGTGCTGGCGGGCATCGGCATCAGCGGCTTCTGCGCCCTCGGCTACGAGGTACTGTGGACACGCGCCCTCGGCACGACGCTGGGCACGTCCACCTATGCGTTCACCGTGATGCTCGCGGCGTTCCTGTCGGGCATCGGCCTGGGCAGCGAGTCGTTCGGCCTGTTCATGCGACGCCGCTCTGCCGGCCGCGGCACGAAGAGTCTCGTGCGACTGTTCGCGGCGGTGCAGGCCCTGATCGGCTGCGCGGCCCTCGGCGTCACCTGGCTGCTGGGCGACCTCTCCGGCCACTCGGCCTGGCTGACCAGCGCGCTGGTCGGGGCGGGCTGGGGCGAGTTCGCGGCGCGGCAGGCGACCGGTTTCGCGGCGGCCTTCTCGTACATGGTCCTGCCTGCGTTCCTCATGGGTGTGGCGTTCCCGCTGGCAGGCACCGTCCATGCGTCGACGCGCAGGCGATCGTCCGGCGCCGTGGGCGAGGTGCTCGCCTGGAATACCGTGGGCGCCATCCTCGGGGCGCTCGCAGCGGGCTTCCTCCTGATCAGGATGTGGGGCATCGAACGCTCGCTGATCGCGTTGTCGACCCTGAACCTGTCACTGGCCGCGGCCGTCATCGGCGCGGCATCCGCGCGATCCGCGGTCCGTCGCGCCGGCCTGGTCGCCGCGGTCGCGATCCTCGCCGTGCCGGTGGTCCTTCCCGCCGGCGCGCGCCTGTGGAACCAGGATCTCATGGCGATCTACCGCAACAACCAGCGCGCGGCGTTCGACTCGCCCGAGGAGGTGCAGGCCGCCCTCGCCAACACCGACATCCTCTACTACCACGAGGGCGCCAACTCGACGATCAGCGTGATTCGCGTCAAGGGCGGCGACCAGGCGGTGCTGGTCAACGGCAAGGTCGTGGCGTCGAACATGGATGAAGACGTGCAGTGCCAGTACCTGCTGGGGCACCTGCCGATGCTCCTGCATCCCGACCCGAAACGTGTCTTCGTCCTGGGCCTCGGCACGGGCATGACCCTGGGCGCCGTTTCACTCCATCCGGAGGCCGAGCGCATCCTCCTGGCGGAGCTCGAACCGGCCGTGGTGCCGGCGGCGCGCACGTTCGCCGAATGGAACCACCACGTACTGGATGATCCGCGGCTCGAGATCGCGTTCAACGACGGTCGCAACTGGCTGCTGACCACGCGCGAACGGTTCGACGTCATCACGGCCGACCCGGTGCATCCCTGGACCCGGGGCTCGGCCTACCTCTACACCGCCGAGTACTATCGCCTGGCGGCCAGCCGGCTCGAACCCGGCGGCGTGATGATGCAGTGGCTGCCGATCTACGAACTCTCGCCGCACGACCTGGCCACCGTCGTACGCACCTTCCGCACGGCCTTCCCCCATACGCAGGTCTGGCTCACGCACTACGATGCGCACCTCGTCGGCAGCGACCGGCCGCTCGCCTTCGACCGCGGGCAACTGGAGCGGCGCCTGGCCCGCCCGCAGCTGCGCGAGGCCCTGGCGCGGGTCGACATGGCGACGGCCGACGATCTCCTCGACTTCTTCCAGTTCGGCGACCGGGGCGGCGCGGCCTTCGCCGCCGGGGGCGTCGTCAACACCGACGACAACCTCCACCTCGAGTTCTCCGCACCGCATTCGACCGGTGTTGCGAGCCGCATGGCCGAGAACGTCGAGGCGCTGGCGCAGCACCGCGAGGCGCCCGGCGTGTTCACGCTCAGTGAACCAGGCGCCGCCACGGACCTGGCTGCCGGACGCATCTACGACCGCCTGCACGCCCTGTATTTCCGGCAGGAGCAGCGCGAGCCGGAGTTCGCGGGACTGCAGGACCGGTTGCGCACCGTCGACCCGGGGTTTGCGCCGGCGCAGCTGCTCGATCGCGTGGTGGCCCGCGACGTGCGGGCGGTGCCGCGCCCGGTGGCCTACACGCGACTCACGGTCCTCGAGGCCGACGGCACGCCGGCGAACCTCGACATCACGGCCATCACCATGCGGACGGGCACGGGCCGGGCCGCCCTGCTGTTCGTCGACAATGCCGAGCAGTCGATCTACGGCGAGACCTACCTGGCAGCCGCCGAATCCACCCTGGACGCGCGCATCGCCGCCGTGGCGGCCGATGTCCTGTCCGCCCTCGATGCCGCCGCCGCCGAGCTCACGGCGCGTACTCCTTCAGGACGCCCCGGCGGCGCGGCTCTTCGCGAGCGCGCGAGGGCCGTCGTCACCGAAAAGCTGGCCGCCACGGGCACCGCCGGCGCGGCAGGGCCGGAAAAGCCGTGACCACGGACGACACACCCCAGCCGCCGGCGTCCGCTGCGTCCAATCGCCGCCGCGCCTGGCTGCACACCACCTTCTCGTCGCTCCAGGTGCCCAACTTCCGCACCTACTACCTGGGGCAGACCGCCTCGATGATCGGCACCTGGGTCCGCCGCACGGCCCTCGGCTGGGTCATCTACGAGATGACCGGCTCGCGCGCCATGCTCGGCACGGTGATGGGCCTGGCGCTGCTGCCCATGTTCCTGCTCTCGCCGCTGGCCGGTACCATCGCCGACCGCGTCGACAAGCGGAAGATGGTCATCCTCACGCAGCTGCTGGCCTCGGCCTCGTCGGCGGCCACCGCGATACTGGTGTTGACCGGCTGGGCCGAGCCCTGGCACCTGATGGCGCTGGCCACCGTCGGCGGCATCGCCTTCGCCTTCGAGGTGCCCTCGCGGCAGGCCTTCGTCAGCGACATCGTGGGCCGCGAGCACCTGCTCAACGCCGTCGCGCTGAACTCGGTGCTCGTCAATTCCTCGCGCGTGATCGGCCCCGCGATCGCCGGTCTCATCATGGCCGCGGTCGGCGCCGGCTGGTGCTTCCTGCTCGATGCGATCAGCTACCTGATCGTCACCGTCTCTCTGCTGCGCCTGAAGCTGCCGCCGCACCGGCCGCCACCGCACCTGACCAGCCACTGGCACGACCTGCTCGAGGGCTTCCGCGAGGTGCACCGCAACCGCCGCGTGCGCATCCTGATGCTGCTGCTCTGCCTGATGGGAACCTTCGGCTGGGCCTGCCAGACGCTCATGCCGGCCATCGCGCAGGACCTGCTGCACCTGGGCGAATGGGAGTACGGCCTGCTCATGGCGATGTTCGGCGTCGGCGCCATTGCCGGTGCGCTGGTGGTGGCCGGTCGCACCGCCTCCGAGACGTCGCGACTGCAGGTCTTCGGCGGTGTCTGGCTGCTGTGCCTGGGCGCGTTCATGGTCGCCGCCACGCGGCACGTGGTACCCATGGGCGCGGGCCTGGCGGTGGCCGGCTTCGGCGCGGTGATGTTCATGTCGACCAGCAACACGCTCGTGCAGACGAGTGTCGACGACTCGCTGCGCGGGCGCATCATGGGCATCTGGTCGGTGGGCTTCGGGGGCTCGCTGCCGCTGGGCTCGTTCCTGGCGGGATGGGTGGCGCAGTGGGTCTCGCCGTACCTGACCATCGCCGTGTTCGCGGCCGTGCTCGCGGTGTCGAGCTTCGTGATCTGGCGAAGGCTGCCGCGGAGGCAGGCGACTGTTTGAAGTGACGGCCGCCCCTCAGCACCCCACTTGCGCGGCGGTCGGGGCCCGGTGTCGATCGCACCATCGAACCGGCTCAGTTGATGCCGACGACCATCAGCGTGACAAGGACAATGCCGATACCGGATGCGATGGTGGTCGTCAGCCCCGTGCCGCGCGACCGGGCCCACCCGCTGAGGGCGAGGCTGGCAAGCAGGGAGTAGAGCCCGAAAAGGAAACCGAGGACGAGCAGCACGCGCGCAGCGCCTGCCCCGGCTGCGGGCGCTGCGGATGGTGCTTCCGGGTGCAAGCCCGCGACAAGAGCGGTTGAGGCTACGACCGTGACGACAAAGGCCACCGAGGAACTGACGGCAAACCCGATGGACAAGGAGGCTGTCTTCCCGTCGGCGCGCCGCGCCAGAAGCGTGCCGAGGAATGTTGCCGCGAATCCCCCCAGAAACGCGCTCAGGCCGCCGATCTGGACAGCGAGGGCAGAAAGATATGCCGGGGAGAGGTTGTCCATCTACCCAGATTACATGAGGGAAATCGAAAAATAAACCACCATTCGCCACGCACGTTCCTACCGCACCACCACATGCGCCACTGAACTGATCTCCACGGAGTACGTGCTGTTCGCGGTGAACCCGTCGCCCGACAGCGACCGCAATCGGAGTTGCTGCAGGAACACCGTCAGTCCAGCGCCGGGATCGAAGTCGGCCAGGTCTTCCGGGGTGACGACGTACTGCCCATCGTTTGCCGTCGCCCCGCCGAACGAGACGAAGCCCTCGCGTCCGGTGCCATACACCAGAAGCCAGGTGAACCCGGGCCCGGTACCTTCCCAGGTGACGGTGAAACCGGTGGCCCGGCTGACCTCCGTTCCGGGCGCGACAGGCGATGTCAGCACCGGCGCCTCGTTCAGGTACTTCAGGTCAATGTCCAGTGCGGGAACCTCGGCGCCCCCGGGCACCTGCAACCTGTACGATTCGCCGGCTTCGAATTCAGGCCGTTGGCTCGTCGCGATGAAACCCGGGCCGTAAGGCGTCAGGGTCAACGCGCCGATCCTGAGGTCGCCGCCGGCATCGACACGCGGGTCCATAAGGACAGGGTCATAGAACTGGGCGAGAGCCGTGCTGGACCAGGTGGGCTGCGTCGCGCCGTCGCTCCACACCGCCCGCATCCACAGCTTCACGTAGGCCTGGACCTCGCCCACCTGACCCGTGGTCGTGTCCACGTGCACGGCAAACGTACCCAGCGCATCTGTGCATCCGTTCAGGAAGAGCCCGAACGGACTGCCGCTGTCCGGTACGGTCGACCAGCGGTTGTCGCCGTCCAGCCGGCTCAGCCGCGCCGGCAGGTACATCAGGTTCTCGGGATCATTGATGCGGTCGTACGCAGGCAGGATGGCAACGCCGGCCGGCAGCGACGCCTCGAGGGCGGGCCCGGCGATGAGGTAGGCCGGCCCGAACCGGCGGCACCCGTCCGGCGGCGGCGGCACCTGGGTGGCTTCGCGGATGGAGAACCTGCCGTCGGCACCGACGGCGCCCGACGCCACCAGCAGGACGCAATGGGTGTCGAACCTGAGCTCACCACCCTCGACGCCGATCACGGCGGAGGCAACGGAGCCCGACGCATCCGGTTGGCCAGTCATGTTCCCGGAGCAGCCATTCAGCAGAAACGCGACAGCCAATACCGAAGACAATACCAGAACACTACGGATCACCGCGCCGTATCGAACCATTCCCGAGGACCATCCCTCTTGCCCCTGACTACCGGGAACGTACGGGACGCGCCCCGTGACTGTCAATTCCCCGCGCGCTCAGCGCAGCAGGCTGAGCCGCGCCGCCAACGCCGTGGTCACGGGGCAGCCGGCATCGGCGAAGCAGGCGCCAAGGTATGTGAAGGTTCGCCTTGTCGGTGCTCGAATTGCGCCGGCGCAAGTGCCCCCGCGCCTTCGTGCGCATGGCGATGGCAACGGCCGCACAGCGTGACCAGGTTCTCCGCCCTGTTCGACCCGCCGTGCGCACGCGGCGTGAGGTGGTGCACTTCCAGGAATCGCGTCGAACGACATCCCGGCGACGTGCAGCGATGGCGATCACGAGCCAGCACCGCAGCGCGCACCTTCGGGGGGATGGTGGCCTTGTTCACCCCGCCGGCGCGTCGCACCCGCGCGTCACACGCCGCCGCCGCCACTTGCGCCGGCGCAAGTGGAAGCTCGCCACGCTGCGTCACCGCCGCCGCGCTGCCGCAATCGGGGCACTGGTGGATGACGATCTGCGTCGTGGGCCCGGCCATCGTCGCACCTTGACCGGCGACCAGCGCCTCGAGTCCCGCCAGCACGGCATCCATGCGGTCAGCGCCGTTCGCCATCAACCCCAGCTTGTGGGCCTTCTCGAGCAGCGCCTCGAAGCGCGCGACCTGCAGGCCATCGCCCCGCAGGGTGATGGTGGCGGGCAGGGGCTCGCGCGGCATCGCCGCGGGTTCCGCGAACAGCGGCCCTGCCGATGTCGATGACTTCGACGACGTCGACGAACGGGCAGCGGCCTCACGCCGGCACACCTGCTGCACCGCGCACGCCAGTTCACGCCGCCCCGTGGTCGCAGCTTTGGCGACCCACGCCTCCTCGGTGGCGGGCGTCGCCACCCGCGCCACCTGCGTCGCCTTGGTCCAGCCGAGTTGACCCGACGCCACCGCCTCCTTCAGGACGGGCAGGCGCTCGAGGTCGTCGGCGAGCCGCTTGAACTGCCAGTAGCGGTTGTCGGTGAAGCCGAGTCCCTCGGTTGCATACAGCTGGAGCGAGGCGAAGCCCAGGCCCCGATAGAGCTCCCGGCGCTGCACTTCGGCGAACCAGAGCACCGCGCACTCGCGGGCGCGATCGCACACGTCGACGGCCTGGCGCAAGGCGGCGTCGACCTCAGTGGCGGGCAGGCCCGGGGTGAATGCGGTCAGGGCTGTGTTGGGCATGATGACCTCGGTTTCCGGGAGGAATTTGAGGCTTTTATTGAAGGCGTAAATATAGCGATAATCTATTTTTGCGCAAGCTTTTATCGGTTTTTATTTGCGTCTGTTCTGTATACTGCACACCGGAGAATTGACAGGACCGACAGATGGGTGCGGAGAGATAGACGAGATTCGGCGCCCCACTTGCGCCGGCACAAGTCTCGCGATCGCGTGAGACCTGACCGTTCGCGACTTGCGCCGGCGCCAGCGACTCACTGGCACGGTCATCTGTTCACAACCGGCCCGGGGAACACCCGGCCGACCACGATCTACCTGAACTGCGCCACCGCCGCAGCCTCGTCGGCTGCCCGCACCGCAGCATGGGCACTCACGGCCCCATCTTCATCGGTCGTGAAGTACAGCACGTAGTGTGCGGAAAGATGCAGCCCGCGGGCCAGCGTCGTCGTCCGGGCCAGGATCTCGCCGCGGTCATTGATCAACCGGTAGCTCGACAGGGCCGACCCGGAATCAGGGGGCCCTTCGATGAGCAGCAGGCCGCCCGGCGTGCGGGAAATCCGTTCGATGATGGGCTTGTCGTAGAGCGGCTTGTCATAGGACTCGATGACGCGGCCGTATCGGTTCCACCAGTCGGGGTACCGGGAAGCCACGAGCTCCTTGTGCTCCGCTCGCCAGCGTCCCAGTTCCTGGCTGGAAACAGGCACAGGCCCGGGCAGCTGCGTTTCGATCTCGCGGACGAGCCGTCCGGCGTGATCGAGCACGCGGAGCCGGGGGCTCATGCCGTTGGTCCAGAGCACCTCATCGTCGTCCAGCGGCAGCCAGTGGAAGCCGGGCGTGAACGGCAGGTTCGATTCCCCGCCGTTGGGCAACGTGGAGATCGACCTGGTGTCGCTCGTCTTCACGATGGTCGAGACGACCGCACCCAGGCTGTCGATGCGGGCGAGTGACCGCGGGGTGTCGTAGAGGAAATAGCTGTCCTTCGCGTGTGCCACCACGTTGAAGCCGAACTGGACCAGGAACCCTCCGCCGCGCAGCGGGCTGGCTGCCGCCACGCCGAAGGCCACGTCCAGCTGCGGCGACAGCACGCGCACCAGGTCGCCGTTCAGCTTCATGATCGTCAGCCAGTGGTGCCCGCCGTAGTATTCCGCGAAGTAGATCCGGTCTTTCCCGATGAAGCCGAAGCTCGCGCCGTCGGCACGCTGGAATCGCCCCGGGCCTTCGCCCTCGCCACCGAGCCGGTACCGGTATTCCCCGGTGGGCCCATAGACCTTGATGGTGGCATCGCCGGTATCCAGGACGTAGAGATTGCCGTCCGGTCCCTCCTCGACCTGTTCCGGCGAGAGGAGCATGCCCTCCTGTTCGTCTTCGCCGCCCAGGACCAGAGGGGCCGCGCTGGCGGCGATGGCGGAAGCCGGCGGCACCAGGAGCACGGCTGTTGCGAGTGCGATGATGACGATGGACCTCATCGGTCCGGAGATAGAGAATGGAATAGGCACGCCACCGTCCCCTCGCTGCAGCCGCGAAGCGCCCCCTGACACCGCGCGAGTATTCCCAGACGGCGGCCCGGATGTCAATCGACCTGCCCCGCCCCCGGGGAACCCGCACGCCCCCCGCGGCGTTACCCCGAATTCCCCCGTGGAGCACACGACAAAGGAGCCCGCACTTGCTCAACCGTACCATCGCCACCGTCGCCACGGTTCTCCTGCTGGCAGGCACGGCCACATCCGCACAGGCGCAGTTCGTGGCCCGCAAGCCCGGTACGGGCGCCATCAGCGAATTCGTTCGCCGGATCTTCCAGGACACGAAAGGCAACCTGTGGTTCGGCACGAACGGCGACGGGGTGTGCGTCTACGAGCGCCCGCTGCTCACTTACTACTCGACCCGGCAGGGCTTCGGCGGCGACGCGGTCCGCGGCATCGTCGGGGACAAGGGCGGCAACGTCTGGTTCGCGACGTCCGGCGGCGTCACCCGGTACGACGGGACCGTGTTCGTGAATTTCACCGTCGAGGACGGGCTGAGCCATGACGACGTCTGGAGTCTCCTGATCGACCGCAAAGGGACGATCTGGGCAGGCACCTTCGGCGGAGCGTGCCGCTTCGACGGCAAGCGTTTCGTCCCCTTCGCCCTGCCACCGGCGGCGACCGACCCGGGCCGCGGCGTCTCGGGCCCGAACATGGTCTACAGCATCATGGAGGACCGCGCCGGGAACCTGTGGTTCGCCACCGGCGGCGGCGCGTACCGGTATGACGGCACATCGTTGCGCAATTACTCGGAAAAGGACGGCCTGTGCGACGACGCCATCAACGACATCCTGGAAGACCGCGAAGGGAACATCTGGTTCGCGACGCCCTATGACGGCGTCTGCCGCTTCGACGGCACGACGTTCACCAACGTGACGGTGCAGGAAGGCCTGCAAGGGACGGAAGTCTGGGATCTCTACGAGGATCGTGCGGGCAACATCTGGTTCCCCGCCGAGAACGCCGGCCTGTACCGGTACGATGGGAAGTCCTTCGCGAATTTCCACAAGGGACAGGGCCTGGACAGCGGCGCCATCCAGTGCACCTTCGAGGATCGGGATGGCCGCATCTGGGCCGGCGGCCACCTGGGGTTGTATCGGCTGGAGGGCGGTTCATTCTTCAAGGTCACGGCCGACGGGCCGTGGTGAACCGCGCGCCGCCGACCATGTTGCCGAGTAATAGGGCCGGGCCGTCGGATCACGATAATATACCTGAGGCAGGCACCCCGGTCACACCGCCGACACGACCGGCCACCGGTAGCCGGGACCCGGAACGCCACCCTGTTCGCTTCGGCATGCCAGAGCGTATGACTCCTCGATAACACGATACAGCCTGGCGCCGCCAGCCCCCACTGCCCGGGGCGCTACGGCCCGGCCACCAACCTGTGTCATCGAGGGGGAACCCATGACTTGGCGAATGAAGTCTGCGGGGGCGCTGACGCTGGCGGCGCTCGCGGTGGTCAGTCTGCTACCGGCGGCGGGCTCGGCCCAATGCGAAGACTGGATTCAGGGCCCGCTGGACGACGGCACCCTGCCCAACGGCGCGGACGGCGTCATCTACGATTCCATTACGTGGGACCCCGACGGCGCCGGGCCGCTGCTGGAGCGGTTGGTGGTGGCGGGCAGTTTCAACTCGATCGGCGGCGTGACCGCGAACAACGTGGCACAGTACGACCCGTCGACGGCGCAGTGGCAGCCGTTCGGCAGCGGCATCGCGCGCATCGTCTACTGCCTCGCCGTGTTCAACGGCGAGGTCGTGGCCGGCTGCAACGGCGACAACAACGAGGGCACGTTCGACGAGACCGTCCAGCGCTGGACCGGCACCACCTGGGAAAACCTGTCGGCCACGAACACGGGCGACGTGTACGACATGATCGTCTACGGCGGCTCGCTTTACATCGCCGGCACCTTCATCACCCAGTTCGTGATTCCCGGCAGTGACCCGGCGCACTTCATCGCGCGCTGGATTCCCGGCTCGTTCAAGTGGGAGGACGTGAACCAGGCCGATTTCGGCTCGCAGACGAACACCGCCGTGCAGGCGCTGGCCGAGTACAACGGCGAGCTCTACGCCGCGGGCTGGAAGGCGAGCACCAGCAGCGGCACCGGCAGCGCCATCCACATCACGCATGGCAGCGGCGCCGCGCCATGGACCACCATCACCGACGGCACCGACCCCGGCGGCATCTACGATCTGGACGTGTTCGCGGGCGAGCTGCTGATCGCCGGCGGGTTCCTCGACATCAACGGCGTCACCTGCCACAACTTCGCCGGCTGGAACGGGAGTTCCTTCCACGCCTTCCAGGGCGGTGTGAGCAACCCGTCGGGCAGCTCCACGATCTGGAGCATCGCCATCCACGAGGGCATCTGCATCAGCGGCTCCTTCACTGTCGCCGGCGGCACCCCCGCCAGCCGGGTGGCCTTCTGGCCGCCGGGCGGCTCGGCCTGGCAGGCCCGCGGCCCCGGCACCAACGGCGTGGTCTACGATCTGACGTCGTACCGCGGCGAACTCATTGCCGTGGGAGCCTTCAGTGACGCGGGGGTACCGGCCAACGATATCGCGCACTGGAACGGCACCAGCTGGGCGCCGTTCGGAGGCGGCACGGCGAACTACGTGGCGGCGTTCGTGGCCTACAACGGGCGGCTGGTCGCCGGCGGCTCGTTCGTGCAGCCGACGCAGTCGCTCGTCACGGCCAACAACATCGCCGGTTGGAACGGAGGCCCGCTGTCGGCTTTCGGCACCGGCATGGACGGCATCGTCTACGCCCTGGAGTCGTTCAAGTACCCCGGTATCAACGGCTCGTACGAGTTGATCGCCGGCGGCCTCTTCTCGACGGCCGGCGGTGTCGGGGCGCCGCGCGTCGCCCGCTGGCGCGAGTCCCCGTTCGGCGGCTTCCCTCCGCCGGCCTGGGAGGCGATGGGCGCCGGCTTCGACTTCAGCGTGTACGCCATCGAGCGCTCGGGCGGCTTCACCTATGCCGGCGGCAGTTTCACGATGTCGGGCGCCAATGCGGTCTCGCGCATCGCGCGCTGGAACGAAACGACCGACGTCTGGGAGAACCTCACCGCCCTTGGCGGCATGAACGGCGCCGTCTACGCCCTGAAGGAGTTCAACGGCTCGCTGTATGCCGGCGGCTCGTTCACCACGGCGGGCGGCAGTTCCACCGGTGGCCTGGCCCGCTGGACGGGCACGAGCTGGGTGCCGGTCGGCGGCTTTTTCGCGGGCACCGTCTACGCGCTGGAGGTCTTCAACGGCAGCCTGATCATCGGCGGGCAGTTCGCCGGCCTGGCCGGCAGCCCGAACATCGCGCGCTGGGACGGTGCCAACTACTTCAACCTGGGCTTCGGGGGGACGAACTCCATCGGCGTGCGCGCGCTGAGGACCAACGGCGCGCGGCTCTACGCGGCGGGCACCTTCACGGCCATCGGCGGCGTCAGCGCCAACAACGTGGCCTGGTGGGACGGTGCTGCCTGGCACGATGCGAATGGCGGCACCAACACGGCGGCAAGGGCCCTGGGGTCGCTGTTCAACGAGGTGCATGTGGGCGGCGACTTCGTCAGCGTGCAGGGCGGCACCACCTACACGCCGCACTGGGCTCGCTACACCGAGACCGGTGTGCCCTGGATCTCGCTGAACCCGACGCCGTTCTCGCAGACGGTCAGCCCCGGCGCCACGGTGGTCTTCTCGGCCGCGGCAGGCGGCGGCTTCCCGGGCCTGGCCTACCAGTGGACGCACAACAACGTGCCTCTGGTCAACGGCACCGGCGCCTACGGGTCGACGATCACGGGCGCGCAGACCCAGGTGCTCACCATTGCGAACGTCGTGTTTGCCGACCAGGGCGCCTACCGCCTGGTCGTGACCAACGGCTGCGGCAGCGTCACGAGCGGCGTCGGCACGTTGGCTTTCCCGGCCACCTCGGATGTGGCGTCCGAAGCGCGCGTGAGCATCTTCCATTCGATCGGCCCCAACCCGACCGGGAGCGAGTCGACGCTCTCGTTCTCGCTGGCCGAGGACGCCGACGTGCGCTACTCGGTCTTCGACTTGCGCGGCCGGCGTGTGCGCCAGGTGGACCTTGGGCACATGCCCGCCGGCCGCTTCGAGGCGCGCTGGGACACGCGCGACGCCGGCGGCCGCCAGGTGGCAGCCGGCGTCTACTTCGTCAGCCTGGACCTGGGCGACCGGCGGCTGGGTGCCCGGAGGCTGACGATCGTGCGGTAGCCCCGCGCGGATCGCAGGTGCCCCGGCCCAAGGCGGCTGCGGGACGTGTCGGGGAGCGGCCGCGCCAGGTCCAGGTGCGGCCGCTTCCACGCCGGCGGCCCGTGTGGGCGCCCCGTTACCCAGCGAAAACCGTACCGATTGAATCCGAGATCTATTATCATATTCCCTGAGTATCCTGCCTGGGTAAGCTCCATACCGGGGAGTAGGGTGACATGTCCCGTCGTATTCTGCTGGCAACCCTCGCGTGCCTGGTGATCGGACCGGATACGGCCCGGACCGAGACTGCGCCCGCGGTGCCAGTGACCGTGCCCGAACTGATCGCGGCCTCGCGCCACGCCTTCGACAACCGACGCTACGCGCGCGCCGACTCGCTGGCCGAGACGGCCTGCGCGCAACTGCGCGGCGCCGACAGCGCCGACCCCCTCGAGCATGCGACCGCGCTGGTCTGCCTGTCGCGCGCCCGGGCGGCGCGCCGGTCGCTGGCCGATTCGGTGGCGGTGCGCTCGGCGCGGCAAGCGCTGGTCCTGCTGCCGGCGGGCGGCCGGGAGCACAACCTGGTGCGAGCCGACGCTCACGATGTGCTGTCGCTGATTCTCGACGACCAGAATCGCTCGGACCTTGCGCTGGGCCACGCGCACCGGGCCATGAACCTGCGCCGCGCCTGCTACGGCGACATTCATGAGGAGGTGGCCGAGTCTTACTACCGGCTGGGCAGTGCCCAGATGAGCCTTGGCTATCTCGACTCGGCGCTGACGACCATGCGGGCTGGCCTCGAGACGCGCCTGCGTTGCGAGATCAAGGCGGATCGCCGCATCGGCGATTTCCATTGCGAGATCGCCTGGCTGCTCGAGTATGAGGGCGACCTCGACGGTGCCCGGGCCAGCCTGGACGACGCGCTTCGCGAGTACGAGGCGCGCAAGGGTCCGCGCCACCCGGCCATGAGCATGGGCCTGCAGCGGGCGGGCTTGTTCGAGATGAGGAGCGGCGACATTTCCCGTGCGATCGACCTCACGCAGCAGGCGCTGGAGATCGCCGAGACGGTTCCCGGCATCAATCCCGCCAACCTCGCCCTGCAGCGGACCAACCTGGGGATCCAGCTGACCGAGGTTGGGGAACCGGTGCGCGCCAACCGCCTGCTCCGCGAGGCCTTGGCCGTCTATCAGGAGCAACTCGGACTGGACCATCGCGAGACCCTCTGGGCCGAGGTGGCGCTGGCCACGACCGAATCGGCGCTCGGCGACACGGCCGAAGCAGCAGCCCGGTTCCGCAGCGTCTGCCGCCGCTTCGAGGCCGGCGAATCGCTCACGACCACGGGCGCGCTGACCGATGCGCGTGCAGGCCTGGCCGAGATCCTCAGGGACAGCGATCCGCGCGCGGCGCTCGACCTGATCGAAGCGGCCGAGGCCGCCGAACTGGCGGAACCGGAATGCAACTGGAAACAGGTCGCCGAAGCGCAACGGATCCGGATGAGCCTCCTGGCCGACCTGGGGGACCGCCAGGCGGTGGTGCGTCAGGATTCGGCACTGACCCGCACGCTCGACGAACACGACCTGCGGGGCACGGACATCGAGGCCTGGGCCCTGGCCGACGGAGGCCTGGCCCTGGCTCGCATCGGCCGCGTCGACGACGCGGTCGCCCGGACGCGCGCCGGAGCCGCGCTGTCGCGCACGCTGCTGCTGCGCGACCTGCACGCACTGCCCGACCGCGAGGGCCTGACCCTGTCCGGTGTACACTCGACATCGCTCGACGCACTGCTGGCCCTGACCCTCGAGGGCCACGGCGAGGCGGCAGCGGCCTGGGACGAGCTGATCCGTTGGCGTGGCCTGGTGCGCGACGAGGTGATGCGGCGGCGCCCGCCGTCGGAAGCCTCGCGCGACACGGCCGCGCTGCGTGCCCACGCCGCCTGGATGACGGCCACGCGGCGCCTGGCGCAGTTCGAGGTGCGCGCGGCCGGCGAAGCGGACGACGCTACGCAGGCGCAGTTGGCCAAGCTGCGGGCGCGGGCCGACGATACAGAACGCCGCTGGGCCAAGGTCGCGCCGCGCGCGCGCGAGCAGGGCGACTCGGCTGCCGGCGGGGCCAGCCTGGCCGCCGTGCGCGCGGCGCTGCGGCCCGGCACGGCGCTGGCGGCATTCGCGACCGTGCGCCAGCGCGGAAGGCCGGAACGCCTGGCGGCGTTTGTGCTCGACACGCGGCGCCGCGTGCACCTGCGCGACCTGGGACCCAGCAAACGTATCGAGACCGCCCTGGCGCTGTGGCGTGACCTAGCTGGCCGCTCTCCCCAGGGCAAGCCCGGTGCCGAGCTCGCGTGCCGCGAGGCCGGCCGCCGGCTGAGCGAGCTGACCTGGGACGTCATCGCGCCCCTGGCCGGCGAAGCCGGCGAGATCGTCATTGTGACCGACGGGCTTTTGCACCGCCTGCCGTGGGCGGCGCTTCCGGCGGGCAACGATACCTACCTCGTCGAGCGCGGGCCCACCGTCCGCGAGCTCGAGGCGGAGCGCGACCTGCTGCGCAACGAAGCTGGCCCCCGCGCTTCGGGCCTGCTCGCGGTCGGCGGCGTGGACTTCGGGAGCACCGATGGAGCGGCGCAGCCCGCTGCCGCACCGGCCGGGCCACGCCCGCTGACGATCGCTTCCACGCGCGCGGTCCTGCCCGATTGCCGCGCCGGCCAGCCGCTCGAGTTCACACCGCTTCCCGGCACCGAGCGCGAGATCGAAGCCATCGCCCGCGAGCACGGCGACGACGTTCAGGTGCTGCGTGGCGCCGCAGCTGTGGAAGCTGCCTTCAAGCGGCTGGCTCCCGGCCGCGGCGTGATCCATGTGGCCACGCACGCGGTGGACCTCGACGATCTCTGCGCCGCCGGGACGGCACCGAACAAACGGGGCGTGGGCGGCTTGGCTGCGATAGCCGAGGCACGCCCGGAGCCCGCGGCCGCCAGCCTGCCGATGTCGCCCTGGCTCGGCCGCCGCGTGGTGCTGGCGCTGGCGGGCGCCAACGCTGCAGCCGCAGGCATCGACGAGAACGAGGGCCTGCTCACCGCCAGCGAGGTGGCGACTCTCGACCTGCGCGGCACCGACTGGGTCGTGCTTTCCGCCTGCGAATCGGGCGTGGCTGCCAACTGGAACCGCGAGGGCGTGCTCGGGCTGACGAGAGCGTTCCGCCTGGCCGGCGCCCGCGCCGTCATCGCCAGCCAGTGGGCCGTTGACGACGACGCCACGAGCGAGTGGATGACGGCCCTGCACCGGGCCCGCGTGCGCGGCACGACCGTTGCGGGACTCGCGGTACAGCAAGCGTCGCGGGAGATCCTGCGCGCGCGCCGGGCCGACGGTCGCGGCACGCATCCGTTCTACTGGGCGGCGTTCACCGCGACCGGCGAGTGAGGACAGCGTGCGGATACGTCTTCAACGTCGGGCAACCAAAGCCCCCGGCTCATGGTCCATCGCAAATCGCAGCCCCGCCAGTATCAGGAGATTCAGGACCAGCGCCCCCAGTCCCAGCCATTCAACGCGATAGAACAGGAAAGCCTGGGTGATGCACAGGTTGATGACGGTCGCGCGCATGAACATCCGCAGCGCGTGCATGCGATCCCGGAACACCGCGACCATGCCGAGGGCCACGAATACTCCGGCCAGCACGCTGCTGGACAGCTGCAGCCAGTCCGCGACGGCGAACTGGTCAGGATCGGGTGGCAGCGGGGTCACCAGCGGCACGTTGGCCAGGAACACCGGACGAGGCGCGAGCCAGGGCACGAACAGGGCCAGCCTGAGGACCGCGGCCACCAGTTGAAGCGCGAAGTACGCGACCAGAACCCAGCCGAACCAGCGGCTCGCCCCGACGGTGCGGTAGGCACCGACGACGCGGTGGGTGACACCAAGCAGCAGACCCGCGCGGCGATCAGCGGTCGTCGGGGCGTCCGCCAGGGCGGCCCTCAGCGCGGTGGCCACCGGGCCCGTGTCGCCACTGGCATCGAGGTACGACAACGTCCGCGCCCGCTCGCCCCGCTCGGGATCGTCGGTGACGAATTCGCCGGTGCTCCGCAGGGCGTTGATGAGGTTCTCGGTCGGGTTGGCCTGCTGCCGCCGGGCGAGCGAGCGGCCGGCCAGGTAGAAGAGCACGAGCACCACGTAGATCACCGACACGGCGGGTTCGTAGAAGTAGTCGTTGTCCCTGGTGATGAACTTGCCGACCTCGTCGATGAACGTGCCGAAGCCGATGCCGCCGAGAACCGCCGCCAGCCGGCGGGCGCGGTTGTCGAGAAAGGCCAGCAGCAGCACCAGAGCCGCCAGCATCAGCAACCCGCCCCACAGCATGTGCGCGATGTGCAGGTTGTCGCCGCCAACTAGAGGGTAACCGGTCAGGTGAAGCCAGAAGCGGATCAGCAGCACGCTCAGCACCGCCATCACCAGGACCAGGTCCAGCAAGGGACCTGACTGGAGATCCCTCAGGAGGGTGTGGCGGGGCGGGGTCATGGCGCTCCTGACATCGTGGTATCCGGATCGCAGTTGCGCCGGCGCAAGCATTCGCGCGGCAAGTGCAGTCGGCGGGCAACCCTATCCTTCGATGATCCGATACTCGCTCTCCAGAAGGGAGAACACGCCGATTTCATCGCCAAGAATCCTGTCTTGATACTTCCGTAGGAGCCCGGCATACCGCTGCAATACTTCAACGGGGGAACCCGCTTCCATGTCCCTGAAGGCGTCCATTCGCCGGCGACTGTCCAGCCTTGAGAGAGTGCCATGCTCCAGGAGAAGCACAACATTGCGGAAGTCATACGCTCTTCCCCTGGACCAGTCCTGCTCCAGTGAGAAGTACAACTGCGGCCCGTCTCTCTGATCCACTTTGACCTCGAGGGTGAGAGGCCCCCTGGTCCATCTGCCAAAGATGTCCCTCTGGTTCGATAGAGGTGTGACTTTCTCAAATCGGTGCTGGGACTCAAGGAACTCGAATGCCGCGTCAGTCGCTTCCTTCAGGCCGTAATAGGGGCCGCTAAGCCATTCGCGAAAGCTCTCCACCAACTCACTTGACCAGCGGCTGAGACGAGCGCCCAGGCTTTTCTCCGTCAGCGGCACCAGACCCACTCGCTATTGGTAGACGCCCGCCAGGCGGCCAACGAAAAACTCCATTGGCCCTGATCGCGGACCACCCGCGCCGCGCGATTGTCCCATGACGCCAACCCACCCGTCAATCCGGGACCCTCCCGTCGCGCTCCCGAATGCCTGACGGCGGCGGGAGGCGTTGAGGCCGGACGGCAGTTGCGCCGGGCAACCTCAATGCCAGATCACCGACAACGGATAGAGCAGGAGAAGCCACCACAGGCAGCCGAGCACCACGCGTCGATCGCGAGCCACGATCGCGAGCAGGGAGGCCGGGAAGAACGACCAGGTGATGACGATCGTGCGCAGGCTGCCCGCGCCCGGCAGGCCGGTCAGCGCGACCGTGGTCGCCAGCAGCGCGACGTTCGCGGCGAGGATCCCGCCCAGCACCTTGCGGTGGTGCCGGTCGAAGTGGCCGTCGAGGTCGGCCCAATCCTGGGGATCGTCGGGGAACACGAGCGAGGCGGCCAGGTAGTAGATCGCGGCCACGACGAAGGCTCCGAACAGCGCCGGCCAGGTGACCGGGACGAGGTCCCTCAGGGCCCAGCCGTACATCCAGAACGTGACGACGTCGCACGACACGACCAGGCCCAGGAGCGCCGTCGGCCAGCCGATGCGGACCCGGTCGCGAGCCTTCAGGGCCCGGGCGAGGCCACCCAACCCCTCCGCCAGCGCCAACCCGAGCAGCAGCCCGAACAGCGAGAAGAAGAACTCGAACCCGCTCATGCTTCCCCCTGCCCGACCGATGACGACCGCTTCAGAACTTCGGGTGAGACTTGATCGTGCGCGACTTGCGCCGGCGCAAGCGGCTCACCCCCGCCGCAAACTCCGCCACAAAGCCACCAAAAACACCACCAGACAAACCCCCATCGCCGTGTGGCTCACCCCGAACAGCGCATAGCGCAGCACTTCCTGCCCGCCCAGGAACGCGTGGTCGATGGCCGCCAGGTCCGTCTGGCCGCCGCGCACCGCCAGCAGCACGTGGTAGCCCTTCACCAGTTGCAGCACGAGGGTGACCGCGGCCGCCGGCAGGTAGCCGCGCACGAGCCAGTGCAGCGAACGCTGGCCGATCTCGCGCCCACCGGCGCGTCGCGCCATGAGCAGCGCCCCGGCCAGGGCCAGCGGCAACAGCACGCCGATGGTGAAGATGTGGCCGTGCACCAGCGCCAGGCCGATGACCGCTTCGAGGTGCAGCCCGGCGCCTGTCGTCTCCAGTGATAATTTCTTCGCCGACTCCTGATAGGCCACGCCCACCAGCAGGCCGACGATCGCCATCACGATGGCGTAGCGCAGCAGCGCCCGCAGCGCGTCCCGGTAACGGGCGCTCAGCGGCCCGGAGTCATCGTTCGTCATCCTGTTCCTTCTTTCTTCCGCGCCCCCGGTCGCCATGCCGGCGCCAGCACCGCCGCCGAGACCAGCAATCCGGGAAAGATAGCCTCGATGCCGTGCCACGGCGCGCCGCGACCGAGCAGCAGCCAGACCGTGGAGACCGCGCCCGCGCCGGCCATCGCCGCCACGGCACGCCGGGCCGAGGCACGCCGTCCCGTGTGCGCCAACGCCAGCGGCAGCAGCAGCACCGGCGTACCCACCGAGCCCATCACTTTCCACAACGTGACCACCGAACCGGCCGCGAGCGCCAGCGCCGTGGCCACCGCCGCTGTCAAGGCCAGGCACCATTGCGCCAGGCGCAGCGAACGCTCGTCGTCGTACCCGCGCCAGCGTCCGATCAGGTCGCGGCCCAGCGTCACCGCCGCGATGAAGGCGTAGCTGTCGATGGTCGACATGATCGTCGCCAGCAGGCCCACCGTGAACACGCCCTGCCAGAAGCCCGGCAACACCCGCGCCGCCAGTTCGGGGAAGGCGCGAACGGGTTCAGCCAACTCGGGCATCAGTGCGCGCGCGTAGAGCCCGGCGGTGGTCGTCAGGAAATCGAAGAGGATCCAGAAGGCGATCGAGATGAGGATGCCGCGCCGCGCCGTCTTCTCGTCCTGCGCGGCGTAGCAGCGCTGGTAGAAGGCCGGCTCCACCAGCGTGGACAGCGCGATGAAGTACCAGACGAAGATGGCCTGCCAGCCCAGCCCGCCGTCCCAGACCAGGTGCGTGGCTGGCACGTTGGCGCGCAGCCAGCCCCAGCCGCCCAGCTTCACCATGCACACCGGCACCAGCACCAGGAAGCCGGTGAACATCAGCACGAACTGCACGCGGTCGGTGTCGACCACCGCCTTCAGGCCGCCGCGGAACACATACGCTACCGACAAAAGCGAACCCAGGCTGACCGCCAGCCACAGCGGCCATCCCGTGGCCAGCTGCACCAGCACGCCGAGCATGAGCACGTAGGCCGCCGGCGCCGTCATCACGAACAATGTGCCGGCGCCCAGAAGCGCCGGGCCGCGGCCGTAGCGCTGCTCGAGCAGGTCGGGAATCGACAGCAGGCGACTGCGACGCGCGCGCGCCGCTAGCAGGAAGGCGAACAACGCGGCGCAGATGTAGTACGGCACGCCGAACACGAGCCAGTTGCTGAGTCCGTGGCGCCAGGCGTATTCGCCCACGCCGAGGATGCCGCCGTACCAGGTCGAGACCAGCGTGGCCACGAAGGCGGGGAGCGTCAGGCGACGGCCGGCGACCAGGTACTCGACGGCGCCGACGGCGGGCTTGCGCATCACGCGCAGCACCGCGTAGACCAGGAAGAGAACATAGGCCAGCCCGGCCCACCAGGAGGTCAGGCCGGCTTCCATCTACTCGGGGCCGCGGGCGGAGCGGGGCGGCTCCGGTTCGCGCTCGATCAGCGCCAGCAATGAGCCGCGTCCGACCGACAGCAGCAGCGGCGACATCGTCACCACGTTGCTGATGGCCGTCGGGCCGGCCGGGCCCAGCGTGTCGCCCAGCAGCGGGTAGGCGGCGCCTTCGATGGTGACGCCGCCGGCCTCGCCGGCCAGCGGCAGCAGCGAGAAATGCGTGCCCGCGGGCAGGGCCCACGACTCGTGGGCGCCCGGCCCCACGCGCACGCCGTCGGCGCCATGGCCCGACAGGCACATGCGCAGGCGGTCGCCGAAGCGCTCCATCAACTGCACGTTGAACAGCGTGTGGTCCAGGCGCCAACCCGTGGCGCCCAGCAGCACCGCCTCCTCGCAGCCTTCGTCGCAGACGTAGAGCAGCGCCTTCTCGCTGTCGGTGGTGTAAGGGTCGTCCACCTGCAGCAAGAGCGGCCCACCGCGGCCGGCCAGCACGCGGCCCGAAAGCGAATCGAAGTCGCCGATCACCACGTCGGGCAGCCGCGGCAGCTGCTCGTAGGGATGGCCGGCGCCGTCGGCGCAGACGAACAGGTCCGCACCGGCCAGCCAGTAGGAAAGCACCTGCTCCGAAGGTGGCGGGCCATCGCAGAGCACGACGGCGCGACGCCCACGCTTGGGAAAGAACGGGCAGCCTTCGCCGCCGGCCGGCTGGTGTTGGTCTTGCATCAGAACCCGCAATCGATCCCGACGGCGACATTGCGCCCCGCCGCCGGCGTGTAGTAGTTCTCGCCGTACCAGTAGCCCCAGGTCTCGTACTCGACGTTGCCCGCGTTGCGCAGGTGCGCGAACAACGTCACCTCGCTGCCGCGCACCAGGCCCGCCTCGCGCAGGTCCAGCCACAGCGACAGGTCGATCGTGGTCCAGGGCTCGATGGTGCGGTCACTCTCGCCCGAGTTGTCCAGCCACTGGCGGCCGGTGCTGCGCAGTCGCACGCGGCTGCGGAGACCTTCGCCCCAGTTCCCGTCCCAGGTCGCCAGCGCCAGGTGGCGCGGGAACAGGGCCAGGGGGTTGCCCGCGTAATCGTACACCGAGCCGTCCCAGTCGTGGAAGGTGAACTCCACGGCCTCGTCCCAGGAGCGCGAGGCCGCCAGGGCCAGTTCGTGGCGTTCGCCCAGCTTCATCCGCGCGGTCAGCTCCAGTCCCCGGTGACGCGTGCGCCCGGCATTGCCGCGGATGCCGCTGCCGTCCTCGTTGACGCCGCCGTAGGCCACGATCTCGTCCTCGAAGTCCATCCAGTACCCGCCCAGCGTCCAGGCCAGGGCCGGCCCGCGCCAGCCGAAGCCGAACTCCAGGTCCTCCACGCGCTCGGGGCGCACCAGAGGATCGTACCATTCCACGCCGGTCACGTTGCCTTCGTCGTCGCGCAGTTCGCGGCTGCGGCCGAACAGCGGGTCGGCGTCAAGGTCGTCTCCGCCTTCCCAGGTGTCGAACAATTCGTTGTCCGTGGGCTCGCGGTGGTTGATGCCGGCGTTCGCGTACACCTGCAGGACGCCGCCCGCGACGGCGCCGGGCACGGTCCAGTCCAGGGCGGCCTTGGGATTGAAGAACTCGTCGACCACGGTGTAGCTGTTCAGCCGCTCACCGGTGAAATTGCCGGCCTCGTGCTGCGCGAACCGGTACCGCTTGTGCTGGAACTGCAGGTTCAGCGTGGCCTGCAGGCCGGAGCCCAGGCCCCAGCGCTGGTCGGCGTACAGTGACCAGGCGTCCTTGTCGCCGGTGTAGTCGTGGTAGCGCCACGGCGTGGTGAAGGCGTCGGCCGCGAAGCCCTGCGCCCACAGCACCTCGCCCCAGTGCTCCGAGCGGAACGTGTAGGCGTCGCCGCCCACGAGCAGGCGGCCGCCTCCCTGATCCCAGGTCAGCGACGGCACCCAGCCCGTGTGGCGCTTGCTGACCCACTTGCGACGCACGAGGTCCAGTTCGTCTTCGGGCGCGGGACCGCCAAGCCGGTCCAGGCCGAAGCCCTCGGCCGTCTCGCCCGCGCGGTAGTTCTCGTAGAAGCCGTCGCCGCGCACGTGGTACAGGCGGCTGACCAGCGTCAGGCGGTCGCCCAGCTTCCGCGTGTGGTGCCATTGCAGGTGGGGCTGGCGGAAATCGTCGATGGCGTTGTGGTACGTCTCCAGGTTCGCCCGGCGGTTCACGAGCAGCATCGACTCGGGCACCGCGTCCCAGGCGTGGCGCGAGACCTCGCGACCCGTCTTCACATTGACCTGGTTCACCGTCCGTGCCGTCTCGCGACGCCCGCTCCACGAGACGGCCCAGCCCTCGTGCCCCGAGCGCTCGCGATAGCCGTCGGTCTCCTGGCGCGAGAGGCGCACCGCCGTGGCCCAGCCGCCCTCAAGCAGGCCGCTGTCCCAGGCCAGCATCTGGCGCCTGAATCCGTAGCTGCCCGTATCCAAAGCCATGCGCGTGCCGGGCCGGCGTCCCGGCGGCGTGGTCACCACATCGACCGTGCCGCCGATGGCGGTCATGCCGCCCACCGAACCGCTGACCCCGCGCTGCAGCTGGATGTCCTGCACGTCGGCCGCCAGGTCGGGCAGGTCGACCCACCAGACCTGGTGATCCTCGGGATCGTTCAGGGGCACACCGTCGACCAGCACGCCCACGCGCCGCTGGTCGAAGCCGCGCACCTTCAGGTATGTGTAACCGAGGCCGTTGCCGGCGTCCGAGTAGGAGAACACGCCCGGCAGCGACTGCACCAGCATCGGCAGTTCCTGGTCGGGTTCACGCTTTGCCAGGTCGGCCGCCGTCAGGTTCGAGACGTTCAGCCGCTCCTGGGCCCCGTACCGCGAGGCCGTGACCTCGACGCCGGAGTCCTGATAGACGGGACGGGGAATAGAGTCGTTCGCCGATGTGACGAGCGTAGCCGGCGCCGCCGCCAGTGCCGACACCGCGCCGAGCGCGCACCCCACGAGCACGAAGATGGATGTCATGGCCGCCTCCAGGTGAAGGTCGGCCGGAGCAGGAACGCCACCGCGCGGCAAAAAAGAAGGCGCCTCCCTTGTCAGGAAAGCGCCGCGTGCGGCCCGTTTCCCTACGCCGGCATGATCCGGTTCAGGTTCGAAGGGTGTTTCTCAGGCCCACCGGTCAAAAGCCGGCACGGCCACCCCCAACGGTTGCCTCCACGTTAGCCCGGTGCCGGGAGACTGTCAACCGGCGCCCCCGATACGACACCGGAACTGCCCCGTATACAGATGGTCACGATTATGTTACAGTCAGCCTCTGGTCCCGACGCCGCCCGACACGGCGCCCGGAGACCCGGAAAGGCAAGCCGACGACGGGATGCGGTGCACCCACCAGCGTGTCCTCATCGCCCTGTTGCTCCTGGGACTGTCCGCCGCGGACCGGTCCGTGGCGCAGCCCGCACCCGCGCGCCCGGGGGACGACGACCGCGGCCGCCTGGAGTTCGTCTTCCTGCCCGCCGGTTCGTTCCTGATGGGCAGCCCCGACTACGAATGGGGCAGCCGCAACGACGAGCAGCAGCATCCCGTCACCATCACCCGGCGCTTCTTCCTCGGTAAATACGAAGTGACGCAGGCCCAGTGGATGGCCGTCACGGGCAGCAATCCCAGCTTCCTCTACGACTGTCCCGACTGCCCGGTGGAGAACATCACCTGGTACGAGGCCGTGCAGTTCTGCAATGCGCTGTCGAAGACGCTGGGGTTCGATCCGGCCTACACGATCCGCGACACGCTCGTGGCCTGGAACCCGGCAGCCGACGGCATCCGGCTGCCGACAGAGGCCGAATGGGAATACGCCTGTCGCGCCGGCACCGGCTCCGTCTTCAACACCGGCGACTGCCTGACCACCGACCAGGCCAACTACCTGGGCTACGATCCGCAGAAGGGCTGCAGCAAGGGGCTGTGGCGGGGCCAGGCCGTGGATGTGGGCGGCTTCCCCGCCAACGCCTGGGAGCTGCACGACATGCACGGCAACGTCAGCGAATGGTGCTGGGACCGGCACGCATTTCCCGGCTCCACGCCGGCGGTGGACCCGCGCGGTCCCGACACCGGGCCTGAACGGGTGATCCGCGGCGGCAACTGGCACGAACTGGGGCGCAACTGCCGCTCGGCCGCGCGCCAGAAGGCCTTCCCTGGCCAGCGCTTCACGCACGTGGGCCTGCGGCTGGCCCGGTCGGCCCCGAAAGACATGCGGCAATGAGCCCGCCTTCGCCCATGACACGGCGCGAGGCGCTGAAGGTGATCGGGGCCGGCGCGGCCACGCTTGCCCTCGGCGACCTCCTCGGCTGTGCGGGCGGCGGCGGCGGCGCGCGACAGCCCAACGTGCTGGTCATCCTGACTGACGATGTGCGCTTTGATTCGATGGGCTGCGCCGGCGACAAGCGCCTGGAGACCCCGAACCTCGACCGCCTGGCCAGCGAGGGCGTGAGATTCAGCAACGCCTTCGTGACCACCAGCCTGTGCAGCCCCTCGCGGGCCAGCATGCTCACCGGATGCTACGCCCATCGCCACGGTGTGCTGGACAACGTCTCGCGCGACCCCGACCGCTCGTGCCCCACCTTCGCGCAGCTGCTGCAGGCTGCCGGCTACGAGACCGCCTACTTCGGCAAGTGGCACATGCTGGCGAAAGCCACGCCGCGCGCGGGCTTCGACCGCTGGATCAGCTTCACCAGCCAGGGCGAGTACATCCGCAACACGATGAACTTCGACGGCGACTGGCGGCTGGTCCTCAACTACATCACCGACGAGCTGACCGACCACGCCGTCGGCTTCCTGGAGCAGGAACGCACGAAGCCGTTCCTGCTGGTGGTCGGGCACAAGGCGGCGCACGCCCCGTTCGTGCCGGCAACACGCCACGAGCAGCGCTATGCCGGCATCGACTTCACGAGCTCGGACGACATCGACGGCGACCTGACCCGCAAGCCCGACTGGGGCAGCCGCGGCGAAGGCGAACTTTCCGCCGAAGACCTGCGCAACTACCACCGCTGCCTGCTCTCGGTGGACGAGAGCGTGGGCCGGCTCGTCGGCACGCTGCGCGACCGCAAGCTGCTCGACGACACCATCATCATCTACACCAGCGACAACGGCCTGATGCTGGGCGAGCACGGCGGCCTGCGCGACAAGCGTGCCGCCTACGAGGCCTCGATCCGCGTGCCGCTGCTCATGCGCCACCCGAAGCTGGCGCCGCGCGGCCGCGTCTGCGGGGAGATGGCCCTCGGCCTGGACCTGCTGCCCACGTTCTGCGAGGCCGCCGGCGTGGCGATACCGGCCACGTGCCAGGGCCGCAGCCTGCTCCCGTTGGCCAAGGGTGACCGAGGGCGGGACGACTTCCTCTACGAGTACTTCCGCGAGGAAGGGAACGTACCGACCTGCCTGGCCGTGCGCTCGCGCGACTGGAAGTACATCACCTACCCCGAGGACCCGGCGCTTCCGGTCGAGCTCTACGACCTGAAGAACGACCCGCACGAACGTCACAACCTGGCCGGCCAGCCGGAACACGGCACCACCCAGCACGAACTGGCGATACGCCTGGCCGCGCTGCTGCAGGAAACGGGCTACCGGCGTCCCGGCGCCTGACGACCTGCGACCAGCCATTGCCAAACCGCCCCTGCCGGACGCAATATGGGCCCGTGAGCGGAAGTCGCCGGTCGGCCCCGCCGCGAACCGTTGCCGCCAGCCCGCAGGAGGCCCGCGTGTCCCCGCGCTCCGCCCGTTCCGCCCGCACCCACGGCCCGGCGCCCAAGCGCCGTCGCGGCCGCCCGGGTACGGCGCCCGGCACCCTGGCCCCGCAGCCCGATGCCGCACCGTCGACCATCGAGGTCGTCACCTTCGGCCCGGCGGGCGTGACCGAATCGACGGCGAAGGACGCCGCCGGCGCCCACGCGCTGGTCGAAGCCGGCCGCATCACGTTCATCATCGTGACCGGCGTGGACGACCACGGGCTGCTGGTCGGATTCGGCGAGCAGTTCGACCTGCATCGCCTGGCCCTCGAGGACGTGGCCCACACCCACCAGCGCCCCAAGTTCGACGAGTATGCCGACCAGGACTTCGTCGTGCTGCGCGTGCCCGACCCCGACGGCCGCACCACCCAGCAGATGTGCCTCTTCGTGGCGCCAGGCCTGGTGCTCTGCTTCCTGGAGCGCCCGCTGGCCGCGCTGGACGCGATCCGCGACCGCATCCGCCAGAAGCGGCCGCGCCTCATGGAGGGCGGCGCCGACTACCTGGCCTACACCGTCATCGACCTGGCGGTCGACCTGCATTTCCCGGTGGTGGAGGAATACGAGCGGCGCATCGACGAGCAGGAAGACCTCATCTTCTCTCACCCCCAGCGCGTCGACGTGGCGGTCATCCACGAACTCAAGCGCGACCTGGCGGCCTGGCACCGCATGTCCTGGCAGACCCGCGATGTCATCGTGCGCATGCTGGGCGAGGAGATCCCGACGCTCACCCCGACCACGCACCTGCACCTGCGCGACTGCCTGGACCACGCGCGCCAGGTGGTGGACCTGACCGAGGCGGCGCGCGACCGCGCCGCCGGACTCCTGGACCTCTACATGTCGGTGATGAGCAACCGCATGAACGAGATCATGCGCGTACTGACGGTGATCTCCACCATCTTCATGCCGCTGTCGTTCATTGCCGGTGTGTACGGCATGAACTTCAACACCGCGCGTTCACGCTGGAACATGCCGGAACTGAACTGGGCCTGGGGCTATGCGTTCTCGCTGGTGCTGATGGCGGCGACGGCGGCGGGGCTGCTGTACTATTTCCGGCGGCAGGGGTGGTTCGGGCGCGGGACGGGGAAAGACGTTGAACAGCGGGGCGAGGGCAACGGTTCCCGCGGCAACTGACCGGCGTCACCCGACCATCAACGCGTCCGTCACCAGCAGCACGCAGACCAGCAGCACGAAGGTATTGATCTCCATGAACCGCATGCGGCAGGCGCGCCGGAACGGCGCCACCGCCATGCCGGGGGCCGCCACCTTCAGCAGCGTCGCCGCCCGGAGCACGACCAGCGCGCCGGCCCCGGCCATCACGTAGGCCAGTGCCGGACGGTCGAACAGCGACGTCAACGGCAGCAGCAGCGACGCGGCGCAGACCGCCGCGATCCACAGGAACGTCAGGCGCAGCACCTGCCCGCGGTCGAAGCGGTCCAGCAGCGACGGCAGGCCGCCATCATGGTAATCCTGCCCGTAGAACAGCAGCAGCAGCCAGAAGTGCGGGATCTGCCAGAGGAAGAAGAAGAACGCCACCAGATGGATGGAGGGATCCTGCAGGTAGCCGCCGGCGGCCGCCCAGCCCATGGCCGGCGGCAGGGCGCCGATCAGCGCACCCGGCAATGCCGCGAACGGGGTCACCCGCTTGAGCGGCGTGTAGACGAGGTTGTAGACCACGGCCGCGCCCACGCCCAGCAGCGCGGCCGCCGGCGAGATCCACCACAGCAGCGCCGTGCCGACCACCAGCAATGCCCCGGCATACAACGCCGCCGCGCGCCGCGAGATGCGCCCCGAGGGAATGGGCCGGCCGGCCGTGCGCGCCATCAGCGCATCGACTCGGGAGTCCTGCACCTGGTTGAACGCCGCTGCACCGCAGGCCTGCAGCAGGATGCCCGCCGCCACCGGCACCAGCGGCCAGTCGAAGCGCCCCCGCGCCAGTACGTAGCCCACCACGGTGGTGACCGTGGAGGCCGCGGTGATGCGGATCTTCAGCAGCTGCAGCCAGGGCGACAACGACGGTCCTTTCGCGGCTACTGCCGCTTGATGTAGTCGATGATCAGCTGGATATCCTCTTCGTCCAACTGGCTGCCCAGGGCAGGCATCTGCGGCTGGAAGCCCACGACGACATCGGCGTTCGGCTCCATCAGCGAGCGACGGATGTACTCGTCGTCAACCATGACCTCGCGCTCGACGCCGTTCGTCATGACCTTCACCGTGTGCCCGTAGATGCCCTTGAACGAGGGACCCACGAGCTTGCTGCCGTCGCTGGTGTGGCAGGCCACGCAGCCCTTGATCTGCAGCAGCTTCTGGCCCGTGGGCCGGCCGCCGCCCCGCTCGATCCAGACATCGAAGGTGTCGGCCGGCACCGCCACGACCTTGGCCAGCATGGCGCTGTGCTGGTCGCCGCAGTACTCGGCGCAGAGGATGTCGTAGGTGCCTTCGCGCTCGACCTGGAACCACGCGTGGTTCTTGCGGCCGGGCACGCAGTCCTCCTTCAACCGGAACGCCGGCACGAAGAAGGAGTGGATCACGTCGGCCGACTCGAGGTTCACGGCCACGGGGCGTCCCACCGGCACCACCAGTTCGGTCGTCTGCTTGCCGTTCTCGTACTTGAACGACCACGACCACATGCGCGCCTGCACGGTGACCGGCATGGCGCCGGACGGCGTGTCACGCATGACCTTGAATCCGGCCCAGCCGTAGTAGAACATCACCATCACCAGGACCGTGGGCAGGACCGTCCACAGGGTCTCCAGTGTCGCGCTGCCCTCGATGTCGCTGGCGTTCGGGTGCTTCGAACGCCGGTACTTCACGATGAACACGATCATCGTGATGGTGATGCCCAGGAGCAGGATCACCGACGAACCGAGGATCATCCAGAACGTCTTGTCGACGAGTCCCGAATAGCTAGATGCGCCCGCCATATCCACCCTCTCCGAGGAACGAATAGTCGAAGAACGTCAGGCCCATGACGATGGCCAGGATGAGCATGGCCGAAAGGAACATGAACTTGAAGACAGGCTTCTCGTACTTCAGGTGCATGAACCACATCAGGATCATGGCCGCCTTGATCGGTGTCACGACCATGGCCACGCCGATGCCCACCTTGCCCGGGAACCAGACAGAGGCGGCCACGGTGATCCCCGTCAGCACCAGCAGGCCCACCCAGACCAGGATGAAGACGTTGGTGGGCACGGGTGCGTGTGCCGCGTGAGTCGCATGAGTATCGTGCATCGTCGCTCCCCTCTCCGGCCTCGACCCCGGCCGCACAAGGTCAGTTGGTCAGGTAGAACAGCGGCAACAGGAAGATCCAGACCAGGTCCACCAGGTGCCAGTACAGCCCCGTGTACTCGAGCGCGCCGTAGCGGTCGCCGGAGATCTTGCCGGCACGCATGCGCGCCGCGATGGTCGCCATGACGGCCATGCCCACCAGCACGTGGATGCCGTGCAGGCCGGTCATCATGAAGTACAGGTTGAAGAACAGCCCCTCGCCCGGGGGCATGGCGTGCAGGTGCTCGCCGCCCGGCCAGATGCCGTGGTGGTGCTTGGCGCTCCACTCGAAGAACTTGATGACCAGGAAGCAGCAGGCCAGCCCGAAGGTGACCCACAGCCAGCGCAGGCTCTCGGCCAGGCGGTGGCGCTGCAGGGCGCCGACCGACAGTACCATCGTCAGGCTGCTGGTCAGCAGAACAAATGTATTGGTCACGCCCATGAACTTGTTCAGTTCACCGGCCGCCGCATGGAACTCGTGGCCGAAGCGGTGCCGGTACACGGCGTAGACGATGAACAGCCCGCCGAACAGCAGCACTTCCGTGAACAGGAAGAGCCACATACCGGTCTTGCTGCCCTCGTCGTCACGATGCTCGTGGTGGCCGGCCTCGGCGGCCACCGCAGGGGAAACGGCGCTCACGAACGCACCTCCCGGGCCGCCGCGGCGCGCACGGCGGTGTGGTCGTAGGGTCCGGTGGTCACCACCGGCGGGGTGGCGAAGTTCAGCTGCGGCGGCGGCGATGTCGTCTGCCACTCCAGGGTGGTGCCGCCCCAGGGATTGTCCGGGGCCTTTTCACCGTGCTTGATGGCACGGATCAGGTTGTAGAACATGAGAATCAGGCCGGAGACGAGGATCCACGACCCGACGGTCGAGATGAAGTGCGGCGTATGGAACTGCGGCAGGTAGTCCGCGTAGCGGCGCGGCATGCCCATGATGCCCAGCACCAGCATCGGGAAGTACAGCGTGTTGAAGCCGACCATGATCAGGCCCCACGCCCACAGCGCGCGCTTCCGGTTGTACGAGCGGCCCCACACCTTCGGCCACCAGTAGTGGAGCGCGGCAAAGAAGCCGATGCCGGCACCGCCGAACATCGTGTAGTGGAAGTGACCGACGATGAACGCCGTGTCGTGCACATGGATGTCGGTGGCCAGCGCGCCGTTCACCAGGCCCGTGAGGCCGCCGATCGAGAACAGGAAGATGAAGCCCAGCGCGTACAGCAGGGGCACGTCGATCCGGATGGAGCCCTTGTAGAGCGTGGCCATCCAGTTGAACACCTTGATGCCGGTCGGGATCGCCACCAGGAACGTGAGCAGGCTGAAGACCCAGCGCGCCGTGTCCGAGATGCCGGTGGTGAACATGTGGTGCGCCCACACCACGTAGCCGACGATGGCGATGGCCATCGACGACAGCGCGATCGCCTTGTAGCCGAAGATCGTGCGCCCCGAGAAGGTGGGCAGGATCTCCGAGATCACGCCCATGGCCGGCAGCACCATCACGTAGACGACCGGGTGCGAGTAGATCCAGAACAGGTGCTGGTAGAGGATCGGGTCGCCGCCCCGCGCCGGGTCGAAGAAGCCGATGCCCAGCGCCCGCTCCATGACCACGAGCAGCAGCGTGATGCCGATCACCGGCGTGGCGATGACCTGGATCCAGGCCGTGGCGTAGAGGCCCCAGCAGAACAGCGGCATCCGGAAGAACGACATGCCCGGCGCCCGCAGGCGGTGGATCGTGGTGATGAAGTTCATGCCGGTGAGGATGGAACTGAAGCCGAGCACGAAGGCCGCCAGCACCGCCAGCGAGACGTTGGTGCCCGACCGCAGCGCATAGGGCGCGTAGAACGTCCAGCCCGTGTCCGGCACGCCGCCGCCCACGAACAGGGAAATCACCGCCATCAGCGCCCCGGCCATGTAGATGTACCAGCTGGCCAGGTTCAGTTTCGGAAACGACACGTCGTCGGCGCCCAGCTGCAGCGGCAGGATGAAGTTCCCCATCACCGCCGGGATGCCCGGCACGATGAAGAGGAAGACCATGATCACGCCGTGCAGGGTGAACAGCGAGTTGTAGATGCGCGGCGTCACGAACTGCATGCCGGGGTTCATCAGCTCGAGGCGGATGAGCAGGCCCAGCGCTACCGCCACGGCGAAGAACGAGAACATCGCCACCATGTACATGATGCCGATCCGCTTGTGATCGGTGGTGGTGAGCCAGGCCATGAGGCCCTTCCGGCTGCCGTAGTCCTCGAGGTAGCTGCCGGTGTAGGCCGGCCCCGTGTTGGTTCCGGACATCGAATCAACCCTCCCTGCGCCGCTTGCGGCGGGTGGTGAAGTACAGGAACGTCACGAACACGGCCAGCGACGACAGCATCACGAAGGCCGTCACGCGCACGATGTTGAACACGTACGTGCGGCCTTCCGGGTCGTAGCTGAAACACATCTTCATCAGGCGCGCGGTCGTCGGCATGACCGTGCCGCGCGAGGCCTCGTACACGCCCATCTGGAAATCGAACGGCAGGAACTCCGTCCCCAGCAGGTAGCGTGTGATCTTCCGGTCCGGCGCCACGATCACCAGGCCGCCGGCATGCGTGTACTCCGACCCGGCGCGCATGTAGCGGAAGCCCACGGCGCCGGCCAGCCGGTCGATGCTCGCCTGTTCGGCGGTCATGAACCGCCAGGTCTCCTCAGGCAGCGGCCGCCCGACCAGCTTCAGGTAGTTGGCGCGCTTCATCCGCGCCATCTCGGACGTGTCGTTCGGCTCGAAACTGACCGCGAGCAGCTGGAACGGCTGCTTCGTCGGGTCGAGCCGGCTCTTGCCGAGGATGTCGGCCACCTCGTTCAACAGCGGCGTGCAGATGCCCGGACACTCGAAATAGACCATCATCAGGATGGTCGGCTTGTCGATCACGTCGGCCAGGGCCACGGTCTGGCCCTGTTCGTCGCGAAGCATGATGTCACCGGGGATGTACTCGCCCAGGTGCTCCTGGTACTCGACCGCTTCCTCGTTCAGCTGTGCCCGCGCCGGCACAGCGGCGAACGGCACTGCGGCCAGCAGGGCCAGCGCGAACGCCACCGACCTGCCGTGCCGCTTCGAAAAGAACCTGCGCTCCATCATCGACCCCCTGTCCCCACCCGCGCGCTCGCAGTCTCGAGGCCGCGTCACGGGCGTCCGCTCGGTGTCGGCGTCCGCCCTCTCGCGTCCGCTCGGCGGCGCCTGCCGCGGCCCCTGCCGCGCCGCGGCGCCGATCTCGATACTGCGAAATTGAAAATCAATATTGCGAAAATAATACTAACATCGTCGGAGATGCGACCGCAACCTTCAAAATCGTGCCGGTGGCCGGCCGGCACCGGCCGACGTGATTGGGGTTTGCGGCCGCGCCCGGCGGGCGTATCCTGTCGACGAGCGCAACGTCCACGCGGGCAAGCGACTGGTCCGGCCGCAAGGCCCCTGACCCAACCGACAGGATGGCTTTCGTGCCGCCAGCCGACCGGCCGGTGCTCCGTCTCCGGCGTGACGCCCACCTGTTCTCGAGCCGGCCGGAACTGGCCGAGCGCCTGGCCCGCGACCGGCGGGCGCTGCCACTGGCCCCCGATGAACTGCTGCACGCGGCCACCCCGGCCGGCTACCTGGTCCGGCGCGGCCGCCTGCGGGTGACCGAGCTGCTGCCGGACGGGCGCGAGATCACACGCGCCGTCCTGCAGGCCGGGGCCGGCCTGGAAACCGCCAGCGGGGGCGCAACCGACCCCCGCGACGACACTTACCTGCTGGCGGACGTCATCCTGACGGCCCTCGGCGAAGCCGAGCTGTGGCAGGTGCCGGCCGGCAGTTTCGACCCTGCCAGGGAGCGACCATGAGCCAGGAATCCCCGATCACCGCCGCCGCCGACACCAGCGCCCCGAAGGTGGTCCTCTGCATCCTGGACGGGGTGGGTTACCGCAGCGGTCCCGGCAGTGAGGTCGGCAACGCGGTCATCGGCGCCCATCCGCGGTTCTACGAGTCGCTGCTGCGCGACTACCCCTTCACCACCCTGAGCGCCTGCGGCCTGGACGTGGGCCTGCCCGAAGGGCAGATGGGCAACAGCGAGGTCGGGCACCTGACCATCGGCGCCGGCCGCGTCATCAACCAGGAACTGGTACGCATCTCGCGCAGCCTGGAAGAGGGCGATTTCGCCGTGCGGCCGGCCTGGACCGGGTTCGCCGACGCCTGCCTGGCCGAGGGCGGCCGCCTGCACCTGCTGGGCCTGGTCTCGCCGGGCGGCGTGCACTCGCACACCGAACACCTGTACGGCATCGTCGCCGAGGCGAAGAAGCGCGGCTTCCGCGACATCTTCATCCACGCCTTCCTGGACGGGCGCGACACCGACCCGCAGAGCGGGCGCGGCTACGTGGCCGAACTGCAGCAGCAGCTCGACCGCATCGGCGCCGGCCGCATCGCCACGGTCTGCGGCCGCTACTGGGCCATGGACCGCGACAAGCGCTGGGACCGCGTGCAGCGGGGCTGGAACCTGGTCGTCGACGGCACGCTCGACGCCAAGGGCCACCGCACCACGGACGCGGTGGCGGCCATCGCCGCGTCGTATGCCGCCGGCGTCACCGACGAGTTCATGGAGCCGACCGTGGTCACCGACGCGACGGGCGCCCCGCTGGCGACGGTGCGCGACGGCGACGGCATCTTCTTCTGGAACTTCCGCGCCGACCGCGCCCGCGAGCTGACCTGGGCCTTCAAGCAGCCGGGATTCGACGGTTTCCCGATCACCCGGCGCCCCCGCGTGCACTACCTGACGATGACGCCGTACGACGAGAAGCTGGACCTGCCTTCGATCTACGCGCCCGAGCCGATCCGGCTGGGACTGCCCGAGATCCTCGCGCAGGCGGGCCTGCGCAACCTGCGCACGGCCGAGACGGAGAAGTACGCCCACGTGACCTACTTCTTCAACGGCGGGCGCGAAGAGCCCTGGCCCGGCGAGGTGCGCCGCCTGGTGCCCTCGCCCAAGGTGGCGACGTACGACCTGCAGCCGGAGATGAGCGCGCCGGAGGTGGCGGCCGTCCTGAAGGAGGCCTGCCTGGGCAGCGAGTTCGACGTCATCGTGGTCAACTTCGCCAGCGGCGACATGGTCGGGCACACGGGCATTTACGAGGCCGCCGTCCGCGCCATCGCCACGCTCGACCGCCTGCTCGGCGACGTGATGCCGCCGAGCCTGGCCCGCGGCACCACCTGGCTGGTGACCGCCGACCACGGCAACTGCGACGAGATGCTCGGGCCCGACGGCGAGGTCATGACCCAGCACTCGCTGAACCGGGTGCCGTTCATCCTGGCCGGACGATCGTTTGCCGGTAAACAGGGGATCCTGCGGACCGACGAAAAGGCCGGGCTGGCGGACATCGCCCCGACCATCCTCCAGTTGCTCGGCCTGCCGCAACCCGAAGTCATGACTGGGCGTTCCCTATTGATCACGGCGTCGTGATTTGCCTTTTTGACAGATTATTAGCAGAACTTTTTTCCCATTCCGGCGGCTTTATGATATGCTTTGCATCCCTGTCAGGGTTCGCCCGCCCCGCAATTCCGCGGGGACGATCCCTGGTCAAGGGCGGCTGGACGGTGCGGGTTCGCCACGGTCCGGGGGAAGGCGTTTCCCCGACCGGGTCCCGATCGTTCCCCTGCGTGGAAGTTCTTCCTTTCCACTTCTGGTCCAAGCACTTGGCATTCGCATCGGCAACGACAGACAGAGACGTTCACCTTCTATGCGCGAAGGAGGCCGGAAGGATGAAAAAGCATCTTTTTGGCGCGGTTATCCTGGTGAGTCTGGTTCTTGGCGGTTTCGCCTCGGCCCAGACCATTGATCAGATCCAGCAGTACAACCCGACGACGGGCGCCATCGCCAGCCCGTACACCGGCCAGGTCGTGACCGTGTCGGGCATCGTGGTTGAGCGGTTCAACTACAGCACCGGCTCCGGCTACATCTGGAGCGCCGGCGACGGCGGCATCGCGCTCTTCGGCAGCGGCGGCGACGCCGTGGCGTTCGGCGACCTCGTGTCGGTCACCGGCACCGTTTCCGCGTTCAGCGGCGAAATCCAGCTGGCCACCCCGACGTTCTCGCTGCTCAGCAGCGGCAATACGCCGGTGCCCGTGGACATGACGATCACGCAGATCCTCTCGGACTACGAGAACGTCGGCACCTACGGCCGTTCGATCGGCGTCGTGACGTCGAAGAACACGGCCGCGTTCAACAAGTTCTTCTTCATGACCGACGGCACGGACACGATCCAGGTGTTCGTCGACGGCACGACCGGCATCGACATCGGCGCCGTCGACATCGGCGACACCTACCAGATCACCGCTCCGATCGTGAAGTTCAACGCCGAGATCGAGCTGAAGCCCACGCAGCAGGCGCACCTGGTGGAGAATCCGCTGGGCGACACCGTGCCGGTCATCAGCGAGCTGAACACCTCGAACTGGGCGCCCCTGGCGGCTACCCCGGTGACGGTGTCGGCGAAGATCGTCGACAACATCGCCGTTGCTTCGGCCTCCCTGTTCTACCGCAACAGCGACGGCACCACGCCGGGCGCGTGGCAGAGCGTGGCCATGAGCAACACCGGTGGCGACATCTGGGCGGGCACCATCCCGGCTCCGCACACGCAGAGCCAGGTGGACTTCTACCTGCAGGCCTTCGACACGGCAGCGCAGACCTCGCTGCTGCCCGGCACGGCCCCCACGGGCTTCTTCAGCGTGGCGGTCGGCTTCACGTCGATCTACGCGATGCAGACGGTGCCGGCGGATGCTGCGGTGCAGGACAACAACTTCGTGAACAAGCCGCTCAACATCAAGGGTGTGGTCACCGCGGCGGGCCTGTCCCAGGTCGGCGCGGCGAGCAAGCTCGTGGTGCAGGAACTGGCCAAGAACCCGGCCACGAACAGCTACGCCTTCGGTGGCGTGCTGGTCTACGAGAGCGCCGGCAAGTACCCGTACTACCAGGGTGACGTGGTGGAAATCGGCGGCCATGGCGAAGAGTACTTCGGCCTGACCGAGATGATCCCGCACACCCCCGAAGCCGTCAACCTGATCAGCTTCGGCCATGCCCTGCCCGTGCCTTCGCGCGTCAAGACGAACGTCCTCGAGGACGACCGTCCGATCTCCGACGGCGACGGCGCCTCGGGCGAGGCGTGGGAGAACGTCTGGGTGAAGACCTGGAACTCGGCCGTCATCGATACCACGGGCCTGGCCCAGTATCGCGAGTGGCTGATCTCGGACACCAACTCGGCCAGCGACACCCTGATGGTCGACACGTACGCGACGCTGGCTTACACGCCGACCGTCGGCGACGTGGTCACCGTGACCGGTTTCATGGACTACGAGTTCGGCACGTTCAAGATCCGTCCGATCGATGACTCGTACATCGACCTGACCGGCCTCTCGGCTGTCGACAACAACCTGCCTTCGATCGAGAAGGCCGGCGGTTTCCGTTCGGTGTCGCCGAACCCGTTCAACCCGGCCACGACGATCAAGTTCGTGGTCAACCGGAACGAGCCCGTGCAGCTGAACGTGTACAACATCCGCGGCGAGAAGGTCCGGACCCTGATCCAGGACAGCCTGCCCGCGAACGAGTACAGCCTGGTCTGGGACGGCACCGATGACGCCGGCCAGAACGTGGCGAGCGGTTCCTACTTCGCTCGTCTGCGTATCGGCAAGGAAGTCATGCAGGTCCGCCAGATGCAGCTGGTGAAGTAGCTGCTGGTTTGATTGAAGTTCGGCTCCGGCCGGACTCCTTAGCGCAAAGCCTCCTCGCCGGCTGCGGTCGGCGGGGAGGTTTTCGCATGTGTGGGGATTGCGGCGGGCGGCTCGCGTTCAGAACGCCAGACCGTTCAGAACTCCAATCCCAGCGCCCGGCACTGCCACGCCATGAACGGCGCCCCGTCCGCGCACAGCCCCGCAAACCGCGGCAGGAAGCCCGGCGCCGTGATATCGCGGTTGGCCAGCGGCGCGAACGCTGTGTAGTCCTTCAGGCGCAGCACATCGGCCAGGGGATGCTCCGGGTCATAGCCGCGCGGCACGCGCACCAGTTCGTCGCCCGAGACGGTGAAGGCCGCCTTGAAGCGACGGCCGCCGACCGCCTTGCGCCAGGCCGCGGGGTCGGCCACCACCGCCTCGCGCAACTGCTTCAGCGTGGGCCCGTCAGGATGCCACAGGCCCAGCCCGATGAACGAGGCGCCCGGCTCGAGGTGCAGGTAGAAGCCGGGCGTGTGCGCGTCCTTCCCCTTCTCGTGCCGGAAGTGCAGCCCGATGTGCGTCTTGTAGGGCGACTTGTCCTTCGCGAACCGGATGTCGCGATGGATGCGGAACAGCGAGCCGCCCTGCGGCCGCGGGTCGGCGCGGAAGTGCGGGCTGACCTTCACCAGGTGCGGCCCGAAATCGACGATGAAGCGCAGCGCCGGCTGCCGCACCTCGGCCTCGTAGCGCGGCTTCTGCTCGTCGAACCAGTCGCGGTCGTTGTTCGCCTTGAGGTCGGCCAGGAACCGGAAGAGGGCGGGTTCGAAATGGCGGTCGGGACGGCTTGGGCTCATCGTGTGGCTGCTCCCGCTGGCAGGGACGGTTTCATGCGTTGTTGTTGCTTGTGTGCTGCCCGCGCATGATACCATGCCGACTCCCCAAGACGGAGGTTCCGATGTCGACCCGTTTCCTGCTGCGTTCGGCGGTCCTTGCGGCTGCCCTGGCCCTGGGCGTTCCCCCTGCAACTCGTGCCGAGGGGCCGGCCGTTGCGCCCCCGGCGGGCGCACCGGTCGCAGCCGCGCCGGCGACGGCGCATCCCGATTTTTCCGGTCACTGGAAGCTCGACCCCAAGGCCAGCGATGACCCCGCCAGGATGGGCGGTGGGCCCGGGGGGCCGGGCGGGCCCGGCGGCCGCCCGGGCGGTGGACCAGGTGGCGGTCGTGGTGGTGGGCCTGGCGGTGGTCGCGGTGGCAGCGGCCCCGCGCTGGACCCCAACCAGGGCCGCATGCCGGGCGAAGGCTTTGACGGCTCCGAGGGCGAAGCCGGCAAGCGCGCCGAGGCCGCCGGCCGCCAGTCGGCCCGCGAGTTCGGCCTGCTGGAGATCTTCCACGAAGGCGACGAGTTCGACCTCACCGACGGCATGCAGATCTCCAGGATGCTGCGCATCGGCGGCGAGCCGACCGAGGTGTTCACGCCCCGCGGTTCGGTGAAGGCGGCGGCGGCGTGGGAAGGCGACGCCCTGGTGGTGACCGAGCGCGATCCCCAGGGCCAGGTGCGCCGCACCCGCCAGTTCCGCGTCAGCGCCGACCGCACCACGCTGACGGTCAAGGAGATACGCCAATTGCCGGGCAAGGAGGGCAATGCCGTCATGAGCCTGGTCTACCGGCGGGTGGCGCCCGAAACCAAGCCGTGAGGCTGGCGACTCCGGCGGAATGACGCGATATTTGCGCGCAGATTTTCGAGCTCAGGTCAGGCGCGCCCGCGAAAGGAACCGAGACGTGGAAACCCAGGAACTCCTCAAGATCACCGATACCGCCGGGCAGGCCTTCGGCGCCTTCGACTGGTCGGCCCACGCCGGCAAGGGCGTGCGCCTGTTCGTGCAGGGCATGAGCTGCAGCGGCCCTTCGATCGGCATGGCCCTGGACGAGGCGACCGCCGAGGACTCCGTCGTCGAGCAGTCGGGCGTGCGGTTCATGATGGACCTGCAGACGACCGAAGTGGTGCGCCAGGGCGGCGGCCTGAACGTCGACTACATCGAGGAAGACGAGCGCCGCGGCTACCTGCTGACCCTCGGCAAGCCCGGCAACTGCCATTCCGGCGGCTGCAGCGGCTGCGGCTGAGCCGCGGCGGCACCCGTCTCCAGCTTCGATCCGGGATGACGCCCGGGGCACCTGCCCCGGGCGCTCCGCTTCAGTTTCCGGCCCGGAAGTCGATAACCGTTCTTGGCGGGAAGGCCCCGCCCGTCCCATATTGAGTGAGCCGGATCGGGACCCCCATCGACTCTGAAAGGAACGCGCCGTGAGCGTTGAAAATCTTCTCAATATCTCGGCCAGTGCGCACCAGGCCTTCGGTGCGTTCGACTGGACCGAACACGCCGGCAAGGGCGTGCGCCTGTTCGTGCAGGGCTTTGGCTGAGGCGGCCCCAGCATTGGCATGGCTCTGGATGAGCCTAAGGCTGACGACGCGGTCGTCGACACGAATGGCATGAAGTTCATGATGGATGCCCAGACCTCGGACATCCTGCAGCAGAGCGGTGGCCTGACCATCGACTATATCGACGAGAACTACCGGCGCGGTTACATGCTGAAACTCGGCGCCCCCGGCAAGGACTGCAGTTCCGGCGGGTGCAGCGGCTGCGGTTGAGCGCGGCGCTGTTTCGCGTGCTGAAATGACGGGGAGCCTCGCAGTGAGGCTCCCCCGTTTTTTGCGATGCGGGTTCGGCTAGTCCAGGTCCACCGCCATGAACCGAGCAACTGCGTTGCCTTTCTCGTCCAGCAGCTCCAGCCCGTCGCCGTCCACGCGCCAGCTGCGCACGTTGCCGAGCGTCTCCAGGAATCGCCGCTCCTGCTCCATGGCCTCGGCACACATCATCTTCGTCGAGGCGATGGGCCCGAACGACAGGGCCGCGCCCTCCTGCTTGTACGTCCCGTTCAGGTTGTTGCAGCCGCCCGAACCGGAAACCCTCCCGTCATCCGCGTGCAGGATCAGGTGCGGCTCGCGCCGCCCCTCGGTCACCGTGACGCCGCGCTCGCCGAGGCGCACCAGCTTCCAGTAGGTGTTGGCCAGCGAACGATCGGAGGCCGGCGCGCTCCCTGTCGGCGGCGAGGCAGCAGTGGGCTGCGTCTGCGCCTCGACGGGCACGACCACGGCTGCCTTGCCCGTCCCGCGGATCTCAAACCTGACTGAGGTGGTCGCCGACGGGCAGCACAGCGGGTCCTGGTCCGTGTAGCGCGCGAAATCGGCGTGCAGGCGGTCGGGCGCGACCAGATGGATTTGGTTGGCGATGCCGTCGGTGCGCGCATCCATCGGCCCCGGCGACAACGTACCGACGAATTTCCCGCCCTTGAACACGAACGCCTGGTAACCGAGCGGCCGGCACATGCCGTCGGCGCCGGACGCCGCCGTCACCAGCTCGGTGTCGCCGAACACCTGCAGCGGCCCCACCAGCGACCAGCCGGCCTTCACCACCGCGCGATCGGCGCGGCTCTTCGACGGGATACGGAACTGGGCGGCGCAGCGCGGGTCGCCCTGCGCCTGCGGGTCGCGCACGGCGGCGGGCACCGGGCGGCCGGCAGTATTCCAGTTGTCGGGAACGGGCTGGTCCAGCCACGAGGCCGGAGTTGCGGCCACGGCGGTTGCGACCAGCAGTGCTGCGGTGATCAGAAAGGCTCTCATCGGCATGCGACCTCCATTTCGCGGCATTCTAGCACGTTGGCGCGTTTGTGGAGCCGGATCTCTCGGCGCTTGCGCCATGTCATTGATTCATGATAATTTCAATCCAGATAAGCCCCAGTGATTTGGAGAACGCCATGCCGACAAACCGCTGTCGCACCGCAAGCGCCGCGATCATCCTGGCTCTGACCGCCGTGTCCACCATCTCTGCCGGGCCCGGCATCGCAGCCACGGACTGCGTGGACTACGGCCAGTTCGCGCACCTGGCGGGCAGCCTGGACCTCCCTATCTACCTCACGGGCATCACGGCCGATGCCCACCACGCCTACGCCGTCAGTGCCACCGGCGACGTGACCGCGCTGGACCTCACCGACCCCACCCACCCGCTGCTCCTGACCGGAGTGAACGTGGGGACACGCCTCAACAAGCCGGTGCTGCGCGGCAGCGTCCTGTTCGCCAGCAGCTACCAGACCCTGCCCGGCGTGCACGCCGTCGACGTCTCGTCGCCGACATCGCCACAGATCGCCGGCTCCCTGATCATCCCGCAGGGCGTGAGTTTCGTGGCCCTTCACGGCGACCTGCTGCTGGCGAAGCGCATGACGGGGATGGTCGACGTCATTGAGGCCTCGGATCCCGCCGCCATGTCCGTATTGACGAGCCTCGCTCTTGACGCCAAGTCGTTGCTGTCCGACGGCGGCAACCTCGTGTATGTGCGCACCACGACCGAGTTCCAGGTCTGGGACTTCAGTGATCCTGCAGCGCCCGTGCTGCGCGGCAGCCTTGCCCGCAACGCCACGGTCGAGACTACCATGTGCCTGGCCGACCCGACGCACATCGTCGCGCCGGGTCCCGGCACCTATACGGTGGACATCATCGACGTGAGCGACCCTGATGCCCCGTTCGTCTCGGGCGGTTTCGCTCCCCGCTACAGGCCGGTCCACGTGATGATGGAGGGCGACCTCGCTTACCTCACCCTCGACTCGGGCGCGATCGACCTCTATGACCTGTCCACCCTGGCCGCGCCCGTCTTCCTGGGTTCGCTGCCGGGCTTGACGAATAACCTCCCCGCGCTCTTCGGCCACCACCTGGTGCGCGCCGAGGGCAGCATCCTGCGCGTGTTCGACACCGATGGCGCCCATCTGACCTACCCCACGGCAGGCGAGTATTACTGGGGCAACGGATTCTCGTACGATGCCGAGCGCCTCGGCGACTACGTCTACCTTTCCAGCGACCTCGGCCTGCAGGTCTTCGACGTGTCCGACCCCACAGTGCCCCTGAACCTCACCGGAGACACTATCCAGGCCAGGGTGGCCCTGTCCGCCGACCGGCTCTACTCCGGGCACGGCAACGGGCTCACGGTGTACGGCCTGTCCAATCCCGCCGCGCCCAACGTCCGCGCCAACGTCCCGATGGCCTGGTGGCCGCCCGTGTCCGAGATTGAAGTGGTCGGCGACCTGCTCGTCGCCGCAATCGTTGACAGCGTGTTGACGTTCGACCTGAGCAATCCCGATCATCCGCAGCGGATCGGCGGCCGGGCCATGTCGGTGCGCACCCTGGAACTCGCCGATGGCCTGTGTTACGTCATGTCGGACACCTCGCTGCACATCCTGGATCTCGGCGACCCCGTGAACCTGCCCCTGTTGGGACGCGTCGTGGTGTCCGGCAAAGACCTGGCCGTGGGGGGCGGCTACGCCTACCTCAGCACCCCCTACGTGTCCGACGGCATCCTTCGGGTGATCGACGTGCACGATCCTGCCCATCCCACGATCGTCCTCACTCGGCCGAACCAGTTCACGAATGGCGTGTCGCTTCACGGCGACCTGCTGTTGTGCACCCAGGGCGGTTGGGGCGTGCAGCTGCTGGATGTGAGCAATCCCCTCGAGCCCGCCTTCGCCGGCCACCTCTACCACGGGTACGACCTCGGATGGGCCTACCGCGCCCGCGTGGTAGGCGACCTGGTGTGGGTCGGCAGTGACGACGGGGTGGCGTTCTTGCCCGCGCCCTGCATCACCTCGACGTCGGCTGTGCCGGAGCAGGGCCCCCCCGCCCGTCGCGGCCTCGCGGTGACCGGCTATCCCAACCCCTTCAACCCCCAGGTGGATCTCCGCTTTGCCGTGCCGCAGCGGGCGCTCGCGGAAGTGGCCGTGTTCGACGCGGCCGGCCGCCTGGTCAAGACCCTGCTGTCGAGCCGGCATCTCGACGCAGGCCCCCACGTCCTGACCTGGCACGGCGACGGCGACGATGGCCGGTCGCTGCCCTCAGGAACCTATCTGGCGCGGGTGCGGGTGGGCGATCGGATCGGCACGCAGAAGCTGTCGCTGGTGAAATGATGCCCCCATGAATTGATCTATGGGTAGCTTTCGCGCGCCGATGTGCGTGTTCTGGTACAAATTCGCAAATTAAACATCCTCGCTTCGCGCTTGTAATCAAGCGCTGGATCCACTATGATCGGTAACCGAACAAAGTTTTTTGCAATGGCAGCACCCTCCCGCCCAAAGGCCGGCCATGATCTCCAAGACGTCGTTCCGCTCCCTGCTGCTCGTCCTCGCCGCGATCGCTGCTGGTCCGGCTTTCAGCGCAACCGTGAACGTAGGCCTGGGAAGCTACAGCACCACGCTGCCGGCCGGTGAGATCGGGCCGCAGAACTCGTCGGGCCAGAACATCTCGCCCAAGGTGTCGTCGGGATTCTCGCTGCCCGTGCAGTCTAACGACTTCTGGAGCAGCCTGATCTACCCGTTCTACAGCAGCCCGCACTCCAACGTGCTCTACGCCCATCCGCTGATGGTCAAGGCCATCGCGACGGGGTTGCAGGTCGGGCACACGCCGACCCATGTCTACGCGGCCAACGACTACCTGTATCCGTTCTCGCTCCAGCTGACGGTGGGCGTGGCCGGGCTTTCCGCCGCGCAGACGCGAACCCACGACTACGGCGACTGGACCGCCACCGCGCTGTGGGACGATGGTGCCCAGACGATGGAGGCCACCTTCGGGCACGGGCTGCCGTTCGTGTTCTTCAGGTTGACCGGCGGCAACGCCGTCGTCACACCCGAAGGCGCGTTCACGACCTGGTACAACCAGAACGGTACGCTCGGGCTCACGATCCAGGGCCGTCACTACGGCGTCTTTGCGCCGAGCGGATCCACGTGGACGGGTACCGGCCCGCTGCAGTCGTCGCTGAACGGCCAGGACTACCTGTCGATCGCGCTGCTGCCCGATGCCCAGCCGGCGACCATCGCGCTCTTCCGGAAGCACGCCTACGCCTTCGTGACCGGCAGCACGGTCGATTGGCAGTACGACGAGGCGGCCGCGACGCTGCAGACCACCTATGCGTACGAGACTCAGTTGATGGAGAGCAACGGGACCAGCGTCAACGAAACGATGACCGCGCTCTACCGCCACCAGTGGCTGCATACGTCGGCACCGTTGACCGCCTACTCGTACCCGTCGGTCAACGGGCAGATGAAGCTGTACGAGGGAAGCACCTTCACGACCGACCTGCCGTTCTCCGGCGTCCTGCCGGCGCTGCCGGACCGGGGCGACTACAACCGCGCCGAGCTGCTCGCGCAGGTACAGGCCGTGGCGGCGGAGAGCATCCCCGTCGGCCCGACGTACGAGAACGGCAAGGCCATGGGGCGCTTCGCCCACCTTGTCCATATCGCCGACCAGCTGGGCGCGACGGCTGAACGCGACCACTTCCTCGCCGAGATCAAGAGCCGGCTGGAAGACTGGTTCACCGTCGGCGGCGAGCAGGAATACTCCTACATCGACAACTGGGATGTCCTGACCGGATACCCTTCCGGCTACGGCGCGGACAACCAGATCAACGACCACCATTTCCACGCGTCCTACGCGATCATGAGCGCGGCCGTCGTGGCGCAGTATGACAGCACCTGGGCCGCGCAGGGCAACTGGGGCGGCATGGTCAACCTGTTGATCCGCGACTGCAACAACTGGGACCGGACGGATACGCGCTTTCCCTTCCTGCGGTCACACGACGCGTATGCCGGGCACTCGTGGGCGGCGGGACACGGCGATTTCGGCGACGGCAACAACCAGGAGTCGAGCTCGGAGTCGATGAACTTCGCCACGGCCGTCGTGCTGTGGGGCGAGGCGACCGGTCAGGCCGCCATTCGCGACCTGGGCGTCTTCCTGCACGCCACCGAGACGACGGCCGTCGAGCAGTACTGGTTCGACGTGGACAACGCGGTGTTTCCGGCCAGCTACCCGCATGTCGCCATCGGCATGGTCTGGGGCGGCAAGGGCGTCCATTCGACCTGGTTCGGGGCCGATCCGGAGTTCATCCACGGCATCAATATCCTGCCGGTGAACGGCGGCTCGCTGTATCTCGGCCATCATCCCGACCATGTTCTCGCCAACTACAGCGAGATCGTGGCGGAAAACAGCGGGCAGCCGAACATCTGGCAGGACCTGCTGTGGGAGTACCTGGCGCTTGCGGACCCGAATCTCGCCCTGTCCTACTACTTTGCCGACAGCGATTACGAACCGTTCGACGGCGAATCGCGCGCCCACACGATGCACTGGCTGTTCAACCTCAAGAAGATGGGCCGGGTGGACACGACGATCTTCGCCGACATCCCGACCTATGCCGTCTTCCGCGACCCGGCCGGCGACCTGACCTACGTCGCCTACAATGCCGGCCCTGCCAGCCGGCTGGTCACGTTCACGGACGGTTTCTCGTTCACGGTCGGCCCGCGCGAAACGGCTTCGTTCAGCACCTCGCCCGCCGATCCGGATGCACCTGTCGTGCTGCTGCTGGCGGACAGGGTTTCCGGCAAGGCGCCGCTCACCATCCAGTTCACGGGCAGCCAGAGCTTCGATCCGAACGGGAGCCCGTTGACGTTCGCCTGGTCGTTCGACGGCGCGGGCTCGAGCACGGCCGCCGACACGACGGTCACCTTCAGCGAGGTCGGCGACCACTGGGTCCGGCTCACGATCACCAATGCGCTCGCCCTCTCGGCGCAGGACAGCGTGCTGGTGACCGTACTGCCCAGCGGCACCCCGTACTCGGGCGTGCCGGCGCCGGTGCCCGGGCGGATCCAGGCGGAAAACTACGACAACGGCGGCGAAGGCATCGCCTACCACGACATGAACGCCAACAACATCGGCCTGGCCTACAGGCCTGCCGAGGGTGTCGACCTCGAAGCGGCCGCCGGCGGGGGTTACGACCTGTACTGGATCGTCGCGGGTGAATGGATCGAGTACACGTTCTCGGTGGCCGAGGCGGGATACTTCGACTTCGTCCCCTTCGTGGCGACCGTCCCGGGTTTCGGCAATTTCACCCTGTCGATCGACAATGTCGACGTGAGTGGGAAAAGGCCTGTGCCGTCCACCGGGGGCTTTCAGTTCTGGAGTCCCATCCGGATCGCCAGCGTGCCGCTCGCAGCCGGGACGCACATCATGCGGTTCGATTTCGACTCCGACACGGACAAGACGGGCTGGCTGTTCAGCATCAACTACATCGACGTCGAACGGGTGATCCCGTCGGGCGTCGACGAAGGCGTCGTCCCTGCCGCCTTCGGCCCGGCCCGCACCTACCCCAACCCGTTCAACCCGCAGACCACGATCGAGTATGTGGTCCCTGCCGAAGGACCGGTCAGGCTGGCCGTCTTCGACGCACGCGGCAGGCAGGTCCGCCTCCTGGCCGACGGGCGCATGCCGTCGGGCACGCACACACTCACCTGGGACGGTCGGGATGATGACGGGCACCAGCTCGCCAGTGGGCTCTACTTCCTTCGATTCAAGGCCGCGGGCGTGGATCATATCGGGAAGATGGTGCTCTTGAAGTGATGCCGGAATCACCATCGGGTTGATTTATCGGCAGCTTTCGCGCGTCGATGTGCAGGTTCCGGTACGAACGTTCAAATCAGTTCTCCAGTGGTTGGCGGGCGCCTTGTTGCGCCCGTTGACCATCGGCGCTCGCGTGCAGCATCCGGCGATCCACGTTACCATGCCCGCTCTCGTCGAGACCGGACTACCCATGGAGCCGGAAAGGCTGTCAGCATGAAGAACGGATCGGCACAGCTCGGGGCCCTGGTCCTGGCCATGGCGGCACTCGTGGCCGGAACCGCCGGGACCGCCGTCGCCGCGAAGCCCGCCGCGCCTGTCGTCCGCGATGCGCACGCCCAGGCCTGGCCGGCCCTCAAGGAAGCCAGTGCCGCCGGCCGCTGGGCCGCGCTCGACTCGCTGGCCGGCGGCCTGGTAGCCACGATCGAGGGTGAGAGCCCGGCCGATTCGCTGGCCCTGTCCCGGGCGCTGATCTACGTGGCGCAGGCGCGCTACAAGCAGCGCCTGGTCCACGACGACGTTGTCTTCGATGCCATCGAGCGGAGCATTGCGATCCGCAGCCGCCACGCGAAGGCAGACGACCCCCTGTACGCCTGGTCGCATCTCTGGGCGGCGAAATTCTACCTGGACCTGGGGCGCGGCGAGGACGGACTGCGCCACGCGCGCGAGACCCTGCGGCTTCACGCGGCGCAGGTGCCACCCGACTCGATGCAGGTGAGCGAGGACCACCTGACGATTGGCCTGGCCCTGCACGCCGTCGGCAGGGACCAGGAGGCGCGGGCCTCGTTCCAGCGCGCCGTCGAGGTGCGCGAAGCCCGGGTCGGGCCTGACGACGCCTCGATGGTGCCGGTCCTCGCCGAGTACGGGCAATGGCTGTCAGACCTGGGCGAGTTCGACGAGGCGCGTGCCCGGCTGGATCGCGCGCGTACCATCGCCGAGGGGATCACGGACCCGCGAAGCGACAAGCTGGAAGGCGTGCTGGCCCGGCAGACCACGCTCGAGCTGAGGGTCGGCAATCTGGCCGAATCCGTCGAGCTGGCCCAGCGCTCATACGAGATTGCCGCCGCCCAGTCGGGCGAGGATGCGCTGCGGACCCTGCGCGCACGCACCCGCGTTGCCTATCGCCTGGCCGAGTTCGGGGACCATGCGGCGGCAGTGGCGCAGCTGCGCGGGCTCCTGCCGCGGCTGACGCAGGACCTCGGGCCCGAGCACCCGACCGTGATCAACGCGCGCCTTTCCTGTCTGCAGTCTTCGGTGGCGATCGGCGACACCTCGGGGGTGCGCGCGGAGTTGGCCGGGCTGGCACCGATGGTCGAGTCGCCGACGGGGGCCATGGACGCCAATGCCATGTACCTGGCGCTGATGGCGGCGCAGATGCAGCAGCTTGCCGGCGATGCGCCGGGAGCCCGTGCGCGGCTCGAGGCGGCCGTCGACCGGGCCTGGCCCCACAAGCAGGCGCTGGCCGAGCACATCGCCGCGGCCTGTACGCAGGGCCTGGGCACCCTGAAGGGACGGGCCGATCGGCCCGCGGCCCAGCGCCTGCGGGCCCGCCTGGACGCCTTGCATGACAGCACGTCGGTGGGCGCCACCCCGGAATGGATCGCCGTGTTGTCCGCGCGTGCCGCTGCCGAGGCACGCGTCGGGCGCGCGGCGGCGGCCTGGGACGATGCCTTGCTGGCCTCGCGTGCCGAGCGCGACCGCCTGCGCTACCAGGCGCAGGCCCTGCCCGACCGCCGGGCGCTGCAGCTGGCCGACCAGTTGACCGGCGCCTGCGACGTGCTGGTGCAGCTGGCAAGGGACGGCAAGCCCGCGCAGGTGCGGCAGGCCTGGGAAGCGATCGTGCGCTCGCGCGGGCTGGTGCGCGCCGAGATCGCCTCGCGGCGGCTCGCGGCGGCGGCCGCCGCCGATCCCAGTGTTGTCACCGCCCATGCCAGGTGGCTGGGTGCGCAGCGGCGACTGGCGCAACTGGTCGTCAGCGGCGCCGCACATCCGGAGGACCCGGAATCGGCAGCGCGCTTCGAGGCAGGCCGACGCGAGTCCGACGACGCCGAGCGCGGCTTCATGCGCCTGCTCGGGAGTGCCGCGCCGGACACGGTGTCGCTGGCGCGCATCCTCTCGCGGCTCCGGCCCGGGCAGGCGCTCGTGGCCTTTGCCCCGGCTGACATCGGAAAAGGCGACATCGGGACAGGCGACCGGACCCTGGGCGCATTCGTGGCCCGGGCCGGCAGCAAGTCGCTTCGCTATGTCGCGCTGGGCCGCGAAGCGGACCTGGCCGCGGATATCGCCGACTGGGCGTCCGCGATGGCCACGCCGCCGCCAACCTCGCCGGTGGCCGCCGCCGACGCCGAGCGCCGCTGTCGCACCCTCGGCGACATTGTGCGAAAAGGCCTGTGGGATCCGGTGCATCGCGCCGCGGGGTCGGCCAACGAGTTGTTCCTGGTGCCCGAAGGGGCCATCTGGAACGTGTCCTGGCTGGCGCTGCCCGGGCGCGGCAACGGCTACCTGGCGGACGAAGGCCGGATCGTGCGCGTGTTGAACGCCGAACGCGAACTCCTCGGCGACGACGCACCGGCAGGCCGCGGGCTGCTGGCGATGGGCGGCCCCGACTTCGACCTCGATCGCACCGCAGCGTCGCGGTCGGCCAAGCCCCCGATGGCGGCGGCCGACCGTTCCTGGCCGTGCGTCTCCGGTCGCGCCGGCCCGCTGGGACCGTTGCCGGCGGCACGCGCCGAAGCCGAAGCCATCGCCGGGATCTGGGATACGTCGACTTCCATGGGCGCGCGGGCGTTGTTCGTGGGTGCGGCCTCGGACGAGCGCACGTTCAAGCTCGAGGCTCCCGGCAAGGCGGTCATTCACCTGGCGACGCACGGCATCGTGCTGCGTGACACCTGCGAGGTCGCGGTGTCGGACCTGCGCGGGGTCGGCGGTGTCTCTTCATTGGAGCGCCGACCCGGCAAGTCGACGGGCAGCAGCTCCCGCCAGGGAAGCGCCGTCACCTGGCTCGGTCACCGCGTGTGGCTCGCCATGGCCGGCGCCAACCGGCCGGCCGGTACGGTGGCGGACGAGAACGAGGGGCTGCTGACATCCGAAGAAGTCTCGACGCTCGACCTGGCCGGCACCGATTGGGTGGTGCTATCAGCCTGCCATTCGGGAGTCGGCGAAGCGTGGGCCCGCGAAGGCCAGCTCGGCATGCGGCGCGCCTTCCATCTGGCAGGTGCGCGCACCGTCATCGCCAGCGGCTGGGCGGTCGCGGACGAGGCGACGCGCGAGTGGATGCTGGGCCTGTACGCGGCACGCTTGCGGAACCTGCCGGCCGGCGCCGCGGTCCGCGAGGCCTCGCGCATGACGCTCGAGCAGCGCCGCCGTGACGGCCGCTCCACGCATCCCTTCTACTGGGCCGGGTTTGCGGCGGTCGGGGAATAGCACCGCCATTCCTGGACGCGCCATCGGGCAATTCGATGTGCTATGATCTTCGGGCGCAACGCATTCAACGGCCGCACCACCATGGAGCGCACCCATGTCGACCCGCATCACTGCCAGCTTCATTGCCTGCATTCTGGCCATATTCGCAGGCTCGACGGCACTGGGCAGCCTGGATCACGACACCGACCAGTTCGGCGTCTATTTCGATACGAACGGCAATCGGAACTGCGAGGTGGTCCTGCCCTACTACTCGACGGACGTGTATGTGCTGTTGATGAATCCGGGCGAGGAAGTCCGCGGCTTCGAGTTCAGCTACACGGTCAACACGTCAGCCTTTGTGGTCCGGTTGGTCAACGAGGTTCCCGGCAGCACGATGGGCTGCCTGCAGTACAGCGGGAACATGGCAAGCGGCTTCTACAAGTGCGGGATCTCGACGCCGCTGTCGCCGGCCATCGTGCTGGTGCATTGGCAGTTCCTGCCCCTGGAGCCCGCCAGTGTCGAGTTCCGCCTGGGTCCCGCGCCCAACCCGGCGCTGTACGGAGGACTGCCGGTCATCTACGGCGGCACCCACGGCGTCCGCCTGGCCGGAGTCGCGTCCGGCGATCCCAGTCTTCCGGTGGCGACCTGGGGCGGCCCGGGATGCCCCGTGGCCGAGCAGGTCAGCAGTTTCGGCACCATCAAGGGTTTGTTCCGGTAACCGACCACCACAACGTCGGCCACGCCTCAGCGTTCAGACGACAGCATGCGCTGCCGCTCATCCTTTCCGCATCGGCGTGGAGAAGTCCAGGAAGGTGCACGAACGCCACAGCCATTCCAGCGGGCCGTACCGGAATCGCTGCAGCCAGTAGTGCGCACCCGCGCACTGGACGACCAGGATGCCGCCACCGAGCAGGAGACTCTCGAACGGACCGAGGTGGCGATACAGAGCCAGCCCGTAGCCGTAGAACAGCGGCACGCCGATCAGGCCCTGCGTGACGTATCCCGTAAGGCTCATTCTTCCGTACGGTGCCAGCAGATCGAGCGCCGCCCTGGCCCGAGTGCGCTGGTGGATCACGATGAAGGCGCCGACCCAGACGGCGATCTGCGCGAGGTTGCGGTAAGCCGAAAGCAGGTTGCCGAGCTGGCCCGGGTCCGCACCCTGCATTCCCCAGCCGCCCAGCCGGTGCTTGGCCAAGTGCATGACGGCGAACCCCGCCAGCCCCCAGAACAACGCCTGCCGCCCCAGCCGTTCGCTGCGCGCCGGATCCTCCAGGATGCGGCTGCGGCCGACCAGGAGCCCGCACACGAAAAGGCCCATCATCTGCAGGTAGCGCCCCGATTCAATGGCCCACCCGAGGCGCGCGAGTTGTCCGCGGCCGGCATTGGCCGCGCTGACGGCGAGGAACGAACCCTCGGCGTATACGTTCTGGAGGCGCAGTTCGGAAACCCATGGCTGTCGTATCGACGGCTGGTAGCCCTTCACGAACAGCGCCTGGCCGGTACCCCACAAAGCCGGAATCTGCAACAGCAGCACGAAGGCGATCCAGGCCAGCGAGCGGTTCCCGAGTCGGTGGATGAAGACCAGCGGCATGCCCAGGATGGCGATGGTCAGCAGGACATCGCCGTAGTAGATGATCCCGTCGATGTAGCCCAGAACCGCCAGCACCACGAGCCGCCAGAGGTACCGCCCCCGGAAGCGGATGCCCCGCCGGGTCCAGCGTTCCTGGAGCATGAAGAAGCTCACGCCGAACATCATGGCGAAGATGGCGTGAGCCTTGCCCTCGATCAGGAACAGTCCGAGGTCGCGCGTCCGGGCATCCAGGACCCCGAGCCAGGTCGAAGACACCTCCGGGAAACGCGGGAAGCTCCAATGGGTGGTCGCGTGCAGCAGAAGAATGCCCATCAATGCCGAGCCGCGCAGCGCGTCGATGAGTACGATGCGGGAATGCGGTTGTTGAGTGGCTTCTCTCAACCGATGGCCTCCCAGGGTTCTCCGGCAGGATCATACCAGAAGGCGGATGCCCCCGACCATCTAGCTTCAGGACGTTGCTGCCCGCCGCAGATAGAGCGTCTGGGTCGGATACGCGAACTCGATGCCCCGCTCTTCGAATGCCCTGAAGATGGCCAGGTTGATCGCCTGCTGCACATCCATGAATACCTGGTAGTCCGGCTGCAGCACGAAGTACACGACCTCGAAGTCGAGCGACGAGGCGCCATAGCCCTTGAAATGCGCACGATCGAACCGCGTGAACTCCTCGGCTTCAATGATCTCCCGCACCATGACCGGGATGGACTCCAGCGCCTCGGCCGGGGTCTCATAGGCCACCCCGAACCCGAAGAGCGCCCGCCGCTCGGTCATCCGCTTGAAGTTGCGGATCCGGCTGGCCAGGAGATCGTTGTTGGCCAGGACGAGCTGTTCCCCGGAGAGGCTCCGGATACGCGTGGTCTTGAGGCCCACGCGTTCCACGGTGCCGGCGTAGGTGTCCAGCACAATGAAGTCGCCGACCACGAACGGCTTGTCCAGGGCGATCGAGAGCGATGCGAACAGGTCGCCGAGAATGCTCTGGAGCGCCAGCGCCACCGCAATGCCGCCGACGCCCATGCCGGCCACGAGCGTCGTGATGTCCAGTCCGGGAATGTTGTCCAGGGCCATCAGCAGGATGATGCTGTAGAGCACGATCCTGGTCATGAATACGGCCACCCTCATCGTGGTGACCCTGCCGCCATCGTCATCCTGGCTTCGTTCCTGGTAGTTGATCGCCAGGAGATTGATCAGGCGGTCGGCCCAGATGCCCACCTGGACGAGCAGCGCACCCACGGCCAATGCACCCAGCCATCCCCCGAGCCGGGGCGGCAGTTCGAGTACAGATGTGCCGGCATACAAGGCCAGTATGGACAGCAGGAGCAGCTTTGTCTTTGCGAGCACGCCGATGAGCAGGTCATCCACGTTTGTGGCCGTACGTTTCGCGAAGCCCTGCAGGCGGCGGATGACCACGTAGACCACCAGCCTGGAGGCGACGGTCAACACCACCGCAATCGCAAGCCCCATCAGCCATGCCCGCAACGTATTGCCGAAAAGGTCCATATCCCAGGCAGACATCCTGACACTCCTTCCTTTGTCTGTGTCGAATGAGTTCGCACCGTCCGCGGCATGCGGTGAGGTCGGGCGCTAGATCCGGGCTTCGTCGCGCAGACCTTCGGGCGGCAACGCAGGCACGTACTCCTCGAGGACCGGGAAATCGTCGAGTTTTCGTCGCATGGCGGCGTGCAGAAACGTATTGACCCACCAGAAGACATCGTGCCGTTGTACTCCTCGCTGCAGGTGCGTCATCCGCCGCCGCCTTTCATCGACGGACAACTCCCAGGCGGCATGGATCGCCGACGCCACTTCCTCGGCGTCGTGGGGATTGACCGCAAACACCCAGCGATGCAACTGGCTCACGGCACCGGCGAACTCGCTGAGGATCAACGCACCCTTTCGCCCGTGGTTGGCCACGATGTACTCCTTGGCCACCAGGTTCATCCCGTCCTTGAGCGGGGTCACGAGCATGATGTCGGCTGCGCGGTACCACGCCAGCAGCTCCTGCCGGTCCAGGCTGCGATACAGGTAGTGGATCGGAACCCAGCCCGGTCGCGTGAACTCACCGTTGATCTCGCCGGTCAGGCGGTTCAACTCCTCCTTGAGGTCGCTGTACTCCTGGATGTCGCTGCGGCTGGGCACCACCACCTGCACCAGCGTGACGCGGCCACAAAGCGCGGGCCAGCGCCGCAGCGCTTCGCGGAATCCCTGCAGTTTCTCGCACAGCCCCTTGGTGTAATCCAGCCGGTCGACACCGAGAATGATCTGCCTGTCCGGGAACTGGTCCCGCAGGTACCGGGCCCGCTCGGCCACAGTCTCGCTGGCCGCATCCCTGGCAAAGCGATCGTAGTCGATGCTGATCGGGAACGAACCAATCTGGGTTACCCGGCCCCGGTAGGTGATGGTCGTACGGCCGTCCTGGCGCTCGATCGTGACCTCGTCCCGGAACAGCGCGCGGACGCACTGGACGAAGTTGCGCTGATCCCTCGGCACCTGGAAGCCGACGAGGTCATAGGCGAGGAGGTCCGAGAGGATCTGGTGGCGCCGGGGAAGCTTGAGGTAGATGTCCAGCGCCGGGAACGGGATGTGCAGGAAGAACGCCGTTCGCTGCTTCACGCCGGCACGGCGCAGGTGCGCAGCGACCTGCAGCAGGTGATAGTCGTGGACCCAGATGAAGTCATCATCCCGCAATTGCCGGCGTGTGACATCCGCGAAGTGGGCGTTCACCTGTTCATAGACCTGCCAGGCCTCGGTCTGGAAGCGACAGCGCGTCTGCAGGTCATGGAACAGGGGCCACAATGTTTCGTTGGAGAAACCCTGGTAGTAGAGGAGTCGCTCCCGCTCATCCAGGAAGACCGGCTCCATATCGTATCCCGTTTCACGCGTCGATTGCCGGAGAAGTCGTCGCAGATCTTCATCATCCGGAACGGACGAGCCAGTCCAGCCGATCCACACGCCGCGGCGATCACGCAGCACGGGTGCCATTGCCGTCACCAGGCCGCCGCTTCCGGGCTCCAGCCGCCAGACACCATCCTCCTGGACCGCCACGACGGGCAGCCGGTTCGAAACGATCACCATTCTGCCGGATGACGCACGGTCGATCATGATTTCCTCCCGCCGGCGACATCCGACGCGATGGCACCTGGCCAGGCGCCCCGCCATTGCTCGAGAAAGCGGATGACACCACTTGCCGGCGCGACGATCGCCGCGGCCGCCGTGGCAACCGGGCCTGAAGCCACCCGCAGGCCGAGAGCGCACGGGCGCCCGGCCAGGACGTGAAAGGCATCCTCGTCGGTCTGGTCGTCTCCGACGTAGGCCACGGGAGTTCCCTGCATTTCCTCGGAAATGACCGCCGACAGGGCCGTGCCCTTGTGCCAGCGACGGCAACGCCACTCAAGGCCTTCGACGATCGGCATGAGCTCGAACTCCGGGTCCGCGACAAGGGGCGACAGCGCAGCGCGAGCTCTGGCTTCGATGTCAACGGCGTTGCTGGCATCGCGCCAGTGCACGGCGACGCTGGCCGGCTTCCATTCAGCGTGTGCCAGCAGCTCGCACGCTTCCAGCGCGGTTCGCACCCGCGCCAACATCTCGGCAACCGAGCCGTCGACAGGCATGCGCTTCAGCTTTACCCCCGACCGCAGTCGCTCCCAGCCGTGGGCGCCCCAGATCTCGGGGCTTGGCCACAATGCCATCATGTCCCGCACGTCGGCGGCCGGCCGACCGGAAACCAGGACGACGCGCGTGCGGCCACCCGCCATGATCTGCTGCAATTGCGTGCGCATGCGGGCATACGGGAACGCATCCTGCGGTCGCCTGCGGAACGGCGCCAGGGTGCCGTCGTAGTCGAGACCAAGCACAGCGCGCTGCGAGTTCCCGACTTCGCGCAGGAAGCGTTCCACCACTGCCGACATCACGCCACCTCGATGCGGTCGGACTCGCCACGGATCATCACGTTGAAGAGCGCCAGGTACTCGACGAGATGGCGCGTGAGCAGGAAGCTTTCGCGAACGTAGGCGTGCGCCCGGGCACCCATCTCCTCGCGCAGCCGGGGACGGGACAGGAGATAGCGGATGCGCTCCGACGCGCCCTCCGCGGTGTCGACCAGGAAGCCCGTCTGGTAGTCGACCACCTGCAGGCGGATGCCGCCGGTATTCCCCCCGATCACGGGCCGGCGCTTCCACAATGCCTCTGCAACCGTCAGACCGAAACCTTCCCGGGTGGATTTCTGGATGACGACGTCGCTGATGCGCTGCAGGGCATTGATGGCCCGGTGCGCATCCGACGGCAGCAGCAGCAGGCGGACATCCGGATCGTCACCGGCCGCTTCCTGGACCTCCCGGTACACCTTGGCACCTTCCGGATCGTCGGTCGCCTCGCCGCCGGCCAGGACCAGCTGCAATCCCGGCACGCCGCGCTTGGCCCGGCGATACGCCTGAACCACACCCACCGGATCCTTGAACCTGTCGAACCGGCTGATCTGCGTCACCAGCGGGCGATCCGGATCCAGGTTGAAGCGACTGCGCACGCTCTCGAGTTCCTCGGCGCCGAGCTCAATGTTCTTCTCGCTGAGCGGATCAATGCTGGGCGGGATGAGGAACTGTCGATGAGGCAATCGCTGCGTGAAATCAGGCAGCGAGAAGATGCTGGCATCGTAGCCCGCGACATGGCGGCGCAGGTACTTCCAGACCGCCCGGTTGGGCCGGCTGGCGTCGATGTGGCAGCGCCAGATCCAGATACCCCTCCGATCGGGGATCAGCCCGAGAAGCGGCGCCGGTTGCGGGTCGTGCACGACGACCAGATCCGCCTTCCGTAGCCCGTCGCGCAGGCGTTCGGCATTGGCTTCGTTGGTCTGTTCGTAGGCCCGCAACAGCGAGCTGGTCAACGCCACCGGGTACCCCTGGAGGCCGTTGTGGAAGGACTTTGTGCATTCGAAATAGTCGCCGTCGCCGTTGACGACCTCCCAGCGGGCAGTCAGTCCCAGCTCGTTGAGCAGCGGTACCATCCAGGCGAGGATCTCAGCGACACCGCCCCCGCTGCGTGTCGAATTGACATGGACGACCTCGAGCCCGCGCAGCGGGCGCGCCAGCGCCTCGATCTGGTCGATGACGCCGCGGCCCGCGACTTCGGCATAGCGTTCGAGTAGCAGGCTCATCGCCCACCTCCGACCGCGACGGCGCCGACAACCTCAGTCACGCGTCGCTTCAGGTCGTGGAGCGATCCCTGCAGGGGATCGACGGCCCCGAGGCGAGCGACGAGGTCCAGGTGGTCCGAACCGAAATCGGCAAGCCATCGACTCAGGTCGTCGCACCTGTCGTCATTGCGCCGGCGCGCGTCGACGAAATGATAGAAGACGCTCCCGCGACTGAAGCGCGGCAATGCGTCGGCCAGTTGCCCGGGGCTGGCCACGACGCGGCCCGTATTGAAGACGACGACAGTGGCGCTCTGGAAATGGAACTGCTGGTCCCGCGGCGCCCACGGCACCATATCGACCTCGGCCAGGCGATCCTCGCAGATGTCGACCAGGTCGTCCCGCATCTCCTCCAGTTCGGAATATTCCGCCGGATCCACGGCAGCGAGGCGTTCGGCCAGGACACGATCATGCAGTCCCCTGCGGGCCCAGATCGCGAAATCGTTGTGGAATTCCGGGTCATCGAAATGGGGCCGAAGCAGCCCGCCCCAGAAGTGGTTGTACATGCTCGAGATCTCGACATCCAGGAGGGCATCACGAAGCTCGCGGAGATTCTGCACACTGCGGCCCGTCACGCTGGTGACCAGGGCGCAATCAACGATGTGGAATGGTGGGGGCGGATGGATATTGGAAACCATCGTGTTGCTCCTTATGGGTAACAGCGAATCACCAACAGCGTGTACTTGGAGTATAGGCACATGATTCCTGACCGACAACCCTTCGGCCGACGTTCTTTCCGCGAAACGCATCTCAAGAACAACGTGGAGTATCGATGTCGCGCATCCAATCGCCGACAAACAAAAGTACATCAATCATTTGGCGCCATCGGGTATGATTGCGCAGCGCGCCACGATACACGGCTGCCAATTAGGAGAGACATGGAACCACGCACCATCCGCTGGGGCATCCTGGCCCCGGGTCGCATCTCGCGGAAGTTCGCCGCTGCACTGCGCGAGTCTGCCGGCGCGCAACTGGTCGCCGTCGGTTCGCGCGAGGTCGAGCGCGCTGCAGCTTTTGCCGCCGAGTTCGCTGCCGAACCGGACGCGGTTCGCGCGCACGGCAGCTACGAGGCCCTCGCCGCCGACCACGACGTCGACGCCGTCTACATCGGTTCACCGCACAGCGGCCACGAGGCGCACACGCTGCTCTGCCTGGCGCACGGCAAGCACGTGTTGTGCGAGAAGCCCCTGGCCGTCAATGCCGCGCAGGGCGAGCGGATGGTTGCTGCAGCGCGCGCGGCCGGGTTGCTGCTGATGGAGGCGGTGTGGACGCGTTTCCTGCCGTCGATCGCGCGCGTGCGTGAACTGGTGGCTGCCGGCACGATCGGCGAGGTGCGACTGGTGAACGCCGACTTCGGCTTCCGCGCGCCGTTCGACCCGCAGAGCCGGCTGTTTGCACCGGAACTGGCCGGCGGCGCCCTGCTCGACCTCGGCATCTACCCGCTCACGCTGGCGTCGATGTTCTGCGGCCCGCCGACGATGATCCACGCGGTCGCCAACCTGTGCCCCACCGGAGTCGACGAGGAAACGGCCATCGTGCTGCGCCATGCCCGTGGCGAACTGGCCACGCTGAGCTGCTCGTTGCGCTGCGACACGCCTCGCGAGGCACACGTGATCGGCACCGAGGGGCGCATCCGTATCCTGTTCCCGTGGTGGGCCGGCACGCGTATCGCCGTGCAGGTGCGCGGCGGCGAGGAACAGGTCTTCGACCTGCCCAGCCGCGGCGGCGGCTACGCGCACGAAGCCGAGGCGTTCATGGACCTGCTGCGCGCAGGACGCACCGAGCCGGACGTGATGCCGCTCGATGACAGCTTGTCTATCCTGTGTACTATGGACGTGATTCGCAAGCAGTGCGGGGTGAGGTACTCGGCTGACCGTTGGTAGCACCGCCGCTCTTGACGGGACATTTTCCGTCCTGTATGGTCATGGTTCGTCCTTGACGCTCAGGACCGAAAGGACCCGCCATGAAGCTGCACTGCGGCGCTTCGGCGCACTGCCCCCGGACGGCGCCTGCGCCGGTCAAGGCTCTGCTGCTGGGCCTGGTAATCAGCCTGGCCCCCGCGGCTGCCCTGGCCCAATGCGAGGATTGGGGTGCCGACGCGGACCCCGCACCTTGGTCCTTCGACATGTTGCCGGACGGCATCATCGACATGGAGATGGCCGGTTCGACCGCATGGCTGGCTCGGACATTCTACGGCGCACTGGTCGCCGTCGACATGTCGGACCCTGAGCAGCCGGTGGTGCTGGGCCAAAAGGCCGTCGAGATCATGAACGAGACCTATCGCGTCGAGGTCCACGGCGATCTGGCCTTCTTGACCTACATACAGTGGGGTTCACCGGCCGGCGTGCGCATATTCGACATCAGCGATCCGGCCGATCCGCTCGATGTCGGCGACTTCGTGGCCCCGAGCGGCACCTGGGCCTACGACATGGAAGCGCGTGACAACCTGCTCTTCGTCAGCTTTCCCGGCTCGCGGGTCGGCGTCCTGGACGTCAGCAACCCCGCGGCACCGGTTCTCATCGGCCAGGTGCTGGTGTCCGACCCGTACCAACTCTCGCTGGACGGCAACCTGCTCTACGTCCGCACCAGCGGTCCGACCCGGATCGTCGACGTGACCGACCCGACGCAGCCGGTCATCATCGCCAGCTTCACGACGACATCTTTGAGCACCGGAGTCCTGGCGTCCGGCGGCCTGGCCTACATCACGACCCAGGCGGGACTCGAGATCTTCGACGTGTCGGATCCGGGACAGCCGACACCGGTCGGCTCCTGGACAACGTCGAAGCCGGCCTATTGGATCAACGTCAGCGGTGACCTCGCCTATTTGATGGTGCGCCAGACGGGTGTTCAGGTGCTCGACATGCGAATCACTGCCGCCCCGGCGCTGGTGGGACTCATCCCGATGCCGACGGTGCAGTGGGCGCCTGTCTACGCCTACGGTGACCATGTGTACGTTCCCAGCGATCCCGAACTGTGGATTGCGCCGCGCCAGTGCGCCTTCGCACCGGCTCCGGTGGAACTGCTGCCGACCCGGACGGACCTCCGTCTGGAAACGGCGCCCAACCCGTTCAACCCGCAGACCGTGATCTCTTTCGAATTGCCGGAGTCCGCGAGCGCCTCGCTCGAGATCTTCGACCCCGCCGGACGGCGCGTGCGTGTACTGGTCCGGGGTGAAGCGCTCACTGCCGGCGCGCACAGCCGTGGCTGGGACGGTCGCGACGAAATCGGCCGCGAGGCGCCGTCGGGCACCTATGTCTGCCGGCTGCGGGCCGGCGAAACGACGGGTTCCACGCGACTGACCTTGCTGCGCTGAGCGGCTGGAGGCTCCCGCGCCACAATGACACAGCCGGCCTGGTGCGAAACCGGGCCGGCTGGTCTTTCGTTCGCGATATCGATTCGACTTGCGCCGGCGCAAGCGGACTGGTGAAGCCAGTCTACTTCCGGTCGGCCATGTACTGGATGAAGTCCACCAGCTTGCTGCTGTAGCCCCACTCGTTGTCGTACCACGACACGATCTTCGCGAAGTTCGGGTTCAGCATGATGCCGGCGCCGGCGTCGAAGATCGAGGTGCGCGCGTCGTGGTTGAAGTCGGAAGAGACGACGTCGTCCTCGGTGTAGCCGAGGATGCCCTTCAGCTCGCCCTCGCTCGCGGCCTTCATCGCGGCCTTGACGGCGGCGTAGGCCGAATCGGCGTCGGCACCCGGCGCCTTCTCCAGGCGGCAGGTGAGGTCGACGACCGAGACGTTCAGCGTCGGCACGCGGAAGGCCATGCCCGTGAGCTTGCCCTTCAACTGCGGGATGACCTTGCCCACGGCCTTGGCCGCGCCGGTCGACGAGGGGATGATGTTGCCGGCAGCCGCACGGCCACCGCGGTAGTCCTTCTTGCCGCCGGGGCCGTCCACGGTCTTCTGCGTGGCGGTGGTGGCGTGCACGGTGGTCATCAGGCCTTCGGCGATGCCCCAGTTGTCGTTGAGCACCTTGGCTACGGGAGCCAGGCAGTTGGTGGTGCACGACGCGCACGACACGAACTGCTCGCCCTTGTAGTTCTTGTGGTTCACGCCCATGACGAACATCGGCGTGTCGTCCTTGGAAGGCGCCGACATGACGACGCACTTCGCGCCCGCCTTGATGTGACCGGCGGCCGAGGCCTCGTCGAGGAAGAAGCCGGTGGACTCGCAGATGTACTCGGCGCCGACATCGCCCCACTTCAGGTTGGCGGGATCCTTCTCGGCGGTCAGGCGGATCTTCTTCCCGTTGACGATCAGGCAGCCGTCGCCGGTCTCGACCGTGCCGTTGAAGCGGCCGTGGATCGTGTCGTACTTGAGCATGTATGCCAGCTGCTTGGCGTCGAACAGGTCGTTGATGCCCACCACTTCCATCGAGGGATGATCCATCGCCGCGCGGAACACCAGCCGCCCGATGCGCCCGAAGCCATTGATGCCGATTTTCGTCGCCATTGCCGCTCCTTCTGCTCGCCCGTGTTTCCGGGCGGGGGCCCGCCCCGTCCGCATTCGACGCCGTCGTTCTCAACCCACAATGGTTAGTCAACCCGCGCCGGGCCGTCAATCGGAATGGCAGGGGCGGACCGGCCGGCGTTGCCGACCCGGCCACTTTGCTTATCCTGCCTCTCCCCCGCCTGAACCCGACCGGATGGAGAGTTCCATGTCGGACCTGCTCACGCGCCGTTCGTTCCTCGTCGCCGTGCCCGTGCTCTGTGCAGCGCCGACCCTGCTCGGGGCGGCGCGCGCCGCCGCCGCTGCGGCGCCCCAAACAGATGCATACCCCGCCGGCGGGGACCCGTTCCCGGCCCAGGATCCCGCGCGCGTCCGCGCCATCGTCGGGGCGTCGCACGGCAACCTGGCCCGCGTGCAGGAGTTGCTCACGGAAAGCCCGGCGCTGGCGAACGCCGGCTGGGATTGGGGCTTTGGCGACTGGGAGACGCCGATCGGGGCCGCATCCCACGTCGGGAACCGCGAGATCGCCGCCCTTCTGCTGGATCACGGTGCCCGGCCCGACCTGTTCACGTTCGCCATGCTCGGCCACCTCGAGGCCGTCCAGGCCTGTGTCGCGGCCAGCCCGGGCATCCAGCGGACGACCGGACCGCACGGCCTGACACTGCTACACCATGCGCGCAAGGGCGGCCCCGCCGCGCAGGGAGTAGTCGCCTACCTCGAGTCCCTTGGCGATGCGGACCCGGTGCCCGTGCCCGTGCCGCTGGAGCCCGCCGACCTGACGGCCTGCACAGGCATCTACGAGATGGATCGCCGGGGCGGGGGCCGCCTCGAGGTCTCGGCCAAGGACGGCACGCTCTTCTTCAAGCGCCTGCCGGACGGGGCTCCGCGCGGCCTCGTGCACCTGGGCTCGCGCGCGTTCCACCCGGTCGGGGCTCGAGCGGTCCGGATCACCTTCACTCCCGCGGGGCCGGTTGCGGCCAACCTGACGGTGGTCGACGGTCCGGAAATGATCTCCGCTCTCCGATTGCCCGGCTGATGGCGGACGGAATCGCGCGCCACGCGATTCCTTGCAACCCTGACCCCCGGTTTCAGCGTCATGTCCTTCAGATCCGCATGCCGCGCCCTCCCCGGGGGGCGCGGTCGTTCGCCCACCAACCGAGGTACCCCGCATGCGCCCCTGTTTCCGCCTTGCTCGGGCTGTCGCCCTGGTCCTTTGCCTGGCGGTGCCGGCCGCAGCCCAGGTGACCGACGCCTCCCAGGTGGCCGGCAGCACCACGGTCGCGACCCGCTCCTACGAGACACGCCGCATCGCCGGCGAATCCCCGCACTTGGACGGCCTGGTCGACGACCCCGCGTGGAATGCGGTCGAGTGGTCGGGCGAGTTCGTCCAGCGCGAACCCGCAGACGGCGCCGCGCCGTCGCAGCAGTCGCAGGTCAAGGTCCTCTACGACGACAAGGCGCTCTGGTTCGCCTTCCGCCTGTACGACGACCCGGCGACGGTGACACCGCACCTGGCGCGCCGCGACTGGTTCCCGGGCGACTGGATCGAGGTCAACATCGACAGCCGCTCCGACGAGCGCACCGCCTATTCGTTCACGCTGAGCCTGTCGGGCTCCCGCGGCGACGAGTACATCAGCGAGGACGGCAACAACTGGAACGGCAACTGGGACCCGGTCTGGGAAGGCGCCACGAACATCGACGCGCAGGGCTGGACGGCGGAGATGCGCATTCCCCTCAGCCAGCTGCGTTTCGACCCGGCCAAGCCGGCGCCCTGGGGCCTGCAGGTGCACCGGCGCCACTTCCGGGCCGGCGAGCGCTCCACGTGGCAGAACATCCCCCGCAGCGGCAACGGCTGGGTCAGCCGGTTCGGCGACCTGCGCGGCATCGAGGGCCTGAAGCCCGGCCGCCGGGTCGAAGTGTTGCCGTACCTGGTCGTGCAGCACGAGCGGCAGGAGTCCGAGGCCGGCAACCCGTTCCGCGACGGTTCGGAGAGCAGCATCACCGGCGGGCTTGATGCGAAAATCGGCCTGGGGAACGACTTTTCGCTCGACCTGACCGTGAATCCCGATTTCGGGCAGGTCGAAGCCGACCCGTCGCAGGTGAACCTGACCGCGTTCGAGACGTTCTTCGAGGAGAAGCGCCCGTTCTTCATCGAGGGCGCCGACGTCCTGAACCTGCCGCTGGCCCCGGCCATCACCGGCGGCCACTTCACGCGCGACCGCCTGTTCTACTCGCGGCGCATCGGGCGCAGTCCCAGCCATCGGCCCGACCTTGCCGACGGCGAGTTCGCCGACCTGCCCGACCAGACCTCGATCCTGGGCGCCGCCAAGCTGTCGGGCAAGACGGCGGGCGGGCTTTCGGTGGGCGTGCTCGAGAGCGTGACCGCGCGCGAACGGGCCGACATCACCGGCGGCGACGGCGACCTCCAGGAGACCGTCGAGCCGCTGACGAACTACTTCGTCGGTCGCGTGGCGCAGGACCTGCGCGGCGGGCAGACCGTGATCGGCGGCATGCTGACCTCCGTGGCCCGTGACATCGACGACCCGCATCTCGAGTTCCTCGAACGACGGGCCTGGGCCGGCGGCGTGGACCTGCTGCACTATTTCAAGGAGCGCAATTTCCGCCTCGAGGCGCGCGTTTTCGGCAGTCACCTGCGCGGCAGCGAGCAGGCCATCCTCGGCGCCCAGACGAGTCCCGCCCGCTTCTACCAGCGCCCGGACAACGACCATGCCGAGGTCGACTCGCTGCGCACGTCGCTGTCCGGCCACTCCGGTTCGGTCATGCTGACGCGCACCGGCAACAACACGAACTTCATGTACCAGGTGGGCGGAGCGTGGCGCTCGCCGGGCTTCGAGATCAACGACCTCGGCTACATGCGCGTGGCCGACGAGATCAACCACTTCGCCTGGGCCAGCTACGTGCAGCGCAACCCGGCCGGCATCTTCAACAACCTGCAGGTGAACGCGAACGAGTGGGTGGACTGGGATTTCGGCGGCACGCGACTGAACCGGGCCATGAACGTGAACACCGGCGGCCAGTTCCGCGGCCAGCAGGGGTTCCACCTGAGCGCCACGCGCAACTTCGGGCGCATTTCCAACACCGAACTGCGCGGCGGGCCCTCGTCGCGCTGGCCGGGCGGCTGGGAATTCGAGGGCAACATCCGCAACGACGAGCGGCGCAAGGTCAACCTGGCCCTGGGCGCCTGGAGCTGGTTGCGCGACGAGGACAGCCAGGACACCTGGGCCGTGTGGTCGGAGATCGGCATGCGGCCGGCCAACAACCTCCGCCTGTCGCTCAATCCGACCTTCGAGCGCAACGACGACAACCTGCAGTATGTCGAAACAGTGGACGCGGGCGGCAGCGACCGCTACGTGTTCGGCCGGTTGGAGCAGCGCACGCTGTCCCTGACCTTCCGCCTGGACTGGTGCCTGACGCCGGCGCTGACGATCCAGTACTACGGCTCGCCGTTCGTCTCGGCCGGCCGCTACGGCTCCTACAAGCGCGTGCTCGACCCGCGCGCCCGGGCGCTCGGCGACCGCTTCGCGGCCTACGACGAAGCGGACGTGTCGGAGACCGACGGCAGCTACGACGTAGACGAGGACGGCGACGGCACGCCCGACTATTCCTTCGCCAGGCCCGACTTCAACGTGCGCGACTTCAACTCGAACCTGGTCGTACGCTGGGAGTATGATGCCGGTTCGACCCTGTTCCTGGTCTGGTCGCAGGGGCGCAGCGACTTCATCGACAACGGCCGGTTCAGCCTGAACGACGACCTCGACGCGCTGTTCGGGACGCACCCGCGCAACGTGTTCCTGGTGAAGTTCAACAAGTGGTTCTCGTTGTAGGTCGCGCCGGGGCCTGCGAAACCGCTACCGCACCGCCACCATGTAGGCGATCCAGGCCGGCGCCAGGTCGCCCTTGGTGCTCACGCGGAACACGCCGTTCGGCTCGCCCTTCCGGTCGGTGCCTTCCCAGTAGACCATCACGCGACTGAAGCCGCACTCGCGCAGCAGGTCGCAGGTCTCGGGCACATGCCACAGGCGCCAGTCGTAGGTGAAGGCGCGCGTCATGCGCGGACCGGTGGGAAAGTCGAAGTGGATGAGGCAGCGCACCTCGCCCGTCACCGGGTTGAAGTGGTCCTGGTCCCAGACGTAGGTGAACCCGTCCTGGTCGCGCTGCTCCTCCTGCACCACCTGCGCCTCGGGGCCGCCGTAGCAGTCCATCACGAGGATGCCCTCGGGCTTCAGGCTCGCGCGGCAGTTGCGCAGGTAGACCGCCAGTTCATCGCGCGTCTTGAAGCCCCACCACGAGAAGTTCGAGGCCATCAGCACGTCGGCCTTCGGCGCGCGCACGCTGCGCACGTCGTCCTGGATGAGCGTGACGCGCTCGGCCTTCGCGCCCAGCGGCGCCAGGTTGTTGACGCGGCCCCACTCGAGCGTGGGCCCGTCGAAGTCGACGCCGATGGCGCGGTTCGTCGCACGCGCCTTGACCCACCAGCTGCACAGGAGCGCCGTGCCGCAGAAGTCCTCGCGCAGCACGCTCGGCTTGCGGCCGAACTCGTTGGCGAAGACACGGTCGATGAACGGCACCTCGACCGACGGGTTCTGCACCGAGTTCTGGTACAGCCAGTGCTTGTCGGCGTTGCGGCTGGTCAGGCGGCCGGCATCGGCCAGCTCCTGCATGCGGGGGCCGACGGGCTGCTGGGCGTGGTTCCGGCTGGTGCGGGCGGCGCGGGTCATGGCTGTCGGCTCCCGGGTTGGCTGGCGGATGGGAATGGGCACTGTCACGCGCGGATCACGACGAATAAACGACCGCGACCCGGTCTGGCAACCTCGAATACCGCCACGGGCCGCGGACGTCAGCGGGCGGCCGCCATCCGCGCTGACAGCAGCACGAGGAGGCCCAGGCCGATGAAGGCCAGGAAATGCAGGTGCGGAAAGCGGTAGGCCGTGGCGGCCAGCCCGAAGATGACGTAGAACGTCCCCACCACGGCGCAGGTGGCTGCGCCTGCGGCAACGCCGCGCCGCAGTTCGCGGCGCGCCAGCAGCACGAGGACGCCGCAGGCGGCCATCGCGCCGCTGCCGAACAACCAGCCGACGGCCATCCCGCCCGCCAGGTCTCCCGGGACGCCAAGGCCCGCGAGTTCGCGCGCCAGCGGCGGCCAGCCCCCGAGGGCATGGGCCAGGCTCGAGGCGCACATCAGGACGCCGGCCGCAAGCAGGCCACGATCACCCCAGGTTCGCCTCCCAATTGCCATCGAATCGACCTGCCCTTCCCGCCGGTGCCGGCGAGGCTCAGAACAGCCCGCCGGTCACTGCCGCGATCTGCGGCCCGCCCCCGTCCAGCGACCAGGCGATGTCCAGGCGCGCCGTCTCGACACTGGCCGAGCGCACCGGGCCGAAGCGCAGGCCGAAGCCCGCTTCGCGGCGCAGGTCGCCGGCCGAGCGCGCCTCGTCGGCCCACCACGCCGAGCCTGCGCCGCAGAAGGCTGCCAGGCCCAGGCGGAACACGCCGAACGGTTGCAGCCCCGTGGCCCGACCCAGTTCCAGGTTGCCGCGCACGAAGCGGTCGCCGGCCATGCCGTCGACGGCCAGCGTGCGCAGGCCGCGTTCGGCGCCGAGCAGGAACGGGCGCGCGCCGGTCAGGTTCTCGCCGGCCCCCGCCTCCACGAAGACCCGCGTCAGCCAGGGCGATGTATCGCGGCCGCTGCGTGTCATCCAGCCGGCCACGAGATTCCAGCGATGGTTGCGCACCGCAGCCGAGCCGAGGTCGCCCTCGGCCACGCCCAGTACCAGGCCGTAGCCCGGGCCCAGTTGCATCCAGCGCTGCAGCACGGTCTCGAAGCGCCACCGCTGGCGGCCGTCGGCGGTGTTCGAGCCCATGAAGCCGCCCGCCGGTCCCACCTTCAGGTCCACGTCCCAGCCCAGCTGTACATCTTCCAGGCCGCCGTACTGCAGCAGGTGATGCTCCTTCACCCAGCGTCGGCTCATGGTGCGCAGCCACAGGTACGGGAACACGGTCGTGCCCTGCTCGCGGGCAAAGGGCCGGCCGGGCTCCAGCAGCCAGTCGAGCGCCACGTCGCGGCCGTCGCTCAGGAAGCGCGACTCGTCGTCGAGGTTGAAGCGGCGCTCCTGCACGCGGGCGCCCACGCCCAGTCGCCAGATGCGGCCGCGCCCCTCGCCGCTGAGGCGATGCTGAGCCCCGAACTGGGTGCCGATGTCCTCGTAGGGGATCTCGGCGTAGAGGCTGGCCTCGCGCGCGGGATCGGCGCCGCCGGCCGGGCCGCCGTTGCTGAGGTAATAGCGGTTGCGCCAGCCGCTGCTCCAGGCGCGGCTCTCCATGCCGACGGCGTCATCGAGCGCGTAGAACGGACGCGAGAGTTCGAGCTGGCGCAGGTGCCCCTCGCTGCGCTTCGCGTAGTCGAGTCCCAGCGTCAGGCCCGAGCCCGCCACGCGGCGCTGCCGGTACCACAGGTTCCAGTACTCGCTCGCGAGGTCGCGACCCAGGCCGGCGCCCGCCGTCACGCCGTAGCCCATGAAGTTCTTGTCGGCCATCTGCACGGTCCAGCGCGACTGGCCGCCGGCGTCCAGCGAGAAGGTGACGTCGGTCTCGAGTGTCCACGACTCGCGCGTCGCCACGCGCACGGCGACGCGGCCGTCGGCGGTGGTGTCGATCGGGGCCACCACCACCTCGGCGAGGATGCCCAGGGCGCGCAGATTGCGCTCGGTCTCGTCCAGCAGGTCGGCGCGGAACGGGTCGCCCTCGCGGAAGAGGAACTCGTGGCGCAGCACATGGGGCCGCGTGGTGGCGTGCAGGCGGTTCGACAGGCGCTTCAGGAACCCGCCCATGCCTGTGGCCGAGTCGACCTCCGACCGGGCGAAGATGTTCTCGCGTTCCAGCACCACGTCCCCGACGACCAGGCGGGGCGGCATGGGCTCGGCCCCGGCCTTCGCGCCGGTTGCGCCCACCAACAGGGCGACTGTCATGACAAGCCGGACAAAGTGTTTGTCATATATGCCAAATTGGCACGCTTTTCCTGACAGCGGCGAGGCTTCGCAGCGCGCAGTCGGACGCCGACGGGGCGCGTCAAATCCGTCTAATTTGCTGAATGACAAGAAGTTCAAAGTATCACGCCACCAGGCCGCGAAGATTGGGCACGCGGGTTGATCATAGGCGGGCACACGAGTGATCCCCGCCGGCACGGAAGCCGGCACAACAGATAACACAGCTGCCCCGGGAGGAATACCATGAACAACCTGCTGCCCGTGACCCGCATGCTCGACGCCCTGGCCTGCAACTTCGACGCCTGCAATCTGGACACCTCGAACCCCGCCGAGACCGGCGTGTGGCTGAGCCCGCGCGCGGACATCCTCGAGGGCGAGAAGGAATACCGCATCCTGATGGACCTGCCCGGCGTCGCGGCGAAGGACCTGGAGATCAGCCACGAGGGCCAGACCCTGACCGTCAAGGCGCAGCGCGGCTCCAGCCAGGAGGAAGGCTTCACGCTGCGCCGTCATGAGCGCCCGGGACCGGTCTCGTTCAGCCGCTCGTTCACCCTCGGCCAGACGGTCGATGCCGACGGCATCACCGCCGTATTCGCCGACGGCGTGCTGCGCCTGGCGCTGCCCAAGACGCAGCGCAGCCTGCCGCGCCGGATCGAAGTCCGCTAGGTACGAAGACCCCTGACCCACGGGCTGTGCCGTCGAGCCCGGAGCGAGCGCCCCGCCGGCATCCCCCCGCCGGCGGGGCGCGTCATTTCGGGTGGCATTTCGGGTGGACGGCGCCCCGCCGGGCAGGGCATACTGCCGCCCATGAAACTCATCACGTACACCCAAGGCGCCGGGCCCCGCCCCGGCCTGGTCGTCGGCGAGAACCTGGTCCTGGACCTGCTGGCCGCCGACCCGTCGCTGCTCCCCAACTGGCACGGGCTGCTGCCGCGCCTGGACACGGTGCGCGCCATCTGCGACCGGCTGCTGCCGGCGGCGGCGAAGGCGGCCACGGTGCTGGCCGGCGGCGGCGAGGTGAGCCTGCCGTTCGTCGACCTGCGGCGCTGTGCGCTGACGACACCGATCATCCTGCCCTCGAAGATCGTCGCCGTGGGCCTGAACTATAAGGACCACGCCGCCGAGCAGAACAAGCCGTTGCCGGAAAGGCCGCTGCTGTTCAGCAAGGCCAGCACCTGCCTGCAGGCGCCCGGCGGGCCGATCGAACTGCCCGAGGGACTCGAACAGGTCGATGCCGAGGCGGAGATCGCCTTCGTAATCTCGAAGCCGGGCCGCGCCATCGCGCGCGAACGCGCGCGCGAGCACATCGCCGGTTACATGTGCTTCAACGACATCAGCGATCGCGAGGCGCAGTACAGCGACAAGCAGTTCTTCCGCGGCAAGAGCCTGGACACCGGCGGGCCGTGCGGCCCCTGGCTCGTGACGCCCGACGAACTGCCCGACCTCGGGCTGGGCCTGCGCATCCGCTGCCTGTGGAACGACGTCGTGATGCAGGAGAGCAACACCAACCAGCTCATCTTCACGCCCGACTTCCTGGTCAGCTACATCAGCCGCCACATGACGCTGCTGCCCGGCGACATCATCACGACGGGCACACCCGGCGGCGTGGGCGTGTTCCGCGACCCGCCCGTGTTCCTGAAGCCGGGCGATCGCGTGACCGTGGAGATCGAGGGCCTTGGCACGCTCTCGAATCCCGTCCGGCGCTGGCGCGAACCCGCCTAAGCGGGCCTGCAGCACCGCAATCGACGCCCGGGGCGGCCCTTGCAAGGTGCCCGCCCCGGGCCGTTTTCCAGACTCCTTTGACTCTCCGGCGACGGCCTCCACGCTCCGCTAACTTCCTGCTAACAGAACCACTTCCCGCCGTGCCGGGAATCGTCCTGTCGCTCCCGCCAAGGGTGGAATGTTCCTTGCCGTTTCCTGTCCCGAAGCCCGTTCATCGGGCACGTCGCAAGGTCGATCGCACCCGGAGAGCCACGCACCATGGAACGACACCGTCAGCCCGGCGAACCGAGACCCACGGCGGCCAGCCTGAACTTTGCGGCCATGGGCACGCTGATGCAGAAGATGCCGACCTATACGCGTTACACCTCGCATGCCCATGCGGTGGCTGCCGAGCGCGTGTTCCGCCGCGCCATGGGTGCGCGCCTGAAGGAATGCGGCGACCGCCTGCTGGGCGTCGTCGAGAAGAAGGCGCAGATCATGAGCGGCGAGATGGAACAGACCATCGACGTGCTGGTCGATCGCATCGGCGAGATCTTCCGCAAGCTCGATCGCGAGGGCGTGGTCACGCTGGTCGGCGGTTCGGCGCGCACCATCGCCGAGATCGAGTTGATCGACTCGAGGCTGGTGCTGCTGATCGAGGAATCGCTGGAACTGGTGAACAACCTCGGCACCGATGTGCCGGCCGCCGCCTGGTTCAAGACCGACGCGGCGCGGCTGGCCCGCGGCCTTGCCGAGTTCTCGAAGCTGACCGAGGAGCGCAACTACCTGCTGGGGCTGGGCTGGGAATCCGAGTTCAGGCCCAAGGCCAGGCACGTATCATGAGCAACGAGCACTTCGACGCCGCATTGCCCATCAACTGGTCGGTGGACGATACCGATGGTCCCATCCAGGGGCCGCTCGCGCTCGCCTTCCTGCTGGGACGGCGCCTGGCGCTGACCCTCGGCGAGAATCAGGTGGCGCTGCTGCTCGGCGACGGGCGCCTGCAGGCGGCATTCCCGGCCGGTGAACATGAACTGGCGATCGGGCCGGGGGGCATCGACCCCGACTGGCGCCTGCTGTTCCTGGCGCCCGGCAAGGGCCTGGCCGTGCGCTGGACCGCCGCGGCGCCGCTGCGCTGCGGCAAGGACGCGGAACTGGCGCTCATCGGCCTGTGCCGACTCGCCATCGCCGATGCACGCGCCTTCCACGACACCTTCCTGGCCGGGGTCGAGACCGTCGATGCGACGTTCGTGCTGGTGCTGATCGACCGCCTGGTCCAGGCCACGGTCGCCGAACGCCTGGCGTCATCGGCCGGCGCCGACAACTGGACGCCCGCCTCGGTCCAGGCCCGCCTGACGAGCCTGGGCGCTTCCGACCTGGCCGACGAACTGGCCCCCTGTGGCCTGGTCTGCCGCCAGCTGGCACTCTACACGGCGCAGCCGCCGGTCGACCAGGAAAGGCGTGCGCTGGCCTCGCGCGTGTCGGGCGAGTCGGTCCCCATGTCTGGACATTCGGAGACATTGCGGCGACATTGACCTTCGGCAGCGCCTCGAGGCCCCCGATGGTCCGCGTAACCGGGATGTGTCCACGCCCATGTCGACTTCCGCATTCAGGCTCCTGCTCACCCGCCTGTTGTTGACGCTTGCCGTGGCCGTGCCCGCGGCCGCCCACGCGCGCGTCGGCGAGAAGGGCCCCATCAGCCGCATCGAATTCAAGGGCAACGAGCGAACGCAGGAGATCATGCTGCGCCGCGTGATGAACCTGGCCGAGGGCGACACGCTGGACGCCGATCGCATGGACGCCGCCTGGGATGCGTTGGAGGACTGCGGCTGGTTCAGTTACGTGGACCTGGCCTCCGAGCCGGACGACAACGGCGGCATGGTTCTCAGCGTGCTGGTCGAAGAGGACATGACCACCTATTACGGTCCGCTGCTGCGTCACAGTCGCCGCCACAAGTACCTGCTGGGCGGCTGGCTCGAGGAGCGCAACCTGCGGGGCAGCGGCCAGACGCTGCGCTTCGAACTCTCGGCCTGGCGGCTGCAGATGGCGGGCGCCGAGTGGCGCGTGCCCTGGCTGGCCGGCGTCCGCGGCCTGACCGGCACCGTGGGCCTGCGCGGCGAGCAGGCGGACTTCGTGTACCGCCCCACCCGCTACCGCAAGTGGGACGCCTCGCTCGGCGCGCGCTGGAATTTCCGCGGCCCGCTGTTCGTGCAGACCGATGTGCGACACGGCCGCTTCAGCCAGCGCGACAACTACGACTGGACGCCGCCCTCGCGCGGCGGCGCCGTCATCGCCGCGCTGGTGGAGCACCCGGCCGGCAACCAGGACCACTGGCGCCTGGCCGGCGGCGTGGGCCTGGACTCGCGCGACAACCCCTTCTATCCGCTGAGCGGTGCCCAGGTGCTCGTGGAAGCTGCCCGCTGGTACGGCGACGGCTTCGCCGACTACGACGAGTACACCGGCGATGCGCGCGCCTTCATCCCCCTGCCTGCCGGCAAGCACCTGCTGGCGCTGCGCGGCTGGGGCCGGCGCGTGAGCGGTCCCACCCAGCTCGACAACGTGATCTTCCTGGGCGGCCCCGAGACCATCCGCGGCGCCGGGTTCGGTTCGCTGGAAGGCGAGGAAGGCTGGCTGCTGACGGCCGAGTACCGGCTGCCGCTGGTGCTGGTGCCGATCGCGCCGGGCGGGGAATCGGTGGGCCTGGGCCTGCATGCGTTCGTCGACGGCGGCCAGGCCTGGTACGACGGCGCCGATCCCGGCAATCCGGTCGTGACGTGGGGCGCGGGCACGCACCTGAGCCTGGATACGTGGCAGCTGCGGTTCGAGGCGGCGCGGGACGAGGCCGGCGACTGGCACTTCGAATTCGCGGACCGGTTCGCCTTCTAGTTTTCGCGACAGCCCGCGCGCGGGTGCCTCAAGCGTCGCTGTTGCCGTGACGCGGCGGCCCGAACGGCGACGGCCGCCGCGCCAGGAACGCCGCCTGCGCCGCGACAAAGTCCTCCGAATGCCGCGCGGCATGGCGCAGCTCGGCGATCTCGGCCAGGGCCGGCGCCGGCAGCATCTCCGTTTCCTCCAGCAGGTGCAGCACACGGCGCGTACCGCGCAAGGCCTGCGGCCCCCCGCGCGAGATGCTCGTCATCAGTCCGCGCGTCTCGTCCTCCAGTTCGTCCGCCGCCGCCACCCGGCAGTAGAATCCGGCCGCCTGCGCGCGCGCGGCGCTGATCGCCTCGCCGGTCAGCAGCATCTCACGCGCCAGTGCGGGCCCGAACGCACGCAGCAGTCGCCGCAGGCCGGTGTGGCTGTAGACCAGGCCCAGGCGCACCGGCGGCAGGCCGATGCGGGCGTGATCGGCGGCCAGGCGCAGGTCGGCGCAGGCCAGCAGTTCGACGGCGCCGCCGTACGCATCGCCCCCGACCATCGCCACCACCGGCGACGGGTATGCCACCAGGCGCGCCATCACCTGCTCGAACGGGTGCGCCGAACGGACCTCGGGGTCGGGATCGAAGATCTCGGCGGGGATGTCGGCGATGTCGTACCCGGTGGAGAAGTGGCGCCCGCGCGCGCGCAGCAGCAGCAGCGGCGCGCCGTTGGCGGCCAGGGTGTCCAACGCATCGCGCAGCGCCGCAAGCAGCGCCGGGTCGAGCACGTTGCGTGGCGGACGATCGAGGCAGAGCTCGGTCCAGGGACCGGTATCGCGGATCTCGACGGACATGGCGGGGCCTTTCGCGTGACGGGCACGGCCGTCAGGATAACGGAAAAGGCGCCGCGATCAAGCGACCGGAGGGCCCCCGACCACCGTGAACGCGGGATGCATCCCGCCGGCCCTGGCCACGTCCAGCCGCTCGGTGTCGTTCTGGTCGCCGCCGAAGGCGACGCCGATGTCGCGCAGGAGCCCGAACGGCGGTACGCCGCCGGCCAGGATGAAGACCTCGTCGTTGGGCAGGACAATGGGCCCGGAAGGCCCGTCCAGCACGACACGATCGGCCTGGATCGTCTTCACGTTGGTGTCGCCGCGGAAGTCGACGCGTCCGGCCGCGACCAGCTCCCCGAAGCGTTCGGCGTTGCGCTGTTTGATGCGCATCAGCTCGGGCTTGCGGTAGGAAAGGGTGACCGTGCAGCCGTCCTGGTGCGCCAGGCCCATGGCCGCTTCCACCGCGGAATCGCCGCCGCCCACCACCAGCACGCGCCTGCCCTTGTAGGCCTCGGCGTCGATGAGCTTGTAGGCCACCTTGGGCAGGTCCTCGCCCGGCACGTTCAGCCGCCGCGGCGAGCCGCGACGCCCCAGCGCCAGCAGCACGTGCCGCGCCCGCCAGTTCCCGGCGGTGGTCTCGACGGTAAAGTCGCCACGCTTGCCCTTCACGCCGGTCACGCGCGGGCCGATGCGGATGTCCAGCCCGTAGTCCTTGTGAAGCTGCTCCCAGATCTCGAGCAGGTCCTCCTTGAGGTATTCGTGCTTCGGCAGCCGGCCCAGGCGCGGGATCACCACCGGCTGCACCATCACCAGCTTGCGGCGCGGGTACTGCAGGATCGTGCCGCCGGCGCCCTGCTGGTCGAGGATGACGCAGGTCAGCCCGCGCTCCGCGGCGACCAGACCGGCGCTCATGCCCGCCGGACCGGCGCCGACGATGACCACGTCGACAATCTCAGACGGACCCTCGAGCCGCGGGCCGCGCGCGGCGGCGATCGCGTCCATGACGGCCTGCCCCTGCGAGACCGCGTTGTTGATGAGTGCGTAGCCGCTCAGCTCGCCGGCGATCCAGATGCCGGGCACCGTGGTCTCGCCCTGGGGCGTCAGCACGGGAATGTCGTCCCGCTTGGTGATGTCGCCGAGACCGATCCTGATGGCGCCGACAGGGCAGGCTTCCGCGCACTTGCCGTGGCCGATGCAGCGGGCGCCGTTGATCACGATGGCGCGGCCCATGACGATCCCCAGCACATCGTGCTCGGGGCAGGCCGCGACGCAGGTGCCGCAACCGATGCAGGCGGCGGCGTCGATGAGCGGATACTGGCCCACCGGTCGGTCCATGCCGAGGTCCTGGTTCTGCTTCAGGCGCTCGGAATCGCTGGTGCGGCGTTTCCGGAACTGTCGCAGGTAGAACCAGACACTCAGCCCGCCAAGGCCGAACATCGTCATCCAGATGAGGACCGCTTCCACGTCAACCCTTCCGCCCTAGAATCGCCGGGCCAGCTCCACGAAGAATCGCCTGCCGGTGATGTCGTCACCCCAGTCGTTGCGGTAAGAGGCCGCCATGTCCCAGCCGCGCCACAGGTCGCGTGTCAACCCGAGCTCGGCCCAGGTGTTCTCGCGTGAGGCATCGACGAGGTTGCCCGTGTACGAGAACCGTCCCACTTCGAAGGTCCAGCGCGAACGGCCGGTCGCGCGCATCAGGCGCAGGCTGGGCGACCAGCCCGAGAGCCACGGGCCGTCGAAGCCGCGTGCGAACAGGCTGACGTCGGCCACGCGCAACGTGCGCGCCGGCACGCGCGCCATCACGTGCCAGGACTTGACGTCCTCGCCGGTACGCTGCTCGTGGCGCAGGCCACCCGACACGTCGAGGCTGGCGCCCCCGGGCCCGCGCCAGGCGGCGCCTGCGCGCCAGCCGTTACGACCGGCCTCGGTGAACAGGCTGTCCGGCAGCGAACGTGTCTCCCAGGTGCGGACGGGTTCGCGCCCGTCATAGCCCAGCGTGAGCGCCAGCGGCTTCGTAACCTGGTAGCGTCCGGTCAACGCGGTGCTGGTCAGCGCGGCACTGCGCCCACCCTCTTCCTTGCGCCAGCCGCGGTAGAGATCCACCTCGGCTGCCTGCAGGAGGCTTAGCCGGTTCCCGTCGCGCCAACTGGTGACGAGCGACAGGTACTCGCGGCTGATCTCGCCTTCGCGATAGCGCCCCACGGCGGCCAGGGTCACGTCGAGATAGCGCCCGTTCGCGCCCGCGCGATCGTATTCGAGGACGGCGCCGGCCAGGTGGTCGTCGGTGCTGAAGCCGAGGTCGCCCCAGGCGGGGGCAAAGCCGCCGAAGACACCGAACGTCGTTGCGGCGCCCAGCCGCCGGGTGACAGCCAGGCCGTCGAACGGACCGGCGGCGGCAGTCCGGCGCCCACCCACGCGGCCGAACGCGAACTGCCAGCCCAGGTCACGACCTTCGCGCACGAGCGCCGCCTCCAGCACGCGGTTGCGCCACTCGGAAGCTGGCGTGCTCTCGCCGAAGCCGCTGCGCGTGATGCGGCGCAGGCTGCCGCGACCGTGGAACTCGAAGCCGTTGCCCAGCTCGCGCGCACGCACGCGGAACGGCAGGCTGAACAGGTCCGTCGAGAGGTTGCGGTCCGTCGACTCCGATGTGTGGTCCCACTGGAGCGCCACCCAGCCGTCGAGGCGTTCGCGCGGGCGCGAGCGCGAGGCTCCGCCCGTGCCGTCCACCGTGCGGACGCGCGAGACGAGCGTGTCCGCCACCGCTGGCGCCGCGCCGCCGGCGACTGGCTCGTAGAGGGCGCGATCGCCGGTGTTGATGGCGCCCGCGCCGCTGATGATGCGGCACGAGGCCGAGTGCTCGGCGACATAGGCCACCTCGAGTTCGGCCACCGCCTTGCCGCCGCGAACGACGCGCACCTTGACGCCCACGTCCAGGCCGGCGGCGCTGCCCTCGTCCAGGTAGACGCTCTCCGCCGAGACGAAGCGGACGTGGCATTCAGCCTCGGCGGCGGCGGTCGAACGCGGCCAGGCCAGCCCCATCGCAAGGGCCAGGATGACGATGATGGTCGCCGATCTTGTCTTCAGCATCAATCGCGCCCGTCCGGGTGGCACGTGTAGCAGGCGGTACTCACCCACTGGTAGTCGCGCCGGCCCTCGTGATCGTTGGCCATGTCGGTCTGGTTGTGCTCGTGGCACAGGATGCACTCGAAGTGCGCGTAGTTGCTCGGCGTCACGTGGCACTGCGCACAGTCGATGTTGCGGTGCGCGCCCGATTCGATCGGGAACAGCGGCTCGTGGTCCCAGGTGGACGGGGTCCAGGCCGTCGTCGAGTGGCACGTCACGCAGGTGGTCGGGAACGACGCTGCGGTGTGGCTCGGGTCGTTCGTCTGGGCGTAGTCCGCCTGGTGACAGGCGTAGCAATCGGTCGGCGTGCCCGCGTACCCGGCGCCGTGGCACTCGGCGCAGGTGGCATTGCGATGCGCACCCGTCAACGGGAACGCCGTCGTGTTGTGGTCGAACTGCGCCGGCTCCCAGGCCGTGGTCGAATGGCAGGACGCGCAGGCCGTCGGGTATCCCGAAGCCACGTGGTTCGGGTCGGTCGCGCCGGTGTAATCCGCCTGGTGGCAGGCGTAGCAATCGGACGGCGTACCGGTGTAACCCATGGCGTGGCAGGCCTCACAGGTGGCGTTGCGGTGCGCACCGGTGAGCGGGAACGACGTGGTCCCATGGTCAAACTGCGCCGGCGTCCAGGCTGTCGTTGAGTGACACACGACACAGGTCGTGGGGATGTTCGCCGTGGCGTGGTTCGGCGCCGTCGTCGCCGCATAGTTCGCCTGGTGGCAGGCGAAGCAGTCCGTCGGCGTTCCCGTGTAGCCCCCGGCGTGGCACTCCATGCAGCTCTGCGCCGCATGCGCGCCCGTCAGAGGGAACGCAGTACGCGCATGGTCGAAGTTCGAATCGTCCCAGGTCGTCACCGCATGGCAGGCCGTGCAGTCGGTCGGGAACCCGCCGGAGACGTGGTTGGGGTCGGCCGCCGCTTCGAAGTCGGGGCGGTGGCAGGCATAGCATTCCGTCGATGTCGCCACGTACCCCGCCGTGTGGCAGGAGGCGCAGTCGACGCCGCGGTGTCCACCCTGCAGCGGGTAGTTGGCCGGCGCCAGGGCGTGGTCATAGGTGGACGGCTGCCAGTCGCTGGTGCCGTGGCACGACACGCAGGTGGTGCCCAGGCCGGCCGTCGCGTGCGGCGGGTTCGCCGACGCATCGTAGTCCGGCTGGTGGCAGGCGTAGCAGTCGGTGGGCGTGCCCACAAACGTTTCCGCGTGGCACGAGGCGCACGCCGTCGTCGCATGAGCGCCCGTCAGCGGGAAACTGAGCGAATGGATGAAGTCGCCGCGGCCCCAGTTGGCCGCAAAGACCCCGTGGCAGCGATCGCAGTCGGTGGTGAACCCGGCCAGCCGATGGTCCGGGTCACGCGTTGCCTCGTAGTCGGGCTGGTGGCAGGCAAAACAGTCGGACGGCGTGCCCAGGTACTCACCGCGCTGGGCGCCGGTGTGGCAGGCATCGCAATCGACGCTGGCATGGGCGCCGACCAGCGGCAGGCGCGTCGTGTCATGCTCGCGCTGCGCCTGCGAACGCTCGACCCATCCGGCGGGCGTGTGGCACTGCTCGCAGGCGGGACCGAGGCGATTCTTGTGCGCATCGAGGTGGCAGTCGGCGCAACGCGTGCCGATGTGGGAGAACTGCGGCTGCTTGTGGCAGTCGCGACAGGCGACCATCGCGTGCTGGCCCTCCAGGTTGAAGCCGGTCGTGGCGTGGTCGAAGGGCACCGACTTCGCGTCGGCCGCCCAGGACTGCTCGGCATGGCACAGGCGGCAATCCAGCTTCATGTCGCCGTGCGGGTTGACCGCCGTGGGCGTCGGGGCCGGGGCAGGGGCAGCGGGGGCCGGGGCGCAGACGCAGCGCCGGTCACTGCAGCCATCAGCAGCGCCAGCAGGGCAAGCGCCGAGCAGAGGACCGCGATGCGAAAGCTTCGCCTGTTCATGACTGGCCTTTCTGGATTGCCGGCGGGTTGACGTGACAGGCCCGGCACTCGATCTGGAGCGGCTTGTAGTGCAGCAGTCGCGGCTGGTCGGCGCTGATCGGCAGGTGACACTTGCCGCAGGCGACCTTCTCGTGTCCCCCGCGCAGCGGGAAGCGACTGTCCTTCTCATGGTCGAACTTCTCGGCGAGCCAGTCGGTGGCGACGTGGCAACGCGCGCAATCGGCGGCCTTCGTGCCGGCCACGGGCTTGTCGGCGAACTGGTCGCGGTGCACGTCCTTGTGGCAGGCGGCGCAGTACTTGTCCGTGACCTTGAAGGGCACCTTCGTCTGCGCTGCCCCGGCCTGGGCCCCGGACTTCTTGGCCTTCGCGGCGACCACCGGCTTGTGACAGGCCAGGCAGGCGACCTTCGCATGCCGCCCGTCAAGCCTGAACTCGGAGCGGTTGTGGTCGAACGCGACCTGGCGCCAGCTGGTCTCGTTGTGGCAGACGACGCAGGCGCCGGCGGCAGCATCGACGGCGAAGCGGTCGCCCTGGCCCTCGTGCGGGTCGCGGTGGCAGTCGACGCACCGGGCAGACGCCGGCTTCAGGTCGGCCGCCCGCGCGTAGGGCGCCTTGCGATCGGCGGCTTCCTTCAGCGGCTTGTGGCAGAGCAGGCAGGGCACCGCCTGGTGCGCCCCGCGCAGCGGGTAGGCCGACTTCGCATGCTTGTCCAGCCCGTAGCGGGCGGGCGTGAACCCGTCGACGGTATGGCAGTTCTCGCAGGTCATCCATTCCGGGCGCTTGCGGGCGTCGGCCTGGTGCGCATCGCGGTGGCAGTCCCTGCAGGCCGCGAATGCCGGCTTCTGCTTGCCGCCGCCGTGGCAGTCGGCGCAGGCGGTGCCCTTGTGCCTGCCCAGCAGCGGGTACTTGGTGCGGCTGTGGTCGAAGCCGTCGCCACTGATCTTCTTCCAGCTGTCGGTGACGTGGCACTTCGTGCAGTCGGGACCCAGCTGGCCCACGTGCGGATCCTTGTGGCAGTCCGTGCACAGCGCATGAGCCACGGGCGTGAACTTCGGCGACGGCGGCAGCTTGCCGTCCTCGGCGCGCACGGGCAGGGCCGGGTGACACTTGGCGCAATCGGCCTTCAGGTGGCGGCCGCTGAGCGGGAAGACGGTCTTCGCGTGGTCGAAGCCCACCGTCGGCTTCCAGCCTGCCGTGTTGTGGCACCCGGTGCAGGCACGCACGACGCCGTCGGTCTTGAGCTGGCCGCGGTGATGGTCACCGTGGCAATCGAGGCAGGCGACCGGCAGTCCCAGGTACGTGCGGTCGGGATCCTTCCTGTCGGCGCGCAGCGCCTCCGGATCCGTGACCTTGCCCGCATTGTGGCACTTGCGGCAATCCAGCTTCGCGTGGCCGCCGGTCAGTTCCCATCCCGCCTGCTTGTGGTCGAACTTCTCCGGCCCGCCCTGCCAGTGGATCAGTTCGTAGTCGGTGCCGTGGTGTTCGGTGTGGCAGTCGGCGCACCGCGCGTACTCCTGCCGGCTGTGCAGTCCCTTGCCGGCGGTGCGCTGGGCCGAGATCTCCTTGTGGCAGCCGAGGCAACGATCCTGCACTTCGCGATTGCCCAGCTCATGGCACTCGCTGCACTTCTTGAGGCCCTCGAGCTGCGAGTGCGCGCGCGTCAACGGACCCGGCGAAAGCTGGGCCAGGGCCGGCCAAGCGATCATGAGTTGCAATATCAAGAAGCAAAATGGTCGGATTTTTCCACGGATTGACCACATTCTGCGAATCACGAGACCGTGACGAATCGACATTACCCTGCGTTTCTCAGGAACCGAATTCCCAGACGTAGCCCAACGCGACAGCCACCGCCACATGCACGATCATCACGAGGATCATGATGAACGCGAAGGGCTTATGGAACACGTGCCAGTAGTGGAACAGGTCGCGGATCAGGTGGAACAACCGCAGTCGCCTGGTCTGCAACACCCATTCCTTCGCCAACCTGACGGCCACCGCGCGGTCGCCGTCCACATGCCGGAGCGACCATCTCTGCAATTGACGGACCAGCGTGCCGTTGAGGAAGGGCAGCATCAGGAGCGCCATCGGGGCGGCGCGATGCTCGAGCTTCCGCAGGGCCAGGTCCTCGAGGACCGCTGCGGCGCGATCGTCCATGTTGTGGTTCATCGACAATTCGACGAGCAGGGCTTCATTGCGCGCCTCGATCTCGGCCACGTCAAGCGTTTCACCGAGCACGTTGCGCGGGATCTGCTGGTACAGGTAGCGGCCGAAGAAGCCGCTGAGGGCCACGGCCACCATCGACCAGTAGCTGACCGAGACCAGCCCGCCCACCTTGAACGCGGTATGCAGGGTGATGAGGATCGGCCCCGCAACGCCCAGGAAGATGTGGTAACGCAGCCAGATGGGCAGTTGGCCGGCGCGCTGCAGCACGCGCATCCGCTTGCGCAGCGAATACAGCAGCAGCAGCACGATCATGACGCTGCCGAGGATGCCCACGCCGTGGCCGACGCGGCCGGCGGCGCGGAATTCGCGGAAATCGGGGTGATGCGGCCGCTCGGCCATCCCTGTCGTGAAATAGTCCCAGCCGTTCCAGACGGTCCAGCCGACCAGCACCGCCACGGCAACGGAAAAAACCGCCAGGACGGCGGCGTGGACTTTCGTGCTCCTGGTCTCCATACCCTCTCCTCGAGCCCCCCGACTCCCCGTGGCGAGGATCCTTCCTCGTCAGGGCGTCAGGGCCTACATAGCACCTTCAATCCGATAAGAAAAGATCGGAATTATCGCGCCAGCCTTGAGGCTGTGCTCCGGCGCGCGACGGCCCGGGGCGCGCACGGTGGACATTCCCGCCGCCTCCCGCTAGCTTCTGCCCGAGTCCCCGCGCTGCGGGCGCGCCCCGTTTCGACCCGGAAAGGCCTGTCGCCGCATGAACGAAGACATCCCTGCCGCCGGCACCGACGCCGACCCCGAACGCTCCGATTTCATCCGCGCCTTCGTGCGCGAGGACCTGGCGGCCGGCCGCAACGACGGGCGCGTGCACACGCGCTTTCCGCCCGAACCCAACGGCTACCTGCATATCGGGCACGCCAAGGCCATCATGATCAGCTGGACGCTGGCGCAGGAGTTCGGCGGCAAGTTCAACCTCCGGTTCGACGACACGAACCCCGAGAAGGAGGACGTGGAGTACGTCGAGTCCATCAAGAAGGACGCCCGCTGGCTGGGCGCCGACTGGGAGGACCGCGAGTTCCACGCCTCGGACTACTTCGACCAGCTCTATGCCTGGGCGCAGTACCTCATTCGCGAAGGCAAGGCCTACGTCTGCTCGCTGGACGAGGAGCAGATCCGCCTGTGGCGCGGCACCGTGACCGAGGCGGGACGTCCGAGTCCCGACCGCGAGCGGCCGGCGGCCGAGAGCCTGGACCTGCTCGAGCGCATGCGGAAGGGCGAGTTCCCCGAGGGCAGGTACACGCTGCGGGCGAAGATCGACATGGCGCACCCGAACATGAAGATGCGCGACCCGCTGCTGTACCGCATCCGCCGCGTGCCGCATCACCGCACCGGCGACAAGTGGAACATCTATCCCATGTACGACTACGCGCACGGGCAGTGCGACGCCATCGAGGGCATCACCCATTCGCTGTGCAGCCTCGAGTTCGAGGTGCATCGCCCGCTGTACGAGTGGTTCATCGAGAACCTGCCGGTACCCTACAAGCCACGGCAGATCGAGTTCGCGCGCCTGAAGCTGAACTACACGGTCATGAGCAAGCGCAAGCTGCTGCAGCTGGTGAAGAACAACCACGTGAGCGGCTGGGACGACCCGCGCATGCCGACGCTCAGCGGATTGCGGCGACTGGGCTACACGGCCAGTTCCATCTGCCGGTTCGCCGAACGGGTGGGCGTGGCCAAGCGGGACTCGACGGTGGACCTGGACCTGCTGAAGTGGTCGATCCGCGAGGAACTGAACCGCGAGGCGCCGCGCGTGATGGCAGTGCTGCATCCGTTGAAGGTGGTCATCACCAACTATCCCGAGGGCCAGGTCGAGCAGATCACCTGCGAGAACAATCCCGAGGAGCCGGCTGCCGGGACGCGCGAGGTGCCGTTCACCCGCGAGCTGTACATCGAGCAGGACGACTTCCGCGAAGATGCCCCGCGCAAGTACTTCCGCCTGAAGCCGGGCGGCGAGGTGCGCCTGAAGCACGCCTACTTCATCAAGTGCGACGAGGTCATCAAGGATGCGGCCGGCAACGTGGTCGAACTGCGCTGCTCGTATGACCCGGCCTCGCGCGGCGGCACCAGTCCTGACGGACGCAAGGTACAGGGCACGCTGCAGTGGGTCTCGGCCGCGCACGCCGCGAAGGTGGAAGTGCGGCTGTACGACAACCTGTTCCGCGTGCCGTTCCCCGAGGAAGGGGTCGAGGACTTCCTGGTGAACCTCAATCCCGACTCGCTCGAGGTCGTGAAGGAAGCCCTGGTCGAGCCGGCGCTGGGCCAGGTCGAGCCCGGGTACCGCTGCCAGTTCATGCGGCACGGCTACTTCTTCGCCGACCCCGTCGACTCGAAGCCGGGCGCGCCCGTGTTCAACCGCACGGCCACGCTGAAGGACAGCTGGGCCAAGCTGGAAGCGGGCGGCAAGTCGGAGTGACGGTGGATCGTCGGCAACCGGCGTCGCCCCCGAGGCGGCGCCCCGGAAGGAGGTGTTGGCCATGAGTTTCGGCGAGAAGATCTTCCTGACGCGCTTCGCCAAGAGCGCCGGCTGAGCCGCCAAGCTGAGTCCGGGGGACCTGGACCAGATCCTGGCACCTATCCGCGCCGTCGCCCCGCCCGACCTCTTGGTCGGATTCGAGACGTCGGACGATGCCGCCGTCTACCGTCTGGACGCCGAGCGCGCCATGGTCTGCACCGCCGACTTCATCACCCCCGTGGTGGATGACCCACGCACGTTCGGCCGCGTGGCGGCCGCCAACTCGCTGAGCGATGTCTACGCGATGGGCGGCGTGCCGCTGGTGGCGCTGAACCTGCTGGGCTACCCGCCGGCGGGCGTGCCCAATGCCGTGCTGGGCGAGATCCTCGTCGGCGCCGGCCAGATGTGCGCCGAGGCCGGCTGTGCCGTGGGCGGCGGCCACTCGGTGCGCGACGAGGAAGTGAAATTCGGTCTCAGTGTCACCGGGCTGGTGCACCCCGACCGCATCCTGCGCAACAGCGGCGCCCGCCCGGGCGACCGGCTGGTGCTGACCAAGCCGCTGGGCACCGGCGCCCTGGTGGCCGCCATGAAGAAGGGCGCCCTGCTTCCCGGCGAGTACGAGGCCCTGGTCACCTGCATGACCACGCTGAATCGCTGCGGCAGCGGCCTGCACGCCCTCGGCGTGAACGCCTGCACCGACGTGACCGGCTTCGGGCTGACCGGCCACGGCCTGGAGATGGCCCGCGGCTCGAAGGTGGCGCTGGCCATCCACGCCGGCGCCCTGCCCCAGTTGCCGCGGGCTGCTGCGCTGTGCGCGGCCGGCTTCACCTGCGGCGGCACGCGCGCCAATGCCGGGTTCACCGCCCGGGGCCTGCGCTTCGACCCGGCCCTGGACGAGGGCATGGTCGGACTGCTGAACGATCCGCAGACCAGCGGGGGCCTGCTGCTGGCCGTGCCGGCCGACCGGCTCGACGGGGTGCTGACCTTTCTGCGCGAGTCCGGGGCCCTGGCCGCGGCGGTGATCGGCGAAGCGTCCGAGCGGTCCCCGGACGGCCCGTGGCTCGAATTCCTGCCCTGATCGCGGCTGCGCAATTTGTCTCAACCCCTACGCGACTGCGTCGATATCCACGGCGAACCCTGTAAAGGGCCCTTTCGCCCAATGGAGTGTCGGCCGTGGCCGTGTTCCTGAACAAGTCGCTGATGGATGTCCACCCGCGCGAGCTCGCGGGCATGGTCAAGGACATCCCGACGCTGCCGGTCATTTACCAGCAGCTGTTCCAGGCCATGCAGGATCCCGACTTCTCGGTGCCGCAGGTCTCGGACCTCATTGCGCAGGACCAGGCGCTGTCGACGAAGATCCTCCATCTCGTCAACTCGGCTTTCTACGGCTACAGCAAGCAGATCCAGACGATCAGTCGCGCCGTGGTCATCCTCGGCTTCCGGGCTGTGCGCAGCGCGGCGCTGGCCATCAGCGTCTTCGACTACTTCAAGGACGAGGGCGAGAGCAGCGGCGTGAACATGCAGGACTTCTGGGTCCACTCGATCGCCGTGGCGACGACCTGCAAGGTGCTGGCCGAGGAAGCCAAGCTGCCGAACCAGGAGGAGGCGTTCGTCGTCGGCCTGCTGCACGACGTGGGCAAGCTGATCGAGAAGCGCTACTTCGCCAACGATTTCGAGGACCTCTGCCGCGCCGCCCAGGAACAGCACCTGACATGGTTCGGCGGCGAGCAGCTGCTGTTCCAGATCAACCACGCCACCATCGGCAAGGCCGTGTTCCGCGCCTGGGACTTCCCCTCGACCGTCGTCGACGCGATCCACTACCACCACGAGCCCGAGAAGGCCGGCACGGTGCCGCAGATGGCGGCGCTGGTGCACGTGGCCGACTACGTCGCGTACGAGATGCGCATGGGTTCGCCGGGCGCATACCCGCCGTCCATCTGCTCGCCGGCGGCGCTCAAGGTCGTGGGCCTGACACTGGCGCAGACGGCCGAACTGCACGAGCGGATCCGCGAGGAGATGCAATCCGCGCTGCAGATCCTCAAGCTGGTCGAATAGACCCTCCGGATAGACCCGTCGAATAGCCCCTCCAGCCGGACTTTACTTGCCGCCGCACCCGCCCCATACTGGCCGTTCCGGGTCGGCGCGCCTGTCTGCGGCGCGCCCGTTCCATCCCCGGTGGGGGTCTCCTTGGCCGAGCGCGACACCACCATCCTCTTCGTCGGCGACATGCACCTCGGTCGCCTGCCGGCGCGTGTGCCCGTCGAGGTGATGGGCGGCCGGTTGCCCCCGCTGTCGGATCTCGGGCCCGGTGCCGCGTGGTTGCGCACGGCCGGGCAGGCCGTCCGCCTGGGCGTCGATGCGGTGGCCTTGGCCGGCGATGTCGTGCACGGGGCCAATGACCTGTTCGAGGGCGCGAACGAACTGGCGAAGGGACTCGAGATCCTGGCCGCCGCGCGCATTCCCGTGGTGGCGGTGGCCGGCAACCACGACACGCGCGTGCTGCCCGACCTGGCCCGGCGCGGCGGCATCACGCTGCTGGGTGCGGGCGGCACCTGGAGCGCGCTCGACCTGGCGCCGGCCGGACGCGCGCCCGTGCGCCTGGTGGGCTGGTCGTTCCCGGCCCCGCACTGGGAAGCGAGTCCGCTGCAGACGCCGCCGCCGCCTGCGGCGCCGGGCCTGGTGACGCTGGGCCTGCTGCACGGCGACCTGGACGTGCCCGGCAGCCGTTACGCCCCCGTTGCCGGCGCCGGACTCACGGCGACCGGCTACACCGCCTGGCTGCTCGGCCACGTGCACCGTCCGGACGAGCCGCCCGTCGACGGCCGCCCCTTCTACCTCGGTTCGCTCACCGGCCTGGATCCGACCGAGACCGGCCGCCACGGCCCGGTGCTGGCACGGATCGGCGGCGACGGCCGCCTTGAACTGCAGCGGCTGCCGCTGGCGCCGCTCGCCTGGCTGGCAGCGACACTGGATGTGGGCGCGGCGGAGGCGCCGGCCCGTGACCTGCCCACGCTGGTGCGCGGCGCCATGGAAGACGCCGTACTGTCCATGCCGGGCGGTCCCGGCGAGGCGTTGGCGGTGGGCGTGCGCCTGACCCTGCGCGGCGCAGTCGCCGAGCCGGCGACGGTGCGCCGGGCTGCCGCCGTGCTGGTCGATGGTCCGGACGCCTGCCTGAGCGTCGGCAGCACGACCTGCTTCCTGGAGAAGCTCGAAGTCGACGTGCAGGAGCGGTTGGACCTGGCCTCGCTGGCCGGGACTGCCGACCCGGTGGGCCTGCTCGCGCGGCGCATCCTGGCCCTGGAAGGCGCCCCGGTGGTACCGGGCGTGGCCGACCCCGCTGCCTGGCGTGCGGCGATGCTGCGCGAGGCGCGCGGGCGACTGGCCGACATCGATGCGCAACCGTCGTTCTCCCCGCTCGACGCCGACAGCGACGATGCGACCGTCAGTCGCGAGATCCTTGCCGCCGCGCGCGCGGTGCTGGAGCACCTGCGCGCGTCGAAGGGAGGCGATCGTGCGCCTGACCCGGCTTGACATCGAGAGCCTGCCCGGACTGGACGGCCGCTTCACCCTGGAGCCGGCGCCCGGCATCAACGTGGTGGTCGGCCCCAATGCCTCGGGCAAGAGCTCGCTGGCGCGCGCCGTGCACGGACTGCTCTGGCCGAAGAACACGCCGGGCGCTGCCCGACAGTTCCTCGCCGCGACTTTTGTCGACACCGGCGGTGAGCGTGTCGCCGTGCGTCGGCCGGACGGCGCTTTCGAGTGGCTGCGCGGCGGCCAGCCGACAGCGGCGCCAAGGCTGCCGGACGACCACCTGCGCAGCCGCTACGAACTGGGGCTGACGGACCTGGTCGAACAACGCGGCCCCGGACGCGACCGTGCGTTTGCCGCCGAGATCCGCCGCCAGATGACCGGCGGCGTGGACCTGGACCTGGCCGGCAATGACCTGTTCCGCTCGTCCGCTGCGCTGGCGAGCCGGCGCCTGAAGGAGTGGCGCCAGGCGGCACTGGTGCGCGACGAACAGGAACGCCACCAGCGCGACCTTCACGAGCGTCAACGCGGACTCGACGCCTGGCGCACGGAACTGGCCGCCACCGCCGCCCAGGGGCGCGACGCCGAGGCGCTGCGCGCGGCCCTGGCGGTCCTGGATGCGCGCGACATTCTGGCGACGGCAACCGCGCAAATGACGGCCTTTCCACCGGCGCTGGCGGCGTTCCGTCCGGAGGATCCGCAGGCACACCAGTCAGCGTTGCAGCGGCTGGCCGAGGCCGAGGCCGAACTGGCGGCCTGCACCCGTCGCCTCAATGAGGCAGTGGCACGTCGTGAAGCCCTGGGGCCGGTGCCGCCGTTCCCCCCGGCTGTCGACAGCCTGCTCGACGCCTGGCGGCAGGCGGCCGGTTGGCTGGAATCGTCTGCGGTCGACCTGGCGGGCGCGCACAGCCAGCGCGAGGACGCGGCCGCCAGGCTGCGGGGCGCGGCTGACGAGGGCCCATCTGCGGCCGGCAGCCCGGATCGCGAGTCGCTGGCCAGGCTGGCCCGGCTGTTCGTCGATGCGGAAGAAGCCCGGGCACGCCTGAACGCGGCGGACGCGCTGCTGAGCGAGCGGTTGCTCGCCGACGGCAGGAGCGGCTCACCCCAAGGCTCCGCCTCGAACACGGGCGCGACACCTGACTCTGGTGCCACCACGGCCACCGACACCGCTTCCGCCGTCGCGGCCCTCGAATCGTGGTTGGTTTCAAGGCCGGCGTCCCTTTGGTGGCCGCTGGCCGCGGTCGTCGCCGGCGCCGCACTGCTGACCGCTGCGGCGCTGGCGCGTGCGGGCGGCATCGCTCCCTTGCCCCTGCTCGTGGGCATGGTCCTGATCGCGGCCGGGACCGTGGGCACCGCGGGCGCCCTGCGTGCGCGCACCCGGCACTCCCGGCGCACCGACGCGGCGCGACACGCATTGACCGCCGCCGGCATGGTCGAAGCCGAGCGTGCGGTCGCCGCCTCCGACACCGTCGCCGCCCTGGCCGCGCGAGACCGACTGAAGGAAGCGGGAACGCGACGTGAACTCGTGGCGGCCTGGCGCGACAGGCTGTTGGCCGAGCGCGAGCGCGCCCACGCCCGCCTGCGGGAACTCGAAACCGAAGCGACGAAGCTCAGGCACGAGTGCGGCCTTGGCGCTGAACTGAGCGGACGCGGCGTGCTGCACGATGCCGAGGCAGCCGCGCGCCTGCGCGAAGCCGATGGCAACGTTGCGCGCGCCATGGCCGAACACGCCAAACGCGCAACCAACGAAGCCGAGCGCGCCCTGCGCGTGCAGGAAGTACTGGCCGCGGCGGGCGAGCAGTCGGCGGCCGACCCGGCAGCGGCCGCCGCCATCGTGCGCCGCTGGCAGCAACGGCTCGACGACCAGGCGAGCGTTGATCGCACCGTGGAAGGGTTGCGCGAGCAACTGGCCGAGGCCATGCGGCGACGCGGATCAGCTGCCGACGATCTGGTGCGCCTGCGCGCGAGATTGGGCATGGCTGCCGATGGCAGCGGTGACGCCGAGCTGGCGGCACTCGCGGGTGCTCATGCCGGCTGGCTGCAGGCCGTCGCCGCGCGCGACACGGCCCGGGCGTCGCTGGCTGCGCGGACCGAGGCAGCCGATCCCGCGCTGCTGGCCCATCCGCGCGAAGCGCTGCAGGCACGCCTCGACGCCGCGGGTGATGCCCCCGCGCGCGAGCGTGAGCTCTTGCAGCGCATCACCGCGCTCGAGACCGAGCTCGCCGCAACCGGCGCCGAACGACGACTCGAAGTGGCACTGTCGAACCTCGAGCGCGCAAGAGATAAGCTCGCCGAGGAACACGTTACCGCACGTCGCGCCGCGCTGGCCGACTGGTTGCTGGCCGGCCTGCGCACCGAAGAGGCTTCGACGGCGCGACCGGTCGTGCTCGAGAACGCGACAGCACTGTTGCGGCGCTTCACGCAGGGTCGCCATCGCCTCGAAGTGACGTCCGGGCAGGGAGGTGAGCCGACGTTTGCCGCCGTCGATGAGACGCTGGGCCGTCGACAGTCGCTGGCCGAGCTCTCCGACGGCACGCGCGTGCAGCTCCTGCTGGCCGTGCGGCTGGCGTTCATCACCGCGATGGAGGACGACGAGCCGCTTCCCCTGTTCCTGGACGAAGCGCTGACCAGTACCGACCCCGGGCGTTTCGCCGCCGTGGCCGCCGCGCTGGGCGAACTGGCTCGCGAACAGGGCCGACAGGTCTTCTACCTGACCAGCCAGCCCGGCGATGCGGCGGCCTGGGACCGCGCTCTCGTGGAGCGTGGACTGCCGCCGGCAAAGCTCATCGACCTGGCCAGGGCGCGACGCCTGGCTGGTGCGGCAACGACCGCGCAACTGGCGCCGCCGCCGCCTGCCGACCTGCCAGTTCCGGGGCCCGGGCCCGAAGGCCTGGCGGCGTGGCGCCGCGAGATCGGCGTGCCGCCGTTCGACCCGCGACACGAAGCCGGCGCCCAGCACATCGACTGGCTCCTCGTCGACGACGGCCCGTTGCTGCATCGACTGGTGGTGAGCGGCGCCGCCCGGGTGGGCCCGCTGCTGGCCGCTGCCGACGACCTGATCGACGCCGGCGTACTCGACGAGGCGACGGCAACGCGGCTGCGCGAACGGGCGCGGGCCATGGCCTCTTTTCTCGCGCACTGGCGCGTGGGGCGTGGGCACGCAGTCACGCCGACCGACATCGACAACTCGAAAGCGGTGACGACAGCGATGCGCGGCCCCGTGCTGGAACTGCTCGAACGTGTAAATGGCGATGCCGTGGCGTTCGCCGCCCAGCTCGCGGACGTCAAGCGGCTCCAGGAGCGGAAGGCGGAACAACTGCTCCAGCACCTGCGCGAGACCGGCGCCCTGGACGAACGGGCGACGTTCGACCGCGAGGCGGTGCTGGTGCGGGTGCTGGGTGACCTGGGCAGGACGGTTGAACCGGGCAGGACGGGTGATCCGACGCAGGCTCGTCTCAACGTGGCCGAGATCCGCGCCTGCGTGGCGCGCTGGTGGGAAGCCGCCTCGGCGGCGAAGGGCTAGCGCATCAAACGCATGCAGCCGTCGACGGCTCAGTCGCCGCCGCGCCGGATCAGGTCGGACAGCCCCACATGCGCCTCGAGCCGCTCCAGCAGGATCTGCCGCGTGAGCGAACAGGCCTCCGAGATCTTCGTCGAGCGCAGGCTGTAGTAGACGTTGATGCCGTCCTTGCGGGTGGCCACGACGCCGGCCTGCCGGAGCACGGCCAGGTGCTGCGACGTGTTCGCCTTCGGGATCTCCAGCAGTTCGGCCAGTTCATTGACCGAGATCTCGCTGTGTTCCTTGAGGATCTCGAGGATCTCGAGACGCTTCGGGTTCGCCAGGGTCTTGCAGAGTTCGGCCTGGAGTTCAAATAGCTTGCGATCCATGCGCCCCTTCGCCTTCCGCCGCCTTGCCGGCACGCGCGCAACTGCAGCCGGCCCGGCCGGATCCGGCCCGGTCCATTGGCTGCTAACATGAATATATATCGCGCACAGCAGTCCGTAAACCCGGCGACCGGATCAGTTCCGGCGCGGTGCCTGAAGCTCGGGGGGCAGCTGGAAGCGCACATTTTCCTGCATCGCCAGCACCGGCTCCTCGGCCCAGCCGGCCGCCGTCAATTCCCGGACCACCGCCTGCACCAGGTGCTCGGGCGCCGAGGCGCCGGCCGTCAGCCCGATCACGGCAACGTCGGCCAGCGAGGCCAGGTCGAGGTCGGCGGGTCCGTCGATCAGCGTGGCGGGCACGCCCAGGTTGATCGCCACCTCGCACAGGCGCCGGCTGTTGCTGCTGTTCGTCGAACCGACGACGAGCAGGTGGCCGATGCCCAGGTCCACGAGGGCCTTCACCGCGTCCTGCCGGTTCTGGGTGGCGTAGCAGATGTCGCTGCGCGCGGGCTCGACCAGCTGCGGGTAGCGGGCGCGCAGCGCAGCGGCGATCGCGTGCGTCTCGTCGACGCTGAGCGTGGTCTGGGTCGCCAGCGCCAGCGGCGTGCCGTCGGGAAAGGGCAGCAATGCCACGTCGGCAACGCTCGTCACGAGGGTGATGTGGCCGGGCGCCTCGCCCATGGTGCCCAGCACCTCGTCGTGGCCGGCGTGCCCGATGAGGATCATGTGACGCCCGTCATCGACGTGGCGCAGCACTTCCTGGTGCACCTTCGTCACGAGCGGGCAGGTGGCGTCGATGGCCTGCAGGCCGCGGCGTTCGGCATCCTCGCGCACCGTCGGCGCGATACCGTGCGCGCTGAAGACGACCGTGGCGCCGTCGGGCACCTCGTCCAGCTCGTCGACGAAGACAACACCGCGCGCGCGGAAGTCCTCGACCACGGAACGGTTGTGCACGATCTCGCGCCGCACGAACAGCGGCGTGCCGTGCAGTTCGAGCAGGCGGTCGACGACCTCGATGGCCCTCTCCACGCCGGCGCAGAAGCCACGCGGCTGGACGGTCAACAGGCGGCGCTCGGCAGGTGCGGTCATCGGATTCGCTTTCGGGGCGGTTGGGGTGGCGCCTCCGCCGCCCTGCGGGGAAACCCCCGCGGACGACGACCGGGAACGTGGCGCCGCCCAAGATAGGCCCGGCCGGGCGACGTGGAAACGCCCGGCGTTCCCCGCTCCCGTGCGTCGCCCCGAAGGGCCGCGTGAAGGTCTTGCAAATCACTGTGGATTCAGCCGTAATCGATATTCCGGCGCGATTAATCATCGCAAGAACGAGACGATTGAGATCGGGAATCATACCAAATACCAAAATAATCTAAAGATCACCCCAAGATTTCATTGCATTTCTGTTGCGTGGATCATATCCTAATTGACAGTCGTGATCAGAACGACACCACCTCGACTCGCGGCCTGTCGGTATCTCCCTCCAATCCCCCACCGGCATGCCGTTGGACCGGCCCCGCTCTGCGGGGCCGGTTCGCTTTCCGGAGCCCCGATGTCACCTGCCGGACAACAACTTCACAGACGAAGCGGACGGATCCGTCAGGGAGCCCCCGCTCCGGTCGCGCCGGCCAGGCTCTCGAAGCGCCGGCGCGAGGCCTCGACCGCCGGTGTCAACGCGGGTACAGCCAGCGCGCGGCGGCGCACATCGGCGAGCGCCTGCCTCGGTTCGGTCCACGAAGGGTCGATGCGCGTGGCCAACTGCAGTGAGCCCACCGCCTGCGCATAGGCTTCGAGCGCCGCCAGCGCGGCGGGCTCCGCCGCCGGCGTCGGCTCGGGTCCCAGATGCAGTACCGCCAGTTCACCCTGCCAGAGCCGGCACAGGCCCAGGTTGAGCGCCGAGCGGTGCGAACGGGGATACAACTCGATGGCGCGTGCGTGGTGACGACCCGCCTGTTCGAGCAGCGGCATGGCTTGCGCGATCATGGCCTGCGCCTCGGCCGCGCGACCGGCGGCCACCAGCGCCGTGGCGCGCTCCACCTCGGGGCGGGCGCGTGTGAGCAGGAAGGCGCCGTAGCGCTCGTGCGCATCGACATCGGCGGGATCGAGCTCGACGGCGCGACGGAAGTGCTCGCCCGCCTTCTCCGCATCGGGCTGGCGACCGCCGTAGGGCCGCGAGTGGATCAACGCCAGGTTGAAGTGGTCCGGCGCCAGCCAGCGGTCGTCGCGCAGCCTGAACCAGTCGATGTTCGCGACCGCGAGCAGCGACATCGCGAGCGCGATCGCCAGCGCGAACTGGCGACGGTTCTCGCGCCGCCACACCGGCAACTGCGCGACAAAGGCGGCCGCGAACAGCGCCGCCAGCGGCAATAGCGGCGCGCGGAACCGCGCGGCCACGAAGAACGGCAGGATGGCCGCGGCCTGGACCACGACGAGCCAGGCCAGCAGGCGCGCCTGCGGCCCCCGCGGCGCCAGCGCCAGCCCCGCGACGGCCAGCGGCAGCAGCAGCCAGGTGCCCGGCCACCAGCGCGACAGCACGAACACGCCTTCCTTCTCGGCCAGCCAGCGCGGGTTGATGTTGTTGCGGCCCTCGGCTGCGTTCAACAGCAACAGCGCCTTCTTCCCCAGCAGCTGCAGCTCGCGACCGGGGTGCTTCAGCGCCCAGGCCAGCGCATCGCGCGTCGTCAGGTCCGAGAATCGGCCCGGCGTGACGGCGCCGCGCTGCCGCGCCTCGAGCTGCAGCCCGTCCCAGCGCACGCCGACGGGGATGGCGGAGACGCCGTCGGCCTGGTCACTGTGCCCGGTCAGCAGGTTCACGCCGAGGTTCGCGCTGACCGGCACGAACTCGCCGTAGCGCAGGTTGTGCAGCGTGGCCGGTGCGATCGCCAGGACGCAACCCGCGACGACCGGCGCCACGAGGCGCAACCACGGCGGCGTCGATGCGGCACGCGCTCCCGCACGACCCTGCCACCACAACCAGGCCGCCAGCACCGGCAGGACGACGAGCACGTTGGGCCGGCCCAGCGCAGCGAGGCCCAGCAGCAGGCCGGCCGCCGCCAGTTTCTGCACGGTGCGCGGCGCGCGCTCCTGTGTGCCCAGCAGGAACAGCAGCAGGGCGCCCTGGGCCAACGCGGTGGTCCACGCCTCGGCCACCATCTGCGCCTCGAAGAACGGCAGGATGGGCAGCGCCGCGGCGGCGATGGCGCCGGCCAGCGCGACACGCGGCGTGAACGCGAGCCGCGCGATGGCGAACGTGATGACCGAGGTGACGACACCCACGCCCAGCTGCAGCACCAGTACGCCGTGCATGCCCAGGCCCAGGCGATACAGCGCGGCCAGCACCCACGCGGCCAGCGGCGGCTTGAAAAAGGCCTGTGCCTGGAACTCGCGACCATCGACCAGCGCGCGCGCCCAGATATCGAAGAAGGAGGCGTCGACCACGGGCGTCTGCATGAACAGCGAGCGCGAGGCAGGCAGCCAGAAGAGGGCGCGCACGACGAGCGCCACCGCCGCGACGATGGCGGCCTGCTGCCAGGGAAAAGCCCGGCTCGATGCCTGGATCCTGCTGCGCGGGGTGCCGGCCACGATGTCCTCTCGGGAACTGGATGTCTTGTCGGGAATGGGCACGGCCACGACGGCCGCGCGGGCGCAGCATACGTTCCGGGCTGCGCGACGGTCAAGGCGGCGACCATCCTTTGCCCTCACGGCGGCCATCGCCTATGCTTCGCGCTCCTCGCCGTCCCTGACGCTCCTCGCCGTCATTGACATCGTCACCGCTGGTGACGCTGGGAGGCCTTCCATGGATTGCTGCAGTCCCGTTGCCGAAGTCCACGCCGCGACCCTGACCCTGTGGGCTGCGCTGGGTGTCGGCCTGACCACCAGCCTGGGCCACTGCCTGGGCATGTGCGGACCGCTGATCAGTACGTTCTCGCTGGCGCAGGGCAGGACCGACAGCCGCCTGACGCGGCTGGTGCCCGGCCTCCTGCTCTATCATCTGGGACGCCTGAACGCGTACGCGCTGATCGGCGCGTTGTTCGGCCTACTGATGACCGTGACCCACACCGAAGGCCCGTCGCCGACGATACGCGCGGCCATCTTCGGCTTCTCCGGCACCCTGATGGTGCTCATGGGCCTGGGCCTCGGCGGCTGGCTGCCCACCGGACACCTGCTGCAGAACCACCGGCTGGGCCAGTTCATCGCCGGCAGGTTCATGGCCCTGGCCGGCACCTCGTCGATGGCCGGCCGCTATTTCCTGGGCGTGGCCAACGGCTTCCTGCCCTGCGGCCCGGTCTACGCCATGGCCGCCGCGACCCTCACCGCGCCCACGCCACTGCATGGCGCCGGCACCATGGCGATGTTCGGGCTCGGCACGGTGCCGGTGCTGCTCGCCGTGGGCCTCGGCGCGGGCCGGCTGGCTCCTGCGCTGCAGCGGCGGTTCAACCTGGCCGCCGCCATCCTGGTCGTGTTCATGGGCCTCGAGTTCCTGTTTCGCGCGGGGAAGCTGGTGGGGCTGGTGCGCGAGATCCGCTGGGGGTTCGTGCCGCTGTTCTGACCGGTCCAGCGGGCGGCCTGACGGGTCGCCCGCACCTTTTCGATCACGACGCTCCAGAAACAGGATCAATTCACTATATTATGCACTGAGGGATCAATTATTTTGCAAATACGCCCTCATCGTGATAGAGTTTTTGACGAGCGCATTGCCTCCGTGGCCCGAACGGTCACAGCAATCCGCTTCGGATTTCGCCCTCCGGAATGACATGTCCAGACGGACTGACGCATTCGCGCGCAGGGGAATTCCATGCCTGTATTCCGCTCGATCCTTTTCGCCGTCATCACCATCGTCATCGTGACGCTGGGTGTCGCCGCGCCGGCCCTCGCCTTCCACTCCGGCGGCGTCGCCGCCTGCAGCGGCTGCCATACCATGCACGCCAGCCAGGACGGCGGCCCGGCCCCGGGCTGGACACCGGGCGGCAACCCCGGCCTGCTCAAGTACGGCTCCGCGACCGATACCTGCCTGCGCTGCCACGCGACGCGCGGCCAGATGGCCGGCGGCAGCGGCTATGGCCCAGGCGGCGATTTCCACTGGCTCACGCGCACGTTCACCTGGACCTCGCCGTCGGGCGCTGCGGCGGTCAGCGCCGGTTCCAGCCATGGCCACAACGTCGTCAGCGGCGCCTACGGTATCGAGCCCGACCCTCTGCTGGACACGGCGCCGGGCGGCCTGTTCCTCGGCAACCGCCTCGGCTGCACCAGCTGCCATGATCCGCACGGCAACGGCAACTTCCGCATGCTGTACGGCTCGGAGCTCGGCCCGGCCTACGGCGATGGCCAGCGCTTCACCTTCGTCGCCAACGCGCCCCTGGCCGTCGGCACCGGCGGCACGACGCTGGCCGGCGGCGGCGGCGACGAGACCAACACGCGGCACACCGTCTACAAGAGCGGCATGAGCGCCTGGTGCGCCAACTGCCACACGACGATGCACGTGAACGACGGCTCCTGGTTCACGCACCCGGCCGGTGTCGCGCTCACCGGGTCGGTCGCCGACAACTACAACCGCTACGTGAGCACCGCCGACCCCGACGGCGGCAACGCGGCCACCTCGTACTCCGGCCTGGTGCCGTTCGAAGCCGTGGCCATCGACCTGGAGACCGTCGACCCCGCCCACATGACGACCGGCCCCACGAGCGCCGACCAGGTGATGTGCCTGAGCTGCCACCGTGCGCACGCCTCGCCGTTCGCCGACGCCGGGCGCTGGGATTTCGGGGCCACCTTCCCGGCCGCCGACTCGCACCCCCGCGCGGGCGACGGCGGCGCCTCGGCGCAGGACATCGCCAACCGCTATTGCGGGTACAGCTTCGTGGGCGGCCAGCGCTCGCTGTGCAACAAGTGCCACGCGAAGGACGACGGCGACGGGCCCGAGCCCGGCCGGTACCCTTCGCGGCACGGGCCGTATCCCGACAACCCGGTCGGTCCCTGATCCCGCCACGGTTGACCCCTTCGGCGGCGCGGCCTAATATGGACAGGACCACCCCTGTCCTGACTGCGCAACTCCTTGCGCGACGGTGGCTTTTCCGAACCCGGAGCCTCGCGGCGCGACCATGAAGACGGAACCTGTCGACCTGCCCGCCGATTGGTCGGAGGACTGGACACGCGCTGCGCGTTCCGGCCGTTGCCTGCACTGCGGCAACGCCCTCGGCCGCCACTGGAAACCCGCCGAAGGACCCTTCTGCTGCCGCGGCTGCGCCGGCGTCTGGGAACTGATCCACGCGGCAAGCCTCGAGCGCTTCTACGACCTGAAGCCGTCGACGCTGGCCCCGGCCGCCTCGCTGCGGGCGGATAGCTTTGCCTGGCTCGACCGCATCGTCGAGGAACGTGCCGCCGCCGCGCCCGGCGACAGCGTCCTGCGCCTGGACCTCGACATCCAGGGTGTGCACTGCGCAGCCTGCGTGTGGCTGATCGAGGAGCTGTTCCGGCGCCAGCCGGCCGGCGTGCAGGTGCGGTTGAATCCGGCCCTCGGCAAGGTCGAGATGGCCTGGGACACCGCGCGCGGCGACCTGAAGGCGTTCCTTGCCGAACTGGAACGATTCGGCTACCGGCTGGGACCGGCGCGCAAGGGCGTGCAGCGACATTCGCGGTCGCTCATCATGCGCATGGCGATCGCCATCGCCATGGCCATGAACGTGATGATGTTCAGCGTCAGCGTCTACCTCGGCCTCGACCAAGGCCTGCTCTACACCTTCTTCGGCTGGCTCAGCTTCGGCATGGCGACCATCTCGCTCGTCGCCGCCGGCGGTGTCTTTTATCGCGGCGCGCTGGCCGGCCTGCGACGCGGCGTGCTGCACCTCGACGTACCCATCGCCCTGGGCATGACGCTGGCCTACGCCGGTTCGGTCTACACCTGGGTGACCGGCGGCATGGAAGCCACCTACTTCGACAGCCTTTGCGCGTTCATCGCCCTGATGCTGGTGGGACGCTGGGCGCAGGAGCACATCCTCGAGCGCAACCGCAATTCGCTGCTGGAGTCGAGCGGCGCCGAGAACCTGACCGTCAAGCGCGTGCGCGCCGGGCGCCTCGAGGCCGTCGGCGCGGCCATGATCACCCTCGGCGACGAGTTGTGGATCGCGCCGGGCGACCTGCTGCCGGTGCGCGGCCTGCTGTTGCGGCGGCCGACCGAGGCCGCGCTCGACTGGATCACCGGCGAGTCGGGCCAGGTCACGTTCCAGCCCGGCGAGGCGATTCCCGCCGGCGCCTTCAACGCCAGCTCGCAGGGGTTCGCCGTCGCGGCCGCCGAGGCCTTCGCCGACAGCCGCCTGAACGACCTGCTGCGCACCACCTCCATTGCCGACGAACAGTTCCGCCCGCAGTGGTGGCACCGCATCGCCGGCTGGTACGTGGCCGCCGTGCTGGTCGCGGCCGCCGGCGGCTTCGCGCTGTGGGTGGGACGCGACGTGGCGCGCGCGCTGGAAGTGACCATTGCCATCCTGGTGGTGACCTGTCCCTGCGCGCTGGGCCTGGCCACGCCGCTGGCCGAGGAGTTGACGCTCCATCGCCTGCGCCGCGCCGGCGTGTTCGTGCGCAAGCCGTCGTTCCTCGAGAAGGCGCTGGCCGTGCGGCGCATCCTGCTCGACAAGACGGGCACGCTGACGATGGGGCGCCTGGTGCTCGACGAGGCCGGCGCGGCGGCGCTGGCGGCCCTCGGCGCGCGTGACCGCGCGGTGCTGCGCCACATGACCGCGCGCAGCAACCATCCCGTCAGCGTCTGCGTGGCGGCCGCGCTCGGCCCGGTTGCCGACGGCGAGGCGACGTTCACGGGCGAGGACGCCGAGACGCTGCGCGAGGTGGCAGGCCAGGGGCTGGAGCTGAGCCTCGACGACGGCACCTGGCGCCTGGGGCGCCCGGCATTCGCAGCCGGCGGAGCCGACAATGCTCGCAGCGAGGGTGCCGGCGGCGTGACCGTATTCTCACGCGACAAACAGGCACTGGCGACGCTGGCGCCGGCCGAGGAGTTCAAGGCCGACGCTGCCGGCGAGATCGCGGCGCTGAAGCGCGCCGGCTATGAATTGTACCTGCTCAGCGGTGACGCCCAGGTGAAGGTTGATCGCGCCGCCGCCGCGCTGGGGTTGCCCGCTGACCGCGCCGAGGGCGACCTCGACCCCGAGGCGAAGGCGGCGCGCGTCCGGGCGCTCGACAACCACGACACGTTGATGGTGGGCGACGGCCTGAACGACTCGCCCAGCTTCGCCGCCGCCTGGTGCGCCGCCACGCCGGCGGTCGACCGCCCCGTGCTGCCCGGCAAGGCCGACTTCTTCTTCCTCGGTGACGGCATCGCCGCCATCGGCCGCTCGCTGTGGGAAGCCCGCCGCCTGCGCCGCGTGGTGCGCGACAACCTCGTCATCGCCATCGTCTACAACGTCGTGGCGGTGGCCTGCTGCGCCGCCGGCCTGGTCACGCCCGTGGCCGCGGCCATCTTCATGCCCGCCAGTTCGCTCGCCGTCGTGACGTTGACGGCGGTGCGGGTGTCGCGAGGTTCATCATGGATGTGATTATCGTTCTCGTCTTCTTCAGCCTCTCGCTAGTGATAGCGGGTCTCATTTTCTTTTTCACGAGACTGCGCGACGGCGACTTCGACCACGAAGAACGTCTGTCGATCCTTCCGCTGGCCGATGATGACGGATCGAAACAAGACAACAGGACGAAAGAAGTTGACCCCCGGAATGGGGATGACAAATTGGACCGATTGGGTTCCAATGCTGCCGGGGATGAACGCGCGCCGACGCCGCCGGCGTAGGTCGCATTCGGCGCGCGCTGCGCGCACCCCGCAGTGATCCGATTGCCGCACGCGAAGAAGGAGGAAGGTGCTCCACATGGCAGCCTCGAATCTGGACGCCACGAACACGCAGATGAAGACGGTCGTCTACGATGATGCGATCGTGCGAGCTTTCTCGACCATCACCGTGGTCTGGGGCGTCGTCGCCTTCCTGCTGGGTGTGATCGTCGCCGCTCAGCTCTCGTTCTGGCAGGCCAACTTCGGCCTGGAGTGGTTGAGCTTCGGGCGCCTGCGCCCGCTGCACACGAACGCCGCGATCTTCGCGTTCGTCGGCAACGGCATGTTCGCCGGCATCTACTATTCAACGCAGCGGCTGCTGAAGACGCGCATGGCCAACGACATGCTCAGCTGGGCCAACTTCTGGGGCTGGCAGCTCATCATCGTCTGCGCCGCGCTCTCGTACCCGCTCGGGCTCACCCAGGGCAAGGAGTACGCCGAGCTGATCTGGCCCATCGACCTGATGGTCGTCGTGGTCTGGGTCATCTTCGCCGTGAACTTCTTCTGGACGCTGGCGATCCGGAACGAGAAGAACCTCTACGTGGCGATCTGGTTCTACATCTCGACGATCGTCACCATCGCCGTGCTCTACATCGTCAACAACCTGCAGCTGCCGACCAGCCTGACGCACAGCTACCCGATCTTCGGCGGCGTGCAGGACGCGCTGGTGCAGTGGTGGTACGGCCATAACGCCGTGGCCTTCTTCCTGACTACGCCGCCCCTGGGCCTGATGTACTACTTCATGGTGAAGGCCGCCGAGCGCCCCGTGTACTCGTACCGCCTGTCGGTCGTGCACTTCTGGTCGCTGATCTTCCTCTACATCTGGGCCGGCCCGCACCACCTGCTCTACACGGCGCTGCCCGACTGGGCGCAGTCCCTCGGCATGGTCTTCTCGATCATGCTGTGGGCGCCGTCCTGGGGCGGCATGCTCAACGGCCTGCTCACGCTGCGCGGCGCCTGGGACAAGCTGCGCACCGATCCCGTGATCAAGTTCTTCGTCGTCGCCGTCACCTTCTACGGCATGTCGACGTTCGAGGGTCCGCTGCTGTCGATCAAGAGCGTCAGCGCGCTGGGCCATTACACCGACTGGATCATCGGCCACGTGCACGGCGGTGCGCTGGGCTGGAACTCGTTCATGACGTTCGGCATCCTCTACTGGCTGGTGCCGCGCCTGTACGGGACGAAGCTCTACAGCAACAAGCTGGCCGAGCTGCATTTCTGGATCGGCACCATCGGCATCCTGATGTATGTCGTCTCGATGTGGGTCAGCGGCGTGAGCCAGGGCCTGTTCTGGCGCGCGCTGGACGCCGAAGGCTTCCTGAAGTACCCGGACTTCATCGAGGGCCTCTCGAACAGCACGGCCATGTACCACACGCGCCTGATGGGCGGCGTGCTGTTCTTCCTGGGTTCGTTCCTGCTGGTCTGGAACCTGATCATGACCGCCCGCCAGGGCAAGCCGGTCACCGTCAGCGTGCAGGTGCCCGCCCGGCGGCCCGCCGGCGACAATGTCGGCGCCTGGCAGCTGCTGACCAGCGCCCCGATGATGTTCATGATCGGCCTGATCGTGCTGTCGGTCTGGTTCGGCGCCTCGGGCACCATGCTGAGCCCGGTGGTGCTGGCGCTCCTGATCGTCATCAGCGTGGCGATGATCATCTCCTACGGCCTGCAGCAGAAGCGCTGGGGCTACTGGTACGGGCTGGTCGAGCGCAACGCGCTGGTGTTCACGATCATGGCCCTGCTGGCGATCCTGGTCGGCGGCGCGGTCGAGATCATCCCGACGGTCATGGCCAGCAACAAGGTGCCGCTGAACATCACCGAGCAGATGATCGCCGCGGACCCGACCCTGGCCGAGACGGCCAAGTGGGTGCAGAAGCCGTACAGTCCGCTGGAGCTGGCCGGCCGCGACATCTACATCCGCGAGGGCTGCTACACCTGCCACAGCCAGATGATCCGCCCGTTCCGGCACGAGGTGCTGCGCTACGGCGAATACTCGCGCCTGGAAGAGTCGCTGCTCGACCATCCCTTCCAGTGGGGCAGCAAGCGCACGGGCCTGGACCTGGCGCGCGTCGGCGGCAAGTACGACAACCTGTGGCACTACCTGCACCTGTCCGACCCGCGGTCGACGTCGCCGGCCTCGAACATGCCGACGTACAAGCACTTCAAGACGGCGACGGTGAACCCCGCGACGGTGAAGCATCGCATGTCGGTGCAGGCCAAGCTGGGCGTGCCGTACACCGAGCAGGACCTGGCCCTGGCCGAGCAGCGCTACGCGAGCCAGGCCCGGCTCATCACCGCCGACCTGGCGGCCAAGAGCGTGACCCTGTCTCCCGACAGCGAGATGGCGGCGGTCATCGCCTACCTGCAGCGCCTGGGTCGTGGCCCGCAGCCGCTGGAGCCGGCGCCGCCGGCACCGCCGGTCCCGGCGCCCGCGCCGGCGCCCGCGACCGCACCGGCGGATACGACAGTGACCGCGCTGGCGACGACGCCGGCCGGTCAGTAGGGGGATCGGGATGTTCCAGGAGTTCTTCTCGCGCAGCACGCTGCTGGTGTGGCCCCTGGTCGGGCTGCTGATCAGCGTTGCGTTCTTCGTCGGGGTGCTGGCCTTTGTTTTCCTGGGCCTGCGCGACCGGGGACGCGTCTCGGAATTGGCGGCGCTGCCGTTCGGCGACAACGAGGAAACTATCGAAGCCCATGCCAACGGGAGGGCCGGCTAAATGAGCGACAACCACGACAACACTCGCGACAACCGTGCCGACTACCAGCAGGACACGGTCATGGCCCACGAGTACGACGGCATCAAGGAGTTCGACAACCGGTTGCCGAACTGGTGGATGTGGATCATGTGGGGGTCGATCGTCTTCGCCCTCGCCTACTGGCTCGTGTTCCACACGCTCAGCCTGAAGCCGCTGTCGGTCGAGAAATTCGAGACGACGATGCAGAAGGCCCAGGAACTGCAATTGGCGCGGGCCGCGGCCCAGGGCGTCGACAACAACTTCCTGGTCATGATGAGCCAGACCGCGTCGAAGACTACCGAGGGCCGCGACATCTTCGTGAAGCACTGCGTGGCCTGCCATCTGGACAAGGGGCAGGGCCTGGTCGGCCCGAACCTGACGGACGGCGTCTGGATCCACGGCTGCGAGCCGATGGCCATGCTCAAGACCGTGACCGACGGCGTGCCCGCCAAGGGCATGCCCGCCTGGCAGAACCAGCTGGGACCGTCGCGCGTGCAGGCGGTGGTGGCATACGTGATGACCATCCGCGGCACGAACGTGCCGGGCAAGGCCCCCGAAGGCCAGCCTTGCCAGTTCTGAACGGGCCCCATCGGGCCCGCGAGGAGGGCGGTCGCTTTTCAGCGGCCGCCCTCTTACTTTGCGCAAAAGGACAGGAACCGGCTCGGACATCGCCTGGGGCGAGGGCCCGCCGGGGAAGGACGGAACGATGAGTGACCAGGACAACTCCCGCGGCACGGACGCACCGCAGCCCGCCGACACCACCGGCGGCGACGCCGCCGGCCGGCGCTCGAAGAAGCGGCAGCCCGACCTCAACAGCGTCTATTCGATCAACGCCGACGGGTCGCGCAACTTCCTGCAGGTCGCCGACGTGCGCGGCCGCTGGACCGTGCGCAAGTACATCATCTACTACTTCCTCATCGCCATCTACCTGGCGGCGCCGTGGATCACGATCGGCGGGCACCCGATGGTGCTGATCGACATCCCGCAGCGTTCGGCGTACCTGATGGGCGCCACGTTCACGAACCAGGACTTCCACCTGTTCTTCTTCGTGCTGATCGGCGGGGGCATCGGCCTGTTCGTGGCCACGTCGCTGTTCGGTCGTGTGTGGTGCGGCTTCGCCTGCCCGCAGACCGTGTTCATGGAAGGTGTGTACCGTCCCATCGAGCGCCTTCTCGAGGGCGATCGGGCCACGCGGATGAAGCGCAACAAGCAGGGCGGCGCCGATGCGATCTGGCGCAAGACGGTCAAGCACGCCGTGTTCCTCTTCCTGAGCTGGAACTTCGCGATCGCCTTCATGTGCTACTTCATCCCGACGCGGACGATGGCCGGCATCATCCCGTTCTTCGAAGGGAACACCACGGCGCTCATCTGGTCGCTGTTCTGGACCGGGCTGCTGTACTTCGACTACAGCTGGTTCCGCGAACAGACGTGCCTGATCATCTGCCCCTACGGGCGCCTGCAGTCGACGCTGGTGGACTTCGATACCATCATCATCGGCTACGACCAGAAGCGCGGCGAGCCGCGCAGCCACGGCGTGGACTCGGGCGGCGACTGCATCGACTGCCGCCGCTGCGTGGACGTCTGCCCGACCGGCATCGACATCCGCAACGGGCTGCAGATGGAGTGCATCGGCTGCACGAACTGCATCGACGCCTGTGACGAGATCATGGACAAGATCGGCAAGCCGCGGGGCCTGGTGCGGTTCGACTCGTCGCGCGGGTTCGAGACCGGCATGTCGCGGCTGCTGCGGCCGCGGTTCTTCCTGTACGGCGCCATCATCGCGGTACTGGTGACGCTGTTCGTGATGCGCGCAACCTCGCGCGAATCGTTCCAGGTGACGGTGATGCGGTCGCAGGGCCTGCCGTTCACGATCGAGAACGGCGTGATCCGCAACCTCTACACGCTGCACCTGCAGAACAAGACCGACTCGGAACGGGTGTACCGCCTGGGCGCCTCGCCGGGCACGCTGGCGGGACATGCCGGCGTGGAGTACATCATCCCCCAGGACCGCATCGCGCTGCCGGCGCTGGCCGACCGCCAGTTGACGGTGTTCGTATCGATGCCGATGACGAGCTACACGGAGTCGCAGGAGTTCGCGTTCACGGTGACGGATTCCATCGGCGGCATCACCCAGGACATCTTGGTGCGCTTCCGCGGGCCCTGAGCCGCGCCGGAACGCGAAGGACGGGGCATGCGGAAGTGGCTGTACGACAACCCGTGGATCTGGGTGGTGCTGTTCCTGGCCTGCCTGATCGGGGCCAGCGTGGCGACGGTGATCATCGCCGAGGTGAACAAGCCGGAGATCGTCAAGCCGAAGACGCCCCGCAAGTCCCGGGGCGGCACGCCGTCCTCGCAGGCCGCCATGTGGCGGTGGGACAAGACGTTGGATGGCTCGGCCCGCGAGGTTGCCCCGCGCACCTTTCAGACCGGTTTTTAGTCATTTCGATATTGTCTTTGTTCGCTAACCGAACATAGTGTATGATATGTGGCGCACGGGCCTGCCCCGCAAAGGGCTGGGCTCCCAACCCCGGCGGCCGGGATCCAGCCGCCAGCGCCAGCGCCGGAGGACCACCGCGTGACACGCCACAGCCTCAGCACCCTGCTTTGCGTGACAGCCCTGGCGATCCTCGCCATGGCCGGCGCGACGACCCGCGCGGTCGCCTCGTGGTCGCTCGTCTGGGCGGACGAGTTCAACGGCACCAGCCTGGACGCCGCGAACTGGACGCCGGATATCGGCAACGGCTGTCCCGACCTGTGCGGCTGGGGCAACAACGAGCTGCAGTACTACCGCTCCCAGAATGTGGCCGTCACCGGCGGCAACCTCGTCCTGACCACCCGCGCCGAGTCGTACGGCGGCTCCGCCTTCACCTCGGGCAAGGTCCACACGCGGGACAAGCATTCGTTCCTGTACGGGCGCGTCGAGATGCGCGCAAAGCTGCCCACCGGCGGCGGCATGTGGCCGGCCTTCTGGATGATGCCGCAGGACAACGTCTACGGAGGCTGGGCGTCGAGCGGCGAGATCGACATCATGGAGTCCGCGAACGGCACCACCTCGGTCGGCGGTGCGCTGCACTACGGCGGCACCTATCCCGCGAATACATCCACGAGTTCGTCGTACTCGCTGGGCGGCGCCAACTTCGCCGACGCCTTCCATGTCTACGCCGTCGAGTGGGAACCCGACACGATCCGCTGGTATGTGGACGGCGTCCTGTTCATGACGCGCACCAGCGCGCAGTGGTACTCGAACGCGGTTCCGGGCAATGCGCGCGCCCCGTTCGACCAGCCGTTCTACATCATCCTGAACGCCGCGGTCGGCGGCTGGTACACCGGCTGCACCAGCTCGGCCTGCGTCACCGCGAGCCTGCCCCAGCAGTACCTCATCGATTATGTCCGGGTCTACGAGGACATCCTGAACGCCGAACCGGTGGTCACGATCACCGCGCCGGCGCCCGCCGCCACGCTTCCGGCCGGCGACATCACCATCACCGCCACGGCAAGTGATGCCGATGGCACGGTGGACCTGGTCGAATTCTATAACGGCGCGACGCTGCTCGGCACCGATGCGACCGCGCCCTACGAATACACCTGGACCTCCGTTGCCGCGGGCTGCTACGCGCTCGGCGTCCGCGCTGTCGACAACCTGGGCGGCAGCGGCAGCGCCGCGGTCGACGTGACGGTCGGCGCAGGCTGCGGCCAGGCTGCCTACACGGGCAATCCGATCATCTTGCCGAGCCGGATCCAGGCCGAGGACTACGACGTGGGCGGGACCGGCATCGCCTACCTTGACGTCGACGCCACCAACAACGGCGGGCAGTACCGCCCGGCCGAGGGCGTCGACATCGAAGCCTGTTCGGACACCGGCGGCGGCTACAACACGGGCTGGACCAATCCCGGCGAGTGGATGGAGTACACGGTCACGGCCCCGACGGCCGGCGGCTACACCATCCGGGCCCGCGTCTCGTCGCTGCAGGGCGGCGGCGCATTCCGCCTCGAGTTCAACGGCGTCGACAAGACGGGCAGCATCAGCGTCCCCAACACGACCGGCTGGCAGACGTGGACCACCATCTCGAAATCGGTGTTCCTGCAGGCCGGCACGCAGGTGATGCGGTTCGTACCGACGGCCGCGGGCTTCAACCTCAACTGGTTCGAGTTCGCCAGCGGCGCCTCGGCGGTGCAGCCCGGCCTGCAGCCTGCGGGCTACGCGCTGCACCCGTGCCATCCGAACCCGTTCAACCCGTCCACGACGATCAGCTTCGACCTGCCGGAGCCGGCGGCGGTGCGCCTGGCGATCCACGACCTGTCCGGCCGACTGGTGAGGACACTGGTGGCCGGCGAGATGACCGGCAGCGGCCGCCACGAGGTCGTCTGGAACGGTCGCGATGAAGCGGGCCAGGTCATGGCGGCGGGCGTGTACTTCTACCGGCTCGATGCGGCGGGATACTCCGAGACCCGGCGGATGACGCTGCTGAAGTAGGCGCGCGTAAGACACCACGGGCCCGGGCCACGCTGACGGCGCGGCACGGGCCCGTGTTCGTTCACGGACGCGCGCGGCTCAGGACTGGCCGCAGGCGGCGGGCTCGGCGGCCAATCCGCCCACTCCGGTTCCCGCTGCCGGCTCGGCCGGCAACGGCTGGAAGTGCCGCTCCGGATCGAAGCCCCCCGCGAGCAGCGCGCCCATCTCCACGTTGCCGTTGAAGGGCGTCTCGGCCGGGATCCCCCACTTCGCCTTGAAGACCGACCACTGCCGGCGGATCTGCGCCAGGTAGTCGATGCCCGCGGCGGCGAAACTGCGGCTGCCGAAATGATGGATGAAGACGCCGCGCGCGACCAGGCACTCGTAGCCGGACAGGTGGGCGCGCAGGCAGTAGTCGTTGTCCTCGTAGTTGCCCAGCCCGAAGATCTCGTCCAGCCCGCCGATGCGCGCCAGCAACTCGCGCTTGATCAGCAGGCACATGCCCGTCAGGCGCAGTGTCCGCTCGATCTCGCCGTCGTGACGCGAAGCCTCGGCAGCGGCGAACTCGCCCAGCCCCGCCAGGCTCTCCTCGTCGTAGCCCACCGAATCCAGCTTCTGCAGGCCGGAAATGTTGTTCGTGACCGGGCCCACGAGGCCGGCGCGCGGGTTCGCCTCGGCCACCTGGAGCAGGCGCTCGAGCCAGTCGCCGGTGACCACGGTGTCGCTGTTGAGCAGCACCAGGTGCCGGCCGTGCGCCGCAGCCAGGCCCAGGTTACAGCCGCGCGCGAAGCCGAGGTTGTCGCCGTTGAGGATCACGCGAACGCGCTTGTGGTCGCGGGCCAGCCCCTGCAGGTACTCGGGCGTGCCGTCGGTGCTGCCGTTGTCGACGAAGATGAGCTCGTGGCGCACGTCGGTGTTCGTCAGCAGCGACTCCACGCACAGCCGCGTGTAGTCCAGCGCGTTGCAGGTGGGCACGATGACGCTGGCCACGGGCGCCAGCACGCCGCTGACCGGCGAACCGGGGCTGCGGCCGTGGTGGTAGTCGCCGTAGGCGAACGCGATGCCCGGCTCCACCCAGGGGCGGATGCCGCCGTTGTCCTGCGCCACGGCGCCGCCGGCGGCCGGGGCCACGAAGTCGGGACGTGCGCGGCCGAGCCAGGTCGCCGTGAGCAGCACCTGGTCGTCGTTCGTCGTCAGTTCATAGCGCCGCGCATCGGCGTCGGGATCATTCTCGGCCGCGCGCAGGCGCGTCATCACCGTCTCGGGGCGGTACACGCACAGCCAGCCGCGCGCGCCCAGGCGCAGGCAGAGGTCCAGGCCGGCAGGTTCGCCCTCGGCCATGGGCTTGGGTCGCGCGAACTCGCGCCCCATGCCCTCATCGAAGCCGCCCACGGCGAAGAACGCCGAGGCGCGCACGCAGATCGCCTCGCCGGACAGCCCCTGCACCGCCAGGGGGCGCAACGACGCGCCGAAGTCGGCCTGGCGCCCGGCGTGCAGGCTGCGGCCCGACAGGCGCGGGCGTCGCGGCTGGTCCCAGCGGATCACGGCCAGGCCCGCGTGGTCGATGCGACCGTCCTGCAGGATGACCTTGCCGGCGGTGGCGCCGACCAGCGGGTCCTTCTCCAGCGTGTCGACCAGCGCTTCGGCCCAGTGGGGGCCGAGCACCATGCCGGGATCCAGAAAGACGATGAAACGGCCACGCGAGGCGCGCGCACCGCGGTTGCGCGCGGCCGACCGGCCCTCGTCGGTGTCGTCATTGACCAGGCGCAGCCGGGGATTATCGGCCAGCTTGGACAGAAACTGGGCGCTGCCGTCGGTGGAACCCTGGTCGATGACAATGATCTCGTGGGCCGCGGCAGGCGCCTGGTCCCGGAGCGTGGCCATAGTGAACTTCAGCGAATTCAACTGGTTACGACAAACGATAACGACGGACAGCAGCGGCCCGGGAGCGGTCATGTCGGCTCTCCTGATCAGCGATGGCCGGAATGGGTTCGGCGCCTGCTTCCGCCGTGCAAGCGGTGGACCGCGACCGGTGCGAGGCAGAACCTGCCGGGGCATTCACGCCGCCCATGGCGGCGCGCGGGCGGCTTGCCCGTGCCGGCGGTCGATGCTAGGGTTGGCCGCATCGCGGGCGGGCTGCGTCCCGCGCCCCGCATCGCCCCGTTCATCCTTCGATCGGAATCCCGGCGGCCATGAATCGCGCGCAACCGTCCCTGATCGCCATGACCGACGGTGCGCGGAGCCGGGTGCACGCTGCCGCCGTGGCCGGCGTGCTGCTGGTCGCGCTGGTCGTGCGCTGGTGGGCGGCCGCCCACAACGAGTTCCCCACCGTCGACGGCACGCAGTACCTTGACCAGTCCTGGCAGCTCTGCTTCCGGGGCCAGCTCGTCTACAGCTGCTTCCCGCCCGGTTGGCCGCTGCTGGTGGCGCTGCCGCTGCGCTTCCTGCCGGCCGACGACCCGCAGTCGATGCTGACGGCCGCGCACATCGCCAACGTGGTGCTCGGCGTGTTGTCCGTTTGGTTGACGTGGCTCCTGCTGCGGAGGCGGCTGGGCTTCGCCCTGTCGCTGGCGGGAGCTGTGCTGGTGGCGCTGCTGCCGCAGTACGTGGTGCTGGCCAAGAGCGACCTCTCGGACCCGGCCTACATGTGCGGACTGCTGGGCGGCTGGCTGCTGCTGGAGCGCAGGCGCGACCTGCCTGCCGCGCTGGTGCTCGGGTTCACCTACCTGGTGCGGCCCGAGTCGGCGCTGGCCAGCCTGGGACTCATCGCGTGGCGCTGGCGCGCGGATCGTCGCGTGCCCTGGCGGCTGGTGATCGGGCACGCCGTCCTCGTGATCCCCTACCTGGTCTTCCTGCGCGTGGCCGGCGGCGCCTGGGACATCAGCAGCAAGACCGTGGCGCTGACGCAGAGCGTGGACGCGCATCCGGGACTGGACTACGCGGGCCTGATCGGCGCGAACCTCGCCAAGCTGGCGCCGTTGCTGACGGGACAGCTCGGCGTGCCGCTGGCGCTGCTGGCGGCGTACGGCATCGTGCGACATCGCGGGGCCTGGGCCTGGCTGCTGCTGCCGCTGGCATCGGTGCCGCTGGTCATCAACCCGATGGTGGTGCGGTTCTGGCTGCCGTACCTGCCGGTGCTGCTGCTGGGCGCGGGCCTGGGGGCGCGATCGCTGGTGGACCTGGTGGCGCGGCGGAACGCGGCCGGTGGCGCACGCGGAACGAGCACGCCGCGGGTCGCGCCGACCATCGCGCTGGCCGTGCTGGTGGCGAGCGGGCTGGCGGTGGCCGCGATCGATGATGCGCCCCTGATCCGGCGCAACACCGAGGCCTACTACGGCTTGAAGGATGCGGGGCTGTGGCTGCGCCGCCCGACCACGCGGGAATCACTGGTCGCCGACTACAAACCGTATGCGGCCTTCTGGGCCGGAACGCGGTTCCTGAAGTACCCCGAACTGGGGAATGCGCTGGAATACGCGCTGTGGGCCCGGAACCAGGACGTCGACTACCTCGTCGTGAACGTCCAGACCGTGCGCCAGTACCTGCCGGGGCTCGATGGGCTGCTGGTCAGCCCGCTGGCGCCGGAGCTGGCCGACAAGCTCGAGCTGGTGCACACCTGCTTCTACGAGCGCGTCGGGGACAATACCGTTGTGTACCGCGTAAAGCGCTGACCGGTTCCACGGTCGCGGGTCGGGTCGCTATTCAAAGACCCTGATCGTCCCGTCCAGCGGAACCACCAGCAGACGTTTTCCATCGTTCGACCAGGCCAGATCGTACGGCGTTCCGGGACACGGCGCCTTCAGCAGGTGCGCACCGGTGGCCGGATCCCACAGGTGGACGTGACCGTCCGAGCCGGCGGTGGCCAGGCGACGGCCGTCGGGCGAGAAGGCCACGGCGATCTGGCCGCCGTTGGCCACGCTCATCTCCCTTTCCAGGCGCCAGGATCCCGTCGCCCACACCCGGACCAGCCCGCTGTTCGACGCCGCGGCCAGTCGCGTGCCGTCTTGCGAGAACGCCGCGCGCAGGCTGCCGTCGCCATGGCCTTCGAGTCGCGCCACCAGAGCGCCAGTCGACGGTTCCCACACCCTCACCACGCCGTCGTCGCCGCACGCCGCCAGCAGCGGCAACATCGGGTGCCAAACCGCATCGCTGAATGATGAACTGTCGGCCAGGGCGGCGAGGTCGGAGCCATCGCGTGTCGACCAGACCCGAAGCACCGGCCCCTTCGCCGGCGAGGCCAGCCAGCGACCGTCGGCGCTGAAGTCGACGGCCGTGCTCTGCGTGTCCACCCTGTGCTCCCGAATCATCCGCGGCGGCGTGGATCGCAGGTCCCAGACGCGGACCAGGCCGTCGTTGCCGGTCGTGGCCAACAGGCTGTCTCCCGGACTCCAGGCAGCGCGTACACCGGACTCGCCGTGCCCGTCCCACTGCGTCACCGTGCTGCCGGTTGCCGGATCGATGATGGCGATCCAGCCGCCCCAACCGGTCGACGCCGCATGCCAGCCGTCGGCACTGACGGCGATCGCGTAGCCGGTGCCCGGCAACGACCAGCGGGAATGCACGGCGGCGAGCGCTGCCAGGTCCCAACGGCGGACGACTCCGCCGGCGTCGCCGCTGAAGAGCGTACTGCCGTCGGGCGTCACGGCCAACGCCGTCACTGTCTGCTCATGACCATGCCAGGCCGACAAGTGCTCGCCCGTGTCCGCGTCCCAGATCCGCAACGTCAGGTCCTTCGAGACGGTGGCCACGCGATGGCCGCCGGGAAGCCAGACGACATCGTTCTGCGGCAGCCGGGCACCTTCGGCCTGTTGGTGCAAGGTGTGCAGCAATGCACCGGTTGTCGTGTCATGGATCCGCACGGCGCCGTCGTCGTGCGCCACGGCCAGGCGCGTGCCGTCCGCGCTGGGGCGACATTCGTTGACCCGCTTGTAGGCTGGATCCTCGGGCGGGAACTTCCGGAAGACCTGCTCCCAGGTGGCGGTGTCATAGGCCGCGACGTCGTAGTCCCAGGTGCCGATCCACAGTCGGCTCCCGTCCGGCGTGAAGTTGACCGAACCGATGGGCTTGACGCCGTGCTCGAGATGGCGCCGATTCGCGCCGGTGGCCGCATCCCAGATGTCGACGACTCCCCACACGCCGCGTTCATCGCTGCGCTTCCAGGAGACGGTCGCCACCTGCGTTCCGTCCGGGCTCCAGGCGACCGCCGCCACGCCCTGCCCGATACCGGCAATGCGCCTGGCCTCGAGGGCCGTAGCGACATCCCACAGGCGCAGGGTGCCGTCCGAGCCGACGGACGCGATCCGGCTCCCGTCCGGCGAGAAGCGCGCATTCCAGGTGGCGCGCGTGTGCCCTGACAACAGCGCCACCCGCGACCCGGTGGCCGCATCCCAGAGGATGACGTCGGTGCCGCCACAGGAAGCGAGGAGCTTTCCGTCCGGACTGGGCGACAGGTCGGTGACGGGTGCCTGATGGGCGTTGAAGGCCGCGGCGCTGCGATCGAGCGCCGCGCGAAGGTAGTTCCACTCCCAGCCGCGATGCGCAGGCGGCGCCTCTTCGAGCCAATGCTTCGCCGCCGCCACGTCATGCAACTGCAGGCCGGCGTCGGCTGCGGCGAGGGTGGCCACGTAGTAGCGGTAGTCCGTGGCATCGTCGGCGTGCGCTGTGGCGCTGGCCAGCGAGAGGCCGGCAGCGAGGATTGCGGCCGGAACTCGAGCGAGGATCGGGTAGCGCATGGGTTTCCACCTCGGGCACCTGTGGCACCGGCTGCTTCGGGAACCACGGACGGTTATCGACGGCTCTTGCGCCGGCGCAACTCCGCCACCGGCGCAACCTCGCTCAGCCCCGCGCGTGCCGCGCCGCGCGACGAACGAACGCCGCCGCATCCAGCCCTTCGTCCTCGACCAGCGGCAGGTGCGGGAAGCGCCGGCGGATCGTCGCCGCCAGCAGGCCGTCGGTGCGCGTCGGCTCGGCGCCGGGCACCGCGTATAGCAACGCCGTGCCCACGCCGCAGCTGGGCGAGCGCGCCTTCAGCACGAATCCCGACACGCCCAGCGACTCGCAGCGATCGAGCGCCGCCTCGATCCAGGCCAGGGTGCGTTCGGTCCAGTCCTCGCCGGTCACGCCGCCGATCATCCGGGGCGCGATGGCATCACCGTGCAGGTCGACCGGCTCGCGCGGCACCGGCATGCCGGCGCCGACCTCCGGGCACAGCGGCACCAGTTCCGCCAACGCAGCGAGCCCGTCGCGCACGGCGGCACAGGTCTTCTCCTGGCCGTCGTAGCGGACGGGCTCGCCCAGCAGGCAGGCGCTGACGGCGATGCGGAGCGTCGTCGGCGCCGGTGTCATCGCTCAGGCCTTCGGCAGCTTCTTGTGCGCCTCGATCAACTGGTCGACCACGCCGGGGTCGGCCAGCGTCGTCACGTCGCCGAGGCCGGTGTACTCGCCGGCCGCGATCTTGCGCAGGATGCGCCGCATGATCTTGCCCGAGCGCGTCTTCGGCAGCCCCGGCACGATCAGGATGGCATCCGGGGTCGCAATGGGGCCGATGACGTGCCTCACCTGCTCCTTCAGCGCGCCCACCAGTTCGCTGCCCGAACCGCTGGCCGCGTCGGCGCTGAGGATCACGTACGAGAAGATGCCCTGGCCCTTGATCTCGTGCGGGAACCCGACCACCGCGGCTTCGGCGACCGCCTCGTGCGCCACGAGCGCGCTCTCCACCTCGGCGGTGCCGAGGCGATGTCCGCTGACATTGATGACGTCGTCGACGCGGCCGGTGATCCAGTAGTAGCCGTCCTCGTCGCGCCGGCAGCCGTCGCCGGTGAAGTAGTAGCCGGGATACTGGGTGAAGTACGTGTCATGGAAGCGCTGGTGGTCGCCCCAGACCGTGCGGGCCTGGCCGGGCCAGGTGCGCTCGATGCAGAGGTTGCCCGTGACGCCGTTGCCCTCGAGGATCTGGCCGTCGGCGTCCATCAGCACCGGCTTGACGCCGAAGAACGGCAGCGTGGCAGAACCCGGCTTCAGCGGCGTGATGCCCGGCAGCGGCGTGATCATGATGCCGCCGGTCTCGGTCTGCCACCACGTGTCCACCACGCAGCAGCGCTTCTTGCCCACCTTGTCCCAGTACCACTTCCAGGTGTCCGGGTTGATGGGCTCACCCACGGTGCCCAGCACCCTCAGCGACTCGCGGGAAGACTTCGCCAGGAACGCGTCGCCTTCGCGGGCGATGGCGCGCAGCGCCGTGGGCGCCGTGTAGAAGATGTTGACCTTCAGGTCATCGACGATCTGCCAGTAGCGCCCGGCATCGGGATACGTCGGAATGGACTCGAACATGACGGTCGTGGCGCCGTTGGCCAGCGGCCCGTAGATGATGTAGGAGTGTCCCGTGATCCAGCCGATGTCCGCCGCGCAGAAGTAGATGTCGCCCGGGCGGTAGTTGAAGACCATGCGATGCGTCATCGACGCATAGACCATGTAGCCGCCCGTAGTATGCAGCACGCCCTTGGGCTTGCCGGTCGACCCCGAGGTGTAGAGGATGAACAGCGGGTCCTCGGCGCCGATCCACTCGACGGTGCAGGTCGAGCGCTGCTTCTTCATCTCCTCGTCCAGCCAGAAGTCGCGACCCGCGCGCATGGGCGACGCATGGTCGGTGCGACGGGCCACCAGCACGGTGCGCACCGTCTCCAGCCCGTCGACGGCGCGATCGACCGTCTCCTTCAGCTTGACCACCTTGCCGCCGCGCAGGCCCTCGTTGGCCGTGACCACAACATGGCACTGGGCGTCGAGGATGCGGTCGCGGATGGCGTCGGCGCTGAAGCCGCCGAAGATGATCGAGTGCACGGCGCCGATGCGCGCGCAGGCCAGCATCGTATAGGCCAGCTCGGGCACCATCGGCATGTAGATCGCCACGCGATCGCCCTTGTTCACACCGTGGGCCTTCAGCACGTTGGCCACGCGCGCCACCTGGTGCTTGAGCTGCCGATAGGTGATGTGCTCGTACTGGCCCGGCTCGTCCTTCACCCAGATGATGGCCGTCTTGTCGCCGAGCGTGTTCAGGTGGCGGTCGACGCAGTTGTAGCAGGCGTTCAGGCGCCCCCCCAGGTACCAGCTGAAGTCGACGTTCTCATAGTCGTGGTCGAACACCATCCGCGGCGGCACGAACCACGAGAGGGTCTCGGCCTGCTTGCCCCAGAACGTCTCCGGGTCATCCAGCGACAGCCGGTACAGCCGCTGGTACTCGGCCATGCTGCCGATGTAGGACGTGGCGGCAACATCGGGATTCGGCCCGTAGACTTCGCTCTTGTTGTCGTCGGCCATGGTCCGGCCCTCCTGGGGGGTGCGCGCGGGATCGGCCGCCGACCGGCAAGGGTGCCCGGCGGCGGGACGTGGTGGCATCGGGGCATCGCCCGGGGAAGTCATACCATTGTTGTCCGCGCAGAACAAGGCCCCTGCGCCCGGCGACTGTTCCCCGGCGGCAGGCCGGGCCTTCCCGGCACCAGGGACCGTCCCGGGCTTGCCATGTCGGACCGGGCCGGGCATCATGCCGGTGCCTGCCGCTCGCCCCGGCGGCCGGGAAGGAACCACCGGTCGGGCGCCCCCGCCGTCCCGCATCCCAGGAGCTGGTACCAGTCGATGCTGCGATCCCCCGTTGCCCGCTACGCCCTGGGCGTGTCCCTGGGCGCCCTCGCCGGCGCGAGCCTGTGCCTGAGCGTGCTGCCGATGGGCCTGCAGATGGCCGGCTACGGCAGTCGTCTGGCGCTGGGCTACTACCTCAGCCGCTACATCCCGTTCGCGGCGCTGGTGATGGCGGCGGGGGGCTGGGGCGTGGTCCGGTCACGGCATCCGCTGGCGGCGATGGCGGTATTCTCGCTGGCCGGCCTGGGCACCGGGCTCATGCTCACGGGCGTGGCCCTGGAGCGCGCGCCGCGCCTGATGGCCGCCGGCGCGGCCGCCGGCTGGGTGTACGGGTTGCTGGGCGGGCTGGTTCTCGGGCGCATCCTGGCGCCGCCGGTCGTCGATGAGGAGCCCGCGGCCGCCGTGACCGGGAACGCCGACGAGGCCGTCAATGCAGACGGCGCCGGCAGTGAGCCTGCCGACGCCGCCGATCCGGAACAACGCGACTTCTTCTAGCCCGCGTCAGCTGCGGTTCGCCCCCTCGGTAAGCAGTCGGAGCTCATCCACCGCTTCCGCCACCGCGCGCGACTGGGCCTGCAGATCCTGCCCGGCCGCTGCCGATTCCTCGGCGCTGGCGGCCGTTCCCTGGGTGACATGGTCCAGCCGCGTCATGGCGGCAGTGATCTCGCCCACGCCCTGCGCCTGCTGGCGGCTGGAGGCTGCTACCTGGGCCACCAGTTCACGCACCGAGGTGACGCCGGTGGCGATCTCCTCGAGGATGCCGCCCACGTCGCCGGTGGCGACAACGCCCTGGTCCGAGCTCTGGCGTGCCTTCTGGATGAGGCTGTCGGTGCTGCGGGCGGCCTCGGCGCTGCGCTGGGCCAGGTTGCGCACTTCCTCGGCCACGACCGCGAAGCCGCGGCCGGCATCGCCGGCCCGCGCCGCTTCGACCGCCGCATTGAGCGCCAGCAGGTTGGTCTGGAAGGCGATCTCGTCGATCGTCTTGAGGATGCGCGCCGTTTCGTCGCTGGACGACTTGATGTCGCCCATCACGCGCCCGAGGTTCCGCATCGCCTCGACGCCGCGTCCGGCCGCGTCGGCCGCCGTTCCGGCCAGTCCGTTCGTACGGTCGGCGCTCTCGGCATTGGTCCGGGTGGTGGACAGGATCTGCGCCATGGCCGCGTTCACTTCCTGCAGTGACGCGGCCTGCTGGTTGGCGCCTTCGGCCAGTGACTGGCTGCTCGTGGCCACTTCACCCGACGAGAGGCCCACCTGCGCCGATGCCGTGCTGAGCGTGTCGGCCACGTGCCCGACCTGCCGCGCGATGCGACGGGAGACCAGGAACCACACGGCGCCGGCCATCAGCAGCGACACGAGACTGGCGATGCCGATCATCACCAGGGTGCGCTGCGAATAGGAGGCCACGGCCACTTCGGCCGCGCCGAACTCGTCAAGGTAGGCACCGGCGCCGATGACCCAGTCCCAGGGCTCGAAGTAGACGAAGCGGGCGATCTTATTGCGCGCGTCCTCGTCTCCCTTGTTCAGCCAGGGATAGATCTGCTCCCCGACCTGGCCGTCCGGCAGCGCCTTCGCCTTGGTCACGATCTCCTGGATGAACGTCGTGCCGTTGGCATCCTTGGCTTCCCAGAGGCTCTCGCCGTCGCGCTTGCCGTCCTTGGAGACGACGTAGTTGCCCTTGCCGTCGAGCACGTAGACGTAGCCGGTCTGCCCGACCTTCACGTCCATGATCGACTGCCGCAGGGCCGTTGCGCTCTCCAGCGGCACGCCGAAGTAGGACATGCCGACGATGCCGCCGGCGGCGTCGCGGATCGGCTCGTAGGCGGTGACGTACCAGCGGTCGACCACGAAGGCGCGGCCGCGGTAGACCTGGCCCGCGAGCACCGACTTCAGCACGGGATTGGGCTGGCCGTCGGAGTTCGTCGCCGGGATGAACTTGCCGATCGCGCGCTTTCCGTCCTTGGTCTGCACGTTGGTGCACACGCGCAGCATGTCGCCGCCGTCGTTCATGCGCTGGAAGATGGTTGCGGTGCCTCCGACGAGGTCGCGCACCTCGTCCACGACCGGGCTGGGTGCGGCGATATCGGCGTTCTGGCCGAGCCACGTTTCGCCCGCCATCAGGCGCGGAAGATCGATCGTGGACGTCGCCTTCGTGAACTGGTTCACCGCCGACCACGACACGGTTTCGCTGCCCAATGCCGGCGCCCCTGCGCGTGCCAGTGCGGCGCGCGTGACCGACAATCCATCGATCACCGCATCCTCGAGCACGGCCTGTTGCGTGAGGCACATCGCCTCGATGCCCTGCACCAGGTGGTCGAGGTCCTGGATGGCGAGCTTGCGTACCTCGGCTGAGGTGGCCTCGCGCATCTGCATCTGCGAGATGACGACGACCCCGAAAATGATCGCCAATGGCACCAACAGCAGGGCCAGGCCGGTGCCCAGCGTGCGGCCGCGAAGGGTCATACCCCTGAACATGTTGTACTCCCACAATCGGTACGGGCGTGGGCGAGTTGGATGGACGACGGGATATTCGTCGGCACTACGGGGAAGATCTTGATGAATAGTTTGCAAATAAGATATCTGAGCACTATGGGTTGCCCTGGCAGGATCGGGCAGGTCGACCGGCCCGTCAGAGCCTGACGGCGCGGACGGTCAGCGGCCAGGAGACGGGACGCCGGGCGCGGGCCTCGCCCCAGGCGCTCCGCAATTGCGGTTCGTACCCGGCCAGCGGGTCGCACCCGGTGTCCGCCCGGCAGGCGGCGACCGCCGACCAGCTGGCGAGATAGCCGAGCAGGTGGCCGAGGTTCCACGCGGCGGTCATCGCGAAGGCCGGGGCGGGCACCTCATCGCCCGGTGGCGCCAGGCGGGCGTAGCCGTCCTCCACGTGACGCCGCTCGGGCGGCCACCAGGGGTCCAGTTCGGCATAGAGCGCATCGACGACCGCGTCCACTTCTTCGGTCACGCGGTGCAGGTTGTACGTCCAGACAGCGAGCACGGCGCCCGGCACCGCCACGCGGCGCGCCTCGGCCAGGTAGGCTGCGCGATCGAACCAGTGCCAGGCCTGGGCCACGGTGAGCAGGTCGACCGAACGGTCCGCCAGCGCCGGCAGCGTCTCGGCGGCGACATGGTAACGGACCCCGGGATGGGCGGTGGCGCGGGCGATCTGGTCGGCGCTGGGGTCGCTGGCCTCGACGCGTTCGAACCGGACGGCCAGCCCGACCGAGGCCTGGCCGCTGCCGCAGCCCGCATCCCAGGCCAGCCGCGTGGCCGGCGCCTGCACGGCCAGCCAGTCGTAGAGGGCGTCCGGGTACGCCGGACGGAACGCGGCGTAGTCGGCAGCCTGGCGCGAGAAGTGGTCCTTGAAGGCCATGCTTCAGCGCGAGCGCAGCTGCTCGAACAGGCCCTTCAGCGGGCCGAACTTCGCGGTGTAGTCGGCCTGGCTCCGCTCGATGACCTCGTGCGCTTCCGCCCGGCCGTAGATGTGCGTGATCTCGGTCTCGCTGCGCCGCGCGCCCGGCGCGTCCTTGTAGGTCAGGAAGTAGTGGCGCAGGCGCTCGACCATGGAAGCCGGGCACTCGTAGATGTCGCGCAGGTGACCGTAGATGGCGTCGGTGCCCAGCACGGCGATGATCTTGTCGTCGGCCTCGTTGCCGTCGATCATGCGCAGCCCGCCGATGGGCGTCACCGTCAGTAGGATGTCGCCGTGCGTGATCGTCTTCTCGGCCAGGATGCAGATGTCCAGCGGATCGCCGTCGCCGACGATGCCCTTGCGTGACGCCTGCTGCATGCAGTATTCAGCCACCTTCGGGCCGCAATAGGTCTGCGGCAACAGGCCGTAGAGCGTCGGGTACACGTTCGAGAACTTCTGGGGCCGGTCCACCTTCAGCAGTCCGGTGGGCTTGTCGAGCTCGTACTTCACCGTGTCGGTGGGCACGATCTCGACATACGCCGTCACACGCTCGGGCGCCTCGTCCCCTATGGCCACGCCATGCCAGGGGTGCGCGCGGAACAGGTGATGCAGCAGTTCGATATCGACTTCCATGCGAGGCTCCCGCCATTGGGTTTCCGGGGTGCGGCCGGCCAGGTGCCGCGGGCGATTCCGCCGTTCAAGATACTGCCGATCCGTGCGGATGAGAACCGCGACCTGCGCCCGGCCCTTGCCATCATGGACAGCGGCCCGGTTTCATGTTTTCTTGTCGAAGCCCGTGCCACCAGTGGCCTGGCGTCCGACCGACAGTCATCGGCCGGCGCCGCCCGAGGTTGACCCATGTCCGCAGGACCAGAAGCCCACGGCGCCCGTCCCGCCGCCCATCCTGCCGCCGCCCTGCCGGCTCCGGGACCGGCGGCGTTCGCCACCGTGGGCCCGGCGCCGAACGGCCCGCTGGTCGATCCGCAGGGTCGCCGCCTCGACTACCTGCGCCTGGCGGTCACCGACCGCTGCAACCTGCGCTGCCGCTATTGCATGCCTGCGGCCGGCGTGGCCCTGGGCGAGCGCGACGAAATCCTCTCCATCGAAGAATTGATCCGTGTCGGCGCCCTGTTCGCGGGCCTCGGCGTGCGCAGCTTCCGCATCACCGGTGGCGAGCCGCTGGTACGCCGGGGCGTCGTCTCGCTGATCGCGGCCCTGCGCGCGCTGCCGTCGTCGCCCGAAGTGCTGCTGACCACCAACGGCCTGCTGCTGGTGGAGCACCTGGACGGCCTTATCGACGCGGGGCTGAAGCGCGTGAACCTCAGCCTCGACTCGCTGGACCAGGGAACCTGGACGGCGATCACGCGTCGCGAAGGCTTCGAGCGCGCACGCTCGGCCATCGACCTGGTGCTGGCGCGGGGCCTGGGCCTCAAGCTGAACATGGTGGTGCTGCCGGGCTGGAACGACCATGAACTGGATGATTTCGTCGAGCTCACGCGTGAGCGCGCGATGACCGTGCGCTTCATCGAGCCGATGCCGTTCCTCGGCGAGGGCCGGCTGAGCGGTCCGGGCATCTCCGGTCCGGAGATCCTGGCGCGCCTGTCCGTCAGGGAACAGGTCGAGCCCGAGCCGGTGCGCCCGGGCGCCGTGGAGAAACTGTTCCGCGTGCCCGGCCATGTCGGGCGCATCGGGATCATCGAGGGGCACAGCCGCACGTTCTGCGGCACGTGCCGACGCCTGCGCATCGACGCGCGGGGCCGCCTGCGCACCTGTCTCTACGGACGTCCGTCGGCGTTCCTGCGCCCGCTGATGCGCGCCGGCGCCGACGACGACGCGCTGGTGGCCACGGTCCGTCGCGCAGTGGCCGGGCGCCTGGCCGATGGCGTGGCCGCCGAGACCGAGCACCGGCGGCACAATCTCGAGAGCATGGTCAACATCGGCGGCTGACCGGCCCCGGCCGCGCTGCCGCCCGGAGAAGGGATCTGCCCGCCGTGTCCAGCGAGACGTCACGCGTATCGCCCCCCGCCCCGACTTCCACCGCGCCGGCCGGCCAGCCCGTGCCCTATGCCGAAGCCCTTGGCCTGGTCCTGCGCCACGTGCTGCCGCTGCCCGCCGAGACGGTGCCGCTCGACCGCGCCCTCGGCGCGTACCTGGCCGAGCCCGCGCGTGCGCGTTCGCATTCGCCCCGCTTCGAGCAGTCGGCAATGGACGGCTGGGCCGTGCACGTGGCCGACCTGGCCGGCGCCACGGCCGCACGGCCGGTGTCCCTGCGCGTGGCCGGCTCGCTGCCGGCCGGCACGGCGCGGCGGCAGTTGCTGAAGCCGGGCGCGACGATCCGTGTCTTCACGGGCTCGCCGCTGCCCGGCGGCGCCGAGGCCGTGGTGGTGCAGGAAGTCGTCGGCGCCGAGGGCGAGACAGCCGTGTTCCGCGCACCGACGCGCGCCGGCGCCAACCTGCGTCGCGTGGGCGAGGAATACCGGCGGGGTGATGTGCTGTTGCCGTCCGGCTGCGTCGTGACGCCGCCGGTGCTCGGGCTGCTGGCGCAACTCGGGCGCGCCGCCGTGAAGGTCGGCGGTCGCCCCGCGGCGCTGGTGATCACGATGGGCGACGAACTGGTGGAGCCCGGCGTCAAGCCCGGGCGCGCGCAGGTCATCGACGCGAACGGCCCGGCGATCTGCGCCGCGCTGCGGGCCGCCGGCGCGCGAGCGGTGCGCCATGTGCGCGTGCCCGACGACCCGACGGCGCTCCGGCGCGCCCTGGCGCAGGGCCTGCGCGGCGCCGACCTCGTGGTGACGGTGGGCGGCGCCTCGGTGGGCGACCACGACCACGTGCCGGCGGTGCGGGCGCAGCTCGGCATCAACGAACTCTTCGGCCGTGTCGCCATCCGCCCGGGCCTGCCCAACTGGTTTGGCCTGGCGCCGGCGGGAACGCCCGTGTTCGGCCTGCCGGGCAACCCGGTCTCGGCTCTGGTTTCCTTCGAGCTGCTCGTGCGCCCGGCCGTGCGGCGTTTGTGCGGCGCCCCTTTGGATGCGGCAGCCGGACCCGGCGCAGCCGATGGCAACGCTACGCTGGCGTCAGCAGCCGCCCCCACCGGTGAACGCGAGACCTGGCTGCGGGCCCGGCTCGAGACGGACACTGCCGGCAGCGTACGGGCCGTCCCCGAAGCAGGCCAGGGTTCGCATATGCTCAGCGGACTGGCCCGCGCGCAGGGGCTGGTCGTGTTGCCGCCCGGCACGGCATCGCTGCCGGAAGGAACGTCGGTTCCCCTGCACAGGCTGGAGTGGTTCGAGAGATGAAGATCGATTCCCTGACCATCACGCGGCCTGACGACTGGCACCTGCACCTGCGCGACGGCGCGTTGATGGGCGCGGTGCTGCACCACACGGCGCGCCATTTCGGACGCGCGGTGGTGATGCCGAACCTGAAGCCGCCGGTGACGACGGCGGCGGCCGCGTCGGCCTACTACGACCGCATCCTCGACGCCCTCGAGCCCGACATCGACTTCACGCCCCTGATGACGCTGTACCTGACCGACGCCACGAAGCCGGCCGAGATCGAGCGCGCGAAGTTCGAGGGCTTCGTGGTCGCCGCGAAGCTGTATCCGGCCGGCGCCACGACCAACTCCGATGCGGGGCTCACCGACCTCAAGCGCGCGCTGCCGGTCTTCGAGGCGCTTGCCGGTTGCGGCCTGCCGTTGCTGGTGCACGGCGAGGTCACCGACCCGGCCGTCGACGTCTTCGACCGCGAGGCGGTCTTCATCGAGCGGCACCTGCGCCCGCTGCTCGACGAGGTGCCGGACCTCAAGGTCGTGCTCGAGCACGTCACGACGAAGCAGGGTGTCCAGTTCGTGAAGCAGGGCCCGCCCACGCTCGCCGCCACCATCACCGCCCACCACCTGCTTCTGAACCGCGGCGCCATGTTCCAGGGCGGGCTCAACCCGCACTTCTACTGCCTGCCCGTGCTCAAGCGCGAAGAGCACCGCCTGGCCCTGCTGGCAGCGGCCACCGGCGGCTCGCCCAAGTTCTTCCTCGGCACCGACAGTGCGCCCCACGTGCGGGCCACCAAGGAAACGGCCTGCGGATGTGCCGGGATCTTCAGTGCGCCGGCAGCCATCGAACTCTACGCCACCGCCTTCGAGCAGGCCGGTGCCCTCGACCGCCTGGAAGGGTTCGCCGGCAGGCACGGTCCCATCTTCTATGACCTGCCCTTCAACCGCGGCACGCTGACCCTCGTGCGCCGCCCCAACCCGGTGCCCGCCGTGGTCCCAGCCGGGGAAGCCGGCGACCTCGTGCCCCTGGGCGCAGGCACCACCCTGGACTGGTCGGTCCTGCACCCGGCCGCCGGGCACCCGCTCCAGGGCTGAACGGGCCTGATTTCGACCATTGACATGATTCCCGTTTTCATGTAACCTTTTGGTTACCTATGAAACCCGACTCCATGGACGCCGTCTTCACGGCCCTGGCCCACCCGGCCCGACGCAGGATGCTCGACATCCTCATCAGCATGCCCGGGTGCAGCGTGAACGACGTCGCCAAGTACTTCCCGATGAGTCGGGTCGCGGTGATGAAGCACCTGCGCATCCTGCGTGACGCCGACCTGGTGATCTCGCAGAAGAACGGCCGCCTGCGCGAGATGTATTTCAATGCGGCGCCGGTCCAGCTGGTCTACGACCGCTGGACGACGCAGTACAGCCGCTTCTGGGCCGCCCACGTCAACGACATCAAGTTCCAGGTCGAGGAGGAGGAAGCCGAACATGACCGCGAACGTTAAACAGGTGTACCGCATCACCATCAATGCCCCCATCCGCAAGGTGTGGGACGCCCTGACCCGCACCGGCGAGCCGCTGCCGTTCTTCTTCGGCTCGGTCATGCACACGACGACGCTGGGCCCGGGCGCCCCCATCCGCATGCGCACGCCCGACGGCAAGTTCACCGGAGTGGTCGGCGAGGTGCTCGAGTTCGCCCCGCCACACCGCTTCAGCCACACCTTCAAGTTCACCTCGCTGGACGACGCGCCCTGTCGCGTGACCTACGAGCTGGTCGAGGTGGACGGCGCCGTGCAGTTCACGCTCACCTCGGAAGGCATCACTGCCGGCACCAAGAGCGAGAAGTACATGAAGCAGGGCAGCGAGTTCATCGGCGCCACGCTGAAGGCGCTGTGCGAATCCGGCCGCCCCACCCTGAAGCAGCGCCTGATGCTGGCGATGATGAGCGCCACCGCCTTCACGTCGCCCAAGCGCAGCCGCAGCGAACACTGGCCGCTCGACGGCCGCATTTCCTGAGCGGGAGGTAACCGAGATGGCCAAATCGCCTGACGACGCGATGGCGACCATGATCGCCAACCTCAAGGAGAAGACCGGCCGCACGCTGCCCGAGTGGGTGTCGCTCGTGGCGAAGAGCGGCCTGGCCAAGCATGGCCTGATCGTGGCGATGCTCAAGGCCGACCACGGCGTGGGCCACGGCTACGCCAACCTCATCGCGGCGACCGCACTGCAGGGCGACGGCCCCGCCCCCGGCGGCGACGACCTGGTGGCCGCCATGTTCGCCGGCGAGAAGCAGGCGCTGCTGCCGGTCTGGACCGCGATCGAGAAGGCCGTGCGGGCCTTCGGCGGCGACGTCGAGGTCTCGCCGAAGAAGACGTATGTTTCGCTGCGCCGCTCCAAACAGTTCGCGCTGGTGCAGCCGACGACGAAGACGCGTGTCGACGTCGGCCTCTGCCTGAAGGGTGAGCCGGCCGGGCCGCGCCTGGAGGCGGCCGGCAGCTTCAACGCGATGGTCAGCCATCGCGTGCGGCTCGAGAAGCCGGGCGACGTCGACAAGGAACTGGTGGCGTGGCTGAAGAAGGCCTACGGGTCGGCCTAACCCGGTGATCGGTCTGGGCGAGGCGGCGGCCCCGGTGTAACCTCGGGGCCGCGCCTGCGTCCCATCACCTGGCGCCACACCCCCCATCCCGCCGCCCGAGGTTGGCCATGTCCGCATCCGTCCGCTCCCATGCCGCCGCCGTCGCGTGCGCGGCCGCCCTCATGCTGGCTCTGGCCGGCGACGCGATCGCCGGGTCCCTCGACATCCCCGTGCGCGGCGCCGGCCTGTCGTTCGGCAACTCGCGCACGTTCGACGGACTGCGCATCAACTTCCGCGACCGCGACCTCGAGTCGATCCGCGGCATCACCGTCTCGCTGTGGGCGCCGGCGCCGAAGTCGACGGGGCGCATCCAGGGACTCAGTCTCGGACTGGTCGGCACCGGCGCCGCGCGCCTCGACGGCATCACGCTGAACCTCGTGGGAGCCGGCGCGGAACGGCTGCGCGGCCTGGTCGTCGGCGGCATCGGCGTCGGCAGCGACGACTTCACGGGCGTGGGCCTGGGCGGGCTGGGCGTGGGCGGCGACCGGTTGCACGGCGTGATGGCCGGTGGCCTGGGCGTGGGCGGTGACGACCTCGCCGGCGTCTTCGTCGGCGGGCTGGGCGTGGGCGGCGACCGCCTGGCCGGGCTGTTCGTCGGCGGGCTCGGCGTCGGTGGCGACAACCTGGACGGCGTCTTCATCGGCGGGCTGGGCGTCGGCTGCGACCGGCTGACGGGCGTGGCGCTCGCGGCCGGCGGCCTGCGGGCCGACCGGTTCGCCGGCCTGGCCGCCTGCGGGGCCTACCTGCGGGGCGACACGCTGGAAGGCGTCGGCGTGGGCGCCTGGAACCGGTTCGGCGGCCACGTCGAGGGACTGCAGGTCGGCATCATCAACTATGCGGCCGAGCTGCATGGGGTGCAGATCGGGCTGCTCAACTACGCCGGTAACAACACGCGAGGCACCCGGTGGCTGCCGGGCCTGAACTGTCATTTCGGTGATTGAGACCGCGGCGAACGTTGTGAGCGGCACAGAAAATAGTCCGGCCGCGCCGGCGATGGGCGCGGCCGGACCCAGCGACTTCAGCGCGTCCTAGGGGCAGACGCTGTCGTTCTGGTGCATGTCCCAGCAGGCACGCATCCCGCCGTTGTAGTCGGGCACGAGCAGGCTGCCGCTGCCGTCCCGTTCGTTCCAGCGGATATCGTAGTCGTGTCCCGTGCCGCCGTCGTGGAAGCCGACGATGCACTCGGGCGCGTCGTGGCGGTACGTGAGCAGGTCGCCGATGTCCTCGCCGCTGATGCACTCGAGGGTCAGGTATGCACCCTCGTCATCATCGCCCCACGCCAGTTCACCGACCGCGGGGTTACCTGCCAGTTCCGGATCGTGGAAGGTCCAGCTGCCCTCGGCGCCGTCGCGCGCCGTCTGCCCCTCGAACCAGAGCACATTGTCGAAGGCAGGATCGTTCGACAGCGCCGTGACGCGCAGCTCCCATTGAACGACGTCGCCGATCTCGTGTCCGCGCAGGCGGATCTGGGCTTCCTCGGGGCCGTTCACCCAGGTGTACACCCACAGCCAGGATCCGTCCGGCTGGGGCGAGGGGATCGTGTGCAGGGCCACCGCAAACGCCGTCACCGGCGGTGCGAGCACGAGATGCGTCAACGCGTCGACGACGACAACGCGCAGGTAGGCGTTCACGAAATTGTCGTGGGTGCCGAACTCCTTGGCCGACAGGGCCGCACCCTGGTCGAAGAAGGCGAGGTCCGGCACCAGGCGCTCGGGGTCGGGCAGCGTGGGCGCCGCGGCAGTCGGAGTCGGCTTGACGGTGTCCGAACCGCAGCCGCACGCGAGCGCGAGCACGGCGATGGCCGTCACCAGGGCGAGCAGGCGAACGGGGCGGGTGATGGTGTTCATGTCATGACCTCCGGTCGGGGGAGCGGTGCGTCACAGGGATCGCCCGGGATCACGCAATATCGGGGCCGGGGGCCACGCGCCGGCATCGACGCCACAACCCGCTGAGACGATGCCTGTTATGCATGAGAGGGCCCGCCCGGCAACCCGTCCGGGATGTGACTGTTCACGACAAGCTGTAGCGATTCTTCAACAACTCCGGCACAACGGTCACGCCCCGCATCCCCGCCGGCTGTGCCCTAGAGCTTACGCGGCCGCACCATCGCCTCGGGCGAGAGCAGCCGATCCAGCTCCTCGCGCGAGAGCAGGCCCTTCTCCAGCACCAGTTCATAGACGCCGCGCCCCGTCAGCAGCGCCTCCTGCGCCAGCTCGGTGCTGGTGTCGTATCCGAGCACCGGGTTCAGTGCGGTGACCACGCCGATGCTGCGCTGCACATGCTCCCGGCAGCCCTCGACATTGGCCGTGATGCCGGTGCTGCAGCGCAGGCGCAGCGGCTCCATGCCGTTCTCGAGCATGTCGATGGAATCGAGTAGGCTCTGCACGATGACCGGTTCCATCACGTTGAGCTCGAGCTGGCCCGCCTCGGCAGCCATCGTCACGGTCAGGTCGTTGCCGATCACCTTGAAGGCGATCTGGTTGACCACCTCGGGAATGACCGGGTTGACCTTGCCGGGCATGATCGACGAGCCCGGCTGCATGGGCGGCAGGTTGATCTCGCCGAAGCCCGTGCGCGGCCCGCTCGAGAGCAGGCGCAGGTCGTTGCAGATCTTCGAGAGCTTGACGGCCAGGCGCTTGAGCGCCGAGCTGTACATGACGAAGGCGCCGGTATCCATCGTCGACTCGATCAGGTGCGGCGCCAGGCGCACCGGCAGGCCGCTCGTCGCGCGCAGGTGGGCAACGGCCTTCACGCCGAACTCGGGATCGGCGTTCAGGCCGGTCCCGATGGCGGTTCCGCCGAGGTTCACCTCGAGAAACAGCGCCGCGTTCTGCTCCAGGCGCTCGATTTCCTCGCCCAGCGTGACGGAGTAGGCCTCGAACTCCTGGCCCAGGGTCATTGGGACGGCGTCCTGCAGCTGCGTGCGGCCCATCTTCAACACGTCGGTGAACTCGGCGGCCTTGGCGGCGAACGCGGCCACCAGATCGCGCAGCACGGCGCAGATGCCCGCGTTGGCGTGGATCAGCGCCACGCGCAGGGCCGTGGGATAGGCATCGTTCGTCGACTGCGACAGGTTCACGTGGTTGTTCGGGTGGCAGTAGCTGTATTCGCCCTTCTCGTGACCGAGCAGTTCCAGCGCCCGGTTGGCGATCACCTCGTTGGCGTTCATGTTCGTCGAGGTGCCGGCGCCGCCCTGGATCAGGTCGACGACGAAGTGCCCGTGCAGCTTGCCCTGCTGGATCTCGTGGCAGGCCTGCGTGATGGCGTCGGCGATCGGCTGCGGCAGGTGGCCCAGCTCGGCGTTCGCCCGGGCGCAGGCGTCCTTGACCATGGCCAGGCCGCGCACGAGGGCCGGATGATGGCTGAGCACGACGCCGCTGATCGGGAAGTTCTCCACCGCGCGCAGCGTCTGGACACCGTAGTAGAACTCGTACGGCACCTCGCGGTCGCCGAGCAGGTCGTGCTCGGATCGCGTGCGTCCGCTCAGGTACTGCGCGCCGGGATTGGCCAGGCGGGCCGAGGCCAGCGTCATGCGCCGCGAGATCACGCGCACGGTGCGCGCCAGGATCTTGGCCGCCAGCGCCGGCTCCACCGCCAGCAGGTCCAGGAAGCGCTCGCGCGGCAGGCGCACGATGCGGCAGGCGCTGAGGGCGCGCCCGCACGAGGAGTGCGGGTAGTCGTCCAGGAAGCTGCCCTCGCCCAGGAAGTCGTGCGGGCCGAAGTAGGCCATGCGCTTCTCGCCGCCACCGGGCACCCGCTGGAACAGTTCCACTTCGCCCTGCTCGATCAGGTGCAGGTTGCGCCGCGGCGCATGCTCCTCGAAGAGAAGCTCGCCGGCGGCGACGTCGACCACGATCACGCGGTCGGCGATCATCGTCAGTTCAGCAGGCTGAAGGTCGCGGAAGAGTTCGATACGGGACAGGAATTCGCGCAGGGCAGCTTCGGGCACGGTGACGCCTCCGGGTGGTGGGACCATCACCAAGGTCGCATGCCCGGGCGCGCGGGGCAACCGCCCCGGGAAAGATCAAGGGTCGTCGTCGTTGATGACACCGTTGGCCTCGCCCGGCGCGCCGACCACGGCATTGACCGGGTTGGCCGCGAGCCGCGCCACGAAGATCTCCTGGTTCTCGTGCACGAGGTCCTGCACCGTCGGCACCGTGATCACGACCGAGGTGGTGCCCGGCAGCAGTGTCCACGGTCCGACCGGCGCCGTGAAGTCGTCGCTGCCCTGCGTCGAGCCGGCCAGGAACTCCAGGTCGAAGGTCACCGGCACGATGGTCTGACGGTCCAGGCTCACGGTGAACGAAACGGTGCCGCCCTCGTCGACGGCCGCGCCTGCGGCGATGGTCAGCAGGGGCTGGTCGCCGTCGAGAACGCGACCAACGGCGGTCGGCTGCGCACCCGCGACGGCGTTGGTCGGGTTGACGATCGCGATCGTGAAGCTCTCGGACGCCAGTTCCGGTCCCGCGTCGTCGATCGTGGCCACCGATACCGTCACGCTCGACTGCCCCGCCGGCACGGTGTAGGGCCCGACGCCGGCGCTGACGTAGTCGATGCCCGACCCGGCCGCCGTGCCGTCACTGAACTGCACGAAGAACTGGATCGCCGCCTCGCTGGTCCAGGCCAGCTGGATGGTGAAGTCGATGTTGGCGCCCTCGACGGCGAAGGCGTCGGCAGCGAACGACAGGGGCGACGGATCGCCGTCGGTGATGGCTCCGATGGCCGTATTGAACCCGCTGAGCGTGGCATTGACCGGCAGGATGGTCGTCACCGTGAACGTCTCGACGGCGTTGTCGCCGCCGTCGCCGGCAATGGTCGGCACCGGCACGGTGGTGCCGGTGGAGCCGGCCGGGATGGTGAACGGACCCGTGTTCGCCGGGTTGATGTCGTTCAGGACGCTGGCCGACGCGCTGGAGAACTGCACGCGGAAGCTGACCGGCGCCGTCGAGGCGGCATCGATCGTCACCGGGAACACCGCGTTCTGCCCTTCCAGCACCACGGGCGCGGCCGCGATCGTCAGCTCGGGGGCGTCGACGATGGTCAGGTCCAGGCCCGTGACTCCGAGGGCCACGTTGGCGTTGGCGATGCTGGCGCGCAGCACCTCGTCGACCTCGCCGGCCAGCTGGTCGTCGAGCAGCGGCACGTTGAAGCTGATCGAGGACGTGAACGGCGGGATGGTCTGCGCCCCGTTCTGGGCGAAGCTGTAGTCGACGCTCGCGCCCTGCGAGGTCCCGGGCAGGAGCGTGAGCGTGAACGTCGTGGCCGACTGGCGCGGCGTCGTCAGGCTGACCGTGAAGACGATGGTGCTGCCCTCGTTTGCCCGGGCCAGAACGGCGCCCAGGTTGATCGACGGGAACTCGTCGTCGGTGATGGCGCAGAAGGCGTCTGCCTCGTCGGGATCCAGCTGTGCGTTGACTGGCGCCGACAGGTGCAGCACGAAGGTCTCGCTGTCGTCGTCCCAGGCGTCGTTGCTCAGCATGACCGGCACGTTCACGCTGCCCTGGCCGGCGGCGATGGTGAACAGCTGCCCCACCGCCGTGTAGTCGGTGCCGGCGCTGGCGGTCTGGTCGACGGTGTCGGCGCGGAAGGTCACGTCGCCGGTGCTGGTGACGGACGCACCCAGGCTGTTCACCAGGCGCACGGTGAATGTCGCCTGGGTCGCCGACTCGCCAACGGCCACATCGGCCACGGCCAGGAACGGCTGGTCGTCGTCGACGATGGTAGCCGTCGCCACGAGGCCCGCGAACCCGGGCTGGCTGCCCGAGTCGATGCGCAGCCGGAAGTACTCCTGCAGCGCCTCGGCCTGCGTACCGGCCTGGATCGTGATCGGGAACACGGCCGTGGTGGCATCGGCGGGAATGACCCACGAAGACGCCGTCACCGCCGTGTAATCGCTGCCTGCGGCCGCGTCCTCCTGGCCGGCCGGCGCACCCAGGCCGTCGCCCGCCAGCGTCGTGACCGCCAGCGTGACCGGCGCGTTGTAAGGCGCCTGCAGGCGCAGCGTGAAGACAGCCTGTCCGCCCGCCTCACCCACGGTCACCCCGTCCAGGGAGATGGCCTGCGGATCGTCATCGACGATGGTGGCCGTGACCGGCACGCCGCCCCAGTTCGCGTTGGCGCTGACGTTCGAGAGGTTCGCGGTGAACGTCTCGTCCGGTTCATGGTAAGGGTCGGCCAGCAGTACCACGGGGATGACCCGCTGCGTCTGGCCGGCCGCGATGAAGAACGGCGCGCTGATGCTCTCGAAATCGACGCCCGCCGTGGCCGTTCCGGCCGTCGTCGTGAAGGTGAACGTCACCGGAATCGGCTCGGCGCGCGGGATGGTGACCACGAACTGGGCCGCCCCGCCGTCCTCGCTCGCCGGTACCACGGCCACGGTCAGCGTTGTCAGGTCGTCGTCGACGATGGCGCAGTCCAGGCGATCGTCGTCGCCGATGATCGCGTTGGCCAGGCCCGTCAGCACCACTTCGAACGACTCGGGATCCTCGAGCAGGTTGTCGTCGATCACCTGCAGCGTCACCACGCGGACCAGCGCATCGCCGGGATTGAACGTGAGGTCCTGGCTCACGGCCGTGTAGTCGGCGCCGCCGGTTGCCGTGCCGTTCACCGTCGCCAGGTGCAGCCTCACCGGCAACAGGCTGGCGTGGTCCAGCACCACTTCGACGTCGGCCGTCGTGCCGGCCGCCGACTCGTCCAGCGACAACGTCGCGGCGCCGTTCGCCGGCCTGATGCGCGCGATGGGAGGCAGCGTGTTGTCGTAGACCATGACGCTGACATCGTCGATGGCCAGGCCCGGGCCGTAGCGCGGGTCGGTCGAGGCCGCCGTATGCGCAATGGTGACGGTCAGGTCGTCGGCGTCGTCCTCGTCGAGCTCGGACCACAGCCTGACAACCTGCTCGTCGGCCCAGTTCGCGGCCGTGAAGGTGAGGCTCGTCGGGATCACGTGGAAGGTCGGGTCGGCCGGCGTCACGGTCATGGAGACGGTCACGTCGGCGGTCGGCTGCGAGGTCAGGCTGAGGTGGTAGGTCTCCTCCAGCACGCCGGCCGGCGACTCCACCATCTCGAGCGCCGTCTCGGAAACGGCGACACCCGCGCGATCATTGTCGGTGATGGCCAGCGGCACCAGGCCGGGCCCACCCTGGCCGGCGTACGCGCCGTCACGGGACACGGCCAGCACCGTCAGCGCATCCTGCTGCGCGCCCTCGTCGAGCTGGTCGTCCACCGCGGTGATGGTGGCTGTACGCTCGAGCGCCCATTCGTCGTCGACGGGCGGGAACACGAGCACGGCCGGCGCGGCCAGGGCCTGCCCGTCATCGGCCGTCAATTCCACGCGCACCGTGTCGTCGGGCACCATCAACAGGCGCACCGTGAGCGTGCGCGTGGCGCCGCCCTCGGCCAGGCGCAGCGTATCGGTGGCCACCGTCATCAGCTTGCGCTCGGGATCGAACGTGCCCCAGTCGTTGTCCTGGCGGTCGCAGCCGGGCAGCACGGCAAGCAGCGCGGACAGGGCCGCCGCCACCGAAACCACCCAGGATCCGCGCTGCCGCAGGCTCACGTCCGCCACCCCTAGAAGAAGGCCAGACCCAGGGCCACCGAGGGCGCCAGGCCGTGCCAGTGATCGGTCCCGACCGGTTGCGCCCACCAGCGCACCGCTTCCACCACGCCGCACAGGCCCATGCGCACGCCCCGGCCCGCGGCCACCTCGCGCACGACCACCAGGCGCGCACCGGCGCCGAACATCTGGTACTCGCGGCCGAGGTAGGTCAGCACCTCGGTGCGGTCGAGCACTGCGCCGGCGCCCAGCACCAGCGAAAGGCTCATCTGCGTATCGCCGGTCGGGCTGAGGCGACCGATGCCATAGCCCAGCGTCAGGCGATGGAAGACAACGTCGCTGCTGCGACCCGGCGTCAGGCGCTGCGCCGTCGTGTAGCGGTTGCCGTCCCAGGCCAGCGTGAACTCGTGGAACGGCAGCCAGCGTTCGCTCCTGTCGAGGCTGCGCGGATAGTGACTGCGCCAGGCCATGGCCAGTCCCAGGCCGGCGTCCACGCCGAGCACGCCGCCAGCCGCTTCCGGAGCGTCGCGGAAGTTGGCGCCCAGCATCACCGGCACGGTGATGCGGCCCGCCAGGCGCGGGAACTCGGGCAGCGAGTCGGGACCGGACACGGCCAGCGCGGTGCCGGCGCGCACCTCCCACTCCGGGTTCAGCGTGTTGGCGATCTCGAAGTGGAGCCCGCCGCCCTCCAGGCCGCGGAACTGCGCAAAGACGAGGAATTTGTCGACGCCCAGGAGGATGTCGTAGCCGGGGTCGTGGTCTTCCGGTACGTAGCGCCAGTCGCGCACCTCGTACACCACGTCGACATCGGGATCGTAAACGATCACCTGGTAGAGGCCGTTTGGCACCAGCTTGGCGGCCGGCACGCGGAACTGGCCAGGGTAACCGCGATCGATGTCCGCATACAGGCAGCCACCCCCCTGCAGGCAGAATTCGACCTCGCCATGGGGGAAAAAGTTGCCGCCGGGATCCTGCACGCTGAAGCGAAGAAAAGCCGGCGGGGCGCCGTCGACGGTCGTGGCCCGGACCGCGTCCACCTGCGCAAAGACCAGCGCCGACAGCACCGCAACGGCCGCCAATGGCCCCATTCGGCGCCTGATCGCGTGGTGATGCGTCCGGGTGGACGGCGAACCCATGGGCTGGCCCTCGTCACGGCTGGAGTCGGGTGACGGGCCGCGGGGCAGGTTCGTTCCCGCCGGCAGCCCGCCGTGCAGGAGGGGATTTGCAAGGCCTATTCCAACCGGTCGGTGCGCAGGCAGAGCAGCCAGGCGATGAGTGCCCACAAGGCCACCCCGGCCGGCTTCACCAGGAGATGGGCGGCCAGTCCGTGGGCCTGCTCGACCCGCACCAGCCCGCGCGAGTTCAGCATCGCCGCCAGGACGACCAGCCCGACGAAGCCGCCGACGCGAACGATCGCGCGGGTCTCGCGCGAGAATGCCAGCGCCAGCACCAGCAGGCACGGGTAGAGCAGCATCTGGTGATGGGCCTCGAACACCGGCGACAGCGCCGCGCTCAGCGCGAAGCCGACGGCGACCAGGCGCAGCGAGCCGCGCTCGGCGCGCCCGCGCCACCACGCCACGGCCGCGGCCAGCGCGACGAGCAGCAGGTTGGCGCGGACGAGCGTACGGATAGATTCGGGACCCGCGTCGCCGGCCCGCGCCGCAGCGGCGACCCAGCTCGCGTTATTCAACTGCGTCAGGCCGTCGACCGTGCGCCGGTCCAGCGCCTCGCGGAACTGCGCCGGCGTCGAGCCGGGCGCAAGCGCGAACGACGCGACAGCGACCACCGCCACCGCCACCGCCAGCGGCACGAGCAGCCGCCGTCGACCGGACGCCAGGGCCGTGAGCGCCAGCGCCAGCGGCACCAGCTTCAGGCCGAAGGCCAGGGCCAGCAGCAGGGCCGCCGGCCACAACCGCCCGCGCCGGGCCAGGACCACGAAGCCGAGCATGAGCGCCAGCACCAGCGCATTGACTTGTCCCAGCGAAACCGTTTCCAGCGTGGCCATGGGGGCGCCGACCAGTCCCAGCGCCAGCGCCCACCAGCCGGGCGAACGGGCGCGCCCGATCGCGAGCACCAGCAGGAGCGGCAGCGACGCGCAGGCCAGGCAGTTGAGTGCGAACCAGGCCCTCTCCGCCGTGCAGGGCGACATCGCGGACCACGGCCGCAACAGCACCGCGAGCAGCGGCGTGTAGATATACTCGAGGGTCTCGTCACCGATGCACTCGGGCCGCGGCAGGTTTTCGGTGGGAGCGTAGACGGAGTTTCCGGCGGCCAGCTGGCGCGCGCCGGTCAGGTAGATGTCGAAATCCATGAAGGCGCGCGCCGGGGCCTCTGCCTGCCCACCCAGGCTGTCGGGCACCACGCGCGTGGCCCAGTGCGCGGCCACATACACGGCCACGAACGCCAGCAGCAGCCAGGGCCACAGGCGGGCGGGAATCGATGCACGGGAATGCCGGGACGGGAACAACGGCGGCCTTTCGCCGGTCTGCCCGCGAATGCGGGTCAAAGGCTGACCGGTAGAGTCCACGGCGATACCGGCGCTGTCAACGGATGATCGTCACCTGCCCACCGGCCCGAGATACCTGTCCAGCCACTGCAATGACTCGCGGATCATCTCGGTGCGCGGCACCGAATGCCCGCCGGGGAACACCAGCCGCTTCTTGTCCGCGGCCGGCGTGCCGAGCAGGTCGAACAGCGGCTTCTGCGAGGTTTCGGACGGGAAGAAGAAGTCGAGCTCGCCGTTCAGGATCAGGGTCGGCTGCTTCACGCGGCCCACGTAGTTGATCTGGTCGACCTCCGGCAGCGCGCGCTGGAAGCCGAGGCCGGCTACATAAAGGATGTTCGCCGTGATGCGCGGCTCCACGGCCGGCATGATGGCGCCCAGGCCACCGCCCCAGCTCAGTCCGTAGTAGGCCAGTCGTCCGGTATCGAGATCCGCGCGCGTCTCGGCATAGTCGATCGACCGGGCCAGGTCCTTGCCCCACATGACCACGTAGTCCTTGTAGGCGGTCGTCTCCGAGGCGTAGTCCGAAGTCAGCTCGCCGCCGCGCTCGAAGGTCCCCTTGAAGACCGGCCACAGGACGGCGCGCCCGTTCTTCACCACGAAGTCGAGCCGGCCCAGCTCCACCGACTCGCTGGAGCGCGTGCTGATGGCGCCGGAACCGGGGAAGAAGGCCACGACCTGGTAGGGTGGCGTGCCCTGCGCCGGCAGGAACAGGTAAACCATCATGCGCTCGCCGCCGTAGGCCGCGGCGAACGTGATCTTCTGGCGCATGCCTGTCGAGACCTGCTTCTCTTCCTCGATCCGGGCGTCGAGCGGGGTCTTGTCGTAGGCGAACTGGCGCAGGTACTGCGCAAAGACCTCGTCGGAAACCGGTTTCTCGGCGTAGAAATCGCGCGAAGGCCGGTCGACCACGCGTTCCAGCGCGGCCAGGTTCGGCTCGTCTTCCAGCAGGCGGATGCAGCGGAAGCCGTTCGTGGCCGAGCGATCGAACGGCGGCTGCGCGTAGGCGTCGACGAAGGCGTACTCGGGGTCGTTCCAGCCGCCACCCAGGATGAAATGACCCAGGCCATCGCCGCTGGCGTTCCAGACCCATTCGCGCGCGTTGCCCGCGAGGTCCGTCACCCCGTAACGGTTCTCGCTGCGCGTCGTGCCGACGGGGACCACGTGGTCACCGGCCAGGTTGGCCAGCGGTGCGATGCGGGCGCTGCCGACCGTGAAGGCGACCCGGTTCCAGTGGAAGATGGTGGGCAGGCGCTTGCCCGCCCACTCGGCGTAGGCAGCGGCTTCATACCAGCTCACGCCGGTGACGGGGTCATCGCCATGGCCATCGGGAAAGGCGCCCACTTCCCAGGTCGCGGGCCCCGGTTGGCCGGTGCGGTCGGTGAAGCGCGCCATGGCCTCGTCCGCGGCGAGCGTGCGCCTGCCGTCGACGAACGGCAGTCGCCAGAACTTCGCATCGCGGTAGCCGCCCGCGTCGACGAACTGCTGGTACTGGCGGTTCGTCACTTCGTGACGATCCATCGTGAAGGCGCCCATCGGCTCCGGCTTCAGGTGGTCCAGGCCGGGCAGGTAGAGTTCGAAGGAACCGCCGGGCACCCACGCCTCGTCCTCCGCCACCGAACCGGCCGGCTGGAAACCGTAGTGCACGGCATTGCCGACGAAGGGGGAATTCCAGAGGACGTCGGAGATCGGCTGCTGGCCGGCCAGCGTCAACTGGACCCGCGTGAACCCGCGCGGGAAACTGTAGTCCGTCAACGGCGTCGTCCCGAGCTCGACAGGCTCGGCGTCGGGTTCATCGTAGTAGCGCGCAAGCACGGTGGCGCCCGGCGGGTCGGAGGTGATCGTGATTTCGCGCATGAATTTCGGCCGCAGGCGCTCGAAGAGGGGATCGCCCGGCGCGGCCGCCTCGATGCGCCGGCCCAGCACGTAGGCGTCCCAGCTCTCGCGTCCCTCTTCAAGGCCCTGGATGCTGTCGACGATCCGTTCGAGCTCGGGCAATCCCTCGTTGCGGACCCAGCGCCCCTGCGCCGACTGCCGGTACCACCAGCCGCCCAGCACGGCGACCGCCACTACGACCAGCGCTCCGGCAAACAGCCATCGGCGCGGCGAGGACCGCTGCCGCAACGGAGCCGGCCCCGAAGCGGAACCGAGCGTGCCCTGCAGCGCGCGCAGGTCGTCGCGCAACCCGGCAGCATCGGCATAGCGCGCCTCGGGCTTCTTCTCCAGGCAACGTCCGATGATCCGCTCGAGCGGCGCGGGCGCCGCCGGTTGCAGCCGGGAGATGGGCGCCGGCGTGTCGCGCAGGATCGACGACAGCACCGAGACGCTGTTGTCGCCCTGGAAGGGACGGCGCCCGGTGGCCATCTCGTACAGCACGATGCCCAGCGAGAAGACGTCCGACCGCGGGTCCACCGCCTTGCCCTGCGCCTGCTCGGGCGACATGTAGGCGACGGTGCCGACCAGGCTGCCCTGGCGCGTCACCGAGGCCCCGGCGACCATGGTCGGCGCCTCGGGCTCGGCCATGATCGCCCCCGGCCGGGCCAGGCCGAAGTCCAGGACCTTGGGCCGGCCGTCCTGGTCGATCATGATGTTGTCCGGCTTGAGGTCGCGGTGGACGATGTTCTGCCGGTGGGCCGCGGCCAGGGCGTCGGCGATCGCCGCCGCCAGCTCCACCACGCGGCCGGGAGCCAGTCCCTGGGCGATCTCCTGCGTCAGCGACCGCCCGCGGATCAGCTCCATGGCCAGAAAGCGCAGCGCACGGCCCGACCCGGTCGCGGACGGCACCTCGTGCAGGCCGTAGACCGCGGCGATGTTCGGGTGGTTCAGCGACGCCAGCAGCTTCGCTTCACGCTCGAAGCGGGCCAGCCGTTCGGGGTCCGCGGCGAACGCCTCGGGCAGGATCTTGATCGCCACCTCGCGGTCCAGCGTGGTGTCGACCGCCTTCCAGACCACGCCCATGCCGCCTTCGCCGATGCGCTCGGCCAGGCGGTAATGCAGCAGCAACTGACCTGACTCGTGACTCACCCGGCACCTCCCGATGGCCTTCATGATAATGGCAATCTATCTCAATTGACAGCGAATTACCGACAACCCCGGTGGGTTGCAAATCCCCGCGCCAAGCCACTACGTTGCCGTTGTTCCGGACCTGCACCGGTTCCCAGCCAGGGAGTTCACGCCATGGAAAAGCCCGCACGCAAGCCACTGTGCCCCAATTTCTCGTCCGGTCCCTGCGCGAAGCGGCCGGGCTGGACCGTCGATGTGCTGAAGGACGCACTGGTCGGTCGTTCCCATCGCTCGAAGGAAGGCAAGGCGCGGCTGCAGGAGTGCTCCGACCGCATGAAGAAGATGCTCGAGCTGCCCGACGACTACCGCATCGGCATCGTCGCCGGCTCGGACACGGGCGCGGTCGAACTGGCGATGTGGACGATGCTCGGGCCGCGTCCGGTCGACATCTTCGGCTGGGAGTCGTTCGGCAAGGGCTGGATGACCGACGCCGTCAAGTTCCTGAAGCTGCCGCAGGTGAACGAGTACAAGGCCGACTACGGGAAACTGCCCGACCTGCGCCTGGCCGACCGCACGCACGACATCATCTTCACGCTCAACGGCACCACGTCGGGCGTGAAAGTTCCGAACTTCGACTGGATCGCCGCCGACCGCGAGGGCATCACCATCTGCGACGCGACCTCCGGCGTTTACGCGATGCCGATGGACTTCACGAAGCTCGACGTCGTCACCTTCTCGTGGCAGAAGGTGCTGGGCGGCGAGGCCGCGCACGGCGTCATCATTCTGTCGCCGCGCGCCGTGGCCCGCATGCAGGAGAACGAGCCGAAGGTGCCCTGGCCGCTGCCTAAGACCTTCCGCCTGGCCGCCGAGGGCAAGCTGAAGCCCGGCGAACTGGAGTACAGCACGGTCAACACACCTTCGATGCTCTGCGTCGAGGACGCGATCGACGCCCTGAAGTGGGCCGAATCGATCGGCGGCCTGCAGGGCCTGTACAAGCGCTCGAACGCCAACCTCGCCGCCTTCGAGAAGTGGGTGGAGAAGACGGACTGGATCGACTTCCTGGGCCGAGTCGAAGGAGATCCGGTCGAACACGTCGGTCTGCTTCAAGGTGAAGGCCGACTGGTTCCTGAAGCTGGCCGACGACGAGAAGGCCGCCGCAGCGAAGAAGATCTCCGCGCTGCTGGACAAGGAAGGCGTGGCAAAGGACATCAATGCCTACGCCAAGGCGCCGGTCGGCTTCCGCGTCTGGTGCGGCGCCACCGTCGAGTCGTCCGACATCGAGGCGCTGACCGCGTGGCTGGACTGGGCCCACGCGACCGTGGCCGCCGAGTACAAGAAGTAGTCCGCAAATCGCCGGGAGGCTCCGAGATGTTCAAGGTCCTGATCGCCGACAAGGCGGACAAGCTGTGCGAGACGGTGCTCCGCGACAAGGGCCTCGAGCCCGTCGTGAAGACCGGCATGACCCCGGCCGAACTGAAGGCCTGCATCGGCGAATACGATGCCATCATCGTGCGCTCGGCCACCACGCTCACGCGTGAACTGGTCGAGGCCGCGACCAACCTGAAGGCCGTGGCCCGCGCCGGCTCGGGCGTCGACAACATCGACGTGCCGGCCTGTTCCGAGAAGGGCGTGCTCGTGATGAACACGCCGTTCGGCAACACGGTCTCGACCGGCGAGCACGCCGTGGCGATGATGATGGCCCTGGCGCGCCACATCCCGCAGGCCCATGCCTCGACGCACGCGGGCAAGTGGGAGAAGAAGAAGTTCGAGGGCGTCGAGCTGACCGGCAAGACGCTCGGCGTGATCGGTTGCGGCAACATCGGCGCCGTGGTGGCCGATCGCGGCCTGGGCCTGAAGATGATCGTCATCGCCTTCGACCCGGTGCTCACGCCCGCGCGCGCGAAGGAGATCGGCGTCAAGCAGGTCACCCTCGACGAACTGTACGCCGCTGCGGACTTCATCACCTACCACGTGGCGATGAACCCGGCCACCAAGGGCATGCTCAACGCCGAGGCCATCGCGAAGATGAAGAAGGGCGTGCGCATCATCAACTGCGCGCGCGGCGGCATCATGGTCGAAGCCGACGTCAAGGCCGGCCTGGACAGCGGCCACATCGCCGGCCTGGCCTGCGACGTGTACGTGACCGAGCCGGCCACCGAGCACATGTTCTTCGGCATGGAGAACGTGGTGGCGACGCCGCATATCGCCGCCTCCACCAAGGACGCCCAGGTGACGGTGGCGCGGCAGGCTGCCGAGCAGATCGCCGACTACCTGCTCAACAAGATCAGGAAGCACGCCGTCAACGGGGACAAGGTGGCCTGAGCATGAAGAAACTGCCCCTGTTCACGCCCATCCGCGGCATCAGGCCTGCGCCCGGCAAGGCGCAGGATGTCATTGCGCCGCCGTACGACGTTCTCGACAGCGAGGAGGCGCGCGCGCTGGCTCAGGGCAAGCCGCTCAGCTTCCTGCACGTCTCCAAGGCGGAAATCGACCTGCCGCCCGGCACCGACGTGCACGCGCCGGCGGTGTACGAGAAGGCGGCGGCGAACTTCCGCCGGATGCTCGATGACGGCGTGCTCGTCCAGGACAGCAAGCCGTGCTTCTACGTCTACCGCCTGCAGATGGGCGACCACGTGCAGACGGGACTGGTGGTCGGCGCCAGCGTCGACGACTACGATGCCGGCCGCATCCGTCGCCACGAGTTCACGCGGCCGGTGAAGGAAGACGACCGCGTCAACCAGATCAAGTACGTGCGGGCGCAGACGGGCCCCGGCCTCATCGCCTACAAGCAGATCCCGGCTGCCGACGCCGTGATCCGCAGGGTGGCCGCCGGGCAGCCGGCGTTCACGGCCACCGGGCAGGGCGGCGTGCTGCACACGCTGTGGGTCGTGGACGGCGACGCCGACATCAAGGCGCTGGTCGAGGCCTTCGACACGGCGGAGACGGTGTACATCGCCGACGGCCATCACCGCAGCGCCGCGGCCAGCCGCGTCAAGAAGCTGATGGTGGAGGAGCGCGGCGCCGCGCATACCGGCACCGAGCCCTACAACACCTACCTGGCGGTGGCCTACCCCGTCGACGAGATGAAGATCTGGGACTACAACCGCGTGGTGAAGGACCTGAACGGGCTGACGCCGGAGGCCTTCCTGGCGAAGGTCGGCGAGTGCTTCAGCGTCGAGAAGGTCGGCGGCCAGGCCAGGCCGGCGGCGCGTCGCGAGTTCGGGCTCTACCTGGGCGGGCAGTGGTACCGGCTCAAGCCGACCGTGCCCACCCCCACGCGCGAGCAGGACCCGGTCGGGGCGCTGGATGTCAGCGTGCTGTCGGACCTGGTGCTCGACCGCATCCTCGGCATCAAGGACCTGCGCAAGAGCGATCGCGTGGATTTCGTCGGCGGCATCCGCGGGCTGGGCGAACTGGAAAAGCGCGTCGACTCCGGCGAGATGGCGGCCGGGTTCGCGCTGTTCGCCACGTCGCTCGACGACCTGACCGCCGTGGCGGACACCAACCAGGTGATGCCGCCGAAGTCGACCTGGTTCGAGCCGAAGCTGGCCGACGGGGTGGTTTCGAACCCGTTGCTCTAGGCCGAGCCCTGCGGGAACGGTGACAGGGAGGCGCCCGACGGTCCGGCGCCTCCCTTTGCTTCCCGGAACGGCCCCAATCGCCGCCGCCAGGGCCGCAACTCCCGCCGGGCCCGATATTTGCGAAAAATGATCGTTTTTGTGTGATTTTTCGGGCCAGCCCGCCCCATTCCCTGCGTGTCAGACCACCTGCCCATCGTCCTTCGGCCCGTTTCATCCGTCCCGGCGCACCAGGTCCACCGGTGTGCGGCAGCCCCGGGGCCGTAGGGCAACCAAGTCACGCCGCCCCTTTCGGCGGCAGGAGGAACCGCATGCAACGCCACTTTGCACCCGCCCTGCGGCGGATGGCTGTCCTTTCCGCCGGTCTGCTGGCAATCCTGGCCGTCGCCTCCGGGCCGGTCGCGATGGCCGCCCCGGCCGCCGAGTCCCCCGCCGACAAGGCACTGGCCACGGTCCCGGCCTGGGAGTTCGAGAGCAACAACGCCTCGGCCGCCGCCGGCACGGCCGCAGTCACGCTCGGCGACGTCAACGGCGACGGCTTCAGCGACGTCGCGGTCGGCGCCCCCAACTTCGACGGGCCCGGCCAGAACCAGACGAACGGCGGCGCGGTCTTCGTCTTCTTCGGCCGCGCCACCGGCCCGGCCCTCGCCCCGGACCAGAGCTTCTTCTCGGATCGCGGCAGCTTCGGCGAGACCGTGGCGCCGGCGGGCGACGTCAACGGCGACGGCTACCACGACATGCTCGTGGGGGCGCCGCGCTCGGGTGACGGCCGCGCCTACGTCTACCTCGGCTCGGCGGGCGGCCTGCAGGCCAGCCCCGTCTGGCAGTACCTGCACAACGACGGCAATGCGGCCGCTTCCTATTTCGGCAGCAGCCTGGCCACGGCCGGCGACATCAATGCCGACGGCTACGATGACATCATCATCGGCGCCTGGAACAACAACGGCGGCCAGGGCGCCGCCTTCGTCTGGCTGGGCAACTCCGGCGGCGTCAACGCGGGCGCGCAGTGGAGCACCGGCGGCAGCGCGGGTTGGCTGGTCGGTGCCGCGGTTGCCGGCGCCGGCGACGTCAACGGAGACGGCAATGCCGACTTCCTTGTCGGCCGCCCGGGTGCCTCCGGCACCACGCCGCAGGGCGCAGCCTGGTACGGCGACGTCGTCGTCTTCCACGGCACGGCCGCAGGCACCGGCGTCGCGACCACCTACCTGCAGGGCGCGCAGGCCGGCGCCTCGCACGGCGCGGCCACGGCCGGCGTCGGCGACGTCAATGGTGACGGGTTCGCCGATGTCGCGGTCGGTTCACCGGCCTGGGACTGGCCCGGCGCCGTGGATGCGGGCCGCGCCCTTGTCTTCGCTGGCTCGGCCGGCGGCGTGGGCACGACGGCCATCTGGGAGGAATGGGGAATCGCCGCCGGCGCGCGCTTCGGCGCGACGGTGGCACCGGCCGGCGACGTCAACGGCGACGGCCTGGCCGACGCCGCTGCGGGCGCACCGGGCAACGTCACCTCGACTGCCGCAGCCAACCGCTACGCGGTGGTCGTCGAGGGCTCGCGCACGGGCATCGGCGCGATGCTCATCAAGTGGAGCAGCACGCGCAACGATGCGACCGGCTTCGCCTGGGCGGTGGCCACCGCCGGCGACGTCAACGGCGACGGGTTCAGCGACCTGATCGTCGGCTCGCCGGGATTCAGCAACGGCCAGTCGGCCGAAGGCCGCGCCGAGATCTTCCTCGGGCAGGGTGCCGGGCCGTACGCCCTGTACGCCGAGCAGTACACCTATGCCGAGGAGAGCACCTACTTCGGCTGGCAGACCACGACCGTGGGCGACGTCAACGGTGACGGCTACAGTGATGTCGCCGTCAGCGGGCCCGGCATCGACTTCAACACGACCGACGACGGTCTGCTCCAGCTGCGCACCGGCTCGCCCACAGGCCTGCAGCCGGCCGGGCAATGGGCGGGCGAGGAGGCCGGCGGCAGCTTCGGCGGATCCGTCGCCGCAGCCGGTGACGTGAACGGCGACGGCTACGACGACATGATCGTCGGCGCCGTGCTGACCAACGGCTCGGGCCGCGCGTATTGCTGGTACGGCAGTGACTCCGGCCCGTCCTTCGGGGCTGCCGACTGGGCCGTTTCGCAGGGCACGAACGGCGCCTGGTTCGGCGCCAGTGTCGCCGGCGCCGGCGACGTCAACCTCGACGGGTACGCCGATGTGATCGTCGGGGCGCCCTTCGACGAGAACGACCAGGCCAACGAGGGCCGGGCCTACCTGTTCCTCGGCTCGGCGTCGGGGCTGTCGACATCGCCGGCCTGGATCGTCGAAGGCAACCAGGTCGACGCGAACCTCGGCATCTCCGTGGCAGGCGCCGGTGATGTCAATGGTGACCGCTTCAGCGACGTTGTCATCGGCATCGACCACTGGACGGCGAACTTCGGCATCTTCTGGCTGACGAACTGCGGGCGCGTCCAGGTCTTCCATGGCCAGAGACAGGGCGGCCTGGCCGCCGCCGCCGCCACGACCATCGACGGCTCGAACAGCTTCATGCAGTTCGGCTCGATGGTGGCCCCGGCCGGCGACATCGACGGCGACGGCTTCGCCGACGTCATCGTTGCCGCACGCTATGCCGACCTTGGCTACGCCGACGAGGGCCAGGTGGCTGTCTACCGCGGCAGCAACGGCGGACTGCAGACGGCCGTGCACTGGAGCGTGCGGGGCGCCCAGAACTTCGCCAATTTCGGCTCGGCGGTGGCCGGTGCCGGTGACGTCAACGGCGATGGCCTCAGCGACATCATCGTCGGCGCCAATTTCATGGATACGAACAACCTGCAGGACAACGGCGAGGCCCGGGTCTATGCAGGCCCGCTGACAGGCCTGTCCGGCATCCTGCCGCTGTGGTCCTACCGCGGCCAGCAGAGCCTGGAGAACCTCGGCAACTCGGTGGGCTCGGGCGGCGACATCAACGGCGACGGCTTCGCCGATGTGCTGACCGGGTCACCGGGCTGGACCGACTCGTTCTGGGGCCAGGGACGCATGCTCGTGTTCTACGGCAACGACCGCTCCGACCCGGCGAACACGCTTTCCTGGAAGGCGCAGCAGCGCCGCGGCGACGACAGCGCGCCGCTCGGACTGCTGGCCGATGCCGGCCTGCCCCCGACCATGCGCCTGCGGGCCGAGGGCTCGACGGCTTCCGGCGGTGGCGACGTGCGCCTGGAATGGGAACTGAAGCAGCACACCCAGATCCTTGACGGCACGGACCTGGTGCGCGGCGTCTGGAGCAGTCAGACCAAGAACGGGCAGTCCTTCACGCCGTCCGTCGAGTCCGGGCCGATCGCCCTGCCCGCCGGAACGACGATCCACTTGCGCGCGCGCGTCGCCAGCCGCTCCCCGTACATGCCGCACTCGCGCTGGTTCTCGCCGCAGGGCAACGGCGTGAACGAGCCGGACCTGCGCACGCGGAATTCGGCCCTGACGGGCACGGACATCCCGACGCGTGCACCCGGCGGGATGCTGCCGGTGGTGGCGGCGCCCAATCCGTTCAACCCGTCGACGACGCTGCGCTTCGACGTGCCGCGTGCGGGCCACGTCCGCGTCGAGATCTTCGACCTTCGCGGCGCTCTGGTGCGCTCGCTCCTGGACGAACCGCGGCCGGCCGGCCCGGCCGTGCTGGCCTGGGATGGCCTCGACCAGGCGGGGCGCCCGGTCGGTTCCGGTGCCTACCAGGCGCGGGTCACCGCCGGCACGGCGGTCGGCCACGTGCGCGTGATGCTCCTCAAATAGGCGTGCCGCCGTGCTCCACGCGCGCGGCGGCCACCTGAAGCGAGGCCCCGGTACCCTGGAGGTGCCGGGGCCTTTCTGTTGCATCAATCCCTGCTCACGGGACCGGGGCCGGCCGCCGCAGCCGGCCCGAAGAGCAGCCCGGCAAGGCGCTCGGGGTCGTCGACCTCGCGCACCAGGTCCCAGGCCGCGGCCGCGCCGGTGAAGCGGCGCCGCAGCAGGTTGAGCCACTGCTTGAGGCGACCGGCGCGGTGCGGGGGTGCGAAGTCGGCCTCGAGGCCGTCCCAGTACACGCGCACCAGCGGCAGCAGTTCGGCCCAGTCGATACCGCCGCCGCCCCTGCGCAGCGCGAGGGCCAGTCCCGGGTCGGCCACCATGCCGCGACCGAGCATCAGCGCATCACAGCCGCTCTCGGCCAGGCAGCGCCTGGCGTCGTCGACCGTCCACAGTTCACCGTTGGCCACCACCGGCACGGTCACCGCTTCGCGTACCAGGGCGATGCGGTCCCAACGCGCCGGCGGCCGGTAGCCGTCGGCCTGCGTACGGGCGTGCACGACCAGCTCGGCGGCGCCGCCGTCGACGAGGGCCCGCGCGCAATCGAGCAGATGCAGCTCGTCCTTGTAGCCCAGTCGCATCTTCGCCGTGACGGGCAGCGACGCCGGCACCGCGGCGCGCACGGCAGCGGTGATGGTGCGCAGCAGGTCCGGATCGTCGAGCAGCACGGCCCCGCCGCGGTGCCGGTTCACCGTGCGCGCCGGGCAGCCGAAGTTCAGGTCGATGCCTTCGGCGCCGAGCGCGGCCAGCGCTGCGGCGTTGTCGGCCAGGCAGGCGGGGTCCGAGCCCAGCAGCTGCGGCCGCACCGGGGTGCCGGCGCGCGTACGGCTGGCCCGGCCCAGCTCCGGCACCAGGCGCAGGAAGACATGGTCGGGCAGGATCCGGTCCGTGACGCGGATGAACTCCGAGACGCAGCGATCGACGCCCCCCACGCCCGTCAGCACGTCGCGCAGGTGGTGGTCGAGCAGGCCCTCCATGGGGGCCAGCAGCAGCCGGTCGATGCGCAGCGGCCCTGCGTCGGCCGGGAATGCCGCCACATCGCCATGGAACACGTCGCTCACCGCGCCTCGAGCCAGCGCAGCGCCGTCAGCACGTGCGCACGCACACCCACGGGCAACACGGCCTCGTTGACGTCGAACTGCGGCGAGTGGTTGGGCGCCGACGCCTCCGGATCGGTGCCCGCAGCACTGGCGCCCATGTGGTAGAACACGCCCGGGATCCGCTTCTGGTAGGCCGAAAAATCCTCCGAGACCGTGGTCGGGCGCCGGTTCATGTCCACCTTGCCGGCGCCGGCGGCCTCTTCCAGCGCACTGAACACCGAGCGCGACAGCGCCGGGTCGTTCCAGGTCACGGCGCCGCTGGCGACGAATTTCACTTCGGCCCGCGCCCCGTAACTGGCCGCGAGGTTCGTCACGGTCTGCTCGATGCGCTCCTTGATCTGCGTGCGCTGCTCCTTGTCGAACGTGCGCAGGGTGCCGGTCATCACCACTTCTTCGGGGATGATGTTGTAGCGCACGCCGCCGTGGATGGTGGCGATGGTCAGCACCGTCGGCGTCGCCGTGACGTCGACCGTGCGCGCGGCCAGGGTGTTCAGCTCGGAAACGACCGCGCTCGCCAGCGAGATCACGTCGATGCCCTTCCACGGCCAGGCGCCGTGCGTCTGCTTGCCGCGCAGCGTGATATGGACCTGGTCGGCCGCCGCCATGAACCCTTCGGGACGGTAGAAGATGGTCCCCGGCGCGCCCGGCACCACGTGCAGCCCGAAGACGGCCTCGGGCGCCGGATCGGCCAGCGCGCCCTCGTCGATCATCAGCGAGGCGCCGCCGCGCTCCCCGGCCGGCGCGCCCTCCTCGGCCGGCTGGAACAGGAAGACGATCGTACCGTTTAACTCGCTTTTGAGCCCCGACAGTACTTCGGCCGCGCCCATCAGCATCGCCGTGTGGGCATCGTGGCCGCAGGCGTGGGCCACCGGCACTGTAGCCCCGTCGTACGTTGCCGTCGCGGTCGAGGCGAACGGCAGGCCCGTCGCCTCGGCCACGGGCAGCGCGTCCATGTCGGCCCGGAGGGCCACGACGCCGCCGGGATTCGCGCCGCGCAACACGCCGACCACGCCGGTATGAGCGACACCCTCGCGCACCTCCAGGCCCAGCTGCTTCAGGTGCGCCGCCACCAGGGCCCCGGTGCGGCTCTCGCGATTGGCCAGTTCGGGGTGCTGGTGGATGTCACGCCGCCAGGCGACGACCCGTGCGGTCACGGCGTCGACGCGGGCGTTGATCTCGGGCAGGGGCACGGGCGCGGCGGCGCCTGCGCAGGGCAACAGGAGCAGGGCGCAGGCAACGATCGATTTCCTGGTCACGTTGGGATTCTCCGCGACGGGGTGGGATGCCAGATCCGGTGACCGGACAGGATAGCGCCCGGAGCGCCGATTCGCACAGGGATCCCGCCGGCGCGCCCGCTACTCCCCGATGATCTTCACCAGCACCCGCTTGCGCCGCCGCCCGTCGAACTCGCCGTAGAAGATCTGCTCCCAGCGCCCGAAGTCGAGCCTGCCGCCGGTCACGGCCACCACGACCTCGCGGCCCATCACCTGGCGCTTGAGGTGCGCGTCGGCGTTGTCCTCGCCGGTCAGGTTGTGGCGGTAGCGGTCGGTGGGCGCGTGCGGGGCCAGGTGTTCGAGCCACTTCTCGTAGTCGTGGTGCAGGCCCGACTCGTCGTCGTTGATGAAGACCGAGGCGGTGATGTGCATGGCGTTGACCAGGCACAGCCCTTCGCGAATGCCGCTGTGCGCGAGGGCCGCCTCGACCTGCGGGGTGATGTTCACGAACCCGCGCCGCGCCGGCACTTCCAGGGCGATCTCCTCGCGGTGGCTCTTCATGCCTGCTCCTTCAACGCCGGCGTCCCAGCTCGGCGATCTCGCCCACGGCCGCCACCGCCGTCGCCACCTGCTCCGCCGTGTTGAACGGCCCGACGCCGAACCGCACGGATCCATGCATCTTGTCGGTGCCCAGGTGCTCGTGCACCATCGGCGCGCAGTGCAGGCCGGTGCGGCAGGCGATGCCGTGGTCCACGTCGAGCATCGTGCCGACATCGCCGGCCTCGACGCCTGCGACATTGAACGACAGCACACTGATGCGCTCCCGGCCCGGCACCTCGTCCGCACAGTACAGGGTCACGCCCTCGATGGCGCGCAGGCCGTCGCGCAGCTGGCGCCAGAGATCCATCTCGTGCCGGTGGATGGCGGCCACCCCGCGCGCCTGCACCCACTTGACGCCCGCGTTCAGCCCGGCGATGCCCGGCAGGTTCGGCGTCCCGTACTCCATGCGGTAGGGGTACTCCTCGAGATGGTGGCGCTGCGCGCTGCGCACGCCCGTCCCGCCGGCGCGCACCTGGCGCAGCTCCACGTCCGGGTGCACGTACATGCCGCCGATGCCCATCGGCCCCATCAACGACTTGTGCCCGGTGAAGCAGATGACCCCCGCGCCCAGGCTCTCCATGTCCAGCGGCAGCATGCCCGCCGTCTGCGAGACGTCGAGCACCAGCGGGATGCCGCGCTCGCGGCAGGCCTTGCCGATGGCCGCCACCGGCTGCACGGTGCCGATCACGTTCGAGCCGTGGTTGATGACGACGGCCCGCGTGCGCGACTGCAGCTTCGCGATGACCACATCCGGATCGATGTAACCGTTTCCATCGAAGTCGACCCAGTCGACGTCGACGCCCTGCTGCTGCAGCGTCCACAGCGGCCGCAGCGACGAGTTGTGCTCCACATGCGTGGTCACCGCGTGATCTCCCGGCTGCAGCAGCCCGAAGATGGCGAGGTTCAGCGCATCGGTGGCGTTGTACCCGAAGACGAGGCGGTTCGGGTCGGTGCCGCCGAAGAACGCGCACAACAGGCGCCGCGTCGCCTCGACGAGGTCGCCCGATTCGATGCAGAGGTCGTACCCCGACCGCCCGGGATTCACGCCGTAGCGCCGGTAGAAGTCGTCCATGTAGACGTAGACTTCCTCGGGCTTCGGGAACGACGTGGCGCCGTTGTCCAGGTAGATCAGCGGCGACGGGTCTTCAACACGCGACGTCATGGTTCTCCTTGTCGCTCGAAGGGGCCGACGGCAGGATCAGCGCGTCGGCCACGATCTCCGCGACGGTCTTGATGACAACGCCCAGCTTGTACTCCCGATTCAGCTCCATCAACTGGTCAATGCAGTTGTGGCACGGGGCCACGACGATGCGCGCCCCGGTGGCGCGGATCTGCTCCGCCTTCACGCCGCCGGCCTGCAGGCGCTTCTGGCGGTACTCGGCCATGGCCAGCTGCCCGCCGCCGCCGCCGCAACAGAAGTTCTCGGCCCCGTGGGGCGTCATCTCCACGAAATCGCTGACGCAACGCCGGAGTATGGACCGCTGCGGCTCGCTGATGCCGCCCTGCCGCACCGTATTGCAGGGATCGTGCAGCGTCACGCGCTCCTTCAGCCGGGTCGGGTCCACCTTCAGGCGTCCCTGCTGAAAGTACTCCTCCATCAGCTCCAGGAAGCTGATGATGCGGAACGAGGGCCGTCGGCGCAGCCACTCGGCCGATTCCCAGCGCGCCGCAGCGAAGCCGTGGCCGCACTCGCCGATGACGAGCGTCCGGCAGCCGAGCCGCTCCATCGAGTCGAGCAGGTTCACGGCGATGGCGCCGCCCTCGGCGTTGTTGCCGCTGAACAGGCCGTAGTTCGTCAGGTCCCAGCCCTCGCTGGCCACGGTCCAGTCCTCGCCGGCGGCGTGGAAGACCGTCGCGCTGGCCTGCAGGCCCAGCGGGAAGAACTTGGGCTCGCGCGGATTGACGGTGAACAGGATGTTCGCGCCCTGCCTGTCCACGGGGATGCGCGCGGCGGGGTCGTTCACCGCGCCCTGCGTCTCCTCCTCGATCCATTGTACGGTATCCAGCCAGTCCTCGCGCGTGATCCCCATGTTGTTGCCGGTCTCCAGCGCGGTCGTGACCACCTGCTGCAGGTCGGCCGGGATCAGGCCCAACTCCGTCAGCGTGGCGCGCGCCGCGCGGACAACAGCCGCGACATTGACGCCCGTGGTGCAGTTGAGGCTGCAGCGCCCGCAGGTGGAACAGCGCCCGAACGCGGCCTCGATCCAGGTGCGGGCCAGGGCGCGGTCGAACGGGCGCGCACCGACCAGCGCCGGCGCCAGGCGCCCGGCCAGCGTGAAGCGACCGCGAAAACCGGCGGCGATCTGCTCGAGCTTGTGCGCAGGCATCGAGGCCGGCTCATGGTCGGTCAGGTAGTAGTGGCACGAGCCGGCGCAGAGACCGCAGTGCACGCAGGTCTGCAGCGAGGCGGCGCCGGCGGCGCCCAGCTTCGCGCGGAAGATGTCCAGGCCGCGCGCCAGGTCGGCATCGGACAGCGCGGCGAGCCGGGCATCGAGGGTGGTTTCCAGGTCCGCCATGGTGCCCTTGCTCCCGCGTCAGTGGCGCAGCGGGAACGTGCCCCGCCGTCCGTAGTGCCGCCCCAGGTGTCCGCGGGAAATGAAGAAGAACAGGCAGTGTCGGATCTTGCCGAGCGGCGCGTACGCGAGCAGGAGCATGGCGACGACGAGGAACGCGGACTCCAGCCGCGCGACCAGCAGATGCAGCGCGGCCAGCGCGATGAACGCCGTCGTCAGCGCGTTGGCCACATAGTCGTCGGGCACGCTGATCGTACGCAGCAGCGGCGTACGGGCGCGCCTCGCGAGCAAGGCAACGCCGCCCACGGTGCCGGCCGCCGTCAGCATGACGATGATCGCGCGCACCACCGCAACGGGCGCGACGCGAGCCGGCCCGGCGATCACGACCCACAGCAGCGTGGCCAGCGCGGTGAAGATGCCGAGATGGTAGGAAACGCCGAGCGCATAGACGAACGGATGCGAGCGCGTGCTCTCCTTCGCCGTGGGCGACATGCCGGCGCCGAAGGCATAGGCCAGGCCGCGCCAGGCGCTGGCCGAGGGCGCCGCCTGTGGCGGGCGCAGTCCGAACGAGCGGGTGCCGTACGCCTGCACGACGAGCGCCGTCGCAGCGCCGAGGGCGCAGGCCGCCACGCCCCACCGCAGGACGTCGGGCGCGCTCACACGCAACCGTCCGGCTTGGGCAGGCCCGCCAGCTTGCAGGCGCCACGCGCGGGACCCGACGGGAACAGTTCATAGACGCGCTTGAGGGGCAGCCCGGTGGCCTTGCAGACCGCGCGCACCATCGGTGCGCCGTGGGTCTCCTCGAAGTGGCCGCGGATGAAACGGATGACCGCCCAATGTTCGTCGGTCAGCGTCTCGAGGCCCTCCTCGGCGCGCGCAAGGTGCACGGCCAGGTCCTCGTCCCATTGTTCAGGCTGGAGCAGGAAGCCCTCTTCGTTGACTTCCAGCGAGCGCCCGCCGCACTCGATCTTCGGCATTGCCGCCTCCCGTGACCACGGTTGCTGGCCTGGGCCGGCGCGGGCGCCGGCCTCGCTGCGCCCCAAAGATAGGACACGGCTGCGGGATTTCGAAACCCCGAGATAGTCGGCATGCGGACTCTAGGAGTCGATGAGTCCTCTTTGTGGAGACGTTTCTCGATGGCGACGTGCGCCTGACCCGTGTTGCCCGGACGTCCGGGTCAGGCGCGCACACGTGCGGTCATGGCCAGGTCGCCATTCACGCCAGGTCTATTCAAGGACAGGCTGATCGGGGGCATGCCGGCGGGGTCGCGCCGTTGATGACGATCCCGCATGGTGCCCGGCTGATTCCGCCGGCCCGCTGGGGCAGCGTCCAGCGCGTGCGGCATTCGGCGTCGGTATCGGTGTCGGCAATGGTGCCGTCGGCGCGACGCGCCTGCGTGAGCGGCGCCCCCGAACCGTCTGGCACGACGAGCAGATTGGCGGTTCCGTTGCCGGCAGCATTCCGGACATAGTAGCTGAAGTGGAAGTCGGGCAGGCCCGTCACCGGGTCGTTGGGATCACACTGCGCGGCGGCTGCGCCAGCGCAAGTCCCACACGCTGCCCTGACCCGCAACCAAATGCCGCATTACCCGTACCCCTGATCGCGCGGCAGCCACCAGACGCCAGCCATTTCACGCCGTCGCTTGCCGGCGGCGGCGGACCACTCCCATGAAGCCACTTCCGGCCCCGAACGAGGAGTTCCCGAAATGATGCGCCCAACCTTCCTGCTATTGGCGCTTCTCGCCGCATTGCCCGCCGCCGCCCAGCCAGCCGCCACGCCGCTGCCGGCGCTCGACGCAGCGCGCCGGGCCGCCATTGTCGATTCGGTGACGGCCGCCATCGACACGGTGTATGTCTTTCCTGACGTCGCCCGGGCCATGGTGACCGACGTGCGGACCCGGCTCGCCGAAGGCAGGTATGACGCGATCGAGCGTCCCGAGGAGTTCGCGCAGCGATTGACGACGGACCTGCGCACGATCAGTCACGACCTGCATCTGGGCGTGCGGACAGAATTGCCGCCGCCACCCGCCGCGCGGGAAGACCCGGCCGTGGCCCGCAGACTCGAGCGGGAGTGGGAACAGCGCTCCAACTACGGCTTCGCGAAGCTGGAGATCCTCGACGGCAACGTCGGCTATCTCAAGCTGGACGGCTTCAGCGGCGACCCCGAGGCCGGTCCCACCGCCGTGGCGGCGATGAATTTCCTGGCCTACAGCGATGCGATCATCATCGACCTGACAGAGAACGGCGGCGGCTCGCCGGCCATGATCCAACTCCTGACGACCTACCTGCTCGGCGAACCGACGCACCTGAACAGTTTCCAGGTCCGCGCCACCGGAGAAACACGACAGTTCTGGACACTGCCCTGGGTGCCGGGCCCGAGCCTGGCCGCCACGCCGGTCTACGTGCTCACCAGTCGCCGCACGTTCTCTGCGGCCGAGGAGTTCACCTACAATCTCAACAACCTCGAACGCGCCACCATCGTCGGCGAGACGACCGGCGGCGGCGCTCATCCCGTCGAAACGCACCAGTTCGATTTCGGCGCCTACCAGGTGACGATGTCGCTGCCCTTCGGTCGCGCCGTCAATCCCATCACCGGCACCAACTGGGAAGGCACCGGCATCGAACCGCACCTCGCCTGTCCGGCCGACCAGGCCCTGGACACTGCCTACCTCCAGGCACTGACCGCCCTCGCGGAATCCAACGAGGATCCGGAACGGCGCTTCGCCCTGGCCTGGGCCCGCGATGGTCTCGCCTCGCGCCGTAATCCCCTGAGCCTGGCGGCGGATGCGCTGGATGCCTTCGTCGGCCGCTACGATGTGCGCCAGGTGCGTCGCGACGGCGACCACCTGGTCTACCAGCGCGCCGACGGCCAGCCCATGACCATGATTCCCGTGGCGGAGGGTACTTTCCGGCTTGCCGAGATCGACTACTTCCGGATCCGCTTCGAGCGCGACGATCGCGGGCGTGTGATACGCCTCGTGGGGATGTACTCCGATGGCCGCACGGACACCAGCGAGCGGGAGCGGTGACCTGAGGCCGGGCGCGAACGCGCGAAGGTGATGCCGGCAAACCGTTGCGCCGGCGCAAGTATCGCGCGCGTGAGACTTGCGCCGGCGCAAGTATCGCGCGCGCGTGAGACTTGCGCCGGCGCAAGCGACACCTGGCACCAGTGATGAGTTGCTTCAGGATTCTCCCGACGCCAGGATCCTGGGCGGAACGAGCCACAGCAGCTCGCCCTTGTGCGAGTGTGCGTCCGGCAACTCCACCAGCGCCAGGCCGCCCTTCCTGCAGATGATCGACCCGCCGCCGACCAGCGCGCCGATCGTGGCGCTGAAATCGGGTTCATGCCCCACGACCATGATGGACTTCGCGCCGGGGTGGTCGAGCAGCACGCCACGCAGCAGTTCGGCGTTGAACCCGGGGGCGAGTCTTGCATCCTCCTTCAATGGCATCTCGAGCTCTTGCGCGACGATCTCCGCTGTCTGCTTCGCGCGGACGAGCGGGCTGGTCACGATCGCGTCCAGGCCCAGGTCGAGCGCGGCGAGGGTGGCCGCGATGCGGTGCATCCTTTCGATGCCTTCGACCGTGAGCGGGCGCTCGGCGTCGTCCCGCTTCCATTCGCTGCGTTTGCCGGCCAGGCCGTGGCGGAGGAAATAGACCTTCATTGGCTCTGCTCCCGGTCTGGAATTCGGCCCACCTGTACCCGACTCCGGCAACCGCCGACAGCGGAATGGCGAGTTGCGCCGGCGCAAGTCGGCTCATCGTGCAGACGCCGCTGTACCGAAGCGCTCAGTAACTGTCCATCAATGAACGAGTGCCAGCCTCGCTGACGACGTCGTGCCTCCCGCCCGCACCGTCACCAGGTAGACGCCAGCCGGCATGGCCCTTCCGGCATCATTGCGCCCGTCCCACCACAGTTGCTGTGGGCCAGCGGCCGCGGACCTCTGGGCCAGATGTCGTACGAGGCGCCCCGCGAGATCGTAAACAGCGGCCTCGACGGTACCGGGTCGCTCAAGATCGAACGCGATTGTTGCCTGCGCCGACAACGGATTCGGAGCAATGCGCAGTGGGCGGGTTGTCGGCAGCCCCACAGGCGCGTCGACTGCTGACGCCGCACCGCATTGGACCGGAGCCATCACCAGGCCCGTATCCCAATCACCGAAGAGTACCCCGCCGGCGCACGCTGCCATTCCGGCGACCTCACCGTTCCTGAACATCTCACCGATCAGTTGCGGCTGCGCGGCGTCGCGGATGTCCACGACCTTGAAGCCGTGCCTGTGCATGACGTAGGCGTAGGGCAACGCGGGATCCAGCGCCAGGCGGCCGAGCACCGATTGACACTGCCCCATGGCTCGCGGTTCGGACGGATCGGAGACATCCACGATCTGCAAACCAGGCCCCGTACCGACAACATACGCAAGATCCCCCCTGACTTCGACCTGGTATGTTTCACCGGTCATGGCCAGGGAGCCGACGACGATGGGTCGCGTCACGTCGCTGAAATCAACCACCTGCAGACCCGCGGCATAAGCCGCCACAAACGCCAGGTTGCCGCGAACCGAGACACCCATGGACAAGTCCGGCATCGCCAGGGAACTCACCGCGACTGGTTGCCGGGGGTCGCTGATGTTGACAAGATGCAGGCCGGTGTAGGTGTCGGTGACGAGGGCCAGATTGCCGGCAAGGGCGATGGCCGAGGCCATGTCTCCCGGCAGATCCAGGGCACCCACGGTCTCTGGCCCTGCTGCGTTGCCGATGTCGATGACACGCAGACCCGCACTCCCTTGGGTGACGAAGGCATGGCTCTCCGTCGCGGCCACACTCCAGAAGGGCTGATTGTCGCCGGCCAGAACCCCGACTACACCCATTGCCGCGGGGTCCCCGATGTCAACCACGTGCAATCCTGAACGGCTGGCCGGGTACGCAAAATCACCCTGAACGCAGATGTCGTACGGCATGGCGCCCACCAAAGCTTCGCCGAGCGCGACGGGCGTCCGTGCAGTCGAGACATCGATCACATGCAACCCGCGGTCGAAGTCAGCCACGACGGCGATTCCACCGGCCACCGCGGTACCGTATGCGTAGCCGGGCGTGTCCACGCCGCCGACAAGTTGGATCGCGTCGAGTTCGGAAACGTCATAGACCAGCAGGCCCGCCTCGAAGCTGGCAACGTACAGCCGGGAATCGACTGTAGTCACGTCGACGCAGTCATCGGGCAAGTACATGGTCTGTACCAGACGCGGACTCGACAAAGCGCCGATCTCGACGATATCGATGTCGGCCGAAAAGCCAGACACTGCATAGACATAGTTGCCACCTGTGGCGACAGTCTGAACGTGCCAGATTCCATCCACCGCGCCCTCGAATTGCGCGTGCAACGGATCGCGGACATCGACAACCAGCAGACCATCGGAATTGGCGGCGATGTAGGCCTTGTGCCCGCCAACCGCGATATCGAGAACGTAGGAACCAGGGCAAAAGCTCGCCGCCAGGCTCGCCAGGTGCGGATCGCTGATATCGACAACCTGCACCCCGGCTTCCATGTCCGCCACGTAAGCCCAGTCCCCTTCCAGACACACCGCGCGGGCCACGCCCGGCGTGTCGACCGTTGCCACGACCACAGGTGCGTACGGATCCGTCAAGTCGACGATGAGCAGTCCGGTCTGCCCGTCCGCGACGAATCCGAACTCGCCGCGAATGGCGACGTCCACGGCTTCACCAGGTGTGTCCAGGGTCGCGGCCAGGATGGGGTGGGATGGATCGGTGACGTCCACGACCTGCAACCCGCTGAACGAATTGGCCACCAGCGCCACGGAGCCGTCGGTCGCGGCGGCGTACGCGAGAGCGGGAAGCGCCAGGCTGCCGCTCTGGTGCATGAAATCTCCGTACTCGATACACTGAGCAGCCGCTTCCGAGCTGCAGAAACTCAGGATCGACAAGCCGAGAATTGCCGGCAGGCCGAGTCTATATCGGAATAGTTCACTCCCGCTGGGCAACTTGTTCAGGTGCCGTTTGGACTGCGTACAGCGGATGTTTGCGTCAAATGCCGGGAGATGTTCCGCGGAATACATGACTTTGCCCTCCGGATGTCGCCATCAAAGCGCCGGCTACCGGGGGGGCCCGGCGCTCGCTGGTCGGGGTCGATTTCGCTTATTCAGTGGAAGAATCATGCCGCATGGCCGCGATGCCCTCATGAAGCGCACGTGCAGTTAGTTCAAAATTTGAATAGTTGTTATGTTGTCCGTCGACTTGCGCCGGCGCAAGCTCCGCTCATGGTGCGCCCGCTTACCCAACCCGCCCCCTCACCCATGCCGCTCCCGCAACTCCCGCGCCGCCGCCACCATCGCCCCCAGCTTGCCCGCCGCCGTCTCGTGGTCGTTCACGCAGCGATTCGCGAAGCAGCCGAAACCGCAGTCCGGGTTCAGCGCCACCTGCCCCGGGCGATACCAGCGCAGGGCGGTCTCGACCCGGGCGATGATCTCCGCGGCCGACTCCACCTCCGCTGTGCGCGGGTTGACCACGCCCAGCCCGATCTCGCGGTCGGCCAGGGCCTCGCCCACCACGGAGATGTCGCCGGCGCGCGGCGTGGCGTACTCCAGCACGAACTGGTGCACGCGCATGTCGCGGAAGGCCGGCAGCAGTCGGGCGTAATCGCCGGTCAACAGCACGTCTTCGCGGCGGCTCCAGTTGCCGCGGCAGACGTGCAGTCCGGTGCGGACACCGGTGACCCCGTCCACGACGCGGTTCAGCAGCTCGGCGGCGTATTCGAGCTCGGCACCCGCGTCACGGCGGGTGGCAAGCGTGGCTCACATGAAGGTGCGGCGATCACACTCCTCGCTCATCACGATCTCGGTCAGCACGGGCTCGTCGAACTGCACGAAGGCGGCGCCGGCGGCAGCCAGGTCGAGCAGTTCGTCGCGCAGGATGCGCACGACGTCGTTGCCCATCTCCGTCTTGTCGGCGTACGCCCCCTTGGTGAAGGCGCCCACCCACATCGAGCGGGTCAGCAGGTACGGCCCCGGCAAGGTGATCTTCACCGGCTTGTCGGTCAGCTGCTGCACAAACCGAAGCTCGTCGAGGGCCAGCGGCTCGCGCCGGGACAGCCGGCCGGTGCAGGTGGGATTGCGGATGGCCGAGGCGGGCACATCCAGCGTGTCGAGCATCTCCTCGAAGCCGGACTTGTCCTCGACGGTGTCGAGCATCTCGGCCAGCGACATCAGCTTCGTGCCGTCCAGCTTGTCGCTGACGAACGAATAGAAGTTGTCGCGGCGCTGCTCGCCGTCCACCACTACGTCGACGCCGGCTTCGAGCTGCGCGGCCACGCAGCGCCGAACCTCGTCGTCGGCCACGCGGTCGAAGCCGGCACGGTCGAGCCGCCCCTGCTGGCGGTCGCGCAGCGCGCGCAGCAGTTCGCGCGAGCGCGGCCAGCTGCCCACCTGGGTCACGGAAAACGGTTTCACGCCCTGCTCCTGTTCAGACAATGGTCAGTTGCGTATCCAGCCGCGCCGCCTTGGCCAGGGTCATGGCCACCGGCGAGCGACGCCACACCTCGTCCCATATCGCGCGCACCTTCGCCTCATCGTCCATGGTCGAGGCGAAGACCTTGATCACGATCGCCTCGAACGACGGGTCGCCCTCCTCGAGGCCGAGGTGGGCCAGCACGTTGTGCAACCGGGCGCGCGCCGTGATCTCCACGTCGTCCACCTGCAGGCCGGCCCGCGCGCAGGCCGTGAAGAAGCCGGTCGCCAGGTCGCCGGCCAGCGCGCCCAGCAGCATCTCGACGGCCGACGGATGCTCGTCCTTCTCCTCGAAACTGGCCGGCTGCCCGATCGTGAACGCGAAATTGCGGCAGTACGCGGTCGAACGCATGCCGCCGGTGGAACGCGCGCGCAGCCGCCACTCGTAGTCGCGGGCCCGGGCCTTGTCGTCGGCAAGGGCAGCCGCCTCGGCCTGCGCGACGGCCGCCGCACCGCGCCGCACGAAGAACCGCTTCTCGTCGGACGTCGCGCCCGGCAGCTGGCCCAGGTACTCGTGCCCGACCATGCGGCACCACGGCGGCAGGTCGTCGCAGACCGTCCGCTCGCGGCTGCGCAACTCCAGCACGCCGCCTTCCGGCACCTGCTGCATGTGCTCGCGGATCAGCAGCACCAGCCCGGAACCGCAGTCCAGGTCGCCCCCGTCCAACCGGTGGTCGGGGGCCAGGCCTTCCAGGTCCACCGCTAGTACCCCACGCAGGGCGAGCCCTGCGACAGCCATTCCACGAGCGCCGCGCCGCCGGCCGCGACCGCGCCGTCGACGAGCATGTCCTCGGTGATGCCGCGCTTCTTGATGCACGGCGAGCAGACGAGGATCTTGCCGCCGTTGGCGGTGAACTTCCCGACCAGTTCGCTGAGCGGCGCGAACGGCGCCCCCACCGACACCTTCTCCATCTCGCCCTTGACCGCCGCCCAGACGCCATCGGCGCTCAGGAAGACCATCGTCTCCTTGTCGCTGCCGACCGCGGCATTGGCCACGACGAAGCCCAGGGTCGCCTTGTCCTCGTCCGACTTGCACTGGGTGATGGTCACGCAGAATTTCCCGGCCATGGTGGTCAGTCCCTTCGTTTCTGGATGAGGTAGAACGGAGGCTGGGCCTCCAGGAGATGGTGCCCGGTCAGGCGGCACCAGGCCGGCACCTCGATGGGCGCGCCGGCGTCACGACTGGCGACCATGAGCACCGCGCCCGCAGGCAGCGCGGCGATCTGACCCCGCAGGTCGAGAATGAAGTCGCCGCAGCCGTTGTCGACGCTGTCGAAGACGTCGTCGAACTGCCAATGACGGGGAAAACCGCTCATGGGCGGCCCCGGCCGAAGATGACGGTAAACGGGAGTGGCCGGCGCGCTAGGCCGCCGGCGGCTGGAGCTGGCAGGGTGCGGAAGCCCGACGGACCGCCGGGACGGGGCGCGCGCCTCACAGGCGGCGCCGGGAACGGAGCTTCATCCGGTTCCTTTCGACGCGCTGAATCTAGCACGCCGCCGGGCGGCGCACAACCTGCGGTGCAGCCGCCCGGGAAACCGGATTCCGGACTACGCGCGCGCTACGGGCGCGGCTTGTCCCCGGGTGCCTGGTCCTTGCGGATCTCCTCGTCGACGGGCTCGCCGCCGTCGGTCATCGTCGCACCCAGCATCGGGTCGGACATGAACGTGGCCAGGGAGTGCCGGTGCGCAACGCGGCGACGCGCACTCACCGCGGCCGTCAGCTCGCTGACGATCTCGCGCATGAAGGCCGCCATGAAGACCAGGAACATCACGCCGCCGATGATGTGGTACCGGCCGTTGAAGAGGATCTCCTCGAAAGTCATGTTGCCTGTGTCCATGTCCGCTCCTGACGTGCGCGGTCCGGGCCGCCGTGATGGGGATGTTCCATGCCTCCTATTGCATAGGGCTTGCCACTGTCGGCACTGAAGTGCGAAGGCGCCTGCGCGCAAGCACTTGCCGCGTTCGAGGAACCCCCTGACCGCTGCTGCACGTTGTCCCGCCGATGAAGTCATGTGGTGATTCCCTACGCTCGTTCGCGTTTTCCTACACTTCACGACATGCGCCCCGGCGCCTGCACGGCGCCCGCCACCGCCCAATCGCCGAATCGCGCGCGAATGCGGCGATTGCGCGCCGCCCGCGGCGACTGGTCCCGCGCTTGCAGTAACAGCCCGGAACCGACGCCGGCAAGGGAGGCGAACGCATGCACTGCCCATTCCTCCGCAAGTTGAACGTGAAGTACTGCGGTCTGTACGGCATGAAGCTGATCCCGCTCAGCGCGGACAACGACACCGCCGAGCGCTGCCTGAGCCGCGCCTGGCTCGAGTGCAGCCTGGTGCGCGACAGCGTGGAGCCCGGCGCCCAGCAGGACCACTGTCCCAACCTCTGCGTGGAGGACGTCCACTACTGCGATCTGGCGCCCGTGCGGAAGCTGGTTCCCTGCAACAAGGCAGCTGCCTCGCGCTGCGGCGGCGACGGTCACCGCTACTGCGACCTCTACCTGGCGATGGCCGAGCCGCGTTCACGCACCACGGCCCCCGACCCTGGCGCCGACCCGACCGACATTGCCATCGAGCAGCCCGACGACCTGGCCTACGCCCGCAACCACCTGTGGCTGGACGAAGGCGATGGCCGTCGCGTCCACATCGGCGTGGACGCCTTCTTCACCGGTACGCTCGGCAAGGTCGAGGCCGTGACCTTCCCGGCCCGCCGCGCCGCTGCCCGCCCCTCGGTGCTGATCCGCGTCGGCGGCATGGACCTGGAGATGGTGCTCCCGCTGGCCCTCCGCGAGATCGAACCCAATGCGCATCTGGCCGTCGCGCCGTCGATCGTGTCCGACGATCCCTACGGCCGCGGCTGGCTGATCGCCGGCGTCCCTGTCGCCGAGCCGGGCGCCGACGCCGGACCGACCGAGACGTCCCACTTCCTGCGCGGAACGGCGGCCCGCCGCTGGATGCGCCGCGAACGCGATCGGCTGACCGGCTTCGTGCACGCCTGCCTGGACGAACGGCGGGGCAGCGAGGCCGGCCTGTCCACCGACGGCGGCCACGCCGACGGCGACCTTTCCGCACTGCTCGACCGCCGCACGCTCGTGCGGTTGCACCACGAGTTCTTCGCGCTGCGAGACGGAGGCATCCCGGAGTGACACACAGCGAAAGTGACCGTCGGCCGCAGATCGAGATCATCGCCGAAGAAACCCCGCAGGCAGCCCGCGCCGCACGCCGCCGCAGCGCTTTCAGCGGCGTATTCGGCATCCTGGGACTGGCCGCCGGCCTCGTGGCCGGCTGGGTGGCGTTGCCGGCGTTCCTCTACGGGCGCCAGGAGCAGCCGCTCTCCTTCAACCACCAGGTACATGCCGAGAGCGCAGGGATGAGCTGCGAGGATTGCCACAGCTTCGCCGAAGACGGCAGCTTCACCGGCATCCCCTCCCTCAGCAACTGCATCGAATGCCACAGCGAGGCGCAGGGAAGCACGGAAGCCGAGCGCGTCCTGGTCGACGACTACGTGGCTGCGGAGCGCGAGATTCCCTGGCTGGTCTACGCGCGCCAGCCCGACAACGTCTATTTCTCCCACGCCCCCCACGTGAAACGGGCCGGCCTCGAGTGCCGACGCTGCCACGGCGATCACGGGCTTTCGGCCGCGACGCCCGTCTACCAGTTCAACCGGATCAGCACGTACAGCCGCAACATCTGGGGCCCGCGCATCGCCGGGGGCGGCCCCAACGAGTGGGACTCGATGAAGATGAGCGACTGCGTCAAGTGCCACGCCGAGCGCGGCGTCCGGGACCATTGCCTGATGTGCCACAAATAGGGACGCAACTTTGGAGGCCGGTGCGGTGACGCTGGACCTGACACGCAGAAGTCTGCTGAAGTTCATGGGCGGCGCCGTGGCCGGAGCCGTGCTCTCGCCGCTGCCCTGGAAACTGCTCGACGATGCCTCGATCTGGACGCAGAACTGGTCGCGCATCGCGCGTCCGCCGCGCGGTCCCGTCAGCTGGCGTGACACCACCTGCACCCTGTGCCCGGCCGGTTGCGGCCTGCGCGCCCGCCTGGTCGGCGCCTCGTATGTTTCGGCCTGGCCGCAGCCCGGCCATCCGGCCGCCGCCGGCGCCTGCCCCCTGGGCCTGGCCGCCGCGCAGATGCGCTTCCACCCTGCGCGTGTGCGTGGCGCCTGCCGGCGCGATGCCGCACGCAGCGACGCGCCCTGGGAAATGCAGGACGCCGGGGCCGCGGTCGGCGACGTCGGCCGCCTCCTGGCCGCCTCGCGCTCGCGCGGCGACGCCGCTGCGGTGGCCATCCTCGACCTGCGACCCGGCCGCGCGCTTTCGCGCCAGTACCGCGAGTTCCTGCAGCGGCAGGGCGGCGGCATGTACCTCGTGGCTCCCGATGCGTGGCAGGCCTCGGCCGCGGCGTTCACCTCGCTGACGGGCACCGCCCTGCTGGCGCCGGCGCCGGCTCCCGCACGCGCCCGGTCCATCCTCTGCTTCGGCACCCCGCTGGCCGACGCGGCCCACAGCCTGGGGCTGCCGGCCGGCGACGCGCGTCCGTTCCACATCCAGGTCGATGCCACCGCCACCGCCACGGCTGCCCGCGCCGACCGCTGGCTGCCGGTACGCCCCGGCAGCGAGGCGCCGCTGGCTCTGGCCCTGGCGCATGTGCTGGTGCACGAGGCGCTGGCGAGCGACCCGCGCGTGATCGCGCTGGCGAAGGTCGACGGTGCCGGCGAAGGCACCTTCGCCGAGTTGCTGGCCGACTTCGCGCCCGAGCGCGTTGCCGAGACCTGCGGCCTGCCGGCTGCCGCGATTCGCGACACCGCGCGCGAACTCGCGGCCCGTCGGCCGGCCCTGGTCCTGGGCGTGGGCGATCCCGGCGCCGGGCCGCTCGGTGCCGAGGAGGAAGCGGCCGTCTGGTGCCTGAACCTGCTGCTCGGCGAGCCGGGCCCCGCCTCGGCGCTGCGCCTGCGTCCGGCGGACGAGGCCCAGTTCGCGTCTGAGGTTGATGCGGCGGACCTGCCCCGGCCGCAGCCGCTGGCCGGCGTGCCCGACGGTTCGCTCGACCTGCTCATCGTCGACGGTTCGTTCCCCGGCGCGCCCCTGGCGCCGGAGATGCTGCGTCGCAAGCTGCGCGGGCCCGAGGCCCGCATGGTCGCGTTGTCGCCCTACGCCGGCGGCGCCGTCGGCCTGGCGGCCGACCTGGTGCTGCCGACCCCCGCGCCCGGCGAATGGCTCGACGATGTCCCCACGCCGGCGCTGTCGCCGCACGGCACCTACGCATGGTCACCGGTGGTGGCCGCGGCCCCCGACTGGGCCGTGCATCCGGCCGAGTGGCTGGCGCGCATCGAAGCGGCATCCGGACTGGCGGTCCCGGCCGTGAACGGCCGCGAGGCCCACGAAGCCGAACTGGCCCGCCGCGCCGCCGGCCTGCAGTCACGCGGCGCCGGCGGGATGTTTGACCCGCAACGCAGTGGCTCGGTTGCCCTCACATCGCTGGTCGATCCGGATGCCGTGGCCGACATGTTGAAGCGCGGAGGCACCTGGATCGGCGATGCCGACGCGTCACTGGCGGGGCCGGCGCTGGTCCTGCCGGGCAGCCGCTCCGGCCTGGCGTCGCGCTGGCGCGCACTGCGCAACGGCCGCGGCGACGCGACGCGGGACGCGAACCGGCCGTTGCTGCTCATGGCCGGCGGCGGCCTGGCCGTTGCCGCTGGTGCGGTGGCCTCGCCGGTGCTCAACAAGCTGTACCGCGAATCGGAACTGCTGCCCGGCTCGCGCCGCGCGGCCCTGAACCCGCGCACGGCGAAGGAACTCGGCCTGGCCGACGGCGCCTCCGGCGATCTCGGCACAGGGCACGGCGCGCGCAGCGTGATCATCCGGCACGACCGGTCGCTGCCGCCGGGAGTCGTCAGCCTGGCGACCGGTCCCGATCCTCTGGATCTGGGTGATCCCGCCGGGTCCGGCGTGAGCGTCCCCGAACTGTGCGGAGCCTCGCAGGGAACCGTCTGGCGGCTCTGCGGCGCCTCGCTGAAGGAGGTGCGCCATGCACACGCCTGAAGCAACCGGCGCGCGCTACGCGATGGTCATCGACCTGGACAAGTGCACCGGCTGCGGCGCCTGCATGGTCGCGTGCGCCGTCGAGAACAACGTTTCGGTGCCGCCGGTGGAAGCCGCCGAGAACCGCGGCCTGACCTGGCTGCGCGTCCACCGCACCGACAACGGCAAGGACTGGCCCGAGCACCGTTCGGTGTTCGTGCCCATTCCCTGCCAGCAGTGTGAACACGCGCCCTGCATCCATGTCTGCCCCGTGACGGCGGTCCAGCTCGACGAGAGCACCGGCATCATCGGGCAGGTGCCGACCCGCTGCATGGGCTGCCGCTACTGCATGGCCGCCTGCCCCTACCATGCGCGCTACTTCAACTGGTTCGACCCGACGTGGCCGGAAGGCCTCGAGGACACGCTGAACCCGGACGTGGCTCCGCGCATGCGCGGCGTGGCCGAGAAATGCAACTTCTGCCACGGCCGCCTCGATCGCGCGCGCGAGCTGGCCGCGGCCGAGGGCCGGCCGGCTTCCGAGGCCGTGTCGTACGTGCCCGCCTGCGTCGAGGCCTGCCCCCACGGCGCCATCACCTTCGGCGACCGGCTGGACGAGGATTCGGAACTGGTCGCACTGGAGAAGAGCCCCAACGCCTTCCGCCTGCTCGAGGCGCTCGGCACCGGGCCCAAGGTCACCTACCTCTCGCGCGACGCCTGGGTGCGCCGCATCGGCCTGAGCCGTCTCGACATGGTCCGGGGCACGAACGCCGGCCCGGAAGGAGCCTGACACCATGGATCGGCACCTGATCCCGCGCGGCCTCGTGCGCTCTGACCTTCCCCGCTTCCTGCTTTGGCTGCTGCCCTGGGTGGCCGTCTCGGTGTGGGGCGGCGTTGCCGCGAAGCAACTGTTCGGCGACGGCCTCTACCACACCAACATGGACAACCGCTTCGCCTTCGGCCTGTGGATCATCCTCGACCTGGCGATCATCGCGCTGGGCGCCGGCGCCTTCTTCCTCGGCTTCCTCACCTACCTGATGCGCCGGCACGAGTTCAAGCAGGTCCTGAACACGGCCGTCATCGTCGGGTTCGTCTGCTACAGCGGGGCCATCGCCACGCTGGCGATCGACGTGGGCCAGCCCATCCGCGCGTGGTTCGCCTTCTGGCACGCCAACGTGCACTCGATGCTCACCGAGGTGACGTTCTGCATCACCTGCTACCTGCTCGTGCTGGCGATCGAGTATGTGCCCATCGTGCTGAAGCACCGCCGGCTGCGCGGCGTGCCGGGCGCCCTGGTCCTCGAGTTCAACCTGCACCGGCTGATGGTGGTCTTCGCCGGCGTAGGCGCCTTCCTCTCGTTCTTCCACCAGGGCTCGCTGGGCGGCATGTTCGGCGTCCTCAACGGACGGCCGTTCGCCTTCCGCGAGGGAGTCGGCATCTGGCCGAGCACGTTCTTCCTGTTCATCATGTCGGCTATTGCGGCCGGCCCCTCGTTCATCATGCTGATCGTGATGATCGTCTCCAAGCTCTCGCGCAAGCAGCTGGTGGATCACTACATCTATTCGCGCCTGGGACGCATCTCGGGCATCCTGCTGTCGGCCTACGTGATCGCCAAGCTGGTCGACACGCTGGTCTGGATCTTCGTCACGCTGCCGGGGCAGGGCTTCGATGCGGCCGAGTTCTACCGCAACGAGCTGTTCGGAACCTGGGTCCTGTTCCTGGAGTTGACCGTCTTTGGCCTGCTGCCGGCGACGATCCTCCTGAGCCGCAAGCGGCTCGAGCGTACGCCGTGGCTGGTGACCGGCGCCTTCCTCACCTGCTTCGGCGTCGCCTTCAACCGCTTCGTGTTCACGCTGCAGACTCTCTCCGTCCCGACCATGTCGTTCGACCGCTTCATGATCTACTGGCCGTCCTGGCAGGAATGGGCGGTCCTGGCCGGCGTCGTGTCGTATGGCGTGATCCTCTACTCGCTGTCATTCCGTTACCTCAACCTGTTCCCGCGTGAGCGGGAACTGCAGCCCTCAGCCGGGAGACCGTGACATGCTTCCTACCGCGTACGAATTCCACTGGGACCTGGGGCACATCTTCTTCCTGGGCATCTTCTACTCCGTGCTCACCGTCGTGGCGGCCACGCTGGGATACGCCGCGTTGCGCGCCGTGCGCGACGTGCGCCGCCGGCGCGCCGGCGACATCGCCTGGCACGAATCATTCGTCGACCTCGCCGCCGAGCGTCGCCACTGCCGGCACGAATTCGCAGGCGACCTGGCTTCGTGCGATTCTGCCGGCAAGGTCTGCAGCCACGAGTTCGCCTGCGACAGCTGTCCGGGGCACGCGGCGCTGGCGGCGGCGGGCGGCGGGAGCGACATCAGCGTGCGCAGTCACGCAACGGCCCGCCCCGGCCTCGGCGAGCGTCTCTTCCATCGCGGCCACACCTGGGTCGAGTCGCGCGCCGACGGCACCTTCGACGTGGGCGTCGACGACCTGCTGCAGCGCTGCCTGGGCCGCCCCGACCGTGTCACCGTGCCGGGCGTCGGCACGCGGGTCCAGGCCGGCGCCGCCGTCGCCGAGCTCCAGCGCGGCAGGGTGCGGGCCCGGCTCGCCTCGCCGCTGACCGGCACCGTGGTCGCCACCGCCGACTATGACGGCGGCCGGCTGTTCCGGGTGCAGCCGCTGGGCGCCGTCCCGCGCCTCGAACAGTTGCTGCGCGCCGAGGAAGCGCGCATCTGGATGCTGCGCGAGTTCGAGCTGCTGCAGACGCGATTGGGCGGAGCGAACACCGTGCCGGCCCTTGCCGACGGTGGCGAGATGGTCGATGACCTGATGGCCGCCTGCCCGGACGCCGACTGGGACGCCATCATCGGCGACCTCTGCCTGCTGCCCTGAAGCGGGTTTCCGGGTTGAGCACGGCGCCGTCGCCCCCCGCGGGACGACGGCGCCTTCGCTTGTCAGCGAGGGATGTTGTGCCGGCGGATCATCGCGTACAGGGTCGACCGGTCCACGCCCAGGATCTCCGCCGCCTGCTTGATGTTCCCGTCGGTGCGGTCGAGCACCGACTCCACGGCATGCTTCTCGATCTCCGCCAGTGACATGCCGTCGGGAACGCTCCAGCGCGAACCGTTGCCTCGCGGCGCCTGCGCCAGGAAGTCGAAGTCGGGGACGTCCAGCACCTCGCCGCGCGCCGTGACGATGGCGCGCTCGACCGCGTTCTCCAGTTCCCGCACGTTGCCCGGCCAGTCGTGGTCGAGCAGCAGCTTGAGCGCCGCCTTGGAGACCTCGCGTACCGGCTTGCCGGCCTCCAGGGCCAGCCGCTCGATGAAGTGGTTCACCAGCAGCGGGATGTCCTCACGCCGCTCACACAGGCTCGGCAGCCGGATGTTGATCACGTTCAGGCGGTAGAACAGGTCTTCGCGGAAGTCGCCCTTCTCCACCGCCTCCTGAAGGTTGCGGTTGGTGGCGGCGATTACGCGCGCCTCCATGGCGATCTCCTCGTTGCCACCCAGCCGGAAGAACTTGCGCTCCTGGAGCACCCGCAGCAGGTCCATCTGCAGCTTGGGAGAGATGTCGCCGATCTCGTCCAGGAAGATCGAGCCGCCGCCGGCCGCCTCGAACTTGCCGCGCTTGCGGGCGTTGGCGCCCGTGAACGAGCCCTTCTCGTGCCCGAACAGCTCCGACTCCAGCAGCGTCTCGGCCAGGGCGGCGCAGGACACGCCCACGAACGGCCGCGCCGCGCGTCCGCCCGCCTCGTGCAGTGCCCGGGCCACGAGTTCCTTGCCCGTGCCGCTGGCTCCCTGGATCAGGACCGTGCTCCGCTGGCTGGCCACTTCCTTGACCAGGTCGAAGATCGCGTGCATCGCCGGGTTCTTGCTGACGATGTCCTGGAACGAGTAGTGCCGCGTCAGGCGCTGGCGCAGGTACAGGTTCTCCCGCTGCAGGTTCTTCACCTCGATCGTGCGCTTGACGAAGAGCGAGATCTCCTCCGGGTTGCACGGCTTGACCATGTACTCCTGCGCGCCCTCCTTCAGGGCGTTGATCGCAGTGTCCACGGTGGCATAGGCGGTGATGATGACCACCGCGGCATCGGCCTGCAGCTTGCGGATCTCGATCATCGTCTCGATGCCGCCGATGCCGGGCGGCATTTTCAGGTCCAGGAAGTAGATGTCGTACTGGCAGCCCCGCGCCATCTCGACCGCCTCGCGCCCCGAGGCCGCCACGTCGACAACGTAGCCGTCCTCGCGCAGCCAGGCGGCCAGCGATTCGCGCATGGCCACCTCGTCGTCGACCACCAGTATCTTCCACGTGCTGTTCATGACCCACTCCCTGTCGGGCTGCCGTCTCCGGCAGCCGTTTCCCGGCGCAGCGCCCGCAGGCGCTCCGCCAGGTTCGCCGCGCAGGCGGCACAAAGCTCGCCGCGCTTGACGTCGATGTTCGTGACGTTGATCGAAAGCGACATGGCGCACTGGCGATCCGCGCAGTGGACCAGGCCGAATGTGTGTCCCAACTCGTGCAGGACCTCCTTGAGCACCCGCTCGACGAACAGCTCGCGCTGCTCGGGCAGGCCGTGGAAGCCCTGGTGCAGCCGCGCCAGCGACAACACGGCGGCCGGTCCGTTCACCTGCGCCTGCCCGAAGATGAACGTGAGCATCGGGATGAAGATGTCGTGCTCGGTCACCACCAGCAGCCTCGTCGCCCCCGGCGGGCACAGCGGCAGCGCCGCCCGCATGATGGCGGTCGCGTCGTACTGGTCCCGCTTCGCGTCATGCGACCCGTCGGGTGTCTCCAGCGTGGGCAACCGGCGCGTCTCGCACGCGAAGTACAGGCCCACGAACCGCTCCATCGCGTCCAGGTCCGCGTCGGCCACACCCGCCACCGGCAGCAGGCAGATCAGCATGCGCCGCCCGCCGGCGCCGGCGGCGGTGGACCCGCCGTCTCCAGCCCACCCACCGGCAGCGACACCGTGAAGGTGGTGCCGCGGCCCGGCGTCGACTCGACATCGATCTGCCCCCCGTGGGCATTGACGATGCCGTAGACCACGGCCAGGCCCAGGCCCGTGCCCTGCCCTTCCTTCTTCGTGCTGAAGAAGGGGTCATAGATGCGCGCCAGGTGTTCCGGCGCGATGCCGGTCCCGGTGTCGGACACCTCCAGGATCACGAATCCGCGGCCGTGGTCGGCGCGCGTGCGGATCGTGACCCGCCCGGTCTCCATCGCCTCGGCTGCATTGAGCACGAGATTGGTGACGATCTGCTGGACCTGCGAGGCATCGCAGGTCACGCGGGGCAGGTCGCCGTCAAGTTCGAGCTGCGGGGTCACCTCGCCCAGCTCCAGCCGGTGGTTGATCACCGAGAGCGTGCGCCGCACGATCTCGTTGAAATCGGTGGGTTCGTGCGTCGGTGAGGAGCGACGGGCGAACACGAGCAGGTCGCGCACGATGCGGGCACAGCGCTCGGTCTCGGTGACGACGTGCCCCAGGTACGTGCGGAAGTCGGCCATGCGCTCGCGCGGCACCTCGTCGCCGGCCGTCAGCCGCTGCATCAGCTTCCCGAAGTTGATGACGCCCGAGAGCGGGTTGTTGATCTCGTGCGCCACGCTGGCGGCCAGCTGGCCCAGGGAAGCCAGCCGGTCGCTCTGGATCAGCTTGCGCTCGGCCTCGCGCAACCGCGCCGTGCGTTCCTCGACGCGGCGTTCGAGCGTGTCGGTGAACTCGCGGATCTGCTGGTTGGAGGCGGCAAGGCGGTCCTGCATGGTGCGGAACGACTGCGCCAGTTCGCCAAGCTCGTCGTCTGCGGTCACTTCGAGCGGCGTGTCCTGGCCGGCCACGCCCAGGGTATGCGTGGCGGCGATCAGCTTGCGCACCGGCTGCTGCACAAAGCGTCGCGCGAACAGGATGACGAAGAACGAGACCACCAGGATCGAAAGTGCCGACATCAGCGCCGAGCGCCAGACCAGATCCCGCACCTGGCTGTCGACACGCGCCAGCGGCATCGTGATGTCCACCACGCCCAGCACGTTGATCGAGGCGGGATGCGCATGGCAGGCGGCGGTGCTACACGAGGCTTCGTTGTAGATCGGCGTCACCAGGCCGAGCACGCGCTGCCCGTCGTCGCGCCGGAAGATGCGCGTGCGCGATGGCACCGCCACGTGCACCAGCGGCCTGCCTGCGGCGTGGCAGAGGATGCAGGCCTCCGCGTCGGTATCCACCACCTGGTCGCGATCGGTTCCGGTCGAGAACGTGATGCGGCCCGACTTGTTGAACATGCGCACCTTGTCGATGGTCTGCTGGCGCGCCACGTTGTTCATCATCTGGTAGGCGTACTCGCGCCGGTCCTCGAGCATCGCGTTCCAGGTCGTGGCGACCATGGTCTGCGACACCAGTTCCGCGCTGAGCGTCATTTCGTTCAGGAGTTGCCGCTTCTGCGCCTGGATGTCGGTATAGGCGAAGATGCCCTCGACGATGATGATGATCGAGGTGAGGTAGAGCACGAGCTTGCGGGCAATGCCACGGGGCATGGGAACCTCCGACCGTGCGGGCGGTGATCCCAATGTAGGCTTTTGCAACACGAAGTCAAATGACTATCAATTAAGGAGTTATGAGGTTTTCTATACCAAACTAGGGCCCCTCGACGCAGATCTCGCGCCGCGCCACCGCCAGGCCCGTCCGCACGAGCAGCATGACCACGACCAGGCTCAACAGGCCCAGCAACGCGCCGCCCAGCCACAGGTAGCCACGCGCACCGGTTTCGTGCGCCATGACCAGCGTGGCGATCGTGACGGCCGCCAGCGGGAAAGAATAGGCCCACCACGACAGGAAGAACCTCAGCCGTACCAGCTGCGGCGCCTGCGCCAGCATCAGCGCCGTGAAGAACAGGGCCGTGCCGTACAGCACGCGAGCGAAGGCGTCGAGCCCGCCCGCGAGATTCAGGTACGACAGGAAGCCGACCGCCGGCGGCGCGATGAAGATGAACAGCGTCGGCATGAACCGCTCGGGCAGGCTGCCGTGGAAGATGAGGCGGTAGAAGATGATCGCCGTCAGCACCGGCCAGAAGAACAGCCCGAACCCGAAGAAGATCCACGAGATCTCCGGGCTGGCGTGCCTGACCCCGGCGATCGGCACCAGGATATTGCCCACCACGGGGATGAACCAGGCGGGGTTCAGGTGGGTGATCTCGAACTTGTCGTGCCGGATCCACGACGACATGACGTACAGCGTCAGCCCCGCGTGCAGCACGGTCCCGGCCACCCAGAGCCCCTTCGAAAGAGCCGGCGCCTGGTGCATGGCGGCGATCGCCAGCAGGAGCAGGGAGATCGAGATCGTGGGCACGAAGGCCAGTTTCACCGGGTGCCGGATCTCGGCCAGCGTGTGCTGCGGATACCGCACGCTCTTGACGACGAAGAGCACCAACCCGAGCGCGAACAGGACCCCGACCACCGGCAACAGGACGCGCCCCGGCGCGAACGACAGCCCGAACGCGATCGTTGCCCGGTTCCAGGCGATGGTGTACCCGGCCAGCCCCATCACCACGGCGAACCAGGCGACGGGGAATTCCTTCAGGCGCGATGGGGATTCGGCAGGCATGGATGCTCCCGGCTGTTGTGACGCAGGCACGGTGCCATACGAGTTGCGCCGGCGCAAGCCGTCACGTCGCGAGGCGACATCCAGCCTGGCGCCGGCGCTCAACGGCCGGTCCGATGTCCGCAGATACTGCCTACTTCAGGAGCGCCAGCAACCCGCCCGCCGCCACCGCCGTGCCGATCACGCCGGCCACATTCGGCCCCATCGCGTGCATCAGCAGGTAGTTGTGCGGGTCGGTCTCCTGCGCCACGTTGTGCGCCACGCGCGCGGCCATGGGCACCGCCGAGACGCCCGCAGCCCCGATCAGCGGGTTGACCGGGCTGCCCGGCATGCGCGCCATGATCTTGCCGAGCAGCAGGCCGCCCGCGGTCGACAGCGCAAAGGCGACGCAGCCCAGCACCAGGATCTTCAGCGTCTCGGTGCGCAGGAAGCTGTTGCCGTCCATCGAGACTCCGACGCACAGGCCCAGCACGATCGTGATCAGGTTGATCAGCTCGTTCTGCGCCGAACGCGACAGCCGCTCGGTCACGCCGCACTCGCGCAGCAGGTTGCCGAACATCAGCAGGCCGATCAGGCTCGTGGCCGCCGGCACGATCAGGGCACCCACCACCGTCACGCCGATCGGGAAGATGATCCGGATCCAGCGCGGGACGTCGAAGTTGCTCTCCATGCGGATGGCGCGTTCCTTCTTCGTCGTCATCAGCCGCATGATCGGCGGCTGGATCAGCGGCACCAGCGCCATGTACGAATAGGCCGACACCGCGATGGCCCCCAGCAGGTGCGGCGCCAGCTTCATCGTCAGGTAGATGGACGTGGGGCCGTCGGCGCCGCCGATGATGCCGATCGAGGCGGCTTCCTGCGGCGTGAAGCCCATGGCATTGGCAGCCAGGAAGGTCCCGAACACGCCGAGCTGTGCCGCGGCACCCAGGAAGAACGTCTTCGGGTTCGAGAGCAGCGGCCCGAAGTCGGTCAGCGCGCCGAGTCCCAGGAAGATGAGCGGCGGGAAGATCTCGAGCCTCACGCCGGCGAACAGGTAGTGGAACAGCCCGCCCGTCTCGCCCGGACCGCCCGGGTTCATGAGACCGGACAGCGGCAGGTTCGCCATCAGCGCGCCGAAGCCGATCGGCACCAGAAGCAGCGGCTCGAAGCCCTTCCTGATGGCCAGCCACAGCAGGAGGCAGGCGATGCCCAGCATCAGGGCCTCGCGCCAGACGATGTGCGCCAGCCCGGTCGATAACCAGAGGGCTTCCACGTCAGCCCTCCGCGCGGTAGCGGAGCAGGACCGTGCCCACCTGGACGACGTCGCCCGGCGCCACGCAGACCTCGGCCACGATGCCGGTGCGCGGCGCGTGGATGTAGGTGTCCATCTTCATCGCGTCGAGAAGGACAACCGGCGTCTTCTCCTCGACCGAGGTGCCCGCCTGCACAAACACCTTCTGCACGGTGCCGGCCAGGGGCGCCAGGATCGTGTTGGGATCGACGGTTCCGCTCGCCGGCGCGGGACGCGCCGCCGCCGGTGCCGGCGCGCCCGTGGGGGCCGCCTTCACCCGCGGTGCGGCCGCCGCCGTCCGGGCCGACGGCAGGTTGCCGCCCGTCACGTACTGCTCGTCGTCCTCGAGCACTTCCACGGTGACCTCGTAGATCTTCCCGTTCATCGTCAGGCGCAGCTTCTTCATTTGTGACCAACCCGGTGTGAGACCATGATGTCCATGCGTCCGGCGCGTTCCCAGGCCTGGCCGGCCGGTTCGCCGTGAACATGGACGCGGTGGATGCGGACCGGCGCGCCGAGCGCCATCCAGGCGCTCGCGGCCAGCACCGCGAAGGTTTCCTCGTCGAGACCATCAACGGCGGGAGCGGCGTCCGCCGCGGCCTTGCGCCGCGCCGAGCGCACCGCCAGCGCGCGCAACGTGAACAGCAGCACCGCCAGCAGGCCCAGTGCCGCGAACACGAGCGCAAAGGCGGTCAGCGCGACCAGCCAGGGTGAAAGGTGACTCATCATAGCGCCATGTTCCCGTGTTTCTTCTGCGGCCGCAGGTCGCGCTTGGTCCGCAGCAGGCCCAGCCGCTCGATCAGCAGCCGGCGGGTCCACGACGGACGGATGATATCGTCTATATGCAGTTCCTCGGCGGCGCGGAACGGGTTGGCATGCTGCTCCCGGTACTCGGCCACCTTCTCCTGGAACACGGCGGCCGAGTTGGTCGCCGCCTTGATCGCCTTCTTGTGCAGGACGCGCGCGGCGCCCTCAGGGCCCATCACGGCGATCTCGGCCGTGGGCCAGGCCAGCACGGTCTCGGCGCCCACATCCTTGGAACACATCGCCAGGAACGCGCCGCCATAGGCCTTGCGCAGGATCACCGTCAGCTTCGGCACCGTGGCCGCCGAGTAGGCGAACAGCATCTTGGCGCCGTGCCGGATGATGCCGCCGTGCTCCTGCGCCACGCCGGGCAGGAAGCCCGGCACGTCCACCAGCGTGATCAGCGGGACGTTGTAGACGTTGCACGAGCGGATGAATCGCGCAGCCTTGTCCGCCGCGTTGATGTCCAGCACGCCGGCCATCACCTGGGGCTGGTTCGCCACGATGCCCACGGCCATCCCGCCCAAGTGCGCGAACGCGCAGACGATGTTCGGGGCGAAGCCGGTCATGTACTCGAGGTAGACGCCGTCGTCGACCAGCAGCTCGATGACTTCCTTCACATCGTAGGCCGCGCGCGGATCCTCGGGGATGATGTCGTCCATCGCCTCGTTGTCCACGACGATGCCGTCGAAGGGGCGCGACGGCGGCGTATCCATGTTGTTCTGCGGCAGGTACCGCAACAGCGCCTTGACCGTCGAGACGGCCTCTTCCTCGTCGGCGGCCATGAACTGCACGTTGCCGGCGATGGTGGCGTGCGCGCGGGCACCGCCCAGGTCCTCTTCGCTGATGACCTCGCCGGTGGCGGCGCGGATCACCTCGGGCCCGGCGATGAACATGTGCGCCGTGTTCTCGATCATGATCACGAAGTCGGTGAGCGCCGGCGAGTACGCGGCGCCGCCGGCGCACGGCCCGGCGATGACCGAGATCTGCGGTACGACACCCGAGAGCAGCGTGTTGTGGTAGAAGATGCGGCCGTAGGCCGAGAGGGCGTTGACGCCTTCCTGGATGCGCGCGCCGCCGCCGTCGTTGAAGCCCACGACGGGAATGCCGCACTTCAGTGCTGTCTGCAGCATCTCGACGATCTTCGCCGCGTGCCGTTCGCCCACGGCGCCTCCGCCCACGGTGAAGTCCTGCGAGAAGGCGAACACGGGGCGGCCCATGACCTCGCCTTTGCCCGTGACGACGCCGTCGGCGGGGAATTCGCGGTCGGCCAGGTCCGGACACCGGTGCTTGACCCAGAGGCCGAACTCGATGAAGGAGTCGTCGTCGAACAACAGGCCCAACCGCTCGCGGGCCGTCAGCTTACCCTGCTCGTGCTGGCGCGCGATCTTCTCTGCGCCGCCGCCGGCCTGCAGGTGCGCGCGCCGCGCATCGAGTTCCTCGAAACGTTTCTTGACCGCCATGCTGTCTCCTCGTGCTGGGGGCATCCCCGGGGGTCGTCACGGCCGCGGGAGGTGCTCCCGGTCGGAGGGCCGTGGGGGTGCCGGGCCCAACGTTAAGTCGTTAACAGGAAGAGTCAAGTTCGGGGCTGGCTCTGCGTTGGATTTCCCCGCGTTGCACCGGGATTATCACTAACTCCATCAGATATATAAGCTTGATTGGAGCGTTCGGCCCACTCTGCCACCAGCTCCGTGTCGGTACTGACACCGGCTCACCGCGCCCGGATCCCCGCCTCACCCAGGAACTGGCTCGCCTTCCCCTTCGTGAAGACGATGTCCAGCCTGCGTTTGGCGCGCGTCAGGGCCACGTAGAAGAGCCGCCGCTCATCCTCGAGGCCGCCGCCCGCAGAGGCCCCCGGCCTCAGCGTGCGGGCCAGCGGAAACTGCCCCTGGTCGGCCCCGACCAGGAGCACGCGGTCCCATTCGCGTCCCTTCGAACCGTGCACGGTGGCCAGTTCCACCGCCCCGGAGCCCACCCGCGCGGCCAGGTCCCCGCCGCCGGCCGCCGCCACCGCCTCGAGCAGCCGCCCCGTCCGGGCCAGCACGGCCACCGACCCGGGCTCGTTCGCCGAACCGGCCAGCATCGCCGCCGCGAAGACAGGTACCGCCCGCGGCTCGGGCTGGGGCCAGGCCACGATGCGCCCCCGCTCGCGCACCCCCGCGAGGAGCGGCTTGTTGAAGCGCTGCCGGTTGTGCCGGATCAGCCGCCGCGAAGCGTGGGTGATGTCGCGCCCGCACCGGTAGTTGCGCACCAGCGGGTAGCGCTCGAGCCCGGGGTAGGTCTGGTCCAGCTCGATCACGCGCTGCACCGCGGCGCGACGCCACGCATAGATGCACTGGTCCTCGTCGCCCACGCAGAACAGCGAGTCGTGCGGCGCCGCCAGCAGCCCGATCAGCAGCGCCTGCGCCGGCTCGATGTCCTGGTACTCGTCCACCAGCACGCGCTCGTAACGTGCCTGCCACTTCTCCCTCGTGCGCACGTCTTCCTGCAGCAGGCGGATGGAGGCAAAGATCAGGTCGTCGAAATCGAGCCGCGCCGCACGCTGCAGGTGCTCCTCGTAGAGCGCGTACAGCCGCGCCGACATCCGCGCGCGCGGCGCGCGCGGCCCGGTCATGGCCGCCGCGCGCGCGAGGGCCTCGGCCGGCGTCATCATCAGCTTGAGCTTGTAGAGGCTCACCGCATTCTGCGCCGCGCCCGCTTCGAGCCTGCCGGCGCCCGGCTCGGCTGTCGCCGCCGCCTCGGCCAGCGCGCGCCACGTCGCGTCATCGACGCTGCCCAGGTCGCCGCGCAACCGGCCCTCCTCCTTCAGGATGCTGAGGCCCAGCCCGTGGAAACTGCGCACGCCGATGCCCGGAATGCCGGCCTTCTCCAGGCGCGCGGCGATCTCCACGCAGGCATCGCGGTTGAACGTGGAGCAGAGGATGCGCTCGGCGGCCGTGCCGCGCGGGCGCAGTTCGCGCACGCGCTCGACCAGCACGGTGGTCTTGCCGCTGCCGGCCGGGGCGATGACCTGCACCACGCCGTCGCCGGCGGCGACGGCCGCGTTCTGCTCGGGGTCCAGCCGGGGCACCAGGCGCTCCGTGGTGTCGCCGCGGCGCGACAGGCGGCGCGCCAGCTGACGCCAGCGGGAAACGATCACACGCGGCGCCGTCACTTCGGCCGGCTGCCCATACACGGCAACGAGGTGTCGCAGTCGCTCCAGCGTCCACGGGCAGCCCCAGCCCGGCTCGGCGAAGTCATGCGGTGCCAGCTGCCCCGGCTCCCGATCGGCGGCGATCAGCAGCCGGCAGCCCGCCCGGAACGCAGGCTCGAGCACCAACCCCAGGAGCAGGCGCAGGTCGTCGAGACTGTGGCACGTCACACCCAGCACCGCCACGGCCTCGTGGCGCGTATAGACGGCCAGCAGTTCCGCCGCAGGATTGGCCAGCGACGAACGCGAGGCCCCTTGCGGGCGCAGCGCCGTCGCCCGTCGGGCCAGTGCCGCGAAGTCCAGCACGTGCCAGTTTTCGCGCGCTAGTTCGCTAGCGCCGGAGAGCGTAGTACACCACTGCAGTGCCCGCCGGCGCACCTGCCCGGAAGTTCGCGCCTGCCCGGGCCGTTCCCTGAATCGCTCAAGTCGGCTCCCATCGCGCGATATCAAACATGACTACAATTGTCGTCTTTTTGCTCAACCGGTTTCAGTTGGGAGCCGGACGCCATTCAAATCGAAAGGTGCCTGCGTGTTACCCGCCCAGCCCGCCCGCGTCGTCGCGACCGCCCTGGTGCTCCTCTGCAGCGTTGCGACGGTGGTCGCACCGTCCGCCCGCGCCGCCGAGGCGGTCGTGACCGTGGCCGACCAGGAGGGCCGCCCCGTCGCCAACGCCGTGGTCATGCTCGAACCGGCGGGCGGGCAGGGCGTCGGCGCGTGGCAGGCGCCACCGGCGGTGATGCGGCAGCAGGGCGTGCTCTTCGATCCCTTCGTCCTGCCGGTCCGCGCCGGCACCAAGGTGAGCTTCCCCAACCTCGACGACATCCGGCATCACGTGTACTCGTTCTCGCCGGCACGCCGGTTCGAACTGCGGCTTTACGGCAAGGACGAGACCAAAACCGAGGTCTTCGACAAGGCGGGAGTCGTGGCCCTTGGCTGCAACATCCATGACAACATGCTCAGCTACATCCTGGTCACCGCGCACCCGGTGTATGCCGTGACCGACGACGCCGGCGTTGCGCGCTTTGCCGGCCTGCCCGCAGGTGCCTGGGCTACCTACACCTGGCATCCCGACCTGGCGGGCGACCGCGGCGAACGCGCCGGCCCCCCGCTGGAACTGGCGGAAGCCGACAGCCGCGAACTGGCTGTCGCCGTGGACCTGCGCGCCTCGCGTCGCGCGCAGAGGTCGCCGCGGGAAGGGGCCTACCACTGAACCGCCCCTTCACATTCCAGGCGCGCCTGACCATGGTCTATGTCGCCCTGTTCCTTGCCGTGCAGGGCGGGGTGCTCGTCGCCTTCACGTCGTCGATCCCGCCCGGTGTGCGCGGCCAGATCGAGGACCAGCTCAACGCGTCGGCACGCGTCTTCAAGCGCATCATGTCCGAGCGCGAGGCACAGCTGGGTGTCAGCGCCCAGCTGTTGGCGCGCGACTACGGCTTCCGCGACGCCATCGCCACTGCCGATGAACCCACGATCCGCTCCGCGTTGCGCAACCAGCAGCAACGCATCGGCGCCGACCTGGCGGTGGTCCTCGACCTTGACGGGACCATCGTCACGACGCTGACCGGCAATGCGCGCAACACGAACAATGGAGGCGCCGGCGGCGCCGACACGGGGGCGCCGGAACTGCCGTCGTCGTTCATGGCCGAGGCCGAGGAGAAAGGCGCCGCCTCGCGGATCCTTCCGGTGCAGGACCGCCTGTACCAGCTGGTGCTGGTGCCGGTGATGGCGCCGGAGCCTATCGCCTGGATCGTCTTCGGCACCGAACTGGACCAGGCTGCGGCGCGCGACATCAAGGCGCTTTCGCCCATCGACCTCGACCTGGCCTTCCTCCGTCGCGGGGATGACGGCGCGCTGCACCTGGCCGCAGCCACGAGCAGCCACGCGGCGCTGGAGGCATTCCTCGCGCAGCCGGCGGAGTCTGCCGCCGGCTCCCTGCTGCAGGGCGCACACGAGGTGAACCAGCACCTGTTCTGGGGCCTGCCGCTGCTGGAGCAGGACGGACGGACGCAAGCCGCAGCCGTGCTCTACTACTCGCTGGACTCCGCCATGCAGGCCTACACGCGGCTGGTGGCGATCCTGCTGCTGGTGACCGCCGGCGGCCTGCTGGTGCTGATCGTGGGCAGCGTGCTGGTGTCGCGCGGCGTCACGCGCCCGTTGCGCGACCTGGCCCGGGCGTCGCAGCGCGTGGCGGCCGGCGACTACCGCGAGGTGGTGGCTCCGGCGCGCGACGTGGAGTTCAACGACCTGACGGGCAGCTTCAACCGGATGGTCGGCGCCGTGAAGGAGCGCGAGCAGCACATCCGCTTCCAGGCCAGCCATGACATCGAGACCGGCCTGCCCAACCGACTCGACTTCGAGCGGCGCCTGGGCGAACATCTGGCCGCCGGCAAGCCCACCGCCGTTGCCCTGGTCGAGATCCAGAACCTGGCCGAACTGCGCGTGGTGCTCACCCATGCCGACGTCAACGACCTGATGGGCGCCATCGGCGATCGCCTCGGCTGCCTGGCCAGCTCGGCGCCGGCGCGCCTGTCGACCGAATCGTTCGCGTTGCTGCTGGACGGCGACGAGGGCACGGCCCCCGACGCCGATCGCCGTCTCGAGGCGCTGGCCACCACGATCCGCAACTCGTTCCTGGCGCCCTTCACCGTCGGCGACATCGTGGTCGACACCAGCGCGCGGCTGGGCCTGGTGCGCCACCCGCGCGACGGCGAGGACATCGCCACGCTGCTGCGCCACGCCTGCGCCGCCCTCGACAGCGCGCGCCTGCACCCCCAGGGACTGGCGTGGTACGACCGCGACAGTGACGACTCGCGCAATCGCCGCCTGTCCCTGATGAGCGAACTGCGCGAGGGACTGTCCAACGGCGAGGTCACCTTCGCCTACCAGCCCAAGCTGGACCTGGCCACCGGGACCGTGAAGGCCGTCGAGGCGCTGGTTCGCTGGAAGAGCGCCACGCGCGGCTTCGTGCCGCCAGACGAGTTCATCCCCCTCGCCGAGCGCACGGGCGACGTGCGCCTACTCACCGAGTGGGGCCTGCGCACGGCCGTGCGCCAGCTCGCGGCCTGGCAGGAGCGCGGATGCGAGGTGGCCATCGCGGTGAACCTGTCCACCAGCGACCTGATGAACCAGCGCCTGCCGCAACTCGTGGCCGGCCTGCTCCACGAGCACCGCGTGCCGGCTTCGCGCCTCAAGCTCGAGGTGACCGAGAGCGCGGTGATGCAGGACGCCGCCCGCGCCCTGGCGGTGCTGAACGAACTGGCGGCGATGGGCTTGTCGCTGTCCATCGACGACTACGGCACCGGCTACTCGTCGCTCGGCTACATCAAGCGGCTGCCGGTCAGCGAGATCAAGATCGACAAGTCGTTCGTCACGCACCTGGCCACCAGCGAGGAAGACAACATCCTCGTGCGGTCGACCATCGACCTCGGGCACAACCTGGGCCTCTCGGTGACCGCCGAGGGCGTCGAGGACGAGGAATCGCTGCGCCGACTGCGGGCCTACGGCTGCGATTGCGTGCAGGGCTATCTCATCAGCCGGCCCGTGCCCGTGGCGGACCTGGAACCGTTCCTGGGGAGTGCGCACCATGTGGAAGCGTGAACCGAAACACCGACGGGCGCTCGGGACCGTGTTCGCCCTGGTCCTGCTGGCGCCCATGGCGTCCCCGGCCCTTGCCGGCCTGCCGCCGACGAAGGTCGAGTTGTTCGCCGACGCGCGCGGGTTCACGGTTGCCGGCGAACGCGGCTGGCTCGACGAGGGTCTGGGCAAAGCCCGCTACGGCGGCAACGTCGATGGTCAACGGCACACCGGCCTGGAAGCGGCCGACCTGTCGTTGATGGTCCACAGTGACTGGTCATGGACCCTGTCGAGCTACCTGCACCTGCAATACGCTCCCGAGCAGGAACAGCCCGTGGATGTGGTCGAGGCCTGGGTCGGCTACCGCCCGGCGCCGAGCCCGGGCCTGCGCTTTTCCGGGCGCGCCGGACTCTACTTCCCCCACATCTCGCGGGAGCACGGCGGCGCGGCCTGGACGACGCCGCTGACGATCACGCCCTCGGCAGCCAACAGCTGGATCGGCGAGGAGATCCGCGCCCTCGGCGGCGAGGCGAAGGTCGCATGGCGCGGCGGGAACGCGGAAGCATCCCTCACGGTCGGCCTCTTCGGCTTCAACGACCCGGCCGGCACCCTGCTCGCCTTCCGCGGCTGGGCGCTGGGCGACGTGAAGGCGGCGGCATTCAGCCGCCTGCCGCTGGCGCCGTTGCCGGCCGTCGGCCTGCCCGAGTCGTTCCTCAAGCGCCAGGTTCGCTGGGTGCATCCGATCTGCGAGGTGGACGGCCGGGTGGGCCACCATGCGGCACTTGACGCCTCGTGGGGCGAGCGCCTGCGCGCCGGCGCCTTCTACTACGACAACGGCGGCGACCCGCGCGCCCTCGAGCACCAGCAGTACGGGTGGGACACGCGGTTCTGGAACCTCTACCTGGAGGGCGAGCCGGCCGACGGGCTCACGCTCATCGCCCAGTACATGGCCGGTGTCACCTCGATGGGCTGGCGCAAGAGCAACGGCCTGTTGCCGGTCGACGTGGACTACGACACCGGGTTCCTGCTGGCGAGTCGCCGCCTGGGCCGCGGCTGGGTGACAGTGCGCCACGACCGCTTCACCACCGGCGACAACTCGTTCGTCGTCGAGGACGACAACAACGAGCACGGCACCGCCTGGACCGTGGCCATCGGCCGGCAGCTGGACCCGGCTACCCAGGTCATCCTCGAATACCTCCGCGTGGCCAGCGTACGCCCGGCCCGCGCCACCATCGGCGACGACCCGCAACAGACGCAGGAACTGCTGCAACTGGCCTGCCGGCGGCGCTTCTAGCCCGGCCGCGTCGCGATGCAGGGGCCGTGCATCCTTTTCCCGGCGATGCCGTAGGAACACCCCTGGGCCGCCGCTTCCCCCCGCACGGCAGTCCTCCCCGACGACAGGACACCACACACGTGCCGCCTCGCCCCTTGCCGGTCGTGGCGGCGGGCGCCTTGCCGCGCGAGGAGACACCGATGATCCGTCGGGGAGTGCCGAGCCTGAACATCTGCCTGTTGCTGCCGGCTCTTCTGCTGATCCTGCTGCTGCCGGTTGCGAATGCCGCCGCCTTCACGCCCACCACGCGCCCGCACCTGGAAACCGCGCGCGCCGCCGGCCCCATCACGGTCGACGGCCTGCTCGACGACCCGGGCTGGGCCACCGCCGGCCGGGCCACCGCCTTTGCGGAGCGCTTTCCCGGCGATGCCACCGAACCGCCGGTGCAGACCGAGGCCTGGCTCACCTACGACGATGAGAACCTCTATGTCGCCTTCATCTGCCGCGACAACCCGTCGCTGCTGCGCGCGACGATGACCCAGCGCGACATCTACGGGAACGACGACGAAGTGGGGCTGCTGCTCGACACCTTCGGCGAGGGCACCTGGGCCTACTACTTCTTCGTGAACCCGTACGGCGTGCAGAAGGACGCCATGTGGACCAGCGTGCACGGCCGCTCCGACGGCTTCGACATGGTCTGGCGCGCCGAGGCGCGCGTTCAGCCCGACGGCTGGACCGCCGAGCTGGCCATCCCCCTGGCGGGGATGCGCTTCCCCAACCGCCCCGAGCAGCAGTGGCGCCTCGATTTCTGGCGCGGGCATCCCCGCGAGAGCAGCCGGCAGTACGCCTGGTGCGCCTACGATCGCAACGAGCAGTGCCTGCCCTGCCAATGGGGCACGGTCAGCGGCATCGCCGGCCTGAAGCCGGGCAAGGGGCTCGAGATCCTGCCGTCGCTGATCGGCTACCAGACGGCCGTCATCGCCGACCCGCTGGACCCGGAGTCGGGGCTTCACAACGAGGATTTCAAGGCCGAGCCCTCGCTGGGCGCCAAGTACTCGCCGTCGAGCGCGGTCACGCTCGAGGCCGTGGTGAATCCCGACTTCAGCCAGATCGAGGCCGACGCCGACCAGATCAACGTCAACACCACCATCCTGCAGCAGTACCCGGAAAGGCGCCCTTTCTTCCAGGAAGGGAACGACCTGTTCCGCACGATGTTCAACTCCTTCTACACGCGCATGGTCAACGATCCCGAGGTTGCCGCCAAGGGCACCGCGCGCTGGGATCGCACCAGCGTCGCCTGGACGTTCGCGCGCGACGAGCATTCGCCGTACATCATCCCGCTCGAGGAGCGGTCGCGCTCGGTGGCGATGGGGCGCTCGACGGTGAACGTTGCCCGCGTGCTGCACAGCTTCAGGCCGGGCACGCAGGGCGGCCTCATGGTCACCGACCGGCGCTACGACGGCGGCGGCTCGGGCACCATCCTCTCGGCGGATGCCAACGTGCGCCTGACGAGCACGCTGAGCTGGGCCTCGCAGGTCATCCACAGCCGCACCGACGAGCCCGAGGGCCACGTGGTGAGCCCCGGCGCCACCTTCGCCGACGGCGCGCACACCGTGTCGCTCGACGGCGAGACGTTCACGGGCGGCGCCCTCATCACCGAGCTGCGGCGGCGTGCCCGCGACTGGAACTTCACCCTCGACTTCAACCAGGTGGGCCCCACCTACCGCACGCAGACGGGCTACGACCCGTGGAACGACCAGCGCAATGCCTTCATCTGGACGAGCTACACGTTCTACCCGCAGGGCGGCCTGTTCGAGCGCGTGGCGCCCGGCATCTTCGCCGACTCGCGCTGGAACTACGACGGCGACCGCAAATGGCGGCATGCGAACCTGTTCACCGACATCAACCTGCGCCGCGCGCAGGCGCACATCGGCCTGAACTACAGCCGCGGCGACGAGACCTGGGGCGGCATCCCGTTCACCGGCCTGTGGGAGACGGGCGTGAACGTCGACTTGCAGCCCGTCGATGCGCTGGCTGCCTCGGCCTACCTCAACGTGGGACGCGGACCGGCCTTCATCACCCTCGACAAGGGCAACGAGCTGGGCTGGGGACTGGCCTTCTCGCTGAAGCCGCTCGACCGGCTGATCATCGAGCCCACGTTCGACTACGTGCGAAGCCGCGACGCGGTGGGCGACGGGCTGCTGTTCCGCCAGGCCATCGCCCGGGCCCGGGTGCGGCTGCAGCTCAACCCGCGGCTTTCGCTGCGGCTCGTGGTGCAGCACAACGACGCCCGCAGCCCCTTCTACGAGGAACTGGCGGCCGGCGGCGATTATCCCGACTACCACATGGACTTCGGGCGCAAGTGGGAGATCGACCCGCTGCTCACGTACCGCCTGAACCCGTTCTCGGTGTTCTACCTGGGCTCGACGCACGACCTGCGCGACTTCAACGCGGCCGACCCGCAGGCGCCGTCGCTGTTCCGGCAGACCGGTCGCCAGTATTTCGTGAAGCTGCAGTACCTCTGGCAGATCTGAGCGCCTTTCTGGCGACGCCCTGCCTGTACAGGGCCCGCCAGCCGGCCGCGCTTCCCCCTGGGGCGCGGCCGGTGTATCTTGGGCCGGCTCCCGAGCTACCGCCGAACCCGAAGGAACGGGTCACGCCCACGATGCCTCGCCTGCCCATCACCGACTACCGCCTGAAGCTGCTGCCGCCGGCGCTCGCGCTCATCGTGGTCACGACAGCGGTCCCGGTCGACCTGCGCGCGCCCGTCGGCTGGGACGGCTCCATCGAACTTCTCGACATCGTCGTCAACCTCGTGCTCTACGCGCCGCTCGGCCTGGCGCTGCGCGGCTGGTCGTGGCGACGGCTGCTCGTGGCGGCGGCGTTGCTGTCGACCGTGATCGAGTTGAGCCAGGTCTGGAACAGCGGGCGCCATCCCTCGCCGGGCGATGTCGTCGCCAACGCGGGCGGCGCACTGCTGGCGATGGCGTTCGCGCGACGCCGCTGGCGTGGCAATCCTGCGGCCGGCACGGTGCTGATGGTGGGCAAGCCGCTGGTTGCCGCCGCACTCGTTGCCCTCGCAGCCCTGGTCGCGGCCGGGAACCTGCCCACGCACCCGTCGCAACTGGAAGGCTGGGATCCGGGGTATCCGCTGCTGCTCGGCAACGAGGCCACGGGCGATCGTCCCTGGCGGGGCACCATCGAGTTCCTGGCGTTGGAGCCGGCCAGGCTCTCCCCGACCGTGGCGCGCCACGGCGCCGGCGCCGCCAACCTGCTGCCCGCGAACATCGTCGCCGACGGCGGTCCGGCGCAGCCGTTGCCGGCGGACCTGGCTCGCAGCCTGGCGACCGATGCCCAGCAACAGAACGCACTGACTGTCGTTGCGCGCATCGTCCCGGCGACCACGGACCAGCGCGGCCCGGCCCGCATCGTCAGCTTCTCTGCCGACACGCAGCATCGGAACTTCGACCTCGGGCAGGAGGGCCGCCGGCTGGTCTTCCGTGTGCGCACGCCGGTCAGCGGCGAGAACGGCTCGCGCCAGCAGTTCGAGACGACGCCGATGCTCCGGGCGGGCAAGCCTGCGACCATCGTCGCCACCTACGACGGGCGCGTGGCCCGCGTCTATGTTGACGGCCGCCTGTGCGGACGCCGCAACTTCGCTGCCGCCGCTTCCGCCGGACCCGTGCTGCTCGACGAGGAACTGCCCGCCGTGTGTGCCGTGCTCGGTGCGCTGCTCGCCCTCATTGCCCGGGCCTTCGCCGGCAGCGGCCGCCGTTCGGCGCTCGCGGCCGCAGTGGTGACAGCGCTGGTGGCGCTGGCCCTGCCGCGGGCCATGCCGGGACTGGCGGCGGCGCTGTCCGCGATGCCCTGGGCCGTCGTCGGGGCGCTGATCGGCGCGGCTGCGGTCGTGATCGCATCGCCGCGCGGCTCTCCGGCGGACAACGCGGCAAGCACCTAGGGCACCGCCCTATTGATGGCTATCCCCTCATTGTGATCGGCTTGACCCGCCGCACCACGCGCCAACCACCAACACCTGCACAACTTAGGCGTGGCACGATTGCAGCAGAGGTTGCCGGGGGCACATACCCGACCGCCACGACTCGGCGGTTGCCCGTGCCACCCGGACACACCCGCAATCCCGGAGGTCATCAATGCCGCACCCACGCACGTGGATCGCCATCGCGACGCTCGCCGGCGCACTGCTCGCGCACGGCGCCACGCCCGCCGTGGCAGAGGTCAAGCCGCTCTATGTCGCGCCGTTCATCGGCTGGACGTTCTTCGACAACGACCGCCTGTTCCAGACCGGCGAGCCGATTTCCAACGATGTCTACTTCGGCGGTCGCGCAGGGGCCCGCATGACGGACCTGCTCGGCATCGAGATCGCCGGCGGCTATGCCGGGACCAAGGACTGCGCGTCCTGCACCGAGAGCTGGCTGCATTTCTCCGGCAACCTGGTGCTGAGCCCCGCGCCCGCCCACATCCTCGATCCCTTCGTGTCGGTCGGCGCCGGCTGGTCGCGGTCGAAGCACACGGTCGGATCGGACGATGACGCGGCGACCGTCGAGATCGCCGTCGGCGCACGCATGCGCCTGAACGAGACCTTTGGCCTGAGGCTCGAAGCCCGCAACGTGATGGCGCGTTCGCACGACGGCTGGTCGAAGTCGCACATCAACGACGTGGTCGTTGGCGCGGGCCTGACCATCGGGTTCGGCGGCAACGGCGATCCCGAAGTGGCCCGGAGCGAAGTCATCTACGAAACCGCCGACCCCGACATGGACAGCGACGGCGACGGCGTCGTCGACCGGCTGGATCGCTGCCCCAACACGCCGCCCGGCACGAAAGTCGACCGCCAGGGCTGCACGATCGTGCCCCCGGTGGATGTCCTCGAGCGGGAACTGCTCGACACGGGCAGGCTCGCGATCTCGGATGTCAACTTCGACTATGACAAGTCGGAACTGCGTCCCGATGCCTATGCCGCCATGGATTCCGTCGGCAAGGTGCTGACGAAGTGGCCCGGGCTCCGGATCCAGATCGACGCCTACACCGACTCGCGCGGCACCGAAGCCTACAACATGGACCTGAGCCACCGGCGCGCCGAGTCCGTCCGCGAATACCTGCTGCGCCGCTATCCGCAGTTCAATCCCACCCAGCTCACGGCCAGGAACTACGGCGAGAACGATCCCGTCGTTCCCAACACCAGCGCGGCCAACATGCAGTTGAACCGCAGGGTCGAGTTCCTGGTCCTCAACAAGGAAATCCTCGAGCAGCGCAAGTAGCGCCCGCTCGTCGCCAACCCAGGGGGTTCACGATGTCCTCTCTTCACCGACGCCCGATGCGATACGCCGTCATGGTCCTGTGTTTCGGCCTCCTGGCCGCAACCTGGGGCTGCCGCGAAGTCAGCGATCCCTGTCCGGCGGCAACGCTGTCGATCACGCCTGATCCGCTCCGCCTGCCGGCCGGCACGGTCGGGCTGCTCACCGCCATTGCCCGCGACTACAAGGAGAACACGGTGCCGTCCTCGCCGGAGTGGTCGGTCATCGGCAGCGGCGGGACCATCGACAGCGAAACCGGCCTGTTCACCGCGGGCCTTGCCACAGGCACCTTCACCGGCACCGTCCAGGCTGTCGATGGCGCCCTGTCCGACGTGGCGACCGTGATCGTGACCGCGGCGGTCCCGACCGGGACCCTGGCGACCCTGGAGACGTTCGCCGTCATCTCGGGCACGACTGTCACCGTCACCGGCGCCAACACGACCATCGTCGGCGACGTGGGCGTCAGCCCGGGTGCGGCCATCACCGGCATGCCGGTCGGACAGCCCACCGGAGGATCCATCCACGCCGGCGACGGCACTGCCGCCGGTGCGCAATCCAACCTCACCAGCCTCTACGACAATCTCGCCGGCCGTGCCTGCGGCACCGACCTGACCGGCGAGGATCTCGGGGGCATGACCCTCACGCCCGGCGTCTACTGCTTCGACACCTCGGCCGGTTTGACCGGGACGCTGACCCTCAACGGCCAGGGCAACCCGGCTGCGGTGTTCGTGATCAAGATCGGCAGTGCGCTGACGACCGCCACGAACGCCGTCGTCAACCTGACCGGCGAGGCGCAGGCCGCACATGTGTTCTGGCAGGTCGGCAGCAGCGCGACGCTGGGCACCGGGACGGCCTTCCAGGGCAACCTCGTGGCGATGACAAGCATCACCATCAATGCCGGTTCGAGCCTGGTCGGGCGCGCACTGGTGCGTAACGGCGCGGTGACCATCGACTCGAGCGCCCTGGCGCTGCCGTAGTCGGCATTCTGGCCATTGTGCCGCGCGTCGGCGACCCCGGGCCTTGCCCGCCCGGGGTCGCTTCCGTATTGTGGGCCGCATGAAGCCGCTGGCCTACCTTACCGGCTACGCGCCGGAGATCATCGAGGAAGTCAGCGGCATGCTGGCCCGCGACGAGCTCGGCGCCTGGCTGCTGGCGAAGTACCCGCAGTGCCATCCGTACCGCAACGAGAAGGCACTCTACGGCTACGCACAGGAATTGAAGACCCGCTACATGCGCCAGTCACCGGCCCTGGCCAAGGTGACCTACGACCCCAGGCTGCACGTGCTGCACAACGCGCTGGGCATCCATCGGAAGGTCTCGCGGGTGCACGGTAACCGGCTCAGCGCCAGGAACGAGATCAGGATCGCGGCGGTGTTCCGGAAGTCGCCGCTGGCCTTTCTCGACATGATCCTCGTCCATGAGCTCGCCCACCTGAAAGTGGCCGAGCACGACCGCTCGTTCTACCAGCTCTGCCGCCACATGGCGCCCGACTATGACCAGATGGAGCTGGATACGCGGGTCTGGCTCACCTACACCGACAGTGTGGGTGATCTCTACGGGACGGACGCCGGGCCGGACTGACGGAAGACCAGTGGGGGAATCGGGTGCCTCGACCTACCTTGTGACGGCGGTCCAGCCGCCCACCCCTTTCCGCGGGAGACCGTCATGCCACGCCTCGTGTCCGTCGCCACAGCCGTGCCCGCAACCCGCATCGAACAGTCGGTCGCAGCCGGGTTCGCACGCGCGAAGTTTGCCGCCGCCATGCCTGACCTGGAACGGCTGATGCCGCTGTTCACGCACGCGGGCATCGAAACGCGCTACTTCGCGGTGCCGCAGGAGTGGTTCTTCGAACACCACGACCTGGCCGAGCGCAGCGCCCGCTATGTGACCGAGGCCACGCGCCTGTCGGAACAGGCCGCCACGGCCGCCCTCGAACAGGCCGGGCTGGCCCCGGTCGACATCGACTACATCATCTACGTCAACACGACGGGCCTGGCGACGCCCTCCATCGACGCCCGCCTCATCAATCGCCTCGGCCTGCGCCCGGACGTCCGGCGTACACCCATCTGGGGGCTCGGTTGCGCCGGTGGCGTTGCCGGTCTGTCGCACGCGTTCCACTATGCACTGGCGCACCGGGGCGCCCGTATCCTGGTCGTGGCCACGGAACTTTGCGGCCTTACCTTCCTGCCCGACGACATGTCGAAGGCAAACCTGGTGGCCACGGCCCTGTTCGCCGACGGCGCCGCCGCGGCCATCGTGTCCGGCGACGAGCACGCCGGCGCCGGTCTCGAGATCCTCGGCACGCGCAGCCGCCTGTATCCCGATTCGCTCGACGTCATGGGCTGGACCGTGCTGCAGGAAGGACTGCAGGTCGTGTTTGCGCAGCGCATTCCCGACATCGTGCGCGACACCGCCGCTGCCGAGATCGGGGCCTTTCTCGCCACGTACGGCCACGTGATCGCCGACGTCGACGCCTTCCTGCTGCACCCCGGCGGCACCAAGGTCCTGGAGGCGTACGCCGAGGCGCTGGCACTGCGGCCGGAGCAACTGGACCTGCCGCGGGGCGTGCTGCGCGACTACGGCAACATGTCGTCGGCCACCGTGCTCTTCGTGCTGGAGCGCCACCTGCGCGAGCATGGCTTCTCCCAGGGAGGCCTGGGCCTGGTTTCGGCGCTCGGCCCGGGATTCTCCTCGGAATCGCTGCTCCTGCGCACCTGAACAGGTCCCGCTTTACCGCTTGGCGGCGCCGATGGTATCCTGCCGGCGACCGCGCGGGCTTGCGCGCGCCACTCGACCTCGCCCTCGGGTCGTGTCGATCCCGCTCCCCCCTATGGTTGATCCAACCGTATGAGGCCCGCCATGCATGATGACCAGAACCCGCCCGATGCCGAGTTGCCCGAACCGGCGCCGGAAACCGAGGCCCGCCCCGCCGCCGAGCCGGTCACCGCCGGTTTCGTCTTCACCGGCACCACCGACGAGTACTTCCGCATCTGGATCGTCAACATGTGCCTGTCGCTGGTGACGCTGGGAATCTATTCGGCCTGGGCCAAGGTGCGCCTGACGCAGTACATCCGCGCCCACACGACGCTCGACGGCATGCCCTTCACCTACGACGCCAATCCCATGGCCATCCTGCGCGGCCGCATCGTCGCCGTGATCGTGTTCGGCGGCTGGACAGGCCTGGGATATGTGGCGCCCCTGGCCCAGCTCGCGCTGCTGTTGCCGCTGGCGTTCGTCGTGCCCTGGCTGATCGTTGCCTCGCTGCGGTTCAACGCCCGCGTGACCACCTACCGCAACGTCGGCTTCACCTTCGACGGTCGCTACGGCGACGCCCTCGGCTACTTCGTCGTGGCGCCGGTGTTGTCGGTGTTCACGCTCTACCTGCTCATCCCCTGGGTCGTCTGCCGCCAGCGTGTCTGGCAGGCAGTGCACACCAGCTGGGGCGACCGGCGCCTGGCGATGCGCGGCACCAGCGCCGACTTCTACGTGGCGCACTTGCCCCTCATCATCTCGATCTTCGTTGCCATCATCCTGTTCTCGGTCGCCCTCGGCTTGTCGACGATAGGCGAGAAAGGCGAATCACCCCTCCGTCACTCTACGCCGGCCATGTACACGCTCGTGCTGGTCTACCTGATCGTGATCTTCGCCTCGATCTTCACGCACGCGGCCGTGCTCAAGGCCACCCTGGGCCACCTGTGGATCGGCGAGGGCGCGCACGTCAACTGCAGCTTCGAGACGCCGCGGTACGCCTGGATCCTGATCTCCAACACGCTGGCCACGCTGGTGTCGCTGGGCCTGCTCTATCCCTGGAGCGAGATCCGCCGCCTGCGCTATCTTGCCGCCCACACGTCCGTGACCGGCGTGGAGACCTTCGACACCGTAACCGGCCCGCGCGGCGCCGCGGGCTCGGCCGCCGGCGAGGAGATTGCGGATGCTTTCGACATCGAAGTCGGGTTCTGACGACACCACGCCGGGCGGCCTGCCCGTCGTCAACGGCAGCTGGTTCGTGGCCGGCTCGGCGCTGCGCCATACGGCCACGCTGACGCTGGCCGGGGCGCTGCTCGAGATCCGGGGCGACGGGCAGGGCACCGACTACCCCGTGGCGCAGGCCCGCGTGGCCGACTTCGGCGATGCCGTGACGCTGGAGTTCAGCGACGGCGGCGCCTTCGTCGTGGCCTCGGGCCAGGCCGACACGCCGCGGCTGCTGGGCGCGCTGCAGGGCAAGGCCCCGCTGGTGCGCCGGCTGGAGCGGCGCTGGCAGACGGTCGCCATCGCGCTGGTCGGCACCGTGGGCCTGGGCGCGCTGCTGCTGCTGGTGGTCCTGCCCGCCCTGGCGCGGCCGGTGGCGGGGCTGGTGCCGCCGGCCTGGTCGCGCCTGATCGACGACCAGGCGCTGCCCGTGCTCGACCGCATGGTGCTGGCGCCGAGCGCGCTTCCCGAGGCCGATCGCGCGCGCATCGAGGGCGACCTGCAGGAGCTGGTCACCGGCCTGCAACTGGACGCGGATCGTTACCGGCTGCTGTTCCGCTCGGGTGACGGCATCGGCGCCAATGCCTTCGCGCTGCCCGGAGGCACCATCATCGTCACCGACCGCATGGCGGAACTGGCGAGCCCGGAAGAGCTGGCGGCCGTGTTGACGCACGAGATAGGTCACGTCGAACGGCGGCACGGCCTGCAGCAGATCCTGCGCAAGTCGACGCTCGCCATCATCCTGGTGCTGGTGGGACCCGACGCCGGGACCATCTCCGAACTCGCGCAGGACCTGCCGGCGGTGCTGCTGGACAGCGGCTATTCGCGCGCCTTCGAGCGCGAGGCCGACCTCTACGCCTGCCGCTCGCTCACGCAACTGGGACGCAGCCCGGAGCCGCTGGCCGGCGCGCTCGAACGGCTGGCCGCGGAGCATCCCGATGGCCCTACCGTGCCGGCCTGGGTGTCGTCGCACCCGGATACGGACGAGCGGATCGCGAAGATCCGCTCGTACCGTCCCGAGGGTGATGCATCCGCAGAGTAGCCCGGTCTACGAAGTGGCCGCCGAGGTTGCCACGGTTGTCGCGATGAGCGCTGCCGCCACCGCCGACTGCGCCGCCTGCACCGCTTGCAACGCCTCGCCCGTGGCGCCGGCCGCCAGTTGCCCCTCGGACAGCTGCTTCAGGCGCGCCTTGCGACCCTTCAGATCCTTCCTGGGGATGGCTTTCTCCAGCAGCGCGGTCGCGTTGGCCACGGCGACCACGACCATCGTGCGCGGGTCGATGCGGTCACTGTCGCCCATGACGGCATCGGTGAGCCGCGCGATCAGCGCCTGCTCGGGCCCGCCGTCGCGGGTCGGGAAGATGGTCCGCGGGAAGATGCCGAGCACCTTGTCGCTCGACTCGTTGAGCACGCCCTTGCTCACCAGGCCGCGCGCCGCGCGATTCCTGAGGTCCTTCAGGCCGGCGAATTTCGCCACCCACTCGGAGCCGCGCTTGCGGCGCTTGGCGTCCTGGACCAGGCGCAGGCACTCGGACAGCAGCGGGTCGTCGACCTGCGCGCCCGGCTCGGCATCGACCATCTTCTTCTTGTCGGCGCCGATGTGCAGCTTGCCCATGAGCACGAGCTCGGCCAGGATGACGCCGCCCATGGCGGTCGTGTGCCAGGCGCTCATGCCGGTGGTACCCTTGCGGTCGTCGAGGGCCAGCAGCAGCATCTCTTCGTACAACGTCAGGCTGATCTTGGCGGGCATGATCGCGTTCCCCCCTCGAGTTGGTTACCGGTTGACGGCATCCTACCCGCGCCAGCCGCCCTGTATTCGCCGCGCTCGCGGCCGCTGCGCCCGCACGTGGGTTCAGCGCCCGCCGGCCGGCGCCGCCTGCTTCTCGCGGTCGCGGTACATGGCGATCGACATCTCCAGGACGGCGGCCTGGTCGGAGCCCTGCTTCTTCAGTTCGGCCAGCTCGGCCTCGGCCTTCTCGGGCTGGCCCAGGGCCAGGTAGGTCTCGCCGCGGTACTCGCGCGCCAGCGCGAACTTCGGATCCAGCTTGATCGCCTTGTCGTAGGCGGCCAGCGAATGCTCCAGTTTGCCGAGGCGCCGGTAGCAGTAGCCCAGGTAGTTGTGGGCTTCCTTGTAGTCCTGCTTCAGCGAGACGGCGGTCGCGAAATCGCCGATCGCCTGCTCGTATTCGCGCAGCGCCTTGCCGTCGGGGCGCGCGGCGTAGTCGTAGGCGAAGGTCTTGCTCATCCCCATGCCGATGGCGTCGGCGCGCTTCACCTTGAGGACGCCTTCGTTGTAGGCGGCCGTGGCCTTGACCGTGTTGGCGTCGGCCTTGGCGCTCGGCGTCTGCGATTCGGTGCCGCCGGCCAGGGCGCTGCCGGCGGCAAACAGCATCGTCACAAGGACGATCGGGAACAGGTGACGGTGCGAACGCATGGCGCCTCCAGGGGTCGGGGAACGGGCTGATTCCGGCCCGTCAGGGTAGCCACGCCCCCCGCCGGGCGCCACCGGGCGGGCCCTCGTCAGGACGACAGCAGCACGATCCCCGCCACGGTCAGCAGCATGCCCAGCGCCGTCTTGAGCGTCAGCGGCTCGCCGCCGATGGTCAGCGCCAGCAGCGCCCCGAACAGCGGCGAGGTGAAGGCGATGGGCATCACCTTCGTCAGCGGCGCCTGTTTCAAGGCCGCGTAGAAGCAGAGCATGCCCAGCGACCCGGCCACCAGCCCGCCGCCCACGATCATGTAGACCAGCGACCGCGTGCCCGCCTGTGCGGCGAGCTTCCAGTGCGGCGCGCTGACAGCCCCCAGCACCACCAGCGCCGTCGCCGTGCGGATGGTGATGCCGAGCTGCGGCGGCAGGTGCCCCAGCTGCAGCCCGCGCTTCTCGAAGTAGCCGCCCAGGCCCCAGGCGATGGCGGTCAGAAGGGCCAGCAGTTGGGGTTTCATCGGTGTCCTTCCCGGCGGCGCGGGGGGCGGGGGGGGGGGGGGGGGGGGGGGGGGGGGGGGGGGGGGGGGGGGGGGGGGGGGGGGGGGGGGGGGGGGGGGGGGGGGGGGGGGGGGGGGGGGGGGGGGGGGGGGGGGGGGGGGGGGGGGGGGGGGGGGGGGGCGCGGCCACCGGCCGGCGGCGGCGCGAGCCGCGGCGCGGCCCGCCGGGGGGGGGGGGGGGGGGGGGGGGGGGGGGGGGGGGGGGGGGGGGGGGGGGGGGGGGGGGGGCGCAAGCGGCAGGACAGGGGGGCGGGACCTTCCGTTTGAGCCGACAGCCGACGGGGCCGCCATGTGCGCCGGCGCAGACGCCACCGCGCCCCTTGCGCGCGCCGCCGGTTCAGTCCTTCAGCCGGCGCCATTCCACCTGCCGGATGGTCTCCTCGCGTTCGCCGGGGCGAACGAGGACGGGCAACTGCGTTTCGTAGCCCATCTCGTACGGATCGCCGGTGAACGCAACGATCCAGATCCAGCCCTCACCGCCGGGCAACTCGTAGACGACCGGCCTTGCCACCCGATCATTTGCCCAGCAGGTCAGTTCGAGCAGCGGGCCGCCGAAATTCGCCCGCACCCGCAGGCGCAGGTCCTGGCGCATGTCCTGCGGCACGGTATCCCGGGCCACGGTGGTGACGCTGAACGGCAATGAGGGCCAGGTGAGCGCGGGCAGCCGCGTCAAGCCGGCGCGCAGTTCGGCCAGGCGCTTGTGCAGCTCGGGGTCCTCGCCCGTGCCTTCACCCCAGCGGTCCCAGTCCACGCCGTGCAGGATCCCGGCGTCCGGTCCACGAGTTGCCAGCCAGGCGACGAAGCCGAAGCTGTCGCCGCCGCCGCCGTCCAACTGGTGGATGTAGACGCGTCCGTCCGCCGCGTCGTAGCCGAGCACATCGCACAGCCATTCGCCGCCGGAAGTCGCCCAAGCCGTCCCGGCGGACAGAAAGCATAGGGATGCTGTGATCAGGATCAGCCTGGTTCGCATCGCACGTCCTTTGGTTCGGTCGGGCCCGCAACGAGTATCCCAGACCGCTGGCGCGCCGTCAATTGTGCGCGGTCCCGCCAGGCGCCCCCGGGTGCGGGTTGCGGCCGCCCGGCGACGGCACGACATTGTGAACTTGAGAATCATGTCATCCAAGCCGGAACCGACGTGCCCGAAAGGAACTCCCGCCCATGACCATGGTACTCTTCAATTTCGGCCATTACCTTGGCCTGGCCGCGTTCGCCGCCGCCCTGGCGGTGGAACTGGTGCTGTTCTCGCGCCGGGTCGGCGGCCGCACCGCTCGCCTGCTCGCGATGGCCGACCTGGTCTACGGACTGGCCGCGGCCCTGATCATCGCCACCGGCCTGCTGAAGGTCTTCGCCGGCGACAAGCCCGCCGTCTACTACGGCCACAACATGTTCTTCCATATCAAGCTGACGCTGTTCGTACTGATCTTCCTGGCCTCGATCTACCCGACCACGCACTTCATCCGCAACCGGCGCGCCGCCGACAGTGACGTCGTCGAGTACCCGGGGCTGGTGGGCACGCTGCTGAAGGTGGAGCTGGCGGCAACGGCGCTGGTGCCGCTGCTCGCGGTGATGATGGCGCGCGGGTTCGGGGTCGGGAACTGAACCCGGCCCGCCGAAAGGCGCCTGCATCCTTGCGTTCAATCCGCTTGCATCTGCACGGTGCGCGCCTATGCTGCTCACCATGACCACTCAACAGACTCCCGATTTCTTCGACCGCGAAAAGGCCGCCGCCTACGACAAACACATCAGTCGTCTGGCGCCGATCGCGGAGAACCTGCATTTCCTGATCCGGCTGGTCCTGTGCGACCTGCCCGCAGACGCCCGCGTGCTCTGTGTCGGGGTCGGCACGGGAGCCGAGATCCTGTCACTGGCCGCGGCCAATCCGGGCTGGACCTTCGTGGGCGTCGACCCGTCGCAGGCGATGCTCGAGGTCTGCCGCGAGCGCCTGACGCAGGCGGGCATTCTCGAGCGCTGCGCGCTGGTCCACGGCTACCTGCAGGAGGTCGCGGAAGACCGGGTATTCGATGCGGCGCTCAGCGTGCTGGTGGCCCATTTCATCGCGATTCCTGCGCGGCGGGAACTACTGAAGGGCATGGCCGGACGGTTGAGGCAGAACGGCTACCTCGTCACTGCAGAGATCAGTTGCGACCTGGATGCAGACGAGTTCCCGACGGTGCTTGCGAACTGGGAACAGGTCCAGAAGCTCATGGGTGCCACGCCGGAATCCCTGGCCGACCTGCCGCGGCAGCTGCGCGAGGTCCTGACGGTATTACCCCACGATGAAACCGAACGGATGCTGCAGGATTGCGGCATCCCGCAGCCGGTACGGTTCTTCCAGGCGTTCATGATCGCGGGCTGGTACGGACGTGTCGGCCGGGTTACTGCCTGACCGGTAGCCGCGAAGGGCACATAACGCTCATGCTCCACGAGATCCTCACCTACGTCACCACCCCCTGTCCCGCCTACGTCAGGCGCATGCGCTACCTGTTCGACATCATCGCCCTGCGCGGCCGGTACCAGCGGAACCGCGCGGCGTGGCGGCCGCACCTGGAGAACACGCGCGCCTTCCTCCTGGCTGCGGCGGACCGGTGTGAGCGCAGGGATGCGGTCGCCGTGTACGGGGCGGGCCTGCTCCTCGATGTGCCGCTCGCGGAACTCGCAGCGCGCTTCAGGGAAGTGTACCTGCTCGATATCGTGTTTCTGCGCGAAGTGCGCTGGAAGGCGCGGCGGTACGGCAACGTGACCCTTGTCCAGCACGACACCGCGAACGTGGCCGAGGCGCTTTGTGACGGCATCAAGCGGGGCTCAAGCGAACTTCCGGAGCCGTCGCCCGCGCCTCCGGAGTGCGTGCGGCGGGCCGACCTCGTGATCTCGCTGAACATCCTGTCGCAGCTCGCGCTCATGCCCAGGCACTATGCGGACACGAAGATCGACAATCTCGACGAACAGCAGCTCGACGCCTGGTGCGGCCGCATCGTGGATGCTCACCTGGAGTTGCTGCGCTCGCTCGACCACCACGTCTGCATGGTCGTCGATCACACCTACGAGAAGCGCGACAAGTCGGGCGCGATCGTCCACACCGGCACCACGGTCTACGACCGCACCCTGCCCGACCCCGACGCGACCTGGAACTGGGACCTGGCCCCTCTCGGGGAAAGCGACCGCTCTCTGTCGACCGGGTTGCTCGTGGGGGCCTGGCACCTGCGCTGAGCCGAAGGCGGCCCTACGGGCTCGGCGCGTCGCTATCCGACGCACAGAGAACCTTCGGATCCGGCTGCTCACCGCCCAGCGCCAGGTCGACCCAGTACAGGGTGTTGGCGTTGGCCTGGTCCAGGCACCAGGCGCGGTACAGCGCACGGTTGCGGTGGAAGTAGGCGAAGTGCCCCATGTGGAAGGCCACCAGCTGCTCGTCGGCAATCGCCTGCCGCTGCCCATCGGCCAAGGAAGTGAAGCAGGATGCCGCATCGGCCTGGAAGTACGGCAACTGCAGCTCCGGCGGCGCCGGGATGAGGGCCGCCTGCGAGTCGCAATAGTGCCGGCCGTCGGTGTTGATGCGGGTTTCGCTGCCGATCAGGCGCGCCATCGCGGCCTCGTCCAGCCAGAAGAAAGCGGCCAGGCGCCCGACCGTGTCCAGCCGGTATTCGCCGGCGCGGAACCAGTCGGGCAGGCGATCGAGGCGGGCCTGCAGGCGCCCGGCGTCGATGGCCAGCGGTCCGGGCATCGCCAGCAGGAGCGCCTGGTCCGAGCCGGGCACGAACCAGAGCGTCGTGTGGGGAAACACCGTGCGGAACGTGTTGAGGTGGATGCTGAACAACGGGCCCCGCATGGAGTCCAGCACCGGCACCCACTGCGCGAAGATCCCGCCGGGCGCCAGGCGCTGCCTGACCGACGCGTAGAATTCCCCGGTGTACAGGATCCAGCTGTCGTAGGCGCGCGGGTGCGTCGAATCCGAAATGATCAGGTCGTACTGCTTGCGGCTGGTAACCAGGAAATTGCGTCCGTCATCGTTGTGGAAATGGAAGCGCGGATTGTGGAAGACATCGCCGTTCACCTCGGTGAACAGGTCGTTGATGCCCTCGATGTCGGGGTTCAGGTCAACGACATCCAGTGACGCCACGTCGTCCAGCGCGAGCACCGAGCCTGCCGTGATGCCGGCGCCGAAGGCCACGACCGCGGCCTGCATGTCGCCCTCGCCCTCGTGCAACAGCCCCGGCAGCACGCCCAGCAGCTTGAACAGCTGCACGTGCCAGTAGCGCGTGGAGGCTTCCTCGATGCCGTTCAGGTACATGTCGCGGTAGGTGCCCTTGCGGGGGTCCGCCTGGTCGAGCACCGTGACGGTGGCGGCGCGGCCTTCGCGCACCAGCAGCATCTCGGTCTTTGCGGCGCCCGTGTCCTCGGCGATCCGGCCCGCGTACAGGTCCATCACCCCGGGCAGCATCAGCGCCAGTGCGGCGACGACAACAGCGGCGGTGCTGAGCGAGATGACCAGCCGCCGCCGTGGCATCAGCACCAGCAGTCCGATGGCCAAACAGACGGCCGTCAACAGCAACAGCGTGTTCTGCACGCCGATGTGTGGCACGAGCAGGAGGTTGGCCACGCCGGCGCCGATCACGCCGCCGGCCGTGTTCAGGGCATAGAGGTTGGCGGCGCTGCGCGTCGTGCCGCCGCCGCTCGCGGTCGGCAGCATGCGCATCGCCACCGGCAGCAGCGCACCGATCAGGATGGTCGGCAGGATCAGGATGCCGAGGATGGGCAGCGGATCGCGGGTGGCGCCGCCGGCCATGCCGGTCAACTGGTCCACGCCGCGCACGGCGCCCGCCAGCAGCAGGTACGGGGTGGCCATGACGAACACGCCGGCGCCCAGGGCCAGCAGGCCGAACATCCGTTGCCCCCGCACCCGGCCCAATACGCCGTACAACCAGGTGCCGGCCACCGCGCTGAAGCCCGTGCCGAGCAGGAATGCCGTCAGCACCAGGGGGAACACCGAGACCGTGTTGCCCAGGTAGAGGATGCTGAGCCGGGTGAGCAGCACTTCGTAAGCCAGTGCGACGAAGCCGATGCCGAAGGTGGCCGCGCGCAGCACCCGGGCCGGCGCTCCTTCCGCTTCGTCGATGCCGGCCTGCTCGACGACATCCGGCTGCGGGCTCGGGGTCAGCACAGCCTGCGGTCGCAATGCGTTGGCGACCAGCGCGCTCAGCGCCGCCGTCACGTACAGGCCAAGGGCCACTACGATGGTCGCCTGGACTCCCCGCTCGAGCAGGAAGTAGTAGCCGGCCGCGAAGCAGCCGAGCGCCGCGCCGATGGTGTTGACGCTGTACAGGTAGCCGGTGCGCGCCGAACGCCGCCCGGAATCGCCGGCGGTGGTGCCGGCGATCATGGCCGGGAAGGTCGCGCCCATCAGGATGGCCGGCAGCAGCAACGCCACCGTACTGACCAGGAGACGGGCTGCCGTCAGGCTGCCCTGCTGCGCCGTCCCGGCGGCCATCGAGGTGAACAGACCGGTCAGGAGATCGAACAGCGCCGGCGACGCCTTCACGTACAGCCCGATGCAGGCTTCGAGCAGGATATAGGGCATCAAGGAGCCGCGACGGCGGCTGAAGTAACGGCCGCCGACCACGCTGCCCAGGCCCAGGCCGCCCATGAAGATGATGATGATCATCGCCGCGGCGCTGAGCGAGTTGCCCACCACGACGATCAGCATGCGGTTCCACGTCACCTCGGCGGCGAGGCAACCGGCGCCGGAGGCGAAGAACGCCAGGTAGATGAGGAAGGAGAAGGTCAGGGAGCGGATCTTCGCGTTCATCGTCGCGTGCTGTCGACCAGGTTGGTCGTTGCCACGACCTCGGGAATCTGGCCATCGACCTCGAGAACCACCGTGTGCAACGTCCCGCTGCAGGCCACGACGAGGTCCGCGACAGGCCAGCCGCCGGTCACGCACGTGAGCTCGACCGTGATCTCCTGGCCGAGAAGCAGGTTGATGTCGACGGAATCGGCGGGGCAAGATGCCACGAGCAGCACGGGATAGCCAAGGTCCGTGACGCCCCTCATGGCCTCGAAGGCGCAAGCGCCCAGCGATGCGGCCGTCAGGCGCATGGACACCCCGATGTACTGCGGAAGCGTGTCGCACACGGTCGAGTTGCCGACGGTACGGCAGTGCAACCGCTGGCCCGATCCCCACGTGCCCGAAAGCGTCAGCCGCAGTTCGCGGATGCTCCTGACCTCGTCGGGAATCCGGAAGGCGATCGAGCGGGTCGAAGGCACCGTAAACGGCGGACTGCCGCCCAGGCTGTAGTCGCCCGCGAGCCCAGGCAGGTCGACAGGAATCGTCGCATCGGTCAGCTCAATCGGGACGACCGGGGCCTCGTCACCACACGCGCACAGGATGGCCAGCACGAGCAGCAGCGAAATGACGACGAAGCCCTGACGGGAGACCATGATCGAAACCTCTGGTGGTACAGCCTGCCGGACGTCTTCCGCGTCTCGGCGAGATCGCATGCCGATCCCGGGAGCCTACCGATCGGAGGTCTCGCTATCAATGGCAGAAGCTGCGCTCACTCGCTCCCGCCCGACCCCGCCGGCATCGGGAAGCACTCCTGTATCCACGCCTGCCACCGCGGCGTCTCGTGCTCGACGCCTGCGGCCGCCTGCTCGCCGTACATGTAGAACGTGAGCGTCGCCATCACCGCGTCACCGAATTCGATGGTACCGAACGCAGCGGTGCCGGGCCCTGGCTTGTCGAGTCGCAGCAGCACACCGTACGGGCTGTCGCTGACGTGCTCCACAATGCCACCCAACTCCGGTGCGCCTGTGGGAACAGTCCAGCCTTGCCCGACACCCACGCCGCTCAGCCCCAGTGCTGCGGTCAGCGTCGCCCAGGCCTCCGCGGCCGTTCCGGTGACCGGCGCCATGAGCTGCATGATCGCGGCGCGCTGCCCGCGGAAGTGCAGGAGATAGAGCCGCAGGATGCGCGCGATGCCGGGCCAGCCCTCTTCGGCGCCGGTCAGCTGAGCGTCCCAGTCGTCGGTGCTGGAGAACAGGCTCTGCACGATGCGGACAACGCAGACGCCGCCCGCCCGCGCCTCGACGCTGAACTCGGTCGCGATCGGCGGCGAGCCCGGTACCCAGCCCGCGCCTTCCCTGGCGAACAGCCGCGGCGGATCCCAGGCCGTCACAAAGGAGCGCGATTCCATATAGGGGCCGAAATCCAGCCTGACCGCGACGGGCTTGCCGCCCTCCTCCTCGAACGTGGCCGGCACGAACCACGCCGAAATGCCGGGCCCGGTGGCGATGGCCTGCCAGACTTCCTCCGGCGTGCCGGGGACTTCGATGTCGACCTGGATTGAACGGCGTCCGGAGGCTTCTTTCTTCACGCTCATGATGGCTCCTTGGGCTCGGATTTCTGGGAGAGGGGGTGCGCCACGACGACCAGGCGATGCGCGCGGCCGCCGGGGGCCGCAGCGTCGTGGTATTTCGCAACGAGATGCGTGATGGCTTCGGTGAGTTCGTGGCTGAAGGCGGCCCGGTCCGCGGCAGAGCGGAAGCGAACCTCGGTATCCACGGCCAGGGTCGCCAGGCGCTTGTCCGTGGCGGTCGCGCGACGTACCAGGTCGCCCACTTCGCGAATGACCCGCGCGCCCAGCGCGATGAGATAGCCCGCCGACAGTCGATCGACTTCCCGGTCCGGGTCGACGGCAATGGGCCCCAGGGCTCCCGGTGAAACGACATAGGAAGCGGCCGTCGCGACGAGCAGCCGTTCCGTCAGCCCTCCCCACTTGCGTTCCTCGGCCAGCCGCACCAGCCCGTGCGCCTCGAGCGCATTCAGGTGGTAGGTGACCTTCTGGCGTGCCACGCCGACCCGCGTGGCCAACGTCGCCGCCGAGGCGGGTTGCGCGAGTTCGGACAGGAGCCGGCTTCGCAGCGGTTCGAGGGCTACCGTCGCCACGGCGGGATCGTCGATGACTTGAATGTCGTTCATGCCGACATGGTACTATTGACAATTTTTATTGTCAATAGAAATTCGGCTCGTAAAGGTCGATTTTGCGCGGTGCCACCGTGCCGGTCGGCCGGCCCGAATCCCGACTGATCGGAGTCAATCCCGGCGCTCAGACCCCGCGCACCCACCGCTCGATCTGCCGGCGATGCCGCAGCAGATGGACGATGCCGTGCTCGAGGATCATCTCCGGGTCATAGGTCGGCCCCCAGCGGACCGGGAACGTCACACGCGCGATCTCGGCCTCGGACGCGCCGTAGAGCCCGTCCAGCGCCGCCTCGGTGTAGCGGAAGGCCACACCCAGCCGCGGACGCACGTCGGCCGGGCCGGCCAGCTGCCGCGGGTCGAGCTGGTAGATGTCGACGTAGGGCAGCCCGCGCGCCTTGCGGATGTAGTCGGCGTAGCGGTGCGCCGCACCGACCGTGTGGGCACACAGGGCGCGCAACGAGACCGTGTTCGGGTCGTCGGTCGGCCGCACCTCGTCGAACTGCGCGGGACTCAGGCTCTCGACCACGCGGCAGAAGTCCTCCGCCGCGCGGGCTGTCTCGTCGAGGATGGCGCCCAGGGCGCCGGGGCGGCCGGGGCGGTCGAGGAAGCCGATGGACATCGTGCGCTCCTGGGGATTGGGTGGCGTTGAGGCGGCAGACAAGTTCGGGCCACGGGCGCCATGTCGCCATTGGGGCTGAGGAGGATAGTCGAAACAACCCACCATTCCCCCTCGCCCAGCCCTCGCGATCGCTCTCTGACACCCCTTGAGTATCCCCCACCGAACCCCAGAAAGTCAATCGACCTGCCCCAAGCCCCACCTGGACACCGTTTCCACCCCGCGCGGCGCCGATCCGGCGTGCTCGCGGGGGCACGTCCCCATTCGCCGCACTGCCGAGGTGCGGCCCGCGCTAGTGCGCCTGATAGGGGATCACTCCCAGCCGTCCGCCTGTTGCCCCGCCGTCTGGTCCATCTCCGGCCAGTCGTCGGTGGCGATCGTCTGGTCGAACCCGGAACGCGAGCTGCGGCGGCGAACGCGCTGGCAGCACCGCCGGCGGCTGCGTGGGTTCGCCGATGTGGGCGAGAATGCGCTCGATCGTCGGCTCGTCCAGCACGAAGGCGATGATACGCATCGGCTCACCGCACTTCGGGCACCTGAGCGGGAGGCATTCGTAGATCCGCACCAGCAGCAGCGCCCAACAGCGGGCCGCGGCGCGGCGGAGGTTCGACAGCGGTGACGGTGGGTCGGACTCAGGCGGCGAGGCCGATGGCAACCCCATGCTCGCGCGCGCCTGCTCCAGAAGCTGAAGCGTCGCTCCCGCCGGACCGGCCGACGCGGTCACCGCCGCGCGCAACGCTGCGTTCGGTGCCAGCACGCCGCAGTAGCGGTGCTTGTGCAGCCGGGGCGGGGTCACCAGTTGGGCCAGACGATCCAGCAATTCGATCGGGGTCAGCTGCAGTTCGGTGCGGCCGTCGGCGGTCCGGGCGGCGCAGGCTGTAGACCAGGGTCTGTTCGTTCAGGCGGCCGAGACGATCCTGGCTGAGCGGCGGCCGGGCGCAGTAGCGCGCCAGACGCTCGAGGCCGTGGCGGTTCCAGCCCGGGATCGTCACCGAGGCGTCGACCGACCAGCCGCCGGCGTGTTCGCTGCTGTCGAGGACATGGAGAGCGTCGTCATCGAGGTGGCCATGGCGGTGCAGCCAGCGCAGGCCGCGGTGGCGCATCTTCGCTTGAACCGCTTCGAAGTCCCCCGGTTCCAGGTCGAGCGCCGGATGAAACACGGCCTCGCCGTCATCGCCGGCGCTGAAGACGCCATCGGTCACCAGCACATGAAAATGGACGTGGCTGTTGAGGTAGCTGCCGAATCGGTGCACGAACGCAACGGCGCCGAAGCGGGCGCCCGGCGGCGCGCCGGGGCTGCGCTGGCGGATTGTGGTTTCGACCGCGCGCAGGAAGATTGTGAGCAGGCCGCTAGTGACCTCGGGCTTGTGCCGCAGGTGCCACAACGCAACTCGGCGGTTCGGTTCTCCCGCCTCCATTGTTTTCTTTAGAGGCTTAAGCCCTTGAAATTCAACGTAAACCAATGAATTTCAAGGACTTTTTTGTGCCCTTCTGATTCGAATAACCCTGAATAAACCGCAATAACTTACGTTGGTATACTCGTCTCGAACGACCAAATCAGGTCGTTCGATATTGTGTCGGAGTAGATGATAATAATGGTTAAGGGATGTCAAATGTTGTGAAGAGAACCGTTCGCCCCCTCGACGTCGCGGCCACTTCTTGATAGATTGAATTACGATCCGTCACCCGGAAGGAAGTTGTGAATAAGATCATGCAATTCGTGAGTGTCACCTTTGTGGTATGCTCTTCACTGTCATTGGCTCTGGCGCAACCAGTCTCTCAGGTTAACACCGTCGATATCGGCCAGGGCTTCATCGATGGCGTAAATGCAGACTCTCCCGAAGTGAGAACTGCGATCGCACGAGAGATATACGCCTCTTCGACTCTGACCGAGGTGGGAGAAGAACGGTTGGTCGCCCTGTTTGACAAGATCAGAGGGAAACTATGGTCTTCTGGCGTACCATCACTCCGAACAAACCGGTGAATATCTTCATTTGTACGCCCAATCGGTCAACGACAAACAGTGGCGCGACTTTCAGTTCAAACTAAGCAGCGAACCATCGCCGAAATTGCGCAATATTGTCTTTATTGCTGATGTCGCCGAGCCTATCTACCTTCCCAACGGCTCGATCGATAATCAGCATACGCTGGACTGGCTAAGCAGCTATGTTGAAAAACTGAATAAGGAAAATGATTTGGCCGCCGCAGTTCTGGTCGCCAAAGGCGACTCGATTATATTCGAGAGGTATATCGGCTATGCCGATGCGGCCAGAACGCGCCCGATTGGTCCCCACGCTCGGATGAATCTCGGTTCTGGGAACAAGATGTTCACCGCGCTGGCGATAATGCAGCTTCGTGATGCCGGCAAACTGCGGTTGACCGATACGTTGGTGTCATACTTCCCGGATTACCCCCATCAAGAGTACATTCGTTCCGCCACCATTCACCACCTATTGTCTCATACCTCGGGCTCGGGCGATTACTGGACCGACGCGTATGAAGCGGCCTGGGACAGCATCAGCAGTCTTGACCAGATGATGCCATTTGTCCTCTTGGATACTCCGGCATTCGCGCCGGGAACTCAGTTCCAGTACAGCAACTCCGGGTTCATCCTGGCGGGGAAGATAATTGAGCAGGTGACGGGCCAAAACTACTATGACTATGTCCGTGAGCATATCTACCGGCCACTCAGTATGAGTGAAACCGGCTCTTTCCTGAAAAGCAGAGCCGACACGCTGCTGGCAGAGCCGCTGACACGGAGCAAGGACGGCTGGGTGACCGCCAGGCATGGCCTGCGCGGAAGTTCGGCCGGCGGCGGTTACTCTACCCCCCGCGATATCCTCAAGTTTATAAGAGGCTTGCACCAGGGGACAACGCTCTCGCTGGCCTCGCTGGAGGAAATGACTGTTCCCCGGAATCTCGATCTGGAACCAGCGTACCCGTATGGCTATGGATTTGGACTGGCATTGCGGCGGGGGCGTGTCATATCTTATGGTCACGCCGGGCAGGCGCCAGGATAAATTTCGAGGCGCGCTATTATCCAGATGATGGTATCACGATGGTCATATTCTGTAACCAGGACAATGGCGCGTACGATGATTTGCGCAAGAATATCGACAAACTGATCACGGGCGACCGCTAGCGTCGACCTTTGGAACCAGTCCGCGCGTTAAGAGAGAAAGTACCAGATTGAAGAAGTGGAATTCCCCCGGTTCTCTAGACACCTCTTACGGTACAATTGTACCTGAAGGAGGAGTCGATGAGCAGCCAAAAGTACTCTCCCGAGTTCAAGTCGGACGCGGTCAAGCAGGTCGTGGATCGGGGGTACCCGGTCAAGGACGTTGCTGAGCGGATTGGGGTGCCTGCGCACACCCTGTACCTCTGGGTCCGCCACGCCAAGCCAGCGGCCCCGGAGTCCGACGAGGTGGCCAAACTCAAGCTCGAGATCCAGAAGCTGAAGGCGGATTTGAAGCGGGCGCAGGAAGAACGAGACATCTTAAAAAAAGCCGCCGCGTACTTTGCAAAGGACCACGAGTAAAGTACGCGTTCATCAAGGCACACCAACACGAGCACCGTATAGCGGTGATGTGTCGCGTGCTGCGGGTCCATCGGAGCGGCTACTACGCCTGGCTCAAGGAGCCCCGATCGGCGCGTGCGATCGAGGACGAGCGCCTGCGCGAGCTGATAGCTGCCAGCCACGAGGCCAGCAACTACTCGTACGGGAGTCCGCGGGTGTTTAAGGACCTGCGCGAATGGGGCGAGTCCTGTGGCCTGCATCGTGTTGAGCGCATCATGCGCCAGAATCGGATCCGCGGCGCCCATGCTTACCGGAAGCCGCGCTACGTGAACGGCCGGCCGGCGATCCCGGCGCCGAACATCCTGCAGCGTGAGTTCACGGTGAACGAGCCGAACCAGGACTGGGTGACCGACATCACGTACATCCGCACGTGGCAGGGCTGGCTATATCTGGCGATCGTGCTGGACCTGTTCTCGCGAAGGATCGTGGGCTGGTCGATGCAGCCGACAATGACACGCAGTCTTGTCATCGATGCACTGAAGATGGCGGTCCGCCTGCGGCGTCCCAAGTGCCGCGTCGTGGTGCACTCGGATCAGGGGTCGCAGTACGGAAGCGACGACTGGCACCGGTTCTGCGCCCACAACAAGCTTGTTCCAAGCATGAGCCGTCGCGGCAACTGCTGGGACAACGCAGTCGCCGAATCGTTCTTCAGTTCATTGAAGAAGGAGTGGGTTCGTCGGCGGATCTACCGGTCTCTTGAAGAGGCGCGAGCGGACCTGTTCAACTACATCGCAATGTTCTACAATGTCAGGCGTCGTCACAGCCACCTTGGCAACGTCAGTCCCGAGGCGTTCGAGAGCGCCTCACGAAGCGTGGCTTGTTAGGTGTCTATGAAACCAGGGGAATTCCACACGCTCGAGTATGAAGCGTTGGCCGATGGGATAGGTATCCTCCATTATTCGACCGGCAACCCGCTTGAGTTCTTTTTTGATGACTGAGGATAGTCGAAACAACCCACCATTCCCCCTCGCCAAGCCCTCGCGATCGCTCTCTGACACCCCTTGAGTATCCCCCACCGAACCCCAGAAAGTCAATCGACCTGCCCCAAGCCCCCACCTGGACACCGTTTCCACCCCGCGCGGCGCCGATCCGGCGTGCTCGCGGGCGCACGTCCCCATTCGCCGCACTGCCGAGGTGCGGCCCGCGCTGGTGCGCCTGATAGGGGATCACTCCCAGCCGTCCGCCTGTTGCCCCGCCGTCTGGTCCATCTCCGGCCAGTCGTCGGTGGCGATCGTCTGGTCGAACCCGAACGCGAGCTGCGGCGGCGAACGCGCTGGCAGCACCGCCGGCGGCTGCGTGGGTTCGCCGATGTGGGCGAGAATGCGCTCGATCGTCGGCTCGTCCAGCACGAAGGCGATGATACGCATCGGCTCACCGCACTTCGGGCACCTGAGCGGGAGGCATTCGTAGATCCGCACCAGCAGCAGCGCCCAACAGCGGGCCGCGGCGCGGCGGAGGTTCGACAGCGGTGACGGTGGGTCGGACTCAGGCGGCGAGGCCGATGGCAACCCCATGCTCGCGCGCGCCTGCTCCAGAAGCTGCAGCGTCGCACCCGCCGGACCCGCCGACGCGGTCACCGCCGCGCGCAACGCTGCGTTCGGTGCCAGCACGCCGCAGTAGCGGTGCTTGTGCAGCCGGGGCGGGGTCACCAGTTGGGCCAGACGATCCAGCAGTTCGATGGGGGTCAGCTGCAGTTCGGTGCGGCCGTCGGCGGTCGGGCGGCGCAGGCTGTAGACCAGGGTCTGTTCGTTCAGGCGGCCGAGACGATCCTGGCTGAGCGGCGGCCGGGCGCAGTAGCGCGCCAGGCGCTCGAGGCCGTGGCGGTCCCAGCCCGGGATTGTCACCGAGGCGTCGACCGACCAGCCGCCGGCGTGATCGCTGCTGTCGAGAACATGGAGAGCGTCGTCATCGAGGTGGCCATGGCGGTGCAGCCAGCGCAGGCCGCGGTGGCGCATCTTTGTTTGTACCGCGGCGATGTCTTTCGGTTCCAGATCCAGGGCCGGGTGGAAGACGGCCTCGCCATCTTCGCCGGCGCTGAAGACACCGTCGGTCACCAGCACATGATAATGGACGTGGCTGTTGAGGTAGCTGCCGAACCGATGTACGAATGCGACGGCTCCGTAGCGAGCGTCAGACGGTGCGCCGGAACTGCGCTGGCGGATTGTGGTTTCGACCGCGCGCAGGAAGATTGTGAGCAGGCCGCTAGTGACCTCGGGCTTATGCCGCAGGTGCCACCTGACGCGCTTGGGCATCGACAGCACCCACTGGCGGTGCTGTACGCGTGGCAGAACCTGGTCGACCATGTGGGCCGAGACATCAACCATGCGGCGCGTGGCGCACGACGGGCACAGATCGCGACCTTTGCACGAGAAGGCGACCAGGAAGTCATGACGGCAGTTGCCGCAGTACACGCGGGCAAAGCCGTGGGCCAGGATTCCGCATTTCAGGTAGCCGCGCAGCACCGCCTCGACGTGCAGTGGCACGCCGCGGCCGTATTCGTCACGCTCGGCGGCGGTGGCCAGCCAGGTCTCCAGGTTGGTGCGCACCAGTTCGTGCAGCAGCGTGGCGGCCGGCCGTCGCTGGCGGTAGGCGCGCGCGGCAGGAGTTGTCGCCGGCTGGTGACAGGCTGCAGCAGACACGCGCGCTCCCGGATGCCTTGCGGCGGCGGGAGGCGGTAAGGCCGGCGGGCAATTGCGCCGGCGCAACTCTCACGCATTCGCGATACTTGCGCCGGCGCAACCGACTCGGTTCTCCGGTGATCGTCAATGCAGGGTGTCGCCCCGGCGCCCAACCCCAGGTGCCACTTGACACATGCCTGACCCGCAATCAATCCTCGCCTGCCGGGCCTGCTTCCGGTGCCGGGGACCGCCGCCTGAAAACGAACTTCCGGAATGAGTCCATGACCCGCGAGATGTGCTACCGCTGCTTCCTGCCCCAACACCTTTGCTGGTGCGGGACCGCGATACGCATGCCGACGCGTACGCGCTTCGTCATCCTCATGCACCCGAAGGAGTTCAAGCACGAGAAGGCGGGCACCGGCCGGCTGACGCACCTCTGCCTGGCCAACAGCGAGATCCGGATGGGTACCTGCTTCGATGAACACAAGGCCGTGCAGGCCCTGATCCGCGACCCGCTGAACATGCCCCTGCTCCTGTATCCGGGTGAGGCGGCGCTGAACGTCAGCAAGGGCGAACTCAGTCCGCAGGACCTGGGCGGGCGCAGGCTGGTCGTATTCCTCCTCGACGCCACCTGGAGCTGTGCGCGCAAGATGCTCAAGCTCAGCCCCACGCTCCAGGCCCTGCCGCGCCTCATGTTCTCGTCAACGACTTCGAGCCGCTTCGTGATCAAGCAGCAACCCCAGGCTGGCTGCCTCTCCACGCTGGAGGCCACGCACGAGCTGCTGCTGGCCCTCGAGAAGGCGGGCCTGGACGAGTACGCCCTGCCCGAACAGATGCTCGGGCTCTTCGCGCGGATGCAGCAGTTCCACCTCGACTGTGCACGCGATCCGTCCCGCGATGGGTACCGACGCAGTGGCGGCTACAGCGATCCGGCGAGTCGGCGGCGGCCGAAGGGAGCCAGCGGCCTGAGGCGGAGCCGGTACATCAAGGTGCCCGCCGGAACGGCCCCGGCGCAGCCGCAGACGGCGCCACCCGAGCCAGGCGACGATTCTTGAGCCCGACGATGCCACCCCCGAACCTGGAGTACGTCCCATGAGTCAGGACCAGAAGCCTGTCCCCCGCGCCACGGCGCGGTCAACACACATCGGCAAGTTCCGCGGCCACGCCGGCCACGTCATCCTCGCGACCCTCCTCACCCTGGTCACCGCAGCGGCGGCGCTTGCGCAGGGCGGCGCCGCGAACGGCGCCATCGTGGCGCGCGAAACCGTCGCCTTCACCCCGCAGCAGCGGCAGTACTTCGCGGAGCGCGGCCGCGCGCGCGGCGCCGAGATCGACCTCGACCGCGTGGTTGTCCAGCGCATCACCTATCTGAGCGACGGCCTGCGGGTCAGGGGCTACCTGGTCGAGCCGGCTGCGGGCGACTCGTTGCCGGCGGTCATCTTCAACCGCGGCGGCAACCGGGACTACGGCGCCATCAGCGACACGTTCGCGGTGTTGAACCTGGGTGCGCTCGCGCAAGCCGGCTACGTCGTCGCGGCGAGCCAGTACCGGGGCAACGCGGGAGGCGAAGGCATCGAGGAGTTCGGCGGCGCCGACGTCAACGACGTGCTGAACCTCATTCCCCTGCTCGAGGGCCACCCGCGCGCGGACGCCTCGCGGCTGGGGATGTACGGGTGGAGCCGGGGCGGGATGATGACCTACCTGGCCCTGGCGCGGACCGACCGCATCCGCGCGGCCGTGGTCGGTTCCGGCATGGCCGACGCATTCGACATGGTGGCCCGCCGACCGGAGATGGAAGCGGGCGTGTTCGCGGAACTGGTGCCCAACTGGGCGGCCGACCGGGAAGCGCAGCTCGCAGCGCACTCGGCCGTGCGCTGGCCGGAGAAGCTGAACAAGGCGACGCCCATCCTGCTCCTGCACGGCAGCGCCGACGTGCGCGTCAATGCCCGCGAGGCGCTCTCGATGGCCGAGGCGCTGTACGAGGTGCGTCATCCGTACCGGTTCATCCTGTTCGAGGGCGGCGACCATCCGCTGTCGGCATTCCGGTCGGAGGTCAATCGGGCCGTGATCGAGTGGCTCGACCGGTACGTGCGCGACAAGGCGCCGTTGCCGAAGCTGGAACCGCTCGGGCCGTGATGATTGTGCGCGACCGGATGCCTTGAGGCGGCGGGAGTCGGCAAAGCCGAAGGACAGTTGCGCCGGCGCACGTATCGCGAACGCGTGAGACTTGCGCCGGCGCAAGCGACCCAGTGCTGCGGCGATCCGGCGGACCACAGAGGTGCTGCCCGTCCACAGGGCGACGGGCAGCACGAGGGACAGCAGTCACAGGACGGCGCGCGACGCCGTCAACGCACCAGGCTCATGCGGATGACCTGGCCGAGCGGCCGGCCATCGACGTGCAGGCGCCCGAAGTACGCGCCGCTCGGCACGTCGCGACCGGCACGGTCACGGCCGCGCCACACCTCGCGGTGCAGCCCCGCGTCGCAATCGCGCCCGCCGAGGACGTCGACCAGCTCGCCACGCACCGAGTAGATCCGTACCTCGGCGCGGCCTCTCTGCGGCAGGTTAAACGACACCGTCGTCGCGGGGTTGAACGGGTTGGGTTGCGCGGCCAGCGAGTAGTCGCCGGCAGCCACGACGTCATCGACGCCCGAGGTCATGTCGGGCGTGCGCATGACGACGTTCAGCGGCTGCGGGCCGACTTCGATGGCGAGGCGGGTCTGCTGCCGCATCGACATCACGGCCACGCGGTTTTCGTGCGGGAAGTAGAGCTGGTAGTCCGTGCCCTCCGGCCAGTCGGACGGGTTCCAGCTCAAGGTCGCGGTGCGGGCGACCGGCGCCGCCAGCGCCACGGTCCAGCGCACCGGTTCCCCGCCCGACCCGGCGATGTCGCGCGTGAAGGCGCTGCCGGCGGCCAGCTCCCACTCGGGATGCTGGAAAGACAGGGTCGGACCGCCGCCCGGCGCCGTCGGCGGCATCGGACGGTCGAACATCGCGTCGAAGCCGTGGGTGGCCGTCGCGTCGGCGCCATAGGTGATCGCGCGGGCCAGGTCCCGCGCGTCGGTGAGCACGAGGTCCGAGCGCCAGGAGCCGTCCGTCGACTTCGCCGCCGGCGGCGCTGCCGCCAGGCGGGCCGGAATCTGCATGAAGTACTGCCAATGGAAGCGCAGCATGATGTCGTCGGAGAGGGCGTTGATCCAGTAGCCGTGCCAGGGCTGCAGGTCGACCGCGTCGTAGTAGGTGGACAGCGTCGGGTTCCAGCCCTGCACGTCCGCCGAAACGAGGCCGTTGGCCACGGCTTCAAGCCAGGTGTAGGTCGTGCCGCCGTGAACCACGCGCAGGCCCTCGAAGGGCCCCGGGAACCAGTTCGCGTTGCCCACCAGGTTCCAGCCGTTGTTGAGCAGGACGTTTAAGCCGTCGAGCGCGCGTGTGCCGGACATGGACCAATTGAAGGGCGCCGACGTGCCCAGCCAGTAGCCGGTGCCGGGCGCCGCCGTCGCCGTGGCCGGCGCGGACTGGTAGCCGAGGTAGCGGTTGAACGTGAAGGCATAGGCGTTGCCGGGCGACGGGTCGAGAAGCACCGTGCCCACGGTGTTCTGCCCGGTCGCCGGCACCAGGGGAAGCCCGACCATCGACCAGCCGCTCGGCAGCAACCGGCTTGTCGGCGTCAGATCCGGCGGCAGCGAGGCACCGACGACGAGCTCGAAGTGCCGCGACACCGGCGAGCCGTAGTTGTTGAAGACGTAGGACAGCGACGGGAACAGGTCGTACACCTGGCCGGTGAGCAGGTCGCGCAGCTGCAGGCCGATGTTGTCGTCGGCGCTGAAGTTCGGCGCAAAGGTCATGACGACGGGCCCCGCAAGATCGGTCTCGACCAGCAGCGGCCAGATCCGGGTGCCCGCGTCCGGGTCGAAGAGCGCGCGCACGTCGGTGCTGAAGCGCGGCCCCAGCGGCCAGCCGCCCTGCTCGAAACTCGCCGAAACGTAGTTGCCGGGCGGCGGCGACGGTTCCGGGAAGTCGAAGTCGGGATCGAGGCCGTCGGTGGCGTTCTGGTGCGTGGCCGCCCGCGTCAGCGGATCCGAGTAGGCGCCGGAAGCGACAGCGATGTCGACCGTGAGCGTGGGGACGGGCGGCGGCGCCCAGCCGATCGTCAGGTCGAACGTGCGCGGGCCGATCGACGTGAACGCGTACTCGAGCCCGGCGGCGCGCAGGTCGATCGTGGCGTCGGTGAAATGGTCATGCAGCAGCAGGGCGATGCCCGAAACGGCGTCGAACGTCGGCGTGAACGAAAGATCCACCTGGTAATCGTTCACCGGCAAGGCCGAGGGCAGGACCGTGAAGGTCCAGGTCTTCAGGGCCTGCGCCGGGTCGTATGATGCGCGCAGGTCTCGGGAGTAGTCGCCGTCCCACGTCGGACGCGGGAACGTCAGCAGCGGGGAAGTGTCGCGCAGGTCGATTCCAAGGTCGCGCCCATCGGTGGCGTTGGCGGCGGCGCCGGCGATGATGGTCTCGCCCTCCCCGGCGATCGTCACCGTGAAGTCCGGCGTCACCTCGACGTCACAGTAGTCCAAGGGCGTCACCGGCCACAGGCGGGCAACGGCTGTTGTCTGGGCCCCGGAGATGGGTTGCATGGCCCGCAGCGTCGCATTCCCAAAGCTGTCCGTGTAGTTGTAGGCCATGCTGCCCGGAATCGAGGCCACAGCCCCTACCGAACGCAGGAAGAAGTCGCACTGCCCGGGATTGGTCAGCACCATCAGGTCCCAGGTGATCAGCTGGATCTGCTCGCCGAACGGCGGCAGCGGTGCCCGGCAGCCGACGATGTAGGTCCAGGCCTCCGCGCCGGAGCTGTCGGCGATGTTGATGCTCCCAGGCGGCAGCGTCTCGGAGATCTTGAACAGGGAGCCGGCCATGGCCGGCGGAATCACCTGCAGTTCGAACGCGTCGGCGCCGGGCAACGAGGAGTTCAGCAGCACGAGGTACGCACGGAACGGCACGCCGAGTGCGGGCGCGAAGTTGATGTCGCCGTTGTCGAAGACAATGGCCACGAGATCGGGAGTTGGGCAGTAGAGCTGGGCGGCCGCCGGCAGGGCTCCGGCCAGCACGGCCAGGCAGGCAAGTGCGGTGAACAACGACGAGCGGCGCATCACGGCCTCCTCGTGGCAGTGTACATACGGGCCCCGGCGCGGGGCGCCTTGCGAATGAGGGCGATAATCGGGACTAGCGGAACAGGCCCTTCACGCCTCCCCACGTGGAATTTCCGGTCGCGACGCTTGAATCCAGCCGCAGTTCGAAGTACTGGATCATCCAGGGCGCGTCGATGCCCGGCAGCGCATCCTCGCGCAGCCCGAATGTGTGCCAGCCGGAGGTCGCGCCGCCGATCGTGAACTGGAATTCGATGGTGAACTCCTGCGCCGCGGCGGAAGCCGGCACGCCCAGGGGGGCCAGGCAGGCAAGGGCCATGAGCAGCATTCCGCATGAAGCGCGCATGATCGTTTCATTCCCGGTGTCCGGGATGTCGGGCAATGGTTGTGAAGTTGATTGGATCACAGCGTGCGGTGGGAGTCAAGCGGGCCGCCCGGTTCCCTCCCGGCGGAGGGGCGGGCGGCCCGCGTCGTCATGTCGGACAGCTACCGGACGAGACTCATCCTCGATACGGGACCACGGGCTTCATTGTCGCTGTAGAGCCTCGCGAAGTAGGTGCCGCTGGGCACATCCCGGCCCTGACGGTCACGCCCCGCCCAGATCTCGCGGTGATGCCCGGCCTCGTAGTGGCGACCGCCGAGAACGGCCACCAGCTCGCCCCGCACCGAGTAGATCCGGATCTCGGCCCGGCCGGCTGCCGGGAGATCGAAGGCCACGGTCGTCTGCGGGTTGAACGGGTTCGGGGACACTGTCAGACCATAGTCCTGCACCCCCGGCACGTCGGTGCCCGAGGTGAGGTCGGGTGTGCGGACCACGACCTCGATGGCCTTCGAGCCGAGCACCAGCGGATACGACGTCGTGCGCCGCATCGACATCACGGCGACGCGGTTCTCGGTCGGCACATAGAGTTGGAAGTCAACGCCGTCCGGCCAGTCGGCCGGATCCCAGGTCAGGAACGCCCGCCCCGGGTTCGGCGAGGTGGCGACGACGCGCCACGAGGTGACTTCGTCGCTCAGGTTCACGATGTCCCGCGAGATCGCGTTGCCGGCCGCCAGCTCCCACTCGGGCCGGTGGAGGAACAGCTGCGGGCCGCCGGCCGGCGACTGGGGCGGCAGCGACCGGTCGTGCATGGCGTCGAAGCCCGCCGTGGCCTCGGTCCCCATGCCGATCGTGATCGCGCGCCGCTGGCCGGCCGCGTCGACGAGAACCAGATCCGACTGCCACGAATCGTCATCCGGATCCAGACGCACCTTCGTTTCCGCGCCCGAATTCAGCTCCAGGAAGTGCCCCCAGTAGAACCGGAGGGAAACCCCCGTCTGCAGCGCGTTGACCCAGTAGCCGTGCCAGGGCCGCAGGTCCGCGACGTCCATGTAGGTGCCACTGGCCGAGTCGTAACCCTGCACCGATGCCGAGACGAGGCCTGCCTGCACGGCGGCGAGCCACTCGTACGTGTTGCCGCCGTAGATGACGCGAAGGCCCTCGCGCGGCCCGGTGAACCAGATGGCGCTTCCGACGAGGTTCCAGCCCGCGCGCAGCGGCACTGTCACCCCATCGAGGTTCCGCAGTCCGGTCATGGACCAGTCGAAGGCGGCATCGGTCGCCAGCCAATAGCCCGTGCCCTGCGCCGCGGGCGTCGAGCCGTCGAGCAGGCGGTAGGCGCCGCCCGGATAATCGTAGGCGTAGGCGTTGCCGGGCGAGGGATCGGTCAGCAGCCCGGAGACGGTGGCGCCGGCGTTCGGCGTCAGCGGCAGGCCGACCAGCGACCAGCCCACCGGCAGGGAGCGGCTCGTCGGGTCGAGCACAGGTGGGATCGGAGCCGCGCCCACGATGAGCTCGAAGTGATACGTGTTCGGCAGGCCGTCGTTCGTGAACACATGGGTCAGGGACGGAAACAGGTTGTGATAGAGCCCGGTCGCCACATCGCGCAGGTAGAAGTGGGCGACTTCGCCGGCGGAGAAATCGGGCGCGAAGGACAGGGTCACGCTTCCGCTGCGGTCGGTCTCGACCATGAAGTTCCAGATCTTGTACTCAAGCAGCGGGTCGAATCGGCTGCGCACGTCGGCGGCGAAGCGGGGGCCCAGGGGCCAGCCCGGCTGTCTGAAGCTCGCCTGCACATAGCCGGTCGGAGGCGGCGTCGGCTTCGGGACGTCGAGGCCGCCGTCGTAGCCGTCGGTCGCGTTCAGCGCCGAGGCCGCGTGGATTGCGGTGTCCTGCAACGTGGCGGTGCTGGCGGTGATGTCGATGCTGTAGGCTTGCGGGAGCGGCGGGTCGCCCGGGATCGGGGGACACACAGACATGTTCATGCCACCAACCGGGATCGTGACGCTGCCCGAGGCAACGCCGCAACGACGGAGCACGCCGTCGCCGGTGACAACCGGCAGCTCGCCAGTCATCGAAGGCGCGGTCCCATCCGTGATGTAGAACGCCAGCTCGCCCGCGCCCTGCAGCATGACCTGCAGCGTCGCCAGGACGATCTGACCGCCCACGATCGGGTAGTTGGCGGCAGCGCCCACGGCGAAGCCGTTGGCCGAGCCGTCAACGTCCAGCGCGTTGGCGCCGAGGTTCGTCGACAGGATGAAGTAGGGAACGCCGACCGGCGTGAGCGTGCACTCGAAGCCGTTCGTCGGGCCCGCGGGATTGCTCAGCAGCAGGTAGACGTTCGTCGGCACGAACATGCCCACGGGGGCGCAGTTCGTGTTGCCGGCGGCGTCGAAGTAGATGCCGATAGAGTCGGTCTTCGGATCGAGCCCCGCCGCGACCACGCCGGGCAACGTCGCGAGGATCAGGAGCGTGAGCAGAAGGAAGCGCCATAGTCTCATGGGTATCTCCTTGCGATGTTCGTTCCGCCATGATGCCTGCGTCACCACGTTGTCAGGCACCGATGATAGAGAGCATTCAACCATAACCGCGCTGGTCTGGTCAATCTGCCGCGGTGGTACACAGGAGCGATCCTCTCGGGATTCATCCGCTCCCACGCATCCGGCGCGCGCCGCTTGTGTGTTCACGGTTTGCGGCCCCCCCCTGGTGTCGTTGCGGGAGGGCTGTCGGGGCTGCGCCAGGCACCACGCGGTCCGCGGCGAGCCCGCAGCTCGACGGCCTGCTGCGACAGGCGCACGTAGTCAGCCGCCCGACGGCCCGCAAGTCAGGGTGACCGCCACGTGGTCGCGTCCTGGCCCCGAATTCGTCGTGCCCGACCGCCTGGTCAAGGCCCGGCGCGCCACACTTCAGGCATATCAGCGGGAGACATTCGTGGCCACACCAGCAGCAGCGCCCGGCAACGGGCCCCCGAACGCGAAGCCCAGCTCGCGGCGCTCTCGATGGCCGAGGCGCTGTTGGTTCGACCGCTACGTGCGAGACAAGGCGCCGCTGCCGATGGAGGAACCGCTCGGCCCCTGATGGTTGGGCGCTACCGGATGCCTTGAGGCTGCGGGAGGCGTTGACGCCGGCGGTCAGTTGCGCCGGCGCAAGTCTCGCGGGCACGTGAACTTGCGCCGGCGCAAGCGCCCACGCCCCACCCCCTACCACCCATCCCGCCGCGCCGCCTCCACTAACCGCGCAACATCGGCGCCCTCTACGCCCAGGTGGGCCAGCGCCTGGCGCGTGATCTCCAGCCCGGCCTCGCGCTTCGGCTGCACCACCTCGAACACGCCCAGGGCGTAGAGGTCCTCACGGCAGGCGTCGGTGTCGGCGCGCGCGACGATGTGCAGGTCGGGGCGCCGCGTACGGGCCAGTTGCGCCACGGCCAGCGCGGTTTCGGTCGCCGGCACGGTCACGATCAGCAGGCGCGCCGTGTCCAGTCCCGCCGCCTCCAGCACGGTGGGCTGCGCGCCGTCGCCGTAGACCGTGGCCACGCCGGACAACCGGCAGGCGTCCAGGCGGCGCTGGTCCAGTTCCACGACGACGAAGTGCAGGTCCAATGCGCCCAGCATGCGCGCCACGGCCAGGCCCGCCGTGCCGGCGCCCACGATGACGACGTGATTGCCCAGCGTGTCGGGTTCGAGATTGATGGTCTGCAGCGGGTCGCGCGGCGCGCGTGCGCGCAGCCTGCGATAGATCGGCGTCGTGAGGCGCGAGATCGGCGGCGTCGCGAACATGGTCACCAGGGCAACCGACAGCAGCAGCGAGTACTGCTCCTGGTCCAGGTGGCCGCCGACCACGCCCACGCGCGCCACGACGAAGGACAGCTCACCCACCTGGAACATGGTCAGGCCCATCGCCAGCGGAATGACGTTGCCGTAGCCGAAGGCGCGGCTCAGTCCGGCGAAGACGCCCGCCTTCAGCAACGACACCAGGGCGGCCAGGCCGAACACCACCGGCAGGTTGGCGCGCAGGTAGGCCGGGTCCAGCAGCATGCCGACCGAGACGAAGAAGAGCAGCCCGAACAGGTCGCGCAGCGGGATGATGTCGCTGAGGGCCTGGTGGCTATGTTCCGATTCGCTGAGCACCAGGCCGGCGACCAGCGCCCCGAAGGCAAACGACAGGCCCACCTGCCAGGTGGCGTAGCCGACGCCCAGGCCGAGCGCGGTCACCGCCAGCAGGAACAGCTCGCGCGAGTTCCAGCGGCTGATCGCCGCCATCAGTGGGGGTACCACGCGCAGTCCCACCACCAGCATCAGGCCCAGGAAAACGATCGCGCTCCCCACGGCGAAGGCCAGTTCGGGCAGCCCCTTCTCCAGCCCGCCCAGCTTGGGCAACAGGATCAGCATGGGCACCACGGCCAGGTCCTGCGCCAGCAGCATCCCGATCATCACGCGGCTCGAGAGCGTGCCCAGGCGCCCCTGCGCCTGCATCGTCTTGACCACGATCATGGTGCTGGACAGCGAAACGGCTGCGCCGAACCACAACGCCGCCGACCACGACCAGCCCAGGAAGCGCACGGCGGCAGCGGCCGCGACGGTGATGATCGCGATCTGGATCGGCGTGCCCGCCAGGGCGATGCGGCGCACCGGACGCAGGTCGCCCAGCGAGAATTCCAGGCCCAGCGCGAAGAGCATGAGCGCCACGCCGATCTCGGCCAGCAGTTCGACCTGGTGCTGGTCCGTGATCAGCGCCTGCCCGGTGAGCGGCCCCAGCACGATGCCCGCGACGATATAGCCCAGCACCAGCGGCTGCCGCAGCCGCTGCGCCGCCAGGCCGCCGAGGAAGCCGGCGATGACGATGATCGCGATGTCCGAGGCAATCCCCATCGAATCCTCCACCAAGACAAAGGGCCGGCGGCAAATGCCCGCCGGCCCCGGTTCATTGGCCCCGAACGGGAAGCGGCGTCAACCGCCCGCCATCGCGCGGATGCCGGCGTCGGCCAGGTCCTTGAACTTGCCGAAGTACAGGCCGAGCGCCACCGTCGGCAGGGCCAGGCTGGCCAGCACCACGTATTGCAGCCAGTGCAGGCGCAGCGGCGCCGGGTCGGTGCCCTCGGGCGGCCGCGAGAAGAACATCACCTTCACCACACGGAAGTAGTAGTAGAGGCTGACGACCGAATTCAGGCCCGCGAGGATGACCAGCCAGAACCATTGCCGGTCCATGACTGCCATGAAGAGATACAGCTTTCCGACGAAGCCCGCAAACGGCGGCACGCCGGTCAGCGATCCCAGGAAGATCACCATCATCACGCCAGCGGTCCAGTGCATGCGGTAGAACAGGCCGCCGTAATCGGACAGTTCCTCGCTCTTGAGGTGGTTGTTCACCGCCACCACGAAGAAGAAGGCGCCCAGGTTCATCAGCGTGTAGACCAGCAGGTAGAACAGGATCGCCGCCAGGCCGTCGTCGCTCAGCAGCACGAAGCCCATCAGCAGGTAGCCGACGTGGGCGATGCTGGAGTAGGCCAGCATGCGCTTCACGTTCGTCTGCCGCAGCGCCACCAGGTTGCCGAAGGTCATCGTCACGGCCGAGATCACGGACACCAGCAGCGGCCAGTTGATGGTCTGGATCAGCGTCACGCTCGCGGCCGGGTTGGTCCCCACGGCCAGGGTCGAGTAGAAGAAGCGGATCATCAGGGCGAAGCCCGCCGCCTTGGGCCCCACGCTGAACAGCGCCGCCACCGGCGTCGGGGCGCCCTCGTAGACGTCCGGGCACCAGAAATGGAAGGGCACCGCGGCGATCTTGTAGCTCATGCCGGCCAGGATCAGAACCACGGCCACCAGCAGGCCGAACGGGTCGCCGCCGCCACCGCCCAGCAGGGCGGCGCGGATGCCGTCGAACTTCAGCGAGCCGGTCAGGCCGTAGAGCAGCGACAGGCCGTAGAGCATGATCGCGCTGCTGACAGCGCCGAAGATCACGTACTTCAGCGACGCCTCGGTGCTGCGGAGGCTGGTACGCATGTAGCCGGCCATCACGTAGCTGGACAGGCCCACCGCTTCCATGGACAGGTAGAGCATCAGCAGGTCGCGCGCCTCGGCCATCACCATCATGGCCATCGTCATCAGGACGGTCAGAAGGTAGAACTCGCCCTTGTTCTCGCGCCGGTGGCCCATGATCTCTTCGGAGGTCCAGGCGAACAGCACCGTGGCCAGCCCGGCGAACAGGAAGAGCAGGCGGAAGAACACCGCCATTCCGTCGACCACGACCAGGTCGCCCATGATGGCGCGCCCGCCCGCAGGCATGGACGCGTTCGTGTCGGCCATGGCCAGAACGCCGGCCACGACCAGCCCCAGCAGCGAGATGGCGAACGGCACCACAGGCCGCCGGCCGCGCGCCAGCAGGTCTCCCAGGATCCCGACCACGAACGTGAGGCAGAGCACGGCTTCCGGCAGCCACCACTGCAGGTCAGCCCAGCTCGGGATCTTCACGTGCAAGAGTTCCATTCCGGAAAGCTCCTCGGGCGGGGCCGGCTCAGCCGGCCACCACCTTGACCAGGTTGTTCAGGGTGACCTTCATCAGGTCAAGCACCGGCATCGGGTACACGCCGAACAGCAGCACGAGGATGCCGATCGGGATCAGCGTAAACATCTCGCGTGCATTGATGTCGGGCAGGTTGTCCCACTTGTCGTTCTTGGGGCCCAGGAACACGCGCTGCAGCATCCACAGCACGTAGGCGGCGCCGATGATGATGCCCAGGGCGCTGATGATCGTGATCGTGCGGAACGCCGGGAAGGCACCCATGAAGATCATCGCCTCGCTGACGAAGCCGCTCAGGCCGGGCAGGCCCAGCGCCGCGAAGAGGGCGAAGCTGAAGAACGAGAAGTAGCGGGGCATCTGCATGCCCAGGCCGCCGAAGGCGCTGATCTCGCGGGTGTGCGCCCGGTCGTAGATCACGCCCACGCAGAGGAACATCATGGCGGTGATGGTGCCGTGGTTGAACATCTGCAGCACCGCGCCGTTGATGCCCGCCTCGTTCATCGCGGCCATGCCCAGCAGCACGTAACCCATGTGGCTGACCGACGAGTAGGCCACCAGCTTCTTCATGTCCTTCTGCGCCATGGCGCAGTAGGCACCATAGAGGATGTTGATCGCCCCCAGTGTCGCCAGCGCGTAGCGGAACCACATGGCCTGGTCGGGCAGCATGGGGTAGCTGATGCGCAGCAGGCCGTACGTGCCCATCTTCAGCAGCACGCCGGCCAGGATGACGGACACGGCCGTGGGCGCCTCGACGTGCGCGTCGGGCAACCAGGTGTGGAACGGGAACACCGGCACCTTGATCGCGAAGCCGATGAACAGCGCCAGCCACAGCATGTGTCGAACGTTGGTCGCCATCAGCCAGGGGCTGTGGTTGTTCTGGTCGAACATGTGGACCATGTTGAACGTGTGGCCGCCGGTGACCGGGTCGCTCACGTTCAGGTAGAAGGCGATCATCGCCAGCAGCATCAGCACCGAGCCGGCCAGCGTGTACAGGAAGAACTTGATGGCGGCGTACTCGCGCCGCGGGCCGCCCCAGATGCCGATCAGGAAGTACATCGGCAGCAGCATCACTTCCCAGAACACGTAGAACAGGAAGAAGTCGAGCGCGCAGAACACGCCGAACATGCCCGCCTCGAGGATCAGGAACATGGCGAAGTAGCCCTTGGTGGCCTTCTCGATGTTCCACGAGGCGAAGATGCAGAGGAACGAGAGCAGCGCCGTCAGCAGCATCATCGGCATACTCAGGCCGTCAACGGCCATGAAGTACTCGATGTTGAAGCTCTTGATCCAGCTGTAGTGTTCCACGAACTGCAGGCCGGCGGAACCCCGGTCGAAGTTCATGAACAGCTGTACGGCCAGGACCAGCGGCACGGCTGCGGCCGCCGCCGCCACCGTCTTGATGATCTCTTTCCGCCCACCGGGGATGAATGCGATCACGGCCGCCCCGATGACCGGGAAGAAGGTCATCCACGATAGAATGTGCTCGCCCATTGCGTGGCGCTCCTCTCGGGTGTTCTCTCGTCGTCCCTACAGAACCCGGTAAATCACGATCAGCACCAGCACCGAGGCGCTGACGTAGACCAGATACGTCTGAATACGGCCGGTCTGCACGCGGCGCAGGCCTTCGCCCGCACCCTGCAGCACGGTCGCCACTCCATTGACCGCCCCGTCGACCAGGTAGCGGTCGCACAACCCGGACACCCAGGCCACCATCCGCGTCAGGTAGCCCGTGCCGTTGACGATGCCGTCGATCACGTAGCGATCGAAGGCCGAGCAGATCGACGCCCCCCACCGCGTGAAGCGGTAGACGGTGGCGGCGTACAACTCGTCGAAGAAATACTGGCCCTGCAGCACCTTGTGCACGCCCGGCAGGCGCGCCTGCAGCGCGGCCGGGTTGACCCGGTGGCGGAAGTAGGTCCACCACGAGGCCGTGATGCCGATCGCCGCCACCAGGATCGACATGATCATGGCGCGGATGTGCGCGGTGTGGCGCACATGGCTGTCGTGGCCGCCGCCGTGGGCGGCTGCGGCGGCGCCATGCGCATCCGGCGCAGCGCCGTGTTCGCCCGCCACCGTGCCGTGTGCGGCGTCCGCTGCGTGCGTGGCGGCCGGTTCGGCGTGCACCGGCTCGGCGTGGGTGGTTTCGGCGTGGGCGGCCTCGCCGTGGACAGCCTCTGCATGCATCGACTCGGCAGGAATCGCCTCGCCGTGCGCCGCCTGGGCCGCAACCTGCAGCGGCGCGGCTTCGCCGTGGGCCATCGCCGGCTCGTCATGCACGTAGTACTTCGCCGCGATCGCCGGCACGTCGTACGGTGCCGCGAACTTGCTGAACCAGCCCTTGTCGGCCGTCTTGCCGGGGATGCCGGCCGCGATCACCGACATCAGCGCGAGCACCATCAGGGGAATGGCCATGCTCCAGCCGCTCTCGTGCGCATGCTCCCACTTGTGGTGGTCGCGCGGCTTGCCGAAGAACGTCAGGAACACGATGCGGAACATGTAGAAGGGCGTCAGCGCCGCGGCCGTGATGCCGAGGATGAACGGCAGGTAGTGCCCGTCCGTCATGCCGAACGCCAGCACCGAGCCGAGGATGCCGTCCTTCGAGTAGAAGCCCGACAGTCCGGGCACGCCGCTGATGGCCAGCGTGGCGATCAGGAACGTCCAGAAAGTGATGGGCATCTTCTTGCGCAGGCCGCCCATCTCGGGCATCTCCTGCGAGTGCACGGCGTGGATCACCGAGCCGGCGCCGAGGAACAGCAGCGCCTTGAACATGGCGTGCGTGGTCAGGTGGAACATGGCGTTGACCGAGTCGCCCGCGCCCAGGCCCATGACCATGAAGCCCAACTGGCTGAGCGTGGAGAACGCGAGCACGCGCTTGATGTCGGTCTTGACCAGCGCGATGGTCGCCGTGATGAAGGCCGTGATGGCGCCCACGTAGAGGATCACCAGCATCGCCTGCGCGCCGAACAGCGGCGCCAGGCGCGCCACCATGTAGACGCCGGCCGCCACCATCGTCGCCGCGTGGATCAGGGCCGACACGGGGGTCGGGCCTTCCATGGCGTCGGGCAGCCAGATGTGCAGGGGCATCTGCGCCGACTTGCCGACGCAGCCCATGAACAGGCCCACGCCCGCCCAGGCCAGCAGCGGGCCCTTGACGGCGCCGGCGTGCACCTCGGCGAACAGCTCGAAGTAGTTGAGTGTGCCGGTGGCGGTGAAGAAGGCCAGGATCCCCAGCCAGAAGCCCCAGTCGCCCACGCGGTTGGTCAGGAAGGCCTTCTTGTTGGCCGACGCCGCCGAGGCCTTGTGGAAGAAGAAGCCGATCAGCAGGTAGCTCGACAGGCCCACCAGCTCCCAGAACACGTAGAGGAAGAACAGGTTGTTCGCGAGCACGATGCCCAGCATCGAGAACGTGAAGAAGCCCAGGAAGGCGAAGAACCGCTCATACCGCCGGTCGCCGTGCATGTACCCCGTCGAGTACAGGTGCACCAGGAAGCTGACCAGGCAGACCACCATCAGCATGACCGAGGTCATGCCGTCCACGAGGATGCCGGCATCCAGGCGGAAGCCGCCCAGGTCCAGCCAGGTGACGGCCTGCTCGACGCGGTGCGTCGGGTCGCCGATCCGCCAGAACGCGATGAAGATGCGCAGCGCCTGAACCAGCGCGACACCCATCAGCGTGACGCCGATGAAATCGCCCTTCCGCGGCAGCATCCTGCCGAAGAAGAAGGTCAGCGTGTACGACAGCAGCGGCAGCAGCAAAATCGACAATGCTGCTGTGATGATGGCCTGGTCGCTCATCGCCGGTGGTTCTCCCTTATCGCTTCAGGCTTTGCGCGGTGTCCGCGTGCACCGAGCCGTAGTTGCGGTACAGCGCCAGCACGATGGCCAGGGCCACGGCCGCCTCGGCGGCCGCCAGCACGATGACGAAGGCGGCCAGGATCTGGCCGTCGATGCCGTGCTGCACGTAGCGCGAAAAGGCCACGAAGTTCAGGTTCGCGGCGTTGAGCATCAGCTCCACGCCCATCAGGATGGCGACGGTGTTGCGCCGCGACATCACGGCGAACAGGCCCAGCGCGAACAGCGCCGCGCTGACGGTCAGGAAATGGGGCAGCCCGATGTTCACGCCTGCGCCTCCCCGTCTTGGTCCACGTCGGACTGCCGACGCTCGCGGATCAGGATCGCGGCGCCGACCATCGCGGCCAGCAGCACGATCGACACGTACTCGAACGGGAAGATGTAGTTGGTCATCAGCTGCGTACCGATCTCGGTCGTGGTCGGCTTGCCGGCCACCTCGGTCGCGCGCCAGTCCACCGACGTGATCACCTTGTAGAGCACGCCGAACACCGCCGCCGCGAAGACCGCCGGCGGCACCAGCCGGTCCAGCCCGTGCCGCCGCTTCCCGGCGGCCGGCACGTGCGTCATCATGACCGTGAACAGGATCAGCACCAGCACGCCGCCCACGTACACCATCACCTGGGTGACGGCCAGGAAGTCGGCCCCCAGGAAGGCATACAGTCCGGCAACGCCCATCAGCGTGAACAGCAGGGCGAACCCCGCGTGCACGATGTGCTTGCTGAACACCACCCACACCGCCGGCACCACCGTCAGCAGCGCCAGCAGGACGAAGACCAGGTCACGGATCACGCGTCGTCTCCTTTGTCGCCGGCCCCCGGCTTGTCTTCCTTGGGCTCGACCCACCAGCCCTGCTCGATGCGCGTGGCGCGGTGGCACGGCACCTTGGCCACCCGCGGGTCCATGAACTCGTAGACCAGCGACCGGCGGTCGTAGACCGAGTGGTCGTAGTCGTGGCTCATGGTGATCGAACCGGTGTGGCAGTTCTCGGTGCACAGCGAGCACCAGATGCACTTGTTGTAGTCGATGGCGTACCGCGTCATGTAGCGGTCCTTGCCCTTGCCCTCGGCCTCGATGTAGATGCAGTCGACCGGGCACAGCTTCGCGCAGATGTTGCAGGCGTCGCACTTCGCGGTGTCGTTGTGCACGAATCCGCGGAAGCGCTCGGGCATGACCTGGCGCTCGTCCGGGAACTGCAGCGACACCGGCTTCTTGTAGATGTGCTTGAACGTGATGGCCATGCCCTGCATCGCCGAGCTGACCGCCTGGTAGATGTCCGTGAAGTACTGGCCCATCTTCTCTTCACGCCCTTTCGCGGCAGAACGGCAGCGCGGCCGGGCCGCGGTACCGGGAAATTCGAACTACTTCAACTGGCCCCAGGCCATCATCCACAACCCAGCCCCCACCACGCAGATGAGCGACACGGGGATCATCACCTTCCAGCACAGGTGCATGAGCTGGTCGACGCGCACGCGCGGCAGCGTCCAGCGCACCCACATGTTCAGGAAGACCAGCAGCACGCCCTTGATGACGAAGTTCAGCGCGGGCGGGATCCAGGCCATGCCCGGGAACGGCGCCCACCAGCCGCCCAGGAAGACCATCGCAGCGATCATCGAGACCAGGAACAGGTTCGCGTACTCCGCCAGGAAGAAAAAGGCGAAGCGCATGCCGGTGTACTCGGTGTGGTAGCCGGCCACCAGCTCGGACTCGGTCTCGGGCATGTCGAACGGGCCACGGTTCGTCTCGGCGATCGAGGCGATGAAATACATGAAGAAGGCGATGAACAGGAACGGGTTCGTGATCGGGTTGATGTTCCAGTTCCAGATGCCGCCCTGCTGCGAGATGACGATGTCCTGCGGATTCAGCGAGCCCGCGCGCATGACCACCGGCACGGCGGCCAGGGCCAGCGGGATCTCGTAGCTGATCATCTGCGCCGCGCCGCGCGCCGCGCCGTACAGCGCCCACTTGTTGTTCGAGGCCCAGCCCGCCATCAGGATGCCGATCACGACGAGGCTGCTGGCGGCGAAGATGTAGAACAGGCCCAGGTCGAGGTCGGCGGCCACGAAGTCCGGCGCCCAGGGAATGGCAGCCCAGGCCAGCAGCGAACCCAGCAGCACGAGGATGGGCGCGAACTTGAACAGGCCCTTGTCCGCCTCGGCCGGGATGATGTCTTCCTTGCCCAGGATCTTCAGCATGTCGGCCACGGCCTGCGCCCAGCCGTGCCAGCGACCGGTGTACATCGGACCGTAGCGGCTCTGCATGAAGCCGGCGACCTTGCGCTCCATCCAGGTGAAGATGATCGCGCAGAGGGCCATCACCGTGAACATCAGCACGGCCATGAGCGAGGCCACCGAGATGTTCGCGCCGGTCGTATCGAGGCCCATCTGGCCGGTGAAGAAGTCGTAAAGGAGCTGCATCAGCGGTCAATCTCCCCCAGGACGATGTCCAGCGACCCCACCAGGGCCACGAGATCCGAGACCATCTGACCCACGCCCACCTTCTCGACCACCTGCAGGTTGCAGAAGGAGGGCGACCGCACCTTGTTGCGGAACGCGGTCTGGCCGCCGTCGGAGATGATGTAGTGGCCCAGCTCGCCCTTCGAGCTCTCCACGCGCGTGTAGGCCGCGCCGGCGGGCACCTTGACCAGGGCCTTCAGGGCGATGTTGGTGTACGGCCCCTCGGGCAGCTGCTGCAGCGCCTGCCGGATGATCCGGCACGACTGCTCGATCTCCCGCGCGCGCACGATGTAGCGGTCCCAGCAGTCGCCGACCGTGCCCATCTCGCCGCGCCCCACCTGCACCTGCCAGTCGAACTTGTGGTACACGGAGTAGGGATCGTCGCGGCGGCAGTCGAAGTCGACGCCCGAGCCGCGCAGCACCGGGCCGGTGCAGCCGTAGTCCAGCGCCGTCGCCGCGTCGATGATGCCGACGTCGGCCGTGCGCTCGATGAAGATCTTGTTGTAGGTCAGCAGCGTGTTGTACTCGGGCAGCTTGTTGTGCTCCATCAGGTCGACGAAGTCGAGCACGTCGGCCACCCAGTTGTCGTTCGGCACGTCGTAGCGCACGCCGCCGGGGATCATGTAGTTGTACAGCATCCGCCCGCCCGAGATGCGCTCGAGCAGGTTGAGGATCTCCTCGCGCTCGCGGAAGCAGTACAGCAGCGGCGTCCAGGCGCCCATGTCCAGGCCGAACGTGGCCAGCGCGATCAGGTGGCTGGCGATACGCGACAGCTCGCTCACGGCCACGCGGATGTGCTCGGCGCGCTCGGGCACCTCCTGCCCCATCAGCTTCTCGACCGCGGTCACGTAGGCGTGGTTGCAGCACATCGGCGCCAGGTAGTCGAAGCGGTCGGTGTAGACCACCCACTGCTTGTACGTGACACCCTCGGCGATCTTCTCGGCGCAGCGGTGCAGGTACCCGAGCACCGGCGTCACCTTGTAGACGATCTCGCCGTCGGTCTGCAGCAGCAGGCGCAGCACGCCGTGCGTGGCGGGATGCTGCGGGCCCATGTTGAGCTCGAGCAGCTCGCTCTTGATGCCGGGCACGTGGTCCTGGTCGTGCCAGCCGCGACTGGAGACGGCGCCCGTGCCCTTTACCCTGGTCGGTTCGTTCGCCATGCTCATCCCTCGGCGGGCTTGTCGCCCGCGGGCTGGTCCGGACCGCCGGATTCGACGGGGAACGGGTTGGCGCAGTACGGCTGCCCCTGCAGGGGCACCCCGTTCCACAGACTGGGCATCACGTAATCCTTGCGCAGCGGGTGCCCCACCCAGTCGTCTTCCAGCAGCATGCGGCGCGGATCCGGATGACCGGCAAAGGTGATGCCGAGCAGGTCCCAGGCCTCGCGCTCGTGCCACGAGGCGGTCGACCACACGGCGCTCACGGTCGGCACCGTCGCCGCGTCGCGCGCAAAGCGCACCCGCAGCGTGAACTTGTGCTTCAGGGCATGGCTGTAGAGGTGGTAGGCCACGCCCAGGTCGCCCGTGGCCACGCGGTCGCTCTTCTCGGGCTGGCCGTCGTCGCCGTAGCCGAGGATGGCCACCGACTTGCCCTTGCCCGCCTCGTCCAGGCCGTCCCAGTCGATGCCGCTCAGGCACATCAACTGGTCGAAGCCGAGTCGCGGGTCGTCGCGCAGGAAGCGGCAGGCCTCGAGGACCTTCGCCGGCGCCAGCGCAGCCCAGGGCTCGAGCGGGTGCTCGGTGAAGCCCAGCGCGCCGTCACCCACGTGAGCGGCCAGCAGTTCGTAGATCGCGTTCTGTTCCACGCGCGGACCTCTCTACTTCCGGTACGGGATCAGCTTGGCGTAGTCGGTGACCCACTTGGGCGTGATGAAGCGCCCCTTGCGGCCGCGGATCTTGTCCTGCAGGCGCATCAGCCCGTCCAGCAGCACCTCGGGGCGCGGCGGGCAGCCGGGCACGTAGACGTCGACGGGCACGATGAAGTCGACACCCTTGACGACGTGGTAGCCGTACTTGAAGTAGGGACCGCCGCCGATGGCGCAGCTGCCCATCGCGATGACCCACTTCGGCTCGGGCATCTGGTCGTAGATCAGCCGGAGGCGCGTGGCCATCTTGTAGGTGACGGTGCCCGAGACGATCATCAGGTCGGCCTGCCGCGGCGTGGCGCGGAAGGCGCCCGAGCCGAAGCGGTCGATGTCGTAGTGCGACGCCGACGTGGCCATCATCTCGATGGCGCAGCACGCCAGGCCGAACGTGACGGGCCACACGCTGGACAGCTTCGCCCAGTTGAAGACCTCATCGACGGTCGTCAGGATGAAGTTCTTGGCATCGGTCTCGACCACCTGCAGCAGCTGCTCGTCGACCTTGAAGTCGAGCATCTGCTCGCGGCCGACGTCGTAGCCGGTGGGCGGCACGGGATGCGTACTCAAGGTGCGGGGACCTCCTCCTCCGCGGCGCCGTCGGAGGCGCTCGAACCGGAGCGGTCGGTCAGCTTCTTCACCCAGTCGAGATCGCCCTTGCCCCACACGTAGGCCAGACCCACGGCGAGGATCGCCAGGAAGATGATCATTTCCCAGAACACGATGGCGCCCAATCCGGGCACGGGCATCAGCTGCCGGAACACGACGGCCCACGGCAGCAGGAAGATCATCTCCACGTCGAAGACGATGAAGAACAGCGCGACGAGGTAGAAGCGGACGTTGAAGCGTATCCACGACGAGCCGCGGGCCACTTCGCCGCACTCGTACGTCGTCATCTTGGCGGCGCTCGGATTGCTCGGCCGCAGCAGTTTCGCCACGCCGAGCGCGATCCCTGCGAAAACAAACCCGACCAGCACGAAGATCAGGACCGTCGCGAAGTGTTCCTGGACACCGCTGACGACCCCGAGAAAATGCGGCAGATTCATGGGCTTTTTCCCGGTTTTTTCGTGGTGAGCGGACGACCCGGGTCCGGCGCCGGTGGCTGTCACGGACGAGGTTGTCGATGTGCCGACAACCTCGCGGCAAATTAGATAAGTCGGTCCGTTAGGTGTCAAGAATTGAATCCGTCGCCTTGAAACGCGACGGGATCGGTCGCACACCGTCGTGCGCCAATCCGCGGCAAGAAGCATGATTCTCCGTCTTTGAACATTGAGAATGAGAAGCGCATCGAACATTTCGCGTCGTCCTCAGCACGCGTCGACACTGGCGCGAGGGCTCACGATGGGTTTCAATGCGGCGGATGCGGGCTGGAGCCGCGTCCCGCACCGCCTTGTACCGGGAGCATGGTCATTTGTTGAGAATCATTGTCATCGGCCGCTGCAAGGACCGCCGCCTGGCGGCGCTGGCCGACGACTACCTGGCCCGCATCCGCCCGCTGGCCCCGGTCGAGGTGCTGGAGCTGAAGGACGCCGACCCGAAGCGCGAGGCGGCCGAGATGGTGCGCCGCCTGGGCGCCCGCGACCCGGCCCGGCCGGTGCTGGCCCTGGACGAGCGCGGCGAGGACCTGGCCACGACCGACCTGGCGCGGATCCTGGGCGCGCACGGCTCGCTCAGCTTCCTGGTGGGCGGGGCCGACGGCCTGGGCGACGAAGCGCGCGCCCGCGCCGACCGCACCATCCGCCTGTCGAGCCTGACCCTGACCCACGAGATGGCCCGGGTCCTGCTGCTGGAACAGGTCTACCGCGGCCTGACCATCCTGCGGGGCCTGCCCTACCACCGTGCCTGAGCGGGGGGAAAGCGGCGGGAACCCGCTGCCGGGAAGCGGGTTGGCATTAATCCTTGGGCAACCGGCGCCCCATGGGCCTATAATGCGCGCCGAACTCACCGTGTCCGAAAACCGACAGACCGTCCCCGGGGGAACGCATGCGCCGTCCGCGCCGCCGGTCCACGAACCTGACGATCCTCTGCGCCGCCGCGCTGGCGGCCGCGATCGTCGTGCTGCCTGCCGCCAACGCCACCGCCGCCACCTTGCAGCTGGCCGGTCCGGCCGGCGCCGTCGTGCAGGTCAACGGAGCCATCGTCGGCTTCCTGCCGCTGTCCGAACCGCTGACGGTGCCGCCGGGCGTGCACGAGCTGGTCTGCGAAATGCCGGGGCGCATCCCGCACCGGCAGACGATCGTCATCGAGCGCGATGACGAATGGCGCCATGTCACGGTCCGGGTGCTGCCCTACAGCCGCAAGACCGCCGTCTTCAGCAACCTGGCCCTGGCCGGCCTGGGCCCGCGCTACCTGGGCCACGGCACGCGCGGCTGGATCTACACGGTGGCCGAAGCCGGCGGCCTGGTCACCGCGCTGCTGGGCGAAGTGTCGCGCCACAACGCCGACAAGGAATACCTGCTGGCGCAGGACGCGTACCGCACCGCCGTCAACCAGGGCGAGATCGCGGACCTGCGCGCGTCGGTCGAGGCGCGGCACAAGGAAGTGACCGACGCCGCCGACCTGCGCGACCTGGGCCTCATGACGGCCGCCGGCGCCGTCGTCATCAGCATGCTCGATTCGTGGCTGTCGTTCGGAGCCGTCACCGGCGGCGCTGGCGAGCTGCCCGCTGCCGGCGGCAATGCCGCTGTCGATGCCGCCGGCAACGACGCCGCAGTCTCCCAGGCCGCCTTTGCGTCGCCTTCGTTCCACTCGGCCGTGCGCCTGAGCTTCTGACCTGAACCGGGGAGCCCGTTCCATGCCTCGTCGCGTTGCCACGGCCCGCCGCCCGAAGATCATCCCGAGCCTGGCGCTGCTCGCGCTGGTTGCCCTGGCCCTGCTCCCGCTGTCGGGCCTGACCGGCTGCGAGCGCGCGCCGGAGCCGCCTGTCTGGGACAACCCCTTCGACCCGACCGGCCCCGAAGACGGAGACCCGCTGAACCTGCGCGTGATGATGAGTTCGGGCCAGGTCACGCTGGCCTGGGTCCAGCCGCAGGGCATGGGCATCGCCCAGTACGCAATCAGCCACTCGGAACAGCCGGATGCCGGCTGGAGCAGCCTGGCGCTGGTCGACGCGACGAGCTCGCCCGAGTACCTCTACGCCGTCACCGCGCCGACGCCGACCCAGACGAACTGGTACCGCGTGCAGGCTGTCGGCGTCGACGGCCTGGCCTCGCTGGTCGACTACGCCACGCCGGCGGGGGTCCAGCTCGGGCCCCGCGTCATCCTCAACGACAACGCCACGTTCGTCGCCTCGCGCAACGTGACGATGAAGGTCCTGGTCTCGCAGGGCACCACCCTGCGCGTGGCCCTGGGTCCCGACTACGCCACCGAGACCACCTACCCGGCGGCGGCACCCGGCGATACGGCCGTGATCACGTTCGACGCCGGCGCCGCCGCGCAGGGCGACTCGGTGCGCGTCCGCGTGATCGCCACCGACGGCGCCTTCACCTCGGTCGCGACCATCGCCAAGGCCAAAGTCGATTTCTCGCCGGACTTCACCCTGCTGCGTGGCGGCACCGTAGTCGCCTCGCGCGCCGATACGCTGCGCATTCCCCCGGCCGGGGTCACGCAGATGCGCTTCGCCACCAGCGAGGCCGGCCTGGCCGGCGCGACCTGGGTGCCGGGCTCGAACAGGTACTCCGCGCCGCTGCTCGAGGGCCGCACGGGTTCCCAGCAGATCTGGGGCGAGTTCGAAGGCGACTTCGGCTTCAACAGCGTTTCCCACATCACCGTCACGCCCGACCTGTTGACCGCAGCAACGTTCCGCCTGGCCGTGCCCGAAGACCACGTGACCACGACCGCGTTCCTGCGCGGCGTGCTGGGCGGCCAGGCCACGCTGGTGCGCTGGTCCGAGGGCCCCAACCTGGCGGGTGCCGCCTGGGTGGCCCGGCCCGACACGCTTGATATCGAACTGAGCCCGGGCGAGGGCCTGAAGACCATCTACCTGCAGATGCGCAACGACTGGGCCGACTCGCCCATCCTCACCGACTACGCGGTGTTCGTGACGCGCGGCGTCGAGGTGGCGTTCGTGGCGCCCACCAACGGGGTCGTCGTGCAGGGGGGCGACTCGCTGCAGGTGCGCGGGACCGCCTTCGGCGGCGGCGCCGCCCTGGGTCTCGTGGAAGTGGACCTGGGGAACGATTTCACGGCCGCGTCGGGCCTCGCCTCGTGGACGAAGTGGTGGGAAGTGCCGACCGTGACGGCCGACTCCGTGGTGACGCTGCGCGCACGCGCCACGGCAGGCGCCGGCGAAACGCTGGCGACGGCGACCACGACCATCAGCGTGACGATCACGCCGCCGGTCCGCTAGCGCGCGACGGGCAAGACGCCGGCCTGGATCGCGTGGTAGCTGCCGCGCCTCAGAACCGCGTCACCTTCACCCCCGCGAAGCGCTCCACGCGCGCGAGGTACTCCGTCAGCGGCACCTTCACCACGGTGCCGCCCTCATACCAGCCGCTGAGTCCGCTGACGGCCGCGTGCACCAGGTGGGCGCGACCCTCCTCGACGACGACCAGGCCCACGTGCCCGATCACCAGTCCGTACTGGTCGCGCAGCTTCCGCGCCGAGGCCACCTGCGGGTCGAGCACGAACCAGATGACATCACCCTCGCGCAGCGCGGCCTCGACCAGGCCGTTCTTCGGCACGTATTCGAAGCTGCCGGCCGGATAGCGCGAGGTTCCCACCGTGTCGGGCGCGGCGGCCCCGACCTCGGCCGTCACGTCGCGACCCCAGTGGCCGGAACGGATCATGTCGAGGCTGAAGTCGAGATGCGAGGCGTGCTCGTAGTCGACACGACCCTTGGCATCGACGACATCTTCGGGCGCAGCGCCGGCAAAACGCGTCGCCAGCGCAATGACGATGGCATCGTCGTGGTCGCGCGCCCGCGCCAACTCGCTGCAGCGGTAGAGCAGGCTGATGCAGTCCTGGCGATGGTCACGCACCAGTTCGCGCTCGGCCACGTAGCCGTCTGCGGCAGGGCCGAACACGTAGCGCACGCCCTCGGCGGCCAGGAAACGCCGAGCCCACAGGCCGACCCTCGCGGCCGTCGACAGCGACTGCTCGGACGCCAGCAGGCTGTCCTCGACCGCCGCCGGCAGCAGGCGGTCGGCCGCTGCGGCCCGGATCTGGGCGCGGACCACGGCGCCCTTCCCTGAACCCGATCCTGTCGCGGCGCAGCCGCTGCCCGCTGCCGCGGCCATCGCCACCAGGGCCAGTGCCGTTGTCCAGCGGAGCTGCCGCCGCCTGCCAACCGTGCGTGTCTTCATGCTGCCGGCCCCCTTGTCGCCGCGCGCGGGCCCATTTGCCCGGGCACATCCCCAACATCGTCACGCCGGGGCGCGCCCGCCTCTTGCCGCGCGGCCCGGATGGGAGGATAATCACGGGACAAGCAGGGACTCCACCGGAATCGGGAAAGGGCCGGCATGAACACCACCTGGCTGCGCGGGGCCCTCGGCGCTGCCGTCGGCGCCGGACTCGGCTGGCAGGCGCATCGCTGGTTGTCCTGCCGCGGCGGCACCTGAGGCATCACCGGCAATCCCGTGCTGATGGCGGCGCTGGGCGCCTGGCTGGGATGGTCGCTTCTTTCCGGCGGGAAGAAGGAATCCGATGGCGGCAACGGGCACGATCGGCCCGGCGACTAGGCAGACGATTATCGAGGCAAGGCAGACGACTAACGCGCTCCGACGAGGTCGATCATGAAGAACATCTACCTGTGCCCCCACTGCGCCACGGTGCTGAACCCGAGCGTGAAGATCCTGCTGGTGGCGCGCCACCACGACCGGCGCGGCCTGGTCCTGCTGAGCCCGCAGCCCGGCAACTTCAAGTACGTCTGCGACGCCAGCCTCGAGGAAGGCCTGTCGCCCGGCGATGTGGTGGCCTTCTCCTGCCCTGTCTGCACCTTCGACCTGACATCGGTGGCCGACCACCGGTTCGCCGAACTGGTGCTGCGCGCGCCGGGCCACAATGATCGCAAGGTCGAGTTCAGCCGCGCCTTCGGCACGCACGCGACATACGTGATCGACGGGCAGAACGCGCTGGCGTTCGGCGAGGACGCCGACGACGGCGACCCGACGAACTTCTTCGGCGCCTGACGCGCCGCGCGCCGGCCGGCCCGGGTGCGGGCCTATCTGGGCACCGGCTGGCGCACCGGGAAATCGCGACCGCGGTAAGTCACCACGCCGTTGTGCGCGAACTGCCAGTCCGTGTACTTCAGCCGCGGCAACGCGCGATGGCAGGTGGCGCAGATGATGGAGCCCTGCGTCCCGGCGCCGTGGCGATGGGGACCGGGCCTGGTCATGCGCCGGGGCACGCGCACGCGGCCGTTCTTCACGAGCTCGACCAGCAGCGACCGCAGGCGCTCGTCCAGCTGGCGCCAGTCCTCGATCGCCTTGGTGACCAGTTGCGCGCGCCCGTTGCCGGGACCTTCGGCCATCACCGCATCGACCAGGCGCACACACTGGCGGTAGGCGGCCTCGGCCAGCTTGAACTGCGCTTCGTAGTCTTCCAGGTGGCTGCAGATCGGCATGTTGCCGGCTCCTTCCGTTGCCGGGACCATCGGCAGGATCGGGCAGCGCCTGATCCCGAAGATCGGCATCGCAATCGAACATGACTACCGTTATCGCTTGTCCGTGCCCGCAAAGGACTTACAGTTTGTTTTCTGCTTAACATCGCAATAATGTTTCCGGAAGAGCCAGCCGCCGAGCGCCCGGCGCCGGTGGCGACATTCCTCATCCGGAGGGTCTTGCCATGCGTTCCCGACTGCGCACCGTGTTCCTGCCGGCGCTCCTGTTGCCGGTACTGATGACGCTGAGCCCCACGGTCGCGGGCGCGGCGCCGCGGACGGTCCCCGATCACGCCGACCTGACCGGGCCCTACGAGACTGGCCCCGCGGTGACGGCCGCCTGCCTGGATTGCCACGAAGACGCGGCGCACGACTTCATGAAGACCAGCCACTGGACATGGGAGTCGCTGCAGGGCGTGGTCGGCAAGGGCGAGGCGCTGGTCGGCAAGAAGAACCTCGTGAACAACTACTGCGTGGCCGTCAATTCGAACTGGCCGCGCTGCACGAGCTGCCACGCCGGCTACGGTTGGACCGACGCCGGCTTCGACTTCACGCAGGCCGGCAACGTGGACTGCCTCGTCTGCCACGACCAGACCGGCAAGTACCGCAAGTTCCCCACCGGCGCCGGGCATCCGGTCTACAAGCCCACCGAGTGGGAAGGCAAGATCTGGGAACCGCAGGACCTGGCCAGCCTGGCCCGCACCGTGGGCAAGCCCTCGCGCGCGAACTGCGGCGCCTGCCATTTCTCGGGCGGCGGCGGCAACAACGTCAAGCACGGCGACATGGAAAGCGCGCTGCTGGCTCCCGCGCGCGAACTCGATGTGCACATGAGCGCCGACGGCCAGAATTTCAGCTGCCAGGAATGCCACACCACGAGCAGCCACAACATCGCCGGCCGCGCGATGTTCGCCTCGCCCGGCGCCGGCTCGAATCACCTCGAGTGCACCGCCTGCCACGACGAGAACGTTCACGGCAAGCGGATCCTGAACTGGCACGGCAAGAGAATCGCCTGCCAGACGTGCCACATCCCCGCGGTGGCGCGCGCCAATCCGACAATGGTCTGGTGGGACTGGTCAACGGCGGGCACCAACCAGAGCGCCGCCAACGATTCACTGGGCATGGCGACCTTCGACAACAAGAAGGGTTCGTTCCGCTGGGAGAAGAACGTGGTGCCGTCCTACTCGTGGTACGACGGCGTCAGCGCCCAGTACCTGGTGGGCGACAAGATGGACCCCAAGTCGATCACGCACCTGAACCGCCCGCAGGGCAGCCGCCTCGATCCGCGCGCGAAGATCTACCCGTTCAAGGTCATGCGCGGCAAACAGCCCTACGACAAGCAGCAGAACGTGATCCTGGTGCCGAAACTTTACGGCCCCACCGGCTTCTGGAAGACGAACGACTGGAACGCGGCCTTCAAGGAAGGCATGGCCTCGGTGAACCTGACCTACAGCGGCGAATACGCATTCGCCGAGACCGAGTCGTGGTGGAAGGTCAATCACATGGTCGCGCCGAAGGAAGCCTCGCTCAAGTGCAAGGACTGCCATGCCGGTGAAGGCACCAGCCGCATCGACTGGGCGGCCCTCGGCTACAAGGGCGACCCGTCCAAGCACCGCGGCATTTCGCGCTTCGAACTGTCCGACGCCTACAAGGACCTGAACGAGTAGGCGCCGAAGGCGTCGTGTCCGGAAATGTGATGGCCGGGCGTCCCGCAGGACGCCCGGCCCTTTTTCAAGAGCGCCCGGCCCTGCTCAGCCCAGCGTGAACCCGTCGCCCAGCGCCGGGATGGTCACTTCGGCGCCCGGCAGCGCCGCCTTCAGCCGCGCGGCCATCGCGCGGGGCCCTTCGCCCTCGCCGTGCACCACGAAGACGCGGCGCGGCGGCAGCGGGCACGTACCGATCCAGCGCATGATCTCGTCGCCGTCGGCGTGGCTCGACAACCCGTCGATGGACCCCACGCGGGCGCCCACCGGGATGACATGCCCGTGCATGCGCAGGGTGGTGGCGCCGTCGCGCAGAAGCCGGCCGCGCGTGCCCACCGCCTGGTAGCCGCTGAGCAGGATCAGGTTGTTCTGGTTGGGCAGGCGCTTGATCAGGTGGTGCAGGATGCGGCCGCCGGTCATCATCCCGCTCGCGGCGATGACGACGCGCGGACCGTCCATGGCCGTGAGCATCTTCGACTCGTGCACGGTGCGATGCAGTTTCACCTGACGCGGGAACAGCGAGGCACCTTCACCGATCCCCTCGTCGAGGTTGCCGTCGTGCAGGTGGCGCGAGTAGATGGCCGTGGCGTCGACGGCCATCGGGCTGTCGATGTGGATGGGAACCTCGGCCAGGTCGCCGTCCTCCATCAATTCGCGGAGGATGAGACCCACCGCCTGCGCGCGCCCCACGGCGAAGGCGGGGATCAGCACCGTGCCGCGTCGGCGCACGGTCTCGCGGAAGTCGGCGCGAATCTGGTCGATCACGGGCTTGTAGTCGTGCTTGCGGTCGCCGTAGGTCGACTCGACCACAAGCACATCGCACGCCGGCAGCGGCTGCGGGTCGACGTGCAGCGGCACCCCGTAGCGACCGAGGTCGCCGCCGAAGACGATCGTCAACTCGCCGGGGTTCACGCCGCCCGCAGGTGCGTCGGGCCCTCCCACGCGCAATTCGACGAACGCCGAGCCGAGGATGTGCCCGGCGTTGTGGAAGCGGAACCGCACCTGCGGCGAGAGCTGGTGCCACTTCTCGAAATCCAGCGGGCGCACCAGCTTCAGCGCTGCCAGTGCGTCGATCGTCGTGTAGAGCGGCTCGGCGGGCTGGTGCTTCGAGAAGCCCTTCTTGTTCGCGAACGCCGCGTCTTCCTCCTGCAGGTGGGCCGCGTCGAGCAGCATCAACTCGAGGAGCTCGGCCGTGGGCGGGGTGGCGTGGATGGATCCCTTGAACCCGTACTGCATCAATCGCGGTGTCCAGCCCGTGTGGTCGATGTGCGCGTGGGTCAGGATCAGGTCCTGGAGAAAGCCGGGCTCGAAGCCCGGAGCCGCCCAGTTGAGAAGCCGCAGTTCCTTGAGGCCCTGGAACATGCCGCAGTCGACAAGCGTGCGGCGGCCGGCGGCTTCGAGGAAATGCCGGCTGCCGGTCACCGTGCCGGCGGCGCCGTGGAACGTCAGGCGGATGGGTGCGCTCATGGTCGACCTTTCGGGAAAGTACTGCGGAACCGATGCCCACAGGTTAGACGCAAACGCCCCCGGGCCACAAGCCCGGGGGCGTCTTCACGCATCCTTGAATCCGACCGGATCAGGGTTGCTGCTCGCCCTCGACCTTCACGGTGATCACCTTGCGCCCGTCGGCGGAAGTCTCGACATTGACCGTCGCGTCGCCCGTCACGCCCGCGGTGGCCATCTGCGCCATGATCTGCTGGCGGATCTCCTCAGCCGTCTCGCCGGTGACTTCCAGTTCCAGGCCCAGGTACTCGTGGCCGAAGTGCGACAGGATGTTCTCCCGCACGCTGCCGTTCAACGGCTCGACGACGACATTCGTACCCGCCAGGCCCGGCACCTGCTCGCGCAGGTCCGCTTCCAGTGCGGCGGCGTCCAGGCCCTGGCCCCAGGCCATGACTTCGAACACCGTCTCGCCGTCCCCGCCGCGCAGGTTGAAGGTGACGCCTTCGACCTCGGGCTGCGCTTCGAAGAACCGGTTGAGCTCGCCCTCGAGGGCCTTCAGGTCGTCGTCGGCCTTGTCGCCCGACAGTCCGCCCATGGTGATCGTCATCTTCTGGCCCATCTCCACTTCGGTTGTGGTCGAGGTCGAGCAGGCGCCCAACCCGAGCAGGGCCACCGCCAGGCCGGCCATCGCCAGCCGCGCGGCGCGGTTCCAGGGATTCAACAACATCAGAAACCTCCGATGGCGCGGGAAACGTTCGCGGTAGGCTTCCAGCAGGTCGGCTTCCAGCCGGCCACGGTGTCCGGGCGCGGGTTGCGGATTGTCGGCCGCTTCCAGGCCGCGCCGGATCGTCGCCTTCATTCGCCGGTCATGCATGGCGCACCTCCTCTGCCTGTCATCGTTCGTTCCGTCGGAAGTTCCTGCCGCATCTGCCGCAGCACGCGCTCGCAGCGCTTCTTGACGGCGTCCTGCGAAAGGCCCATTACCTGCGCGATCTCGCGACTGGTCAGCCCCTGCCCGAAACGCAGGTCCAGCAGATCGCGGGTTGCCTCGTCCTGCCGCCCGATCCAGTCGCGCACGGCGCGGACTTCCTCGTCCCGGATCAGTGTCCCCAACGGGTCGGGTGATGTGGCCGCCAGCACTTCCTGCAGGTCATCGACCGAGGCCGCCTGGCGTGCGCCGCCGAAGGCCGCCCTCCGGCGCTGGTGGTCGATCACCGCGTGCCGGGCCATGCCCAGCACCCACGCCGTGACCGAACCGCGCCCGGCGTCGAATCCCTCCAGGCCTTCGACCATGCGCCCGAAGACGACGGCCACCAGGTCTTCCACCTCGGCCGCCCCGCGCACCCTGGCGCCGACGAATCGGCAGACCTGGTCGTAGAGTTCGGCGTACAGGCGCCGGAAGGATTCTTCGCTGCCGCGCTTCGCCAGTTCCAGCAGGAACCGGTGACGCGCGTCACGCATCGTCGCTGACAAGGCCAACAGGTTCACCTCGTACACGGGTCATGATCCAGCGAGGTTCCGACGCGCTGGAATACGCAGCCGGCCGCGCGCAGGGACACGCATCACCGAAAAAAAGCGCGGGAACCTATGCGGTTCCCGCGCTCGTTCACCCCAGTGATGGATCGGGGTCCAGTCGATCCATATGGCGTTGTGGTCGCCATGTCTCAGTATGCGGCAAAACTCAGTTCGAGGCCAGCTTCTTTTGGACCTCTTCCGACTTTTTGTTGAAGTCGGCCTTCAGCGCAGCGGCATCCTTGCCGCAGCAGCCCTTGGCCTCGGCCACGGACTTGGCACAGCACTCGTGCATGCCCGCCTCGACGGCGCAGGCCGTGGTCAGGGCCTTGCCGGCCTTCAGGTTGAAATCGGCCTTGAGGGCCGTGGCATCCTTGCCGCAACAGCCCTTGGCCTCGGCCACGGACTTGGCGCAGCACTCGTGCATGCCGGCCAGGGTCGCCTTGGCGGCCTGGAAGGCAGCGAAGCTGGCGTGGATCTCGCCGGCCGAATGGCCGCAGCACTCCTTCGACGCGGCGGCAGCCTTCTGGCAGCACGCGTGCATCGAGGTGGCCTTGGTGAAGTCGGCGGTGGTGGCGCAGGCAGCGCCGGTCGCGCCGGCCGTCTGGACACAGGCACCACCGGCAGCGCCGGCAGTCTGGACACAGGCGCCACCGGCGGCGGCCGTCGTGGCGCAGGCGCCCGTGGCAGCCGCGGTCTTGGCCTCTGCGGTCTTGGCGCAGGCGCCACCGGCAGCGGCGGTCTTGGCCTCCGCAGTCGTGGAGCAGGCGCCACCGGCAGCGGCGGTCTTGGCATCCTTGGCGCCGGAGCAGGCCGGGCCACCGGCCCAGGCCGTCGCCACCAGAGCCGTCACGGCCAGAGCGGCCACCGTCAACAGGGAAGTCTTCTTCATGGCTCGTCCTTTCTCTAGCGGACCGCCGCCGGTCCGTTACTGCGAGGGGCTCGATACCCCAGGGATTACGTGGGCGCACGCGGAGGGCTGGTAACAGGATAAATATAGTTTTGGTTCCCGCTCCTGCCACTTTTTGATGCGGGTAGCGACGGCCAGGCGTGCGGGCCTCTGCTACGCAGTATCCGTATATGCGCAAGGGCCCGACGCTGCTGCGCCGGGCCCTCTCTGCGCGCCCTGCCGACCTGCGTCCGGAAGTTGCCGAGGGGGATCGGAGCTTCCTGCCTTCTGCCGGTCGGCGGGTCCGGCTACCGGGTCGGGGCCGGATGCCGGACTCTCGGGATGATCCTCGGAAGGCCGGCTCCGCTGCCGACGTCGCCGGACCTTGGCCAGGGGGGCATGTTTCCCGGCTTCCAGTCCGACTTGGCCGGTGCCTGTCCACCCCGGGATCCCGATGGTGACCAGGTGATTTAGGATCCCGTCGCAGGGGTTGTCCAGGCGCGCGGGAGACCGGCCTTCCGATTCATGGATGCCGACGGGGTGCCGCCTGCTCTCCACGGGGGTCACGAAAGCGGAATCCGCGCGGGCGCGCCTGAGGGACACCTGAGGTTTGGGCGAGGTTCGCCTCGATTTCCGTAACCTGTTGCCATTCAATGGATTAATTTTTCGGCGCGGCGAACGAAGACAGCAGCATCAGGTCGCCGGCAGCCTCGCCGGCGTGGCAGTAGAGCACGACCTCACCGGTCCCCGACACCCCCAGCGCCCCTCCGGCAAAGCCCGGAAGCTCAGCCAGGGGCTGCGACACGCCGGAAGCCAGGTCATGGCGCATCAGGACGGCGCGCCCCCGTACCCGCAGCACCCAGAGGATGGCGTCCCCGGTCAGGCGCCAGGCCGCGCGGTCGCCGGCCAGCAGCCCCGGGATCACCAGTTCGGGCTCGCCGCCGGCCAGGGACAGCCGCCACAGGCCGGCCAGGCCCGGCCGCGTATGGTAGAGGTCGCGCCCGTCAGCGGTTTCGGCGCCGGTCAGGCCGCCCGCACGGGTCAGCGCCTGCCGGCTGCCGTCGACCGGGTCCACCCGGTGCAACTGCCAGCCATCGCCCAGGTCGGCCGCCACCAGGACGGTCCGGCCGTCGCGACTCCACCCGGCAGGCAGCAGGTCGTCGGCCGCCAGGGGCACGGCGCGGGGGCGGCCGCCGACGGCGGGCACCACCATGACCGCGGCGCCCTCGTCGGTGACGGCGCGGAACGCCACCCGGGTTCCGTCCGGGGACCAGCGCGGCGCCGAAATGGCGGCCGCTTCGAGATCGGTCAGGGGCGCCGGGTCGGTCCCTTCGGTGCCGGTGGTCCACACCTGCGGCCGTCCCGACCGCAGCGAGACGAACACCACCCGTCCGGTCGCCGGGTCCAGGTCGGCATCGGCTTCCCAGCGCGTGGAAACCAGGAATGGCGCCGTTTCGAAGCGCCAGGGTTCGCGCTCGAGGACGCGCAGGCGCCAGATATCCTGATCCAGGCGCACCTGTTCGAAGGCCAGGTCACCGCTCAGGGCCGCAATGGTCGGATTCCAGACGAACTCCGCGGTCAGCGCCACGGCTTCGGGACGGGAGCCGTCATGATCGACCCGCCACAGGCCGTAAGCGCCGGCCGGCGCCGCCGCGTAGACCAGCTGGCGGCTGTCGGGGGTCCAGGCCAGCCCGGCGATGGGGCCGTGGGCATGCGTCACCGCCGCCACCTCGCCGCCGGCCACCGGCGTGCGGTAGATGGTGCCGTCGCCCCCGGGCCCGACGGCGACCCAGGCCAGCCAGCGGCCGTCGGGAGACAGCCGCGGTTGCACGTCCGCCGCCGCGCCGGTCGGGGGCGCCGGGCGCCACATCGTGGTCGGATCGGTCACGGCCAGCCCTTCGAGCCGGTACGGCCCCCGGCCCGCGGCGCGTGCCGCCCAGGCCAGGCGCAGGCCGTCCGCCGAGACGGTCAGGCCGTCGACCAGCGAAGGCACCTCGCGCAGCCGCCGCACCGGCCCGCCCAGCGACGACACCAGGCAGATGGTACTGGCCGTATCGGCCGTCTGGACGAAGGCGACGCTCTGCCCGTCGGGCAGCCACACCGGCCAGGCCGGCCAGCCGGGTTCGGCGGTCAGGCGCAACGCGGTCTCCGAATTGCGCTGCTTGATGTAGATGCCCGGCGAACGGTCGTCGGGGCCGGACCAGGCGAAGGCCACGCGGACGCCGTCCGGGGACAGCGCCGGGTGCAGTTCGCGCCCGGGGTAACTGGTCAGCGGGACCGGTACGGTCGGCGCCTTCGCGCCGCGATCCAAGCCCGGCCACCAGGCGGGCGCCGTGACCAGGGCGAGGCCTGCAGCAGCCACGGCCAGCAGCGGGAGGGCCCGGCCGGCCAGCGCGCGGGCCAGGCGGCGGACGGCCGGCGCCGCAGGCTCGGCTGCGGCGAACAGGGCGGCGGGGGCTGCGGGCTCCGCAGCCGGCGCCGGGGCGGCGGGTGGATCCAGTGCAGGCGGATTCGCCGCTGGCGCCTGGACGACGGGCGGCTCCGCCGCGGGCAAGTTCACGACCGGCGGCTCCGCCGGCGCCGGATCCGCCACTGATACCGGGTCCTGCCCCACCGGCATGATCAGCCGGTAACCGTGCTGCCGGATGGTCTCGATGTAGGCGGGCTGCCGCGGATCATCACCGAAGACGCGACGCAGTTCGCTCACCGCGCGCGTGAGGATCTCCTCGCCGACGATCGCGTCGGCCCACACCTCGTCCAGCAGGTCCTGCCGCGTGACGACGCCACCTGCATGCTCAACCAGCACCAGGAGCACGCGCATGATGCGCGGCTCGATCTGGTGCGCGCCGCCGGGCCCTGTGATGCGGTTGAGTTCCGCCTGCACCCGCCAGGTCCCGAGCGTGAAGGGAGCGGGAAAGTCGGACGCCTTGGCCATGAACCAATCCCGGAAACCGCCGGTCGCCGCAGCTGTACGGGCGATCGACATCACGTTGGTCAGATATCCGTCCCCACAATATAGGAGAACACCCGGTTCCTGTTTACTGCCAAAATGCGGACTGTTAGCTTGCGTGACGTGACATTCGCCGAAACGCACAGACTCGCCGCGACCGGAAGGACGCCATGGACGGGCTGCTCGACATCATCGACCGTGAGGGACTGGACGAGCCGGGCTGGCTCCTGCTGCTGAAAGCGGAGGCTGAACTCGACACGGCGGCCCTGCCGCAGGAGCAGGCCGACCACGTGGCCGCAACGCGCCTCAACCTGCACCGCACGCTGCGCATCGGGCGCACGTGGCAGCCTACGGCACAACTCGCCGCCCGGCTGCTGCGCATCGACCGTCCGCAGACCTGGCTGGTGATCAGCGAGCCGTGGTGCGGCGACTCGGCCCAGTGCGTGCCCTGCCTGGCGGCTGCCGCGCGCCTCTGCCCGCTGGTGCGCCTGCGCCTGCTGCGTCGCGATGCGCAGCCAGCGGTCATGGACCGATTCCTCACGCGCGGCACGCGCAGCATCCCCATCCTCGTGGCCCTGGACGACGCGGGTGTCGAGTTGTTCCGCTGGGGCCCGCGCCCGGCCGCGGCACAGGCCGTCTTCGACGCGGCGCGTGAGGAAGGCCTCGACAAGGCGGCGGCCCTCGAGCGCCTGCACCTGTTCTACGGCCGCGACCGCGGCCGGGCATTGGACGCCGAACTGGTGGCTGCCCTGCAGGCGGCGTTCGGTGGCGGGAGCGCTGCGTGATCCTCTATCAGGACGCGGACTGGCTCGCCGTCGACAAGCCCTCCGGCCTGGCCACCCACGGCGGCCACCCCGGCGAACTGGGCGCCGTCGAATGGCTGGCCCTGCACCGCGACCTGGAGACGTTCGTCGTGTCGCGCCTCGATGTCGCCACCAGCGGCGTGCTGTGGCTCGCGCGCCATCGCGAAGCCTCGGGCCGCGCCCAGCGGGTGCACGAGGAGGGGCTCGCGCTCAAGACCTACGAGTTCCTGTCGGCGGTCGATGCGCGGCAGCTTGGACTGCCGGACAGCTGGACGCGCGACGACCCCCTCGACGAACGTCCGGCGCACACCCTGTTCCAGCGCCGGGCCGAGCCGGGCCCGGGCGGCCTCACGCGCTACACCGCCGTGATCACGCGCGGCCGTCGCCACCAGGTGCGGCGCCACGCGGCGCTGAGCGGCGTGCCCATCCTGGGCGATGCGGACTATGGCGGCGAACCGGCCGGGCGCCTGTACCTGCACTGCGCCGAGGTACGCTGGCCCGGCGTGGCCGAGCCTGTGTGTGCGCCGCTGCCGCCGTCCTTCGCGCTGGCGCGGGGTGCGGATGCGATGGCGCGTGACGAGGCGCTGTGCCGCGATCGCCGCGGCGCCTGGCCGGCGGGCGTCGCCGACTGCTGGCGCGCGGTGCACCGCGGCGAGATCGACGGGCTCGACGCCGCCGTCGATGTCTATGGCCCGTGGCTGCGGGCGGTGTGCTGGGACGAGTCGCTCGCTGCCGACGAGGTCGTCGAGCGCCTGTCGCCGCTGCTCGAGATGATCGGCGCACGACCGGGCACGCGTGGCGCCGTGGTGCGCGGGCATCGGCAGAACCCGCACCAGGAAGCCCTGCCCGGCTTCACGCGCACGCTGGGCGAGCCGCCGCCGGAGCGCCTCGTTGTCGTCGAACACGGGCTGCGCTACGGCGTCGACCTGGCCGGGGCGCCGCATCCGGGCCTGTTCCTGGACCAGCGCGACACGCGGCGGCGCGTGGCGCGCGTCGCCGCCGGACGGCGCGTGGCCAACCTGTTCGCGTTCACCTGCTCGTTCTCGGTGGTGGCCGCGGCGAACGACGCCGAGGTGGTGTTCTCGGTGGACACGGCGCGCGGCTGCCTGCGCGACGGCGCCGACAACTTCGCGCTCAACGGGCTGGTCGAGCGCGGCTGCGGCAAGTTCATCCAGGAAGACGCGCGTCGCTGGCTGGGACGGCAGGAACGCGCCCGCCTCGCGAAGCCGGAGGCGTACCGGCCGCTCGACCTGGTGGTCTGCGACCCGCCGGTGTTCTCATCGGTGAAGGAAGGCGGCCGTTTCTCGGTGAGCCGCGAATGGTCCGCGCTGGCCGACGCCGTCGCCGCGCTCCTGTCGCCCACGGGTGTGGCGCTGTTCGCCAACAACCACCGCGGCGGCGACCACACGCGCTACCGCGACGAGCTGCGCGAGCGCTTCTCTGTTGTCGATGACCTGCGGCCGCCGCTCGACTTCCCCCTGCTGCCCGACCAGCCCCGCGACGTGCGGGCGTTCTGGTGCCGGGCGGGCAGCTGACGGCCGGGGCCTGGCCGCGGACCTGTTCAGTCGCGGTCGTTCAGGCCCAGTTCGAGGACTCCCGTCATGCCGTCGTAACTGGATTCGAGCCGGGCCCGGAACGGCTCCAGCGCCGCGCGGGTGGGCTCGGGCAATCCCTGCTCCCAGGCCAGCCGCGCGGGATCGGCCTCCATCGCCGCCAGTTCGGCCGCCAGCGCCTGGCGCCAGGAAGCGCGCGCAGTCCCGTCGCCGGACGCATCGACGGCCGCCAGTTGCCGGCGCAGGTTCTCGCGCTGCACGCGATTGAGCAGTTCCCTGATGTCGGCCACGCGCTGCTTGCGCACGCCTTCGCGCTTGGCTTCATCGCCTGAGTCGCCGGAATCGCCGGAGCCGCCGATCTCGACCCTGCCGCCGCCGCTGTCGCCCTGTTTCCCGAACGACCAGCTGTGACCTCGATCCTCTGCACCGTCGCCCGCAAGATGGAACCCGGGCCCATCGCCCGGGTCCTTCGCGAGCAGGCCGAAGTAGGCCACACTGTAGATGTACATGTACTCGCCGGGGCCCATGTCGACCTGCAGCAGGGCGCGGTCGCGTTCCTCGATGAAGCCGAGCAGTCGCGGCACGAAGTCGACGCCGGCGGCGATCTTCGCCGGTACGCTGCTGCCTTTCGAGCCGTCGAGCACCGCCAGGTTGTTCGCGGTGCGCTCGCGTTCCGGCGCCATCAGCCGGCGGGCCTCCAGGAAGGCCTCGATCCGCGCGGGATCCAGCCCCCCGTCAAGGGGCGGCGCCCAGGCTTCCGGCGGGCCGAACTTCGTCGCGAGCGAGTCGCTCGCCGCCTCCAGCGTCTCGGCACGCTTGGCCACGTGGCGCACCCCGTACCAGCCGGCGGCCCCCAGGCCCAGGCCCAGCGCCACCATCAGGCCGCAGCCGATGCCGCAACCGACCAACCATTGCTTCGCCGTGCCCGCCATGCGCCCGCCCCCTGTTCGTGGGAATGCCCTGCCGCCGCCGCTGCTACGCCCGGCACGGATTCGGGTTGCCGATCACCCGGACGGAACCGACTATATCCGCAATGGATCGGAACGAGAACCCTGCCTTTGCCGCGCTTTGGCGCGGTCCCGCCCTGGAAAGGAAAACATGGCTCAGCAGTACATTTTCACGATGAAGGGCCTCAAGAAGGTCGTCCCCCCCGGCCGCGAGATCCTCAAGGGGATCTGGCTGTCGTTCTACCCTGGCGCCAAGATCGGCGTCATCGGCCTGAACGGCTCGGGCAAGAGTTCGCTGCTGAAGATCATGGCGGGCGTCGACCAGGATTTCATCGGTGAGGCGTGGCCCGACCCCTCCATCAAGGTGGGCTACCTGCCCCAGGAGCCGCAGCTGGACAAGGCGAAGGACGTCCGCGGCAATGTCGAGGAAGCCGTCGCGGCGATGAAGGGCAAGCTCGACCGCTTCAACGAGATCAGCATGGCGATGTGCGAGCCCATGGACGACGACAAGATGACGAAGCTGATGGAGGAGATGGGCCGCCTGCAGGACGAGATCGACCACGCCAACGGCTGGGAGCTGGACCGCCAGCTCGAGATCGCGATGGACGCACTGCGCTGCCCGCCCGGCGACGCCGACGTCAGCAAGCTCTCGGGCGGCGAGATCCGCCGTGTCGCGCTGTGCCGCCTGCTGCTGCAGAAGCCCGACCTGCTGCTGCTCGACGAGCCCACCAACCACCTCGACGCCGAGTCGGTGTCGTGGCTGGAGCGCCACCTGCGCGAGTACGCCGGCACCGTGGTGCTCGTCACGCACGACCGCTACTTCCTGGACAACGTCACCGGCTGGATCCTCGAACTGGACAACGGCTACGGCATCCCCTGGGAAGGCAACTACTCCTCGTGGCTCGACCAGAAGAAGAAGAAGCTCATCGAGGAGGAGAAGGCCGACAGCAAGCGCCTCAAGACCATCGAGCACGAGCTGGAGTGGGTCACCGCCTCGCCCAAGGCCCGCCAGAAGAAGAACAAGGCCCGCGTCTCGCAGTACGAGCAGCTGGTCAGCCAGGAACGGCAGATGAGCCAGAGCGCGGCCCAGATCCGCATCCCGTCGGGCGAGCGCCTGGGCAACATCGTGGTGGCGGCCGAGCACCTGAACAAGGGCTACGGCGACCTGCTGCTGTTCGATGACCTGACGTTCAGCCTGCCGCGCGGCGGCATCGTCGGCGTGGTGGGCCCCAACGGCGCCGGCAAGACCACGCTCATGCGCATGATCACCGGCGAGGAGAAGCCCGACAGCGGCACGCTGACGGTGGGCGAGACGGTGCGCCTGGCCTACGTCGACCAGGCCCGTGACGACCTCGACGCCGAGAAGACGGTGTGGGAGAACATCACCGGCGGCGCCGAGGAACTGGACCTGGGTGGCGTCAAGGTCAACAGCCGCGCCTACTGCAGCGGCTTCAACTTCAAGGGGTCGGACCAGCAGCGGAAGGTGGGCACGCTCAGCGGCGGCGAACGCAACCGCGTGCACCTGGCGCGGCTGCTCAAGAGCGGCGCCAACCTGATCCTGCTGGATGAGCCCACGAACGACCTGGACGTCGACACGCTGCGCGCGCTGGAAGACGCCCTGACCGAGTTCGGCGGCTGCCTGGTCGTGGTCAGCCACGATCGCTGGTTCCTGGACCGCATCTGCACGCACACGCTGGCCTTCGAAGGCGACAGCAACGTCGCCTGGTACGAGGGCAGCTACTCCGAGTACGAAGAGGACCGCCGCAAGCGCCTGGGCGAGGACGCGGACCAGCCGCACCGCATCAAGTACCGGCGGCTGACGCACGACTAGCCGGGCCACCGGCCGCGGTTGCGCAACGAGAAGGGCCCGGGGCGAACCCCGGGCCCTTGCTTGTGCTGAACGTTCCTGCCGGCTGGAAGCCGACTAGCGGAACATCGCCTTCAACGTGCCGAAGGTCGACTCTTCGGTCGACACCGGCGCGTTGACGGTCACGGTCACCGGGCAGCCGCCCGTCGCGTAGGCGTCGATGATCACGTAGTACGTGCCCGCAGCGGCGGCCGTGTAGACCACGGTCTCGGCCGCGAAGCCGCCGACCGCATCGGCGCCGGCCACGCAGGTGCCGGCCAGGTTGCCGCAGTCGGTGGCGATCCAGATCGACGTGTCGCAGTCGCCCAGCTCGCTGATCGTGACTTCCTCGCCGGCCGCGAGGTTGATGCTGTACACGGCGTCCGGCCCGTTGGCGGCATAGCCGGTGCAGCTCGGCGCCACGGGGCTGTAGTCGTTGTAGTAGGTGCCCGCGTTCGTCAGGTTGACGGTCCACGACGCCAGGCTCTGCGCCTGGATGTCGATGGCGCCGGCGCAGACGTCATTGGCGGCCGGCGGCGGCGGCGGCGTGCCGGCGGTGATGTCCAGGGTGAACGAGGGGATGCAGTTCGGGGTCGGCCACGTGTCGACCATGATGTAGTAGCTGCCGGCCGCCAGCGTCTTGCCCAGGATCGAGCGCGTCCCCGACGAACCGCTGTTCGTCGCGATGCACGTCGTGGCGTTCGGCGGGCAGGCGGAATCCAGCAGGATGCCGGTCCAGCCGGTGGTGCCCGGATTCATCACGATGTCGATGGTCGTCGACGCCGCGAGGTCGAGGCGGTAGATGATGTCCTCGCCGCCGTCGTAGTTGCCGAGACACGTCGCGGCATAGGTGTTGCCCAGGCCGCAGTTCGTCTGGGCGGTCGCCGAGAACGGCAGGCCGGAGATGACGACAGGTGTGGCGCAGGAGCCCATGATCGAGTTGGCCGGCGGGGCCACGTAGGCCGTCGGGCCGTGGGCGGCTTCTTCCTTGTCCATGGCGCTGGCCAGGGAGGCGACTCCGAGGACCAGGAGGATCGTGAGCATCAGGTTGCAACGTTTCATTGTTCTCTCCCTATGACGAGGTGTGCCGGACCCGCCAGGGCGCCGGAGCGCCGCAGCCGGCCCGTTCGCGCATGCCGGGAATCCCCGATTGCCTGACGGATCAACCGGAACCGCAAGAACCCGGCCGATGCGGGCGGGATTCTAACATACTGCTGGTGTCGCGTGGGCGTGATTTTCGGCGCGACTGCGAGCCGCCGGGGAAATGCGAAGAAGGCCCGGGGCGAACCCCGGGCCTCTTCACGTAACAGCCCGGCACGCGCCGGGACGGTGTTAACTTCTAGACCCTATGGAGTGACCGGCCCCCTTGTCGTATCGTCGCCACCGTCGTTCAGGTGGTAGGCGATGGCGGCCGGGTGGCAAGCACCGCAGTCGCGGGTTAGCGCCGAGGCGCCAGAGCCGCAGACGACGAAGGGAGCCGGCAATGAGCAGTATAACCTACGTCGGGCTGGATGTGCACAAGAGGACGATCGCCGTGGCGATGCTCCAGACCGGAACCGGGGAAGTGCAGCAGTGGGATGTGGCCAACGAGCCCACTGCCTTGAAGCGGTTGATCCGCAAGCTCAAGCCGCACGCACCGTTGCGCTGCGTCTACGAGGCCGGTCCCACCGGCTACGCCCTGCAGCGGCTGCTCCAGAAGGAGGGGATCGAGTGCATGATCGCCGCTCCGTCGCTGATCCCGGTGCGCCAGGGGGACCGGATCAAGACCGACCATCGGGACGCCCGCAAGCTGGCGCAGTTGCACGCCGCCGGGCTGCTGACGGCGGTGCATCCGCCGACCGAGGACGAGGAGTCGGTGCGCGACCTGTGCCGCTGCCGCGAGGACGCGCAGCTGGATCTGGTGCGCGCGCGGCACCGGCTCAGCAAGTTCCTGCTGCGTCGGGCGCTGGTCTTCCACGACGGCAACCAGTGGTCGCAGACGCACCGCACCTGGCTGCACGGGTTGAAGTTCTCGCGGACGGCCGACCAGGTCGTGTTCGAGGATTACATGCTGGCTCTCGAACAGCACGAGGCTCGGGTGGCGGCTCTGGACGAGCAACTGGTGGCTGTGGCAGCGCAGGAACCGTACCGCGCACCGGTGGCCCAGCTGCGCTGCTTCCGCGGCATCGACACGGTCACCGCCCTGTCCCTGGCCGCGGAGTTGCACGACGTCAGGCGGTTCCCGACCGCCCCTTCGCTGATGGCTTACCTGGGACTGGTGCCGAGCGAGCACAGCAGCGGCGACCAGCGACGACGAGGCAAGATCACCAAGACCGGCAACCGCCACGTCAGACGCCTCTTGATCGAGACCGCCTGGCACTACCGGCACAAGCCGGCGGTGGGCGTGAGGCTGGCCAAGCGTCGGCGCGGTCAACCGCCTCAGGTGATCGCGCGGGCTGACCGGGCACAACAGCGCCTGTGCACGCAGTACCGGCGGCTGGTCGGCAGGAACAAGCACCACAACACCATCGTCGTGGCCATCGCACGGATGCTGATCGGGTACGTGTGGGAGACGCTGCGGGAAGCGCAGCCCAATCAGGCCTGAACCCGGACTTCTGGTCCGGCAATCGGAGACGGCGGATGAGAGCAGGCACGATCCGGAGAACCCGCGTTAACGCTATGCCACTGGGCCGAACAGTCCAGATTCGCGTTGCTAGAGAGCGGTACCTCCCGACGGAGCACGGTCATGCGGCACGGCACCGGTGCGCCGGCGCAACCCGCGTATATCAGAGTGACACGTCGTCGAAGCGTCCTGCCTCGTCCGCCCTCTCCGGTTGCTGTGGCCACAAGCAGAAAAGGGAAGGGCCGCCTCCCTGAAGGAAGACGGCCCTTGACATGGGTCACTCCATATCAGCGGAACATCGCCTTGAGGGCGCCGAACGACGACTCCTCGGTGGCCACGGGGGCATTGATGGTCACGGTCACCGGGCAGCCGGCGGCGGTGTAGGAATCAACGACCACGTAGTAGGTGCCGGCCGTGACGGCCGTGAAGGACACGGTCTCGGCGGCGCCGGCCAGGGCGTCATCGGCGCCGACCACGCAGCTGGTCATCAGGTTGGCGCAGTCGCTCGAGATCCACAGCGCGGTGTCGCAGGCGCCGATCTCGCTGACCATGATCTCCTCGCCGGCGGCCAGGTCGATCATGAACACGGCGTCGGGGCCCGGCGTGGTGTAGCCGGTGCAGTCGGCCGAGGTCAGGCTGTAGTTGTTGCTGAAGCCGCCGGCCACGTTCAGGGCGACGTCCCACGATGCCAGGCTCTGGCCCTGGATGTCGATGGCGCCTTCGCAGACATCGTTCACGGCCGGCGGCGGGGGCGGCGCGACGGCAGTGCAGGTCAGCACGTAGTTGCCGGTGTACGAGGCGCTGTAGCCGATGACCTTGATGTAGTAGGTGCCCGGCACGGTGAAGTTGTAGTTCACCAGCGAGTAGTAGCCGACGCCGGCGTCGTCGTCGTAGCCGATCTGCGTCGTGCCGTCGGTGCCGTAGATGTAGATCTTGGTGTCGCCGATCGCGGGCGCCGCGCCGGCCGAGGTCTCGAAGGTGGCGGCGCCACCGGTCGTCGTGAACGTGAAGTAGTCGACGTCGGTCCCGGCCGAGATGTTGGCCGCGTAGTTGTCGCCGCCGGCGATCGGGTTGCCGGTGGCCGGCGTGTCGTTGGGCTCGACTTCGGTCAGGCTGGCATTGATGACGGCCATGACTTCATTCTTCTCGGGCGCGGGCTTGTTGTCGGCGCTGGCAGTGCCCGCGAGCAGGGCAATAGCCATCAGGACGATAGCGAACTTCTTCATGCTGTTCCTCCACAGAGTGACTGCGAACCTGACGATGCCGGTCCCGGGGTGCCGCGGCAGGGCGAGAGACGAGGGGCACTTCCGAATCCGTTTGTTCAAGAAGCGTATCATGATAGAAAGACTCATTCAATAGCCGGCGGGCTGCAAATCCATGTAATCGACAAAATTCCTCTATATCTCACAAAACCGTGATGGGATTCAACGCGTTCTCGTCAAATAAAGCCACCAGGGATCATGGATGTCCGGGCAGCCCGTCGACCAGCGACCTGGCGTCGAGGCACGCCGCCGGGTAGACCCCGGCCCGGCCGTCCCACCAGGGCGTGCGCGCGTAGAACCACATGCGGATCGCCCACGGATCGGCCGCGAACTCCGGCGAGGCGGCCTTCCGCGCCTCCAGCTCGGCCGCCCACCCGGGGTTTTCGGCCAGCAGTCGCGGGATCATCTCCTCGATGACATAGGACTCCACGTACTCCACCCGCTCGAAGGCCGCGTCGAAGAAGCCCCATCGGGACAGGGCGTCGGGGCCCTGCGGGTCCAGCAGGTGGGCCGCCACGCGGGCGGCGCGCTGCGCCAGGTCCACCACGACGGTGCCGGCCGGGAAGGTGCGCGTCTCGTCGAACTCCTCGACGCTGTACTTCACCGGGTGATGGCCCTCGTTGGGGCGCTCCTGCCACTTGGGGTCGAGCAGGCGCCAGGAGCGGACCGGCAGCGTGACGGGTTCCGACAGGCGGAACGAAACCACACCGTGCGCCTCGAGGCGCTCGATGGCCTCGCCCCAGGCCGGCGGCAGCAGGTAGGCCTCGGGAAGGCGGGCGCTGACCGACGGCGCGAGCTGGTCCTGCAGCGCCATCGGCAGCACTTGCGGCCCGCCGTCGAAGCGGAACCACCTGCCGCCCGTCACGGCACCCACCTGCTCGCTGGCGCCGACACCCAGGAAATCGACGGTGCGCACGCTGTCGGTCAGCGCGAAATCGAGCGCCAGCGGCGCCGCGCGGAACTGCGGCCCGGCCGTGAAGGCGTCGGCTGCGGCCACGGCCGCCCGCAGCGGCTTCGCCTGGCCCGACAGCCAGCCCAGCGAGTGCCGCAGCAACCGCCCGACCACCTCGACCCGGGTGGCGTAGTCCTTCAGCATGTGGGCCTCGACCAGCAGCCCGGGGCGGTTCTGCAGCGCGACGTAGCCCTGGCTGAACCGCGGCGTGGCGGCCGACGTGACCAGGCCGCTGGTGGGGTCGGCCCAGTCCTTCAGCATCACGTACGGGAAGATGGGCCAGCCCTGCGCGGCCAGCGCATCTTTCAGGTCCTCTTCGTAGCGGCGGGTCCAGGCGGTCAGGCCCGCCTCCAGGTTCCCGTGCGTTTCCAGGCTGTAGGTCAGGGCGTACTGGTAGTCGGCGCCATCGGTCGAGTGCACATCGATGAAGAAATCCGGCAGCCAGGCCCGCCACAGGGCCAGCCAGGCGCGCATCTCGACGGTGTCCGCCTTCAGGTAGTCGCGATTGAGGTTCAGGTTCGCGGCGTTGACCCGCCAGCCCATTTCCTCGGGCCCGTTCTGGTTGATGCGCCCCCAGGCCGAGAAGCGCTCGTGGCCGTCGACGTTGAAGATGGGGATGAACAGCAGCGTGACGTTGCGCAGCAGGTGCGCGGCCAGGTCGCGGTCTGTCGCCAGGTCGCGCAGCAGCACCATGCCCGCGTCCTTTCCGCACGACTCGCCGGCATGAATGCAGGCCTGGACCAGCACCACGGCATGATCGGGGCCGCGGTCCGCCAGGGCCTCGGCGGTAGACCGCCCGCGCAGGTCGGCCACGACCAACGGCAGGGGGCGACCTTCAGGGCTCGTGCCGAAGGTTGCGTACTCGAGCAGCGGGGACGCGGCCGCGAGATTCTGCAACCAGGAAATCGTTTCGTCATAGCGCGGTGTGCGGCGGCCCCCGGAGGCTTCGTACGGCGTCACCGGCGGCGGAGTGCCGCCGGCGGCCGCAACTGCGGAGATCATTGCGATGACCAGCGCCTGGAAGAATGCCCGCCAAAGGGCCGTACCGAATCGACCAAAGATCATCAAGAGCGGGTAAGAACATGCGGCGTGCATCGGTGCGACTCCTCAGGCCGGGGTCCAGACGGGTTGTTGATACGGAGCGTGCGGTTTGCCGGTCGCGACTGCGGCCACTTTACCCATGATTGCGCCGAAAAAACATGTTGAACACCTCACGGGTACCGGTCATCTTGCGCGGCAGCGAATCGTCGGGCGTCGAGGGCACTCCCTCAAATGTTTGTCGGTTCGCTTGCTCGCCCGGGGAAGCTGTTGCTAGGCTTCCGGCGCTACAACGGGTTCCCGAGGACCGTGGACGGTCTGTCGGGGGCCGCGTCAGTGTCGGCCAGCGCGACGCTGGACAACGATCGTGACCAGACTAGGAGGGTCCAAATCATGTTGATGTCAGTCGCCGTTCGTGGCTTTTTGGCCTTGCTGATCGTCGGTATCGGCAGCATGGCTTTCGCCGGTCTGCCCGGTGAGACTTCTCATTCCGCGATGAGCGGTTCAACGCTCATGGAAACCACGGCACAGTTCAATTCCTGGACGCACTGGATCGTCAAATACGACAACTTCGTCGAACTCAGCGTTGGCGATGCGGAATACGATCCGGACAAGCTGGGCAGCGGACGTGGCCAGGGCACGCTCCACTGGAAGTACAACGAAAAAACCCACCTGCTCTTCCGGGTGCGCCAGTTCGACCTCGGCGGCCAGAACTCGAATTTCGTCTGGGGCGGCACGCTTGACAGGCCGTTCCTGAGCCCCGGTGCCTTGTTCGATCGCGTCTCCGGGTACAGCGCATACTCCCAGGGCCAGATGATCAACCTCGCCTTGGCCCGCTCCCTCAGCGGTGGCGGCGCTTTCTCGCTCGGCGTGCTCTACTCTGCCGCAGGCTCCAAGGAAGAGGGTGCCTGACGCCGAATTCAACAACAAGTCCAATGCATTCGGGGTCCAGGCGACCTGGGGTAACGGGGACGGCTTCGACCTGGCGGCCAGCGTTTTCAACGAGAGCGCGACCTATGGCGACACCGAGACCGAGGACGAGTCCAGCATGATGAATTTCGACATCACGGCCCGCCTCGCGCGGGACAACGGCTGGATCTACCAGGCGGGCGTCGTGATGGGCAGCGGCTCCTGGCAGGAGTTCGAGGAGGACGAGTGGGACATCGGCCTGATGGGCGTGACGGCAAACGCCGGCCGTTTCCTCGTGAACAATGACATGACCGACGTCACGGCCGAGTTCTTCGTCAACTACCTCACCTACACCGAGGAAGTCACGGACTTCGAGGACGAGACCACGAACACGGTCATCCCGGGCACCCGGGTCGCCTGCCGGACCCAGCTTGGGCAAGCGCTTCGAACTGATGGCCGGCGCCAACGCGTTCTGGTCGCAGATGAAGATGACCGAGACCGTGGTCGATGACGAAGCGTCCGAGAGCGAGCACGGGATGGACTTCTTCTACAGCGGCGGCCTGGCCTTCTCCCCGAGCGAAAACGTGCGCCTCGAGGGCCAGCTCCACATGGACGAACTGAACAACCTCCTGTCGCTCGGCAACCAGAACCAGCTGCTGATCCGGGTCGGCGGCACGGTCACTTTCTAGCGGAAACGGATGATGGGGCAACGGTCTCCACGGCCGCCATGACGACGCAGGCGCCCGGGACCATTGGCCCGGGCGTCCGCTTTGTCGGCAGGAACGTCCCACACCCGTCCGCGAAGATCCGATAAAAGGTTGACATGGTTTCAATGGACACGGATTATGTGCCTTGGCACAGGCCGTGCTCAATGCCTGGCCTCGAAGAGGTCCGGCGGCCAAGGCCCCTGCTGGGATCATCCGCGCCGGCACGAGGCGGATGAAATCGAGAGCTCGTTGCGCAGATGATCCCGACGACCTGCGGATTTTGCAGGAGATCCAGAGGCATGGTTCTGATCTGGCCTCGGTCCGGAACCAGCACTGAGGACAGCACCGCACGGCTGGAAAGACGGAGAGTTGCCACCATGGGGTGGCCAAATATTGTCCAGGCCGGCATTGGGGTCGGCCAGGGCGATGTTCGACAGTCCCCGTTTGGTCGGGGGTTGATCGATTTCCGGGGCCTCGCTGCCCGGAAGTATCCCAGTGGAATCAAGGAGGTCCAAGTTGTTCAAGAAGATGCTGCTTACCCTGTCGGTCCTGACGCTTCTCACGGCCGGCGCCGCTTTCGCCGGTGACGCCAACTGGAACTTTTACGGCGTCGGGCATGTCTCGCTGAACATGCTCAACAACGGCAGCGACAGCCAGCTGGGGCTGACCAGCAACACGTCGCGGTTCGGCTTCAAGGGCACCACCCCGATGAACGAGGATTTCACGGCCTTCTGGCAGTTCGAATCGCTGGTGGACTTCGCCGGCAACCGCACGAGCACCGAGATCGGCGCACGCAACACGTACGTCGGCGTGAAGCACGCTTCGGCCGGCAAGTTCGTCTTCGGGCGCCACGACACCCCGCTGAAGGCCCTGGGCCGCAAGGTGGAGTTCTTCCCCGAGCGCCTGGGCGACTTCCGTAGCGTGAGCCATGGCTGGGACAACCGCCTGAGCGAGCTCTTCGCCTGGGTGTCGCCGGACTGGGACGGCTTCTCGATCTTCGCCGCCTACATGTTCGACCAGGGCGACCACTACGACATGAGCGACGAGGACTACGAGGCCATGACCGCGATGAGCGCGATGGCGTCGTACACGGCCGAGAAGTTCATGGTCGGCGCGGCCTATGAGGCCCTGTCGTCCGGCTTCGGCGAATATGACGGCGAGACGGACTCGTACGGCGACGGCGACAAGTCCATGCGCTTTGTTGCCAAGTACACCGCCCCGGAATTCGAACTGGGCGGCCTGTTCCAGACCATGACCTACCAGTACTCGGATTACACCAAGGCGATCCAGGACTGGAACTCGTCCTTGATGGGTCTGGGCGGCGTCTACCACATCAATCCCCAGTGGAATGTGAAGGCCGCGCTGTACATCTTCAACGACAACACCGACGCTGAAGACGACACCGACACGACCGACGTCGATGAGAGCGACACCAAGGCTACGATGATGGCTTTCGGCGTCGAGCGCGTGTTCACCGAGACCATGCTGGTCTACCTGCAGTACGGCTCGATCAGCAACGGCGAAGGTCTCGTGGACAACGGTGGCGACGTGGCTCTGGCCGGCAACCAGGCTGGCTTCGGCACGGGCGGCACCTTTGGCACGTTTGACGACTCGGGCGACTTCCAGGATCCTTCGGGCTTCTCGGTCGGCGCTGTTCTTAGCTGGTAAATCTGAACGGGCACCAGATCGCTGGTGTTGAAAGCCCCGGGCTTCGGCCCGGGGCTTTTTTTGGTGGTCCCCGGCCTGACCGGCGCAGCCTGCGGCGAAGCCAGGCGGGAGCAAATGACCCTTGACATCAGGAATCATTCCGATTAAATAGGACGCATGCTCACGGGCGGTCGGCGCGCTGCGCCACCCCCGACAATCCACCCACGGAGGCTGCGCCTGTCCACGTCCGCCCACACCCGCCGCATGACGCCCCAGCGCGCGGAAATCCTTGCGGAACTGCAGGCGGCGCACGACCATCCGACGGCTGCTGAACTCTACGAGCGCCTGCGGCCCCGCCTGCCGCGCCTGAGCCTTGGCACCGTGTATCGCAACCTGGACGTGCTCGCAGCCGAGGGGTTGGCGGCCAAGCTGGCCGGCCACGGCGCCGAGGCCCGCTATGACGGCATGCCGGCGCCGCACGACCACGCCCGCTGCCGTTGCTGCGGCGCGGTGGCCGACGTCCCGGTTCAGGGCGCAGGCGGCAGGCCGGCCCAGGGCGCGGTGACGCCGGTCCTGCCGCCCGGCTTCCTGCTCGAGAGCCGGCGGCTCGAGTATCTCGGCGTCTGCGCGGGCTGCCGCGCCGCCGGACACGACATGCGGCCCCCCGCTTCGGCCGGGGCTGCCTGAGAACCGGCCCGGCGGCAACGGGCCAGACGATGTTCAGACAATGTTCACCAGGCGCCCGCAGGCGCCGTCACTCGCAGGACGCAACAAGGAGAATGAAGATGGACGACATGGACTTCGATTTCATCCCCGTGCCGCTGGTTGCCAGCGAAGCCCCCGACTTCACCGCCACCGCCGTGATGCCGGACAACAGCTTCAACAAGGAATTCAAGCTGGCGGACTACCGCGGCAAGTACGTCGTGATGTTCTTCTACCCGCTGGACTTCACCTTCGTGTGCCCGTCCGAGATCATCGCCTTCGACAAGGCGCTCGGTGAGTTCAAGAAGCGGAACTGCGAAGTCATCGGCGTCAGCACCGACAGCCACTTCAGCCACCTGGCCTGGAAGAACACCAAGCCCGAGAACGGCGGCATCGGCAACGTGCAGTTCCCGCTGGTGGCCGACTTCCAGAAGACGATCAGCCAGGACTACGGCCTGCTGCTCGAGGGCGGCATGGCCCTGCGCGGCACGTTCCTGATCGACAAGAACGGCATGGTGCAGCACAGCACCGTGAACAACCTGGGCCTGGGCCGCAACGTGGACGAGATGGTGCGCCTGGTCGATGCGCTGCAGCACCTCGAGGAGCACGGCGAGGTCTGCCCCGCGAACTGGAAGAAGGGCGACGAAGCCATGAAGCCGACGGCGGCGGGTGTGGCGTCGTACCTGAAGAAGCATAGCTAGGCGACAGGCGATTCTCTCGTCCGGTGGAAAACAACGAGCCCGCGATGTCCTCGCCCTTCGGGCTGCGGATTTCGCGGGCTCGTTGTTTTCCACCGTACGAGAGACCCGGTCGCCAGTAGTGTAAGAAAATCAAGTACCGCAGGTCTCTCCGCCGCGCCGAGGCCGAAGGCCGATGGCCCCCACCACCGCGGGCACGTGGGTGTGCCGAAGGACCCCTGTGGGTTGCGTCAGAAACAAAGCCCGGTGCGCAATCCGCAGCCCGAAGGGCGAGGACAGCGCACCGGGCTTTGTTTCTGACGCAACCTACAGCGGCCCTTCGGCACTCCACCGAGCCGCATCGATGGTGTAGGAAACATTCCCCTTCTTGTACTGGTCGGCCACAAGCGGCACGAAATCGCCGGGCCGCGGCACCGGCGGCGGCAGGAGCAACTCCACCTCGGTGCTGTCGGGAGTAGCCACGAGCACGCGCGCCAGCGCCTCGCCCTGCGCGCTCTTCGCCACGTCCTCGCCCTTCACCTCAAGGCACAGGCCCAGCATGTTGACGCGCGCCACCACCGGGTTGCGCAGCGTCGACAATGCGGCGAGCGTCGCGACGACCACCACGGCCACCGCCACGCCGATGATCAGCCGCCGCGAAGGCTTCCGCTTCGACGGCAGTGCGTCCAGGTAACTGGAGTTTATCCGCGTCGCTCATGTCTCCACTCTACCTCATCGAAAAGGCCGCCGTCACGAAGGAATAGCGGCCATTTCGTCGGTTGCCTGGCTGTGGGTGAAATGAAGGGATCCCGGGCAATCCGCAGCCCGAAGGGCGAGGACAGCCCGGGATCCCTTCATTTCACCCACAGCCAGGAAACAGCGCCAAAGGGCCGCTATTCCTTGGTGATCGCAGCCTTTTCTATGATGGCTGCATAGACGTACCCGGCCCCGAAATCCTTGTCGATGGCCAGCACGCCCTCGGCCACGATGACATCGCCGACAGCGACGATCTCACTGGTCGTGACGGTCAGGTCGACCGTGGCGCCCTCGCCCGAGCCGTCCTGGATGTGGATCCAGTTGGTGCCCATGATGTTGGGCGTGAACTTGACCACGCGGCCGCGCACCTTGACGGCCTTGCCGCCCAGCTCGGCGCCCTTGGCGTAGATCTCGCCCACCTGGTAGCCGCCGGCCACCTTGGCCACACCGGACACATGCTGGTCGTCGAGGGCCAGCTTGGTGCCGCCGGCCGGGCCGCTGCCCATTCCGCCAGGCATATTGCCGCCGCCCATCTCCTGCCCACCGGCCGCGCCCATGCCGCCGGCCGCACCGCCGCCCATGCCGGGGTGGCCCTGCGGCATCGCCCCGCCCTGGGGCTCGGTGCCGGCCTTCCAGATGGCCGTGGTGAAATAGATCTCGGGGAAGACGCGGTCGAGCGTCGCGCTGCGGAAGTCGACCATCATCTGGCCCTGGGGGATCGTGACCTTGTCACCGGCCGCGATGGGCGTCTGCGTGCTGGCGCACCAGAGCTTTTCGGTGCCGGTATCCAGCAGCACGTAGGTGTAGCCGCCCGAGTCCATGGTTTCGGCGACGGTGCCCTGCCAGGTGCCGGGCATGGCAGCCGGCTGGGCCGCCGGCGTGGCGCTCGCAGCGGGCGTATTGCTGGCCGTGGCCTGGGCGTTGCCGCCCACCTTGTCGCCGCAACCGGTCAGGGCGACGGCCAGCACGATCACGAACAACGGCGAAATGAAGGGCAGCTTCTTCAAGGAAGTCTCCTCGGTTCGGAGCAAGCGCACAGCCGGGGCGGAGGCCTCGGTCAGGCCTTCCCGGACCGCCCGAAAATAAGCCACCAAACCCGTGGGGGCAAACGGCGCGAATACCCGGCCCCGGGATGGCCGTTTCCGGCCCGCCGGCTCAGGCCGGCCGCCCCAGGCGCCGGAACATCTCCAGCTTGTAGGCCTCCACGCCGGGCTGGTCGAACGGGTTCAGGCCCAGGAGCAGGCCCCCGATGCCGACCGCCTTCTCGAACATGTAGAGCAGGGCCCCGACGGTACGCGGGCTGACCTCGTCCACGGCCAGCGCCTGGCAGGGAACGCCGCCCTGGATGTGGGCCTGGCGCGTGGCCTCGAAGGCGATCCAGTTGATGTCGTCGAACGAACGGCCCGCCAGGTAGCCGAGCCCGTCGGCGTCGGCGCCGGGATCGGCCGGCACCACCAGGCCGGGCACGGCGCGGCGGGCGCAGAGGAAGGTCTCCTGCAGGTTGCGCCGGCCGTCCTGCAGGTACTGGCCGAGGCTGTGCAGGTCGGTCGTGAAGACGGTCGAAGCGGGGAAGATGCCCTGCCCCTGCTTGCCCTCGCTTTCGCCGAAGAGCTGCTTCCACCATTCCTGCAGGTTGTGCAGGCCGCTGTGGAACGAGCTCATGACCTCGGTGGTGTAGCCCTGCGTGTAGAGCTGGTAGCGCGCGGCCGCGTACAGGTGGGCCGGGTTGTCGAACAGCCCCTCGTTGTCACAGGCCTGCTGCATGGCGCGCGCGCCTTCGACCAGCCCGCGCACATCCACGCCCGCCATTGCCAGGGGAACCAGGCCCACGGGCGTGAGCACCGAGAAGCGACCGCCCACATCATCGGGAACCACGAACGTCTCCCAGCCCTCGGCGTCGGCCAGCTGGCGCAGCGCGCCCTTGCGGGCGTCGGTGACGGCGGTGATGCGCGCGGAAGCGCCCTTGTCGCCGTAGCGCCGGCGCAGCAGGCCGCGCAGCACGCGGAAGGCCACTGCGGGTTCCACGGTGGTGCCCGACTTGGAGATCACGCAGACGCGGAAGTCGCGGTCCTCGACGGTCCGCAGCACGTGGTCCAGCGACGCGGAGCACAGGCCCGTGCCGGCAAACAGCAGCGGCACGCCGGCGCCCGGCCCCGGCGGCAGCGCGTCGAGCACCGCGCGCGCGCCCAGGTACGAGCCGCCGATGCCCACGACCACCACGGCCTGCGAGTCGGCCTTCGCACGCGCGGCAGCAGTGGCGCACGCGGCCAGGGAGGCCTCGTCGATGCGCGAAGGCAGGTCCAGCCAGCCCAGGAACTCATGCCCGGCACAGGTGCCCTGGGCCAGTCCGCGGGCCGCTGCGGCCACGCGCGGCGCCAGCGCTTCCAGTTGCGAGGTGGCGAGGAACGACCCTGTTCCCGCGAGATCGAGGCTGACTCCGGCGGCTTCCAGCATGCGCGCGTCCTTCCCTGGCGAATTCCCTGCGAATCATGTGGGGACGGGCCCCACCTTGCGCCCCCGGCCCGGACTGGTACATTCTGCACCAGACCCACCCTGTGGCGGCAGCGCCCACAATACAGCCGCCCGGCGCGGAATCAAGCGGGAGAACCATGTCCTTCCCCACGTCCGTCATCGCCTGCACCTATTCCGAGATCGCCCTCAAGGGGCGCAATCGGACCATGTTCCTGCGCAAGCTCATCAACAACATGCAGGCGGCGCTGAAGGGCCTGGGCGGCGTGACCATCCACCATGTCGAGAGTCGGCTGCTGGTGCGGTTGCGCGACGAATCGCAGACCACGGAGGCGGCGACGAGGCTGCACCGTGTGTTCGGGCTGCAGTGGGTGTCGCCGGCCATCGAGTTGCCGCGCGCCGAACTCGACGCCGAGCTGGCCGAGGACCTGGCCGACGGACACGAGCCGCGCCTGACCCAGTTGTGCGGGGCCGCCTGCCAGCTGGCGGACGAGGGTGCCGGCAATGCGCGGAACTTCCGCATCCACGCGCGGCGCAGCGACCACAGCTTCGGGCTGAACAGCCTGCAGATCGGCGCCGTGGTGGGCGCCGCCGTCCACCATCGCAGCGGGTTGCCGGGGCGCATGGTCGATGCCGACTTCGTCATCGACGTGCTCGTGCTGCGCGAGAGCGTGCTCGCATTCGCCCTGAAGGAACAGGCATTCGGCGGCCTGCCTGCCACCTCGAGCGGGCGCACGATGGTGCTGCTCTCCGGCGGCATCGACTCGCCCGTGGCCGCATGGATGATGATGCGGCGCGGCAGCCGTGCGGACTTCGTGCACTTCTACAGCGGACGCAACGTCGAGGAGGCCGACTGCGCGAAGATCGAGGAACTGGTGCGCCTGCTCGCGCGCTGGATGCCCATCCCGCTGCACCTGCACCTGGTTCCGGTGGTGCCGTACGAGACGCGCGCGATCGGGACCATCGACGACCGCTACGACATGGTCATGTTCCGCCGCTTCATGGTGCGCACGGCGGCCCGCCTGGCCCGGCGCCACAAGTGCCTGGCCCTGGTCACCGGCGACAGCCTGGGCCAGGTCGCCAGCCAGACCCTGCACAACCTGGCCGCCATCAGCCCGGACGTGAGCCTGCCCATCCTCCGGCCGCTGGTGGGCCTGGACAAGCATGAGATCACGGCCTGGAGCCAGCGAACCGGCCTTTTCAACACCTCGATCCAGCCCTACCGCGACTGCTGCTCCATCCGTTCGCCACGGCCCATCCTGAACGCCCGCGGCATCGACCTGCTGCGCCTGTCCGAGGCCATGGGCCTCGAGGAGGCGGTTCGCGAGGCCGCCGACGCATCCGTCCGGCGCGTCATCGGGCCTGAGGGCTGATCCACGGTCTCCTGAAGAAAAACCTAAATCGACGCCCGCTCCAACCGATGAACTCGTTGAGCCGGAACGGGCTCGTACCTGAACGGCCAACGCCTCGCTGCGCGGCGCGGGACCGGCGTACCCGGCCGGACGGCGTTTGCGGCAGGCATGGCGACAAGCAGGAGGCTTGGAAGATGAAGATTCTGGTGGTGGACGATTCACGCGCGATGCGGCGCATCGTTTCGCGCACGATCCGCCAGGCGGGCTTCGAAGGCCACGAGATCATCGAGGCCGAGAACGGCCGCGAGGCTCTCGACGTGGTCAAGGCGCAGAAGCCGGACCTGATCCTCTCGGACTGGCACATGCCCGAGATGACCGGGATCGAGTTCCTGACCGCCCTGAACGCCGGCGGCTTTGAGATCCCCTTCGGGTTCGTGACTTCGGAGAGCACCAAGGAGATGGTGGACCAGGCGACCGAGGGTGGGGCCATGTTCCTGCTCGCGAAGCCGTTCACCGCCGAGGACATGGCGCAGGTGCTGGGGGCGTTTGTCCAGTGACAACCCTGGCTCGCATGCATCGGGTCGAGGATCCGACCGACCTGATGTCGAAGCTCGAGTCGCTGCAGGAAGCGGTGGCCGCGTTCCGGCAGACCTTCCGGGTCCAGTTCCAGATGGAACTCGAACTGGTCGGCATGCCCGGCACGCCCAACCCCGACCTCATCGCCTACGGAAGCACGTTGGCCGTGGCCAACGACCAGGTGAACTACCAGTTCGCCTGCGGCTTCCCGGTGGAGACGGCGAGGAAGCTCACGCGCATCCTGTTCGCGATGGAAGAGGACGAGGAACCAAGTCTCGAGGACATGGGCGACGGCTTGCGGGAGATCCCGAACGTCGCTGCCGGCGTGTGGAAGGCGATGCGCGAGCGCACGGCCGGCGAACAGTATCAATTGGGCCTGCCGATCTTCCTGAAGGGCAACAGCTGGGTCCGGTATTTTCCACGTAATGTCAACGCCATCGGCCAGACCCTGCAGGCCCCGGACGGGACCGTCATGCAGATGGTCCTGATCTGGCAGTATGGCCAACGTGACGGAGGCGAACGGCTTATGTCCACCCAGACCGTCGACGGAACCGTGACTGCGGGGCGTTCAGTGCCCACGCAGGTGCTTCAGGAAGCCGTGCGGGCCGTGGTCGAGACCTGTGCGATCCAGATGAACCTGGAACTCGAGGTCGACCCGAGCCCGTCCGATCCCCGGGACGCGGACGTCGAATACGGAAGCAGCATCGCCCTGACCTCCGAAACCGGGGGGTGGCAGCTGGCCGTGATGGGCAGCCGCGGCAGCTGCGAGGCGCTGACGCGCAACCTCTTCGCCATGGAAGCGGACGAGGACCCGGCGATGGCCGACATGGCCGACGCCCTGGGCGAGATCGCCAATGTTGCCGCCGGCGTCCTGAAGGCCAGTCGCGCCGCGGCCGGGCAGAAGGTGCAGCTCGGCCTGCCGCTGTTCATGGAAGGACGCGGCTGCTTCGAGTTCTTTGCCTCCGGCATCCAGGGCATGGCGCAGACCGTGCGCGGCCCTGGCGAAGTGTCGGCCCATGTCATCCTGATCTGGCAGGAAGGCTGATCGCCGTGGCGCTCGTGTTCCCGAAGCAGGCGGAGATCTTCGACCTGATCGAGATGTTGATCGGCGAGAAGCCCCTGTTCAGGCGCGGCGAGGGCTGGGACCTGCGGAAGCCCGAGCCCGGCTGTTACATCACGTTCCTGCAGGGCAAGGACCTCGAAGTGGAGGGTGCGGTCATCACCGACCTCGCGGCCACGCTCTACATCGGCGGCAAGCTGATCCTGCTGCCGCCGGTCAGCCTGCAGAACCAGTTCAACGCGGGCGAAGCCGACGAGCCGGTGGTCGAGGCGGTCACCGAAGTGATCAACAACCTGCGCACGCTCTTCAATGCCATCGACCTGAATCCCCACGTGGCCCCGACGAAGACGTTCCTCTACCAGGTGCCCGCAGCCGACGACTTCGTGGCCTGGATCCTCGATCCCGGCAAGCGCATCGACTACGTGGGCAAGACGCCCTACGGCAACGGCACCATCACGCTGATCGCACCCTAGCGGGCGCTCCGCAGCGCCGCGCCACCTTCGCCACCCGACGCCCGGCCGCGAAGCCGGGCGTTTGCGTCCGTGGCGGCGGCGGCGGTACCTGTTCATCCCTATCTTGCGCGGGTCCGGTCACCGTCCACGCGACATCAACGTCCCCGGGAGTCCGTCCGATGCCCCTGCACTTCCTGCCGCTGGCCCTGACGGTCCTGGCCGTCGTCGTCCTGGGCATCGTCGCCATCGTCAGCTCCACTTCGGGCGGCGCCAGCTGGCTGCAGAAGCTCTGGAAAGACGACGCGGCCGCGCCGGGGAGCCGGAGCGGCCGCGAACAGCAGAGCGGGGACGGTTCAGGCGCGAACGGACTCGACGGCGCGGCAGATCCGCTCGGGAATCCGGTCGAGGGCGGACACGGTCGCGACCGCACCCAGGTTGGCGGCCTCACGGGGCATGCCGTAGACGACGCATGAGGCTTCGTCCTGCCCGATGGTGTCGGCGCCGGCCTGGCGCATCTGCAGCAGGCCCTGCGCACCGTCGGCGCCCATACCGGTCAGGATGACGCCCACCGCGTCGGCGCCCGCCGCCTCCGCCACGGAGCGGAACAGGACATCCACCGACGGCTTGTGCCCGCTCACCTTCGGACCATCCTTCAGTTCCACGCGATAGCCGGCGCCGGCGCGCCGCAGCATCAGGTGCCGGTCGCCGGGCGCCAGCAGGGCCAGGCCGGGTACCAGCATCTCGCCGTTCGTCGCTTCGCGGACGGTCATCGCCGACAGGCGGTTCAACCGCTCGGCCAGCTGCATCGTGAACACGGGCGGCATGTGCTGCACGATCACCGTGGGCGGCGTGTTGCCGGGCAGGCGCTCGAAGATGCGCGCCAGGGCCTCGGTGCCGCCGGTGCTGGCGCCGATGGCCAGGACATGACGACCGGCGCTCCGCAGCGCGCCCAGCGGTCCGACCGGCGCCGGCGCCATCGCCGGAGCCGACGGGAGGGCCGCCGGCCGCGCGCGAACCGTGGCCCGCGCGGCTGCCCGCACCTTGCCCACCAGTTCAATCACGAACGCCTGGCGGCGGTCGTCGGCCACGTTCTTGCCGACCACCTCCACCGCACCGCGCGCCAGCGCTTCCAGGGCCTTGCTGCTGCCGGCCGGGGTGAGAGTGGAAACCACGACCACCGGCAGCGGGAAATGCTTCATCAGCTTGGTCAGGAACGTCAGGCCGTCCATGCGCGGCATCTCGATGTCGAGCGTCACCACGTCGGGCGGGTTCTTGACGATCATGTCGCGGGCAACAAAGGGATCGGGCGCCATCCCGATGACCTCGATGCCCTCGGCAGCCTGCAGCCCGCGCTTGATAATGGCGCAGACGGTCGGCGAATCATCGACAATGAGCACGCGGATGTTCTTCAAGGCGCCTACTCCGTGACGAGGCCCAACAGCACCACATTCTCCTCGAGGAGAAATCCCAACCAGTTTTCATCATCCACGCACGAGGCCAGGAACTCCGGGGTGGCCGGGCCCACTTCCGGACCGCCCAGGCGGAAGTCGGCACCCTTGCCGGCGATCGCCATGATCACGTGCCCGCAGATGACGTTGAGCATCTCGCCCAGCGAATCGGGGGCCATCGTACTGGCTTCCATCTCTTCCGGCTCCAGGCCGAGGATGTTGGCCGCGATCTCCGGCACGCAGTCGGACGGCACGGCCAGCGAAAGCCTGCCGGTCACGTCACCCGTGAAATCGAGCTGCGCCATCACGTAGTCGCCGTCGGCATCCAGGACGCCGGACTTGGCAGCGGGCTCGCCGAACATGAACGTCAGCTGCTCGACCACTTCCAGGAAGGTCGAACTCACGGACGTCAGGACGTCGTCACGCATCTTTCGCAACCCCCATCACGTTGTCGACAACCTCGCGGATGCGTTCGGGCGTGAACGGCTTCTGGATGTAGTCGCGGACACCCAGATCCTTCAGGCGCGCGATGCGCGGCTCACTTCCGGCCGACGACACGATGACGATCGGCACCGTCTTGATCATGCCGTTGTCGACCATGCGCGCGACCAGCGTCTCGCCGTCCATGATCGGCATGCTGATGTCGCACAGCACGAGGTCGATCCACTCGGCCTCCAGGATCTCCAGCGCCTCCTGCCCGTTGCCGGCCTGATACAGGAGGTTGATGTCGACGCCGGCCAGATGCAGGGCCTTGCTGATCACAGCCCTGACGGTGACCGAGTCGTCAACGAGCAGAATGTTGAACGCCATTGCTTTCACCTTCCCTGACTGTCGAGAACATCGAATCCAGCTCGTTCACCGCGATCATGATCTGGGCGCCGACCTTCTCGGCGATCCCGACCCCCAGCCCGAGCCGTTCGCTCGCGCTCTTGTCCAGGCGATAGCTCAGGCCATCGGCGCCGCCGCCGAAGCCGAAGTCCATGCAGAGGATGTCCGCCACGTGCACCAGGTCGGCCAGCTCGCGCCGGTTCTCCTCGGCGCGCGAGGGCTGGTGGTGCCAGCGCACGGCATCGCACACGTCGTCCGGCAGGTTCCAGGTGCGCAGCAGTTCGGCCGCCACTTCGGCGTGGTCGATGCCCAGGACCATCTGCTCGGCCTCGTTGAAGGCCAAGCCGTCCATGCGCATGACTTCCTTGATGGGCTCGTCGTCCACTTCGACGAAGGTGCCCAGCACGATCTTGCCCATGTCGTGCAGCAGGCCGGCCGTGAAGGCCTCGCCGCGGCACTCCAGTTCCAGTTCAGCGGCCACCAGCTCGGCGCAGATCGCCGTCGCGATCGAATGCCGCCAGAGCCCCTCGGAATCCATGTCGTAGCCCTTGATGGGCTTGCGCACCAGGGGCGCCACCGACATGCAGAGGACCATCTGGAAGATCCGGTTGGTGCCCAGGCGCACGATCGCTTCCTTGACCGTGCGAATGGAGCGCGACCAGCCGAAATAGGCGGAATTGGACAGCTGCAGCACGTTGGCCGTGAGTCCCGGATCGTATTCGATCATCCGCGCGAGGGCGTCGAAGTTGACGTCCGGCTCGTTGAGATACTGCCGCAGCTTGATCACCACCGACGGCAGGGACGGGACCGTCTGGATCCTGGCCAGGATTGTTTCGCGCTCGCTCACAGCTCCACCTCCTGTCCCTCGGACTTCACCGTGGTGCGTCCGTCAGCCATGTTCAGGTAGAGTGTGCGCGCCTTGCTGCCGCCCACGTCTTCCTTGGCAATGAGAATGTTGTTCTTCCAGAGGAACTTGCGGAGGATCGTGTAGTTGCGCTGCCCGATCCGGAAAGTCTCTTCCTTGCCCAGGGGCGAACCCGCGCCGGCCACCTTGGCGATCAGGTTCTGCCGCTGCGCGCCCGCCTGGTACATGTCATGGAGCATGGCGGCGACGCCCGTGTCCACGAACATGTAGGGCTTGAGGCGCGCCTTCTCAGGGTCGATTTTCGACATCGGCAGCATGCAGTGGATCATCGCGCCGACACCCGCCAGCGGATCATAGAGCGTGAGGCCGACGCACGATCCCAGCGAGTACGTGACGATGACGTCTTCGCGGTTCCGCGAGAGCTTCATGTCGCTGATGTCCACGCAGATGCTGCGCCTGGAGCGCAGGCTCTGTCCGGGCCTCTCGATGACTTGAGTCAAGGTCTCACCCCGTCCTTCAGCCGTTCGTAGATCGAAGGTCGGATCACGCGGAAGCAATCGGACATCCCGATGAGCGTCTCGGCGTGACCCACGAGCAGATAGCCGCCCGGCTTGAGAAGCCGCGCAAACTCCCTGACCATGCGTTCCCTCTGAGGCCGGTCGAAATAGATCATCGCGTTCCGACAGAAGATGACGTCGAAGGTGCCGCGAATCGGATACGGCATCGCCTTGAAGTTCAGGCGGCGGAACATCACCAGCCGCCGCAACTCCGGCTTCACTTCGTAGAGCGTCTCGCCCCCCGCGCTCACGCGGGTGAAGCAGGTGCGCCGACGAGCCTCGGGCACGGTCGACAGACGCCCCTCGGGATACCGCCCCGCCTGGGCCTCCGCCAGCACGCGGGTGCTGATGTCGGTGGCCAGGATGCGGATATCCGCGTTCCGGCGCCCGTTCGGGGTACCGACGGTCATCGCGATCGAGTACGGCTCCTCGCCGGTCGAGCACGCCGCGGACCAGATGCGGAGACGTTCCGCACCCTGCCTGGCCCAGCCTTCCGTCACCTCGGACAGGAACTGGAAATGCTCGTCCTCGCGGAAGAAGTGCGTAACGTTGGTCGAGACGGCATCGATGAGCTGGACCAGCTCTTCTCCCGTCCTGTCCTGGCGCAGAAGCTCCAGGTACTCGCCGAACGACGACATGCCGAGGGCGCGCAGGCGCAACGAAACCCGCGCCTCGACCAGCGCGCGCTTGTTGTCCTGGAGGACGATGCCGGTCTGGTCGAACAGCAGCTTCTGGTACGCCGCCAGCTCCGCCGGCGTCATCCCCGTTGCTGCCGGCCGGTCCAGGACCGCCGCATCCCTGCGCCCCGCGTTCATCAGTTCGCAGCCTGCATGACGGCTTCCATCTCGGTGCCGCTCATCACGCGGTCGATATCCAACAGGATCACGACCTTGTTCTCGAGCTTGCCCATGCCGGTGATGAAGTCGGCTTCTTCCATGCCGCCGCCGAAGCTCGGGGGCGGCTCGATCTGGCCGTCACCGATGTTCAGCACTTCCGAGACCTCGTCGACGATGATGCCCATCGTGATCTCGCGGTCCACATAACGGACCTGGACCACGATGATGCACGTCTTCTCGGTGTCGGCCACGGCCGGCATCTTGAACTTCTTGCGAAGGCTCACGATGGGGATCACGCGACCGCGCAGGTTGATCACGCCGCGAACATAGTCCGGCGTCCGCGGCACGCGGGTGATGCCCATCATGCCGTTGATCTCCTGCACCTTCAGGATCTCCAGCCCGTATTCCTCTTCGCCCAGGATGAACGAGAGGAATTTCCCCGCCTGCGCGATCCTGGCGGCCGTCGATTCCGTTGCCATGTCCTACCTCCGTCACGGGGTGTTGCCCCGGTTGCGCCGGGCCACGCCCGGCCCGTTGCTAGACCGTCTGCGTTGCCGGTTCGCGTCCCTCGACGGCCTCAAGGTCGCCGTCGACGTATTCCATCGCGGGCAGGGCGCCCCCCGCGGTGACCGCCTGGTCCAGCGTGGCCGTGGCGGCGCCGCGGCAGACGCGGGAATGCGCGGTGGTGTCGACCTGGTGGGCGACACGCACGATCCCGGCGATATCGAGGATCAGGGCGACGTTGCCGTTGCTCATGATGGCGCCGCCGGCGACGCCGTCGGTGCCCTGCATCGTCTCGCCCAGGCTCTTGATCACGATCGACTGCTGGCCCAGCAGCTCGTCGGCCATCAGGCCGACCTTGCGTCCCTCGTCCTCGACGACGACGACCATGGCCTCTTCCGGGCGCACCTTGGCCTCGTTGACGTCGAACAGGCCGGCCAGCCGGAACAGCGGCAGGTGATTCCCCTCGAATGCGAGCATCTCGCCGCGGTCGAAGACATGCGTCACGTCGCGGGCCTGCGGCCGGATCAGCCGCACCACCGACAGCGTGGGGATGATGTAGTGCTCCTCCCCGACGCGAATGACCATGCCCTCGATGATGGCCAGCGTGAGCGGCAGCTTGATGCTGAACGTGGAGCCCTTGCCGGGCGCCGACGAGATGTCGACGGTTCCGCGCAGCTCCTCGATGTTCCGGCGCACGACGTCCATGCCCACACCGCGGCCGGAGATGTCGGTGACCTGCTTGGCGGTCGAGAAGCCGGGCTCGAAGATCAGCGCGAACAGGTCGCGATCGCTCGGGTTCTCGCCTTCGCGCAGCATGCCGCGGCTGATGGCCTTGGCGAGGATCGCCTCGCGGTCCAGGCCCTTGCCGTCATCCTCGATCTCGATGCAGATGTTGCCGCCCTTGTGGAACGCCCTCAGCTCGATGCGCCCCTGCGCCGGCTTGCCCAGCTTCAGGCGGTCGGCGGGGTCGGCCTCGATGCCGTGGTCGACCGCGTTGCGGACCATGTGCACCAGCGGATCGCCGATCTTGTCGACGACGTTCTTGTCCAGCTCGGTGTCCTCGCCGCTGACGACGAACTCCACCTCGCGATCCTGCTTCTTCGACAGGTCGCGCACTAGGCGGGCCATCTTCTGGAACACGGGCCGCACCGGCACCATCCGCAGGGACATGCCGATCTCCTGCAACTCGCGGCAGATCTTGTCCAGGTGGTCGATGTCCTTGGCCAGCTTCACCGACATGCCGGTCCGCTTGATCTCGGGCGATTGGCTGACCATCGACTCGGCGATGACCAGCTCGCCGATCGTCTCGATCAGGTGGTCCAGGCGCTCGGCGTCCACGCGCATGGCCTCGCGCACCTTGGAGGGCGCCTTGCCCCCGCGCTGATCGCCGTCCGCCTCGGCTGCCGCAACCGGCGCGACGGGCGCGACCGGCGCCGTGGCGACCGGTGCGGGCGCCGCCGCCTGGGCTGCCGGGGCGCTTGCCGTCTTCTTCATGTTGCCGAGGGGGATGAACCCGGTGCCGGGCTTCTTCGGCGCGGCCGCAGGGGCGGCGACCGGCTCCGGCGCGGGAGTCGCAGCGACGACGGGGGCCGGGGCCGCCCGTTTCGTGTCGGTGGCCGCCACCAGCCGCGTCATCAGGCTCGCCAGCCGGCTTTCACCGGTCAGGCGCCCGTCGCCGCCGAGCGCTGCCGTCACGCCTTCGACCAGTCGCTTCATCATGTCGACCGACTCGAAGACGAGGTCCATGTTGTTGCCGACAAGCTCCAGTTCGCTGCGGCGCGCCATGTCGAGCAGGTTCTCGGCCTTGTGGGCCAGGTCCTTGATGTGCTCGAGCTCGATGAACCCGGCCAGGCCCTTGATGGTGTGGAACGCGCGGAAGACGGCGTTCAGCGCCTCGGACTGGTGCGGATCCTTCTCGATGGCCAGCAGGTGGCCTTCCGAGGCGTCGAGATGCTCGACGGCCTCGGCCACGAAGTCGTGGATCAGGTCGGTGTCGCTGTCGAGGACGTTGTGGCCGATGTAGGCCACCACTTCGTACGTGGCGACCTCCGCCTCATCCACGGCAACGGGCACGGGCGCGACTGGCGTCGCGACCGTCGGTGCCACGGCCGGAGCTGGCGCCGCGGGGATCTCCTTCAGCCGCGCCATGATGTCCATGACGGGCGCCGGCACGACATTGGCGCCGGAGTACTGGCGCATCACCGAACCCAGCCAGTCCTTGACGTCGAGCAGGCGCTCGACGCAGGCGGCCAGCGGCTCGCTCTGCATCATGTCCTCGGTGGCGTGGCAGAGCTCGGCCACATGGGGCATGCCCAGCAGCGCCGATTCGCCCTTGAGCGTATGGAAGAAGCGCAACAGGCCGGTCAGGTCGCCTTCGGAGGTGCCGTCCTCGACGTTGAGCAGTTCCTTCTCGATCTCGTCCAGCACATCGGCCTGGCGGGCCAGGAACTCGCTCATGATGGACTCGTCCACCATGCTGAGGACGTCGCTGGCCAAAGGCGTCACCGGTACATGGACAGCGGGCGCGGCCACGGCGACGGGGGCGGCATCAGCGGGCGCCTCTTCGCAGGCGGCTGCGACATCGGCTTCGACCGCGACGGCGACTTCAACCTCGGACGCGACCGCAGGCTCGTTGACCGGCGCAGGCTCGTTGACCGGCGCAGGCTCGGCCAGCGACTCGGACACCACTGCGGTCGCCTCCGCCGTCGCGAGCTCGGCCGGGAAGCCGGCGTCTTCCGGATGGCATTCCTGGCCCAGGCTGGCACGCAGGGCGTCGAGGCCCGCAGTCAGTACTTTGAGGGCCTGTGCCGGGTTGCCGAATCCTTTGGCCAGGCCGCCGGCCAGGTGCGCCGCATTGGCGCAGATCGCCGATTCCTGAAGGCGGCCGACCTCGGCCAGGCGACCGGACAGCGTGGTCAGGTCGTTCTCGACGGTCGCGAACCCTGCCGGAGTGTCCTGGTCGATGAAGACCACCGTCTCGGCGATCTGTTCGAGCAGCTCAAGCACCGTGGACTTGCTCATGTGGCACGCACCCTCAGTCTCGAAGCGCCTCAGGCCGTTTCCGCCGCAGGCGGCGACAGATTTCTGATCGCCGGGCGTCGATTCGCGGCGGTTCCCCGCCGCATCCCGCGCCTGCCGACCATCCTGCCGCATCTCCGCCCGCCGCCGGCAACCGGCCGCGATTCCGCTGTCTGACAGGGCCGGATCGGCCCCGTCGCCCTCGTTCCCTGCTGTTTTCGCCACAGCAAGGGAGATCTTTAGGCATTTCGGGGAACAATCGGGCACGACGAGGAAGGCAACATGCGTGCCATCAACATCCTGTTGGTTGGGAGGGGAGTCGGGGGGGATGGGCGGCCGGTCAGGTCAGGCGGGTCAGGGCTCGCCGCCGAAGACGCGGCGGGCGCCGCGGTAGGCCCGGTTCCACCAGGCATCGTCGAGATTGTCCACGCGGACCGGCTCCTGCCGGCGCGGCGCGTGCACGAACCTGTTGTTGCCGAGGAAGATACCGACATGGTCGAAGGCGCTGCGCAACGAGAAGAACACCAGGTCGCCCGGTTTCAGCTCCGAGCGCTCGACGTGCACCCCGGTGCCCGCCTGTTCCAGGCTCACGCGCGGCAGGGCGATGCCCAGCTGGCGGTAAACGTACATGGCCAGGCCGCTGCAATCGAAGCGCTCGGGCCCGGTGGCACCCCAGCCGTAGGGCTTGCCCACCTGGGTGCGGGCCAGTTCGGCCACCTTGTCGCCCGGGCCGGCGTCCGGATCCCCCGCCAGCGATGGTTCCGGCTGGTCGGCCGGCACCGGCGGACCGGCCGGTTCGCCCCCCGCCTCCGCTTCCGAGCCGATTTCCGCGAAGCCGGGATCGAATCCCGCCGCGGCCGCCTGGTCGCCGGCGGGCACCCTGCCCGGCGCCGGTGCCGGCGTAGGCGATACCGCCACGGGATGCGGGCGCGATGCGGTGGCCACCCCCGGGCCGCCCACCCGCTTGGGAGCGCAGCCGGACGCGGCCATCCCCAGCAGGACCGCCGCCACCAACCATCCCGTGATCCGCCAACCTGCCTGCATCATCCTCTTTGTGCCGCCACAGCCGCCAACCCTGCCAGGGCGCCCCTGCGGGCGCCGCAAGCTATCTCATTTTGTTCTCTTTTTTGATTCTCCGGAATGCAAACTCCGGGCCCCGGGCATCGGTCGTCGGCAGCGCGGCGCGACTCTTCGCGGGCGCTCCTTGGAGGACGCCGGGGACAGTGCTAGTTTAGCCAGACGATGAAATCACACAAGCCGGAACCGCAACACCGCCGCCGTCCGGAAAAACCCGTTCCGGTCGAACCCGTCGTCGTCGAACTGCGCATCGAGAAGCTGGTGACCGGTGGCGACGGGCTTGCCCGCGATGCCCAGGGCGCCTGCTTCGTCCCGCGCACGGCGCCGGGCGACCTCGTGCGCGCGGCCGTCGTCGAGGAGCGCCGCGGCTACCGGCGCGCCGAACTGCGCGAGCTGCTCGAGCCAGGCGCCGACCGCTGCGCCGCGCCCTGCCAGCACTACGAGACCTGCGGCGGCTGCGACCTGCAGCACCTGACCATCGAGGCGCAGCGCGCCGCCAAGCTCTCCATCATCGCCGAGTGCTTCCAGCGCCAGGGCAAGCTCGACGTGGCGGGCTTCATGGGCCCGGCCGTCTACGGCGCGCCCCTGGAATGGCGCACCAGCCTGCGCCTGCACGCGCATCCCACCGGCTTCTACGGCATGCACCGGCGCGGCTCGCACGAAGTGGTGCGGCTGGAGACCTGCCCGATCATGGCGGCGCCGTTCGCAGAGATCATCCTGCCCTGGCTGCGGTTCCTGCCGCCGGTCGAGCAGGTCGTCGTGAAGCTGGACGGGCGCGACGGCTGGCTGCTGTCGCTGTTCGGCGTGCCGGGGCGCCTGAAGATCCTCAAGAAGATCGTCGGCGCGCTGGAACCGGGCGATGCGCCGGCGCCCGGCCTGAAGGGCATCCTGTTCAACAACCGCCCCGTGTGGGGCCGCGACTACCTGGTGCATCGCGTGGGCGGGCACTCATACCGCGTCGGCGCGGGCTCGTTCTTCCAGAACAACCAGGAAATCGCCGAGGCCGCCGTGGCGATCACGCGCGGCTGGCTCGACGAGATTGCCGCCGCCGGAACGAAACTGCCGCGCCTGCTCGACCTTTACGGAGGCGTCGGCCTGTTCACGCTGGCCCTCGGCGGGCGCTTCGAGCGCGTGGCGCTGGTGGAGCTCGACGCCGGCGCCTGCCGCGACGCCGTGAACAACATCGCGCGCGACGAGTCGGTGCGCAGCCGCGCCGCAGTGCACGAGGGCGACCTGACCGAGGTGCTGCGCCCGGGCGGCCCGCTGGGCGACGACGCCTGGCGCGACGCCGTCTGCGTGGTGGATCCCCCGCGCGCCGGCCTGGGCAAGGACGGCACTGCCGCGGTGCTGGCGCGACGCCCCGCGCACGTCTTCTACATGAGCTGCGACCCGGCCACGCAGGCCCGCGATGCCGCCATCCTGGTGGCCGCCGGCTACCGGCCCCGCCAGTTGCGGGCGCTGGACATGTTCCCGCAGAGCGCGCACGTCGAGTCGCTGCTCTGGCTGGAAGACGCCGGCGAACCCGCCGCCAATCCCTGAGATGAGCGACGCCTCACTCCCATCCCTCGACAACGTGGTGGTGGTGCTGAGCCGCCCCACCGAGCCGATGAACATCGGTGCCGCCTGCCGCGCCATGAAGACGATGGGCCTGAGCCGGCTGCGCCTCATCGCCCCGCTCAATCCCAAGGGGCGCAGCGCGCGCGCCCTGGCGCACGGGGCCGAGGACATCCTCGACAACGCCCTGGTGGTCGACGATCTGCTGGACGCCGTCAGCGATGCACTGGTCGTCACCGGCACCACGGCGCGCGAGCGCCAGCTGCGCAAGCGCGCCCTGCTCACGCCGGCGGAACTGGCCGACAACATCGCCGAACATTCGCGCGAGGGCCGCGTCGTCATCATGTTCGGGACCGAGCGCACCGGCCTGACCAACGACGAGATCGACATCTGCCGCCACCTCTCGACGGTGGACACCGCGCCCGAGCAGCCCTCGCTGAACCTGGCGCAGGCGGTCATGCTCTACGGCTGGGAGATCCGCCAGGCGATGCAGCGCGCCGGCGCTCTTGACGCGCTCGGCGCCCGCGGCCGCGGCCTGGCCCCGCGCGGACAGGGTTCCGCCTCGCGGCCGAACCATCCGCACCGCGGCACGCGCCTGCCCACGCAGGGCGAGCTGGACCACATGTACGCGCACCTGGCTCACGCCATGGCCGCGATCGGCTACACGCCGCGCGAGCGCCTGAAATTCCTCACCTACCTCAGGCACCTGCACATGCGCGCCGGCATCGTCAACTGGGAGACGCACATCTACCACATCCTGGCGCGCCATATCACGGGCGCGCTGCGGGTGCCCCGCTTCCAGGGACTGCCGGGCGAGCCTGAACTGTCGGACGAGGCGCTGGCGGGGATGGCGGCCGAGATTGCCGCGCTTCCGGACGATGACGGCGGTGCGTCGGGGTCGGGGCCGAACGACCAGGCATAAGAAGGCAACGGTGAACGTGGCCGTTGCGGCCTGCGTTCACCGTTGCTGCGTTCCGGTTCGGCTGGTTGCCCGGCTTGCCTCGTCGGCTAGCCCTGCGCGATCCGCGTGATACCCTCGCTCAGCGCCGCGAATTCCGTGACGAAGGCCGACCGCCAGGCGCGCGCCGTTTCCAGGTCGTTCGCCTTGCCCGCAAGTTCGATCTCCTTGCAGACCATCGTCAAACGCGGCGCGCCGTAGGTGGCGCAGGCGCCCGTCAGGCTGTGCGCGTCCGTGACCAGCTCGGGCACGGCGCCGCGATCCATCGCCTCGAGGATGGCGATGTACAAGGGAGGGGCCTGGGCGAGAAACAGGTCGCGCAGCTCGGCGAGAATCTCGCGATCGCCGCCGAACTCCGACAGGAGGCGCGATTCGTCGATGACGGGCACTTCGGGACCGGGCAAGGCGAGTTCCTTGATCACTTCGGGAGCCTCCGCTGAGTTGGGATAGTCCGCTGGGATTGGGATCGGCCCCCGGCCGGCGTTCTTGAGGGCCGTTTTCGGCCTTCCCACCCGGGGGCTACAGGAAACGGCAGGTGGTGCCGATACCCTCCGGGTACGTGGGCCGTCCCGCCGCCGGTTGCGGCGGACCGCCCCTGACTGCGGTTCAACCGGGAGACGCGAACATGAGGTCGATCAACAAGTTGGTTCTGTGCCTGGCGCTGCTGGCGCCGATCGCCGCGGCGGCGATGGGCCCGGTGGACCTGAACGCCGAGGTCGGGTACTACGGCAGCTACAACTGGCGCGGCATGACGCTGGTGGACGGTCCGGTGGTGCAGCCCGAGCTGTCGGCCGGGCTGGGCGGCTTCGGCGTGAGCCTCTGGGGCAACGTCGACGCCGACGACGCGGACGGCACGAGCGGCTTCAACGAATACGATGTCACGGTCAGCTATGGCGCGGGCGTGCCCATGGCCTCGGTGGACCTGGGCTTCATCTATTACGCCCTGCCCGATGCCAGCGAGCAGAACACGACCGAGGCCTTCGCCAGCGCCAGCGCCGGCGTACTGTTCTCGCCCACGCTGACCGTGTACCGCGACCTCGACCAGGTCGACGGCTGGTACTGGCAGGCCGGCGTGAGCCACGGCCTGCCGCTGTCGCCCGCCGCGAACGTGGACGTGGCCGCGCGGGTCGGCGCGGGCTCGGACCGCTACCTGCAGGGCTACTTCCCGACCGCCGTCAGCAAGGCGCTCGACGATGGCACCACCGCCAGTTCGCTGACCGACCTGTCGTTCACGCTGTCGGTGCCCTGGCACCCGACGCCGCTGGCCACGGTCACCCCCAGCGTTTCCTGGAGCACACTGATGGATGACGCCAGCACCAGCGTCGAGGACGCCGGCGGCGACGCCGACGCGCTGGTCTGGGGCGTAAGCGCCGCGGTGAGCTTCTAGGCCGCGGTTTTCCCGGCAGTTTGTCGACAGCAAAGGGCCGGTTTCCCCCGCGGGAAGCCGGCCCTCCTGCATTTCCGCTGGCGAAGCCGGCCCCCGGGCCCGAGAATGGGGTGATGGAAAAATCCCCCGCTGTCCAGCCCGAGGAGGCCCATCCATGTCCCGCCGGTTCTGCAACCTGCTGGTGTGTGTCGCCATGCTGAGCGTCGCCGCCGCTTCCTTCGCCGCCGATCTGCCTCCGTACAAGCCGGACGCCAACGCGACGCGCGCGCAGGTGCCCGACATCTACAAGTGGGACCTCACGCCGCTGTTCGCCGACAACGCGACCTGGGACGCGGAACTGAAGGCCGTGCGCGCCGGGCTGCCCGCGCTGCAGGCCTACGCCGGCACGCTCGGCAAGCCGTCCGCGATGGCCGGCTGCCTGAAGCTCTACTTCGACCTGCACGACCGCGCCAGCCGCGTGGCCCAGTACGCGAACCTGGCGCTCGACAGCGAACAGACCAACCAGGATCTCCAGGCGCGCAAGCAGTTGAGCCTGTCGCTGCTGGATGAACTCAACGCCGCGTCCGGCTTCCTGCGCGGGGAACTGCTGGCGCTCGACGACGCCACCATGAAGCAGGCCTACGCGGCCAAGGACGGCCCGGCCGCGTACCGCAAGTACGTGGACAACCTGCGCCGCCGGAAGTCGCGCGTGCTGTCGCCCGACGCCGAGAGGGCGCTGCAGCTGGCCGGCGACAACCTCTGGGTCGAGATCGACCTGAACGAGGTGCCCAGTGCCTACGAGGACGCCTTCGGCGCCCTGTTGTCGGACATTGCCTGGCCGAAGGTTCACGATGCCGAGGGCAAGGAAGTGCAGCTGACGCTGTCGAACTACCCCGTCTTCCGCGCCTCGCCCGACCGCCGCGTGCGCGAGGAAGCCGTGAACGCCTTCTACACGACGCTGCGCCAGTTCCAGCACGCGTTCGCCGCCACGCTGGCCGGCCAGTTCGACCTGGACGTGACCTATGCCCGGGCCCGCGGCTACGACACCGCGCGTGAGGCCTACCTGGACAAGGACAACCTGCCGGTGGCCGTGCACGACAACCTGATCAACGCCGTGAATGCCAACCTGAAGCCGCTGCACCGCTACGTCGAACTGCGCCGCAAGGTGCTCGGCCTCGACGAACTGCGCCTGTACGACCTGAACGTGCCGCTGACGGCCGATGCCGAGATGGACGTCACCTACCAGCAGGCCTGCGCCATCCTCCCCGCGGCGCTGGCGCCCCTGGGCAAGCAGTACGTGGAGATGCTGAACCAGGGCCTGGACCCGCGCAACGGCTGGATCGACATCTACCCGAGCAGCGACAAGGACAGCGGCGCCTTCTCCGCCTCGGTCTACGGACGGCACCCCTACGTGAAGATGAACTACCAGGACAGCCTCGATGACCTGTCGACGCTGGCCCACGAGTACGGCCACGCGCTGCACAGCCACCTGGCGATGACCGCGCAGCCGTACCAGGACCACCGCTACGTGACGTTCCTGGCCGAGATCGCCTCGACCTGCAATGAAGCGCTGCTGTCGGACTACCTGGTGAAGAAGGCCGAGTCGAAGGAAGCGCGCATCGGGATCCTGGCCGCCGAGCTGGAGACCATCCGCTCGACCATCTACCGGCAGACGCTGTTCAGCGAGTTCGAGCGCGCGGTGCACGGCTACGTCGAGGCGGGCACCCCGGTCACGGCCGCGCTGCTCGACGAGACCTACGCCGGGCTCATCAAGCGCTACTACGGCCCCGGCTTCACCGTGGCCGCGAACGACGGCATGGAGTGGGCCTACATCCCCCACTTCTACTACAAGTACTACGTGTACAGCTACGCGACGGGCCTCAGCTGCGGCATCGCCATCGCCGAGAACGTGAAGGCGAACGGCCAGCCCGCCGTCGACGGCTACCTGCAGATGCTCTCGGGCGGCTGCTCCGAGCCGCCGCTGGACCTGCTGAAGAAGGCGGGCGTCGACCTGACGAAGCCGGATGCGATCAACGCGGCGCTGGCGCGGTTCGACCGTATCGTGACGGAGTTGGCGGGGCTGCTGGACATCAAGCTGTAGCCCGCCACAGGGCCATCTGAACGAAAAGGGGGGGCCTCCGCAAGGAGGCCCCCTCCTTCACAGGCGGGAGCGCCGACCCGCGCGGGCAGGCGCCCGATCGCAAGTGAAGCTAAGCTGGGTCAGGGACATCACCGTCGATTCGCCATTCCCGGCACTCGATGGAGATTCGGATCCACAAGGAAGAAGCCATGAGCACGACATTGAGGAAGATGGACACGCAATTGAAATCCTGGCTCGCCAGGATCGAGGACATGGCCGCGCGGACACCGCCGCCCGATGCCACGGCCGAGGCGCTGACGAGCCGGCGCGTGACGGAACTCCGGGCACTGCACGCGACGGCGCTGACGGAGTTCACCGGTTTCCGGGCCGCGCGTGACGAAGAGCGCGCCGCCCTCAAGCCGCGCACCGTCGTGGCCTGGAACGCCCTGGCGGCCGCACTCAAGAGGCCCAAGCCGGCGGTTTGAGACGCGGCGGCAACACAACGAGTCCGGCCGGTGCCGGACCCGTTGTGAGCCCGCACGGGTGTCCCTACTCCGCCGCCAGCAACTCCAGCGAGCGGCGCGGGTTGATGAGCTTCAACCCTTCCTGCCCGTCCACGGTGTCGGCGCCGCGCTCGATCAGCGACACGACCTGCTGCGGCGTCAGCGCGGGCTTCACGGCGAACAGCTTCGCGGCCAGGTTCAGGGCGTTGGGCGAGGCCATCGACGTTCCCGACATCTTCATGCGCCCGCCGCCCGGCACGTTGCTGTCGACCTCGAAGCCGTTGGCGTAGACGCGGACGCGACGACCGCTGCTCGTGAAGCCCGTGCGACGGCCGGCCTGGTCCACGGCGCCGACCATCATCAGGTTGGGCAGGTCCAGGCTGCCGGGCATCGACTGGTCGAACTCGACATCGTTGTCGTCGTTGCCGGCGGCCGCGACGAAGAGGATGTCCGGCGCCGACTTCATGGCCTTCTCCATGCCGTTGCGCAGGGTACCCAGCATCTCGGCCGCCAGGCGGCCGCGCTCCGCCGCCGTGCCGCCGACATTGTTCGCCTCGAGCGACGACTCGATCTCCTTCAGCGACCAGCCCCAGCTCATGTTCACGGCGCGCACGCCGTGGGCCCGGAAGTAGTCCACGGTCCGGCTGTACGACTCGGCGTGCGCCTGCGCCGTCTGCGCGGTCAGCGGCTTCGGGATGGTGTGGTAGTCGAATGAGATGCGCGCGACGAGCGCCCGCGCCGCCGGGTTCCCGGCCAGCGCGATGCCGGTGACGTGCGTGCCGTGCGCGTGCAGGCCGGCGAATCCGAGCGACTCCATGAACGGACCGACGTCGGCCGAACCCATACCGCTCATGTGCTTGCGCAGCGCCGAAGCCTCGGGGCTGTCGACACCCGCGCCGAGATCCGTGAACCCCTTCATCGACTGCATGGCCGCCTCCAGGCGACCGGTCTGGTCGCCCAGTGGGTGCAGCAGTTCGGGCACGGCCTTGCCGTCGTAGTCCCAGGCGATGCCGTGGATGTCGTCGATGAAGCCGTTGCCGTCGTTATCCTGGCCGTCGACCTTCTCCGCCGCATTGGTGAACAGGCCGTTTGGAAATGCATCCACATCCACGCCTGAATCCCAGATCGCTACGGTGACGGGCTTGAGATCGGTGCGGCCCTCCAGCGACACGTCACGCGCAGCCCAGATGTCCTTCTTCTCCTCCTTGCCGGCGTCCAGGAAGCCGGCATACGCCGCCACCAGTTCCTCGCGCAGCGGCAGCACGGTGTTCATGGCCACGCCGATGCCCACGATCTGCCCGGCCAGGTCCGAGCTCACTTCTCCGGCGGCCGCAACGATGGGGTCGAGCTGGCTCTGCACCATGCCGGCGATGACGGTCGGGCTCATGATCTCCATCCGCCCCTTCTGGGCCTGGATGTTGTCGCGCACAAGTTCGGCCGGCAAAGCGGCCAGGTCCCGATCCAGGGCAGCGCGGAAGGCCGCCTTGAACGCCGGCGTGGTCTGGTCGTTGCCTGCGGCGCGACGCGCATCGACCCAGGCCAGGGCCACCAGGCCGGTGGTCAGTCGCGTGGCCTCCTTGTCCTCGAGCGCGCGCACCGCCTCAACCCGGGCCGGCACGTCAGCGTCGCGCCCCGCCTGCAGGTCAAGCGACAGCAGCGTGTTGAGCAGGCGCTGGCGGGCCGCCTTGTCGCCGATCTCGTAGGTCGCCAGGTCCGATTCGATGTCCGTCCGCACGCTGGCGCAGAACGCCCCGAAGGCCGCGGGGTCCGCGAGCATCGCGCTGACGGATCCGGCAACGCGGTAGGTGTGCCGCGGCATGTCGTCGAGCGTCTGGACCGGGGTCTTCGCGGATGACACGGCTGCCGCCAGCAGCAGGGCGCCACCGACGACGAGACGGCGAAGCATGGCCATGGATTTCACGGACGGGAACCTCCTGCTGACGGGCGGAACGAAGCGGCGGGCGCCTGCCCGGGGAATGGTGCTCACGGGGGCGTCTCGTGGTTCGGGAACAGGATATCCGGTTCGCCTGGTGATTACCAGACTGCGGCATGCCGATTCCGGCCACGGCGCCGCCGGTCGTTTGCCGTCCTCGCCCGTTGAACTAGCTTGTCGGCCCTGATGCCGCGACCGCTTCACGCCGGCGCCCCTGACGGCCGGGAAAGGACCGGACCATGAGTGACCCCAGGATCGCCGCCCGCCGCCCCGCCGTCATCGAGCTGGGTGCCGGACGGCACGCCTACTGCAGCTGCGGGCAGTCCACGAAACAGCCCTTCTGTGACGGCTCCCACGCCGGCTCGGAGTTCCGCCCGGTCGTTTTCGAGCTGGCGGAGCCGAAGACCGTGGCCATCTGCCAGTGCAAGCACACCGGCAATGCGCCGTATTGCGACGGGACCCACAGCCGGCTGCCGTAGGCGGCGCTATTGCACGATCAGCACCGGCACCTTCACATGGTGCCGCACCGAGTCGACGGTGGCGCCCAGGACGACGTCCTTCAGGCCGCGATGGCCATGGGCGCCCATCACCAGCAGGTCGGCTTCCGATTCGCCGACGAGCGCGGCGATCGCCTTGACGACGCCGCCGAAACCGACCCGGAACGATGCCTGGTAGCCCAGGTTCGCCAGCTGGGCCACGTAGGCCTCGAGGTTGGCGGTGTCGCTGAGCGTCTCGTAGTCGCGGCTCTGCTGCCCGATGTAGTTGGCCACGGCGCTCTCCACGACGTGGATGAGGACGTAATGGGCCTCCTGGCCGCCGGTGGCCACGGCGGCGTCGATGGCCAGCTGGTCCGTCTGCGAGAAGTCGACCGTCACGCAGATGCGGCGGCGCAGCATCACGCGGGGCGGGCCAGCAGCGGCACGGTCTCGTGCATGAGGACGGGCCGCCTCTTGCGCACGACGCCGATCCACGGCGCCACGGTGATGTAGGCCAGAAGCACCGCGAAGGCGCCGGTGAGCGGGATCGCCACCCAGCGGGCGAAGGTCCCCACGCCGCCGCCCTGCGCCAGCCAACCGCCGATCTCCGAGACGACCAGTCGGCCATTCAGCCCGATGATCACGGCGGCGCACAGCCAGCCCAGCACCTGGATCGTTCGGCCGACGGTGAAGTCGCCCATGTTCCGCCGGTCGGCGCACAGGTGCAGCAGCGGCACCACCGCAAAGCCCAGCTGCAGGCTCAGTACCACCTGGCTGAGCACCAGCAGGGCGCCGAGCGACTCGCCCCCGAAGAAGACGATGGCGATGAGCGCGGGCGTGATCGCGATGAGCCGCGTCATCAGCCGCCGCAGCCACGGCCGCACGCGCAGGTTCAGGTAGCCTTCCATCACGATCTGCCCGGCCAGCGTGCCGGTCACCGTGCTGCTCTGCCCGGCGCCGATCAGCGCGATGGCGAACAGGGTGGGCGCCAGGTCGCCGAACAGGCCGCGCAGCAACTGGTGCGCATCCTCGATCTCGGCCACCGCGGTGTAGCCCTTGGTGTGGAAGGCGCTGGCGGCCAGGATGAGGATGGCGGCGTTGACCAGGAAGGCCACGTTCAGCGCGATGCCGGTGTCGAGCAGGTTGAAGCGAAGCGCCTCGCGGATACCCTTGGGCGTGCGCTCGATCTTGCGCGTCTGCACCAGCGACGAGTGCAGGTACAGGTTGTGGGGCATCACGGTGGCCCCGATGATGCCGATGGCAATGTACAGCGCCTGGTCCGACAGCGCCGAGGGCAGGAACCCGCCCATGACATCGGCCACCACCGGCCGCACGATCACCATCTGCGCCAGGAACGACAGGCCGATGATGGTGACCATCGAGATGATGAACACCTCCATGATCCGCATGCCCTTCTGCATGAGGAACAGGATCAGGAAGGTGTCCAGCGCCGTGATGAGCACGCCCTCGAGCAGCGGCAGGCCGAACAGCAGGTGCAGGCCGATGGCCATGCCGATCACTTCGGCCAGGTCGCAGGCCGCGATCGCGATCTCGGCGAGGATGTAGAGCGGGATGTTGATCACTCGCGGGTACGTGTGCCGCGAAGCCTGTGCCAGGTCGAGGCCGCGCACGATGCCCAGGCGACTGCTGAGGCTCTGCAGCAGCAGCGCCATCAGGTTGCTCATCAGCAGCACCCAGATGAGCTTGTAGCCGAAGGCGCTGCCGCCGGCGATGTCGGTGGCCCAGTTGCCCGGGTCCATGTAGCCGACGCTGACCAGGTAGGCGGGGCCGATGAACGCGAGCACGCGCCGCCACCGCGCCCCGTGCTTCGGGATGGCCACGCTCTCGTGGACTTCGCTCAGCGAGTTGTATTGCCGATCCATGCACTCCCCGGTCGGCCGCGTCACTCCCGGCGCTTCGCAATCACGCCGACAGGATCGCCTGCTTCTGGCCCGCAAGTCGGACAATCAAGCTGCACCGGTCACCCGCCGCCACTGGCTGCGGGTATCGAGACCTGTCATTCAACCGGCTTGGCATCGCTGGCGCCGGATTCAGATCAGATAGAGATCCACCAGCACGACGCCCAGCAGCACCATCCCCACCCAGGAATTGATCTCGAAGAAGGCGCGGTTGAGCCGCCGCAGGTCGCCGCCGCGCACGAGTGCCTGCTCCCAGGCCAGCAGCGCCGCCATCACCAGCACGCCGACCAGCGACACGGGGCCCAGCACCCCGGCCCGCCGGAACGCCGCCGCCATGCAGGCGATCGCCAGCACATGGAACACGCGCGACAGCACGAGCGCCCTGCCCGTGCCCAGGCGTGAAGCCAGCGAGTGCAGGCCCACGCGGCGGTCATGGTCCACGTCCTGGCAGGCGTAGATGGTGTCGAACCCGGCCACCCAGAACATGACCGCCGCCGACAGCCAGAGCGGGAACGGCGCGAACGAGCCGGTCACCGCCAGCCAGGCCCCCACCGGCGCGATGCCCAGCCCCAGCCCCAGCACCAGATGCGAGAGGGCGGTGAACCGCTTCGTGTACGAGTAGCCCAGCGTCACCAGGAGCGCGACCGGGCTCAGCTTCAGGCACAGCGGATTCAGCTGCCAGGCCGCCACCACCAGCAACGCGGCAGCCAATACCGTGAACACGGCGGCGCCCGCCACCGAGACGGTGCCGGCAGGCAGGTGCCGGTCGGCGGTGCGCGGGTTGGCCGCGTCGAGGGTGCGGTCGGCCAGCCGGTTGAAGGCCATGGCGGCGCTGCGGGCCCCCACCATCGCCACCAGCACCCACAGCAGCGTGCGCGACGCCGGCCGGCCCTCGGCAGCCACCAGCAGCGCGATGAGCGCGAACGGCAGCGCGAACACCGTGTGCTCGAACTTGATGAACGACAGGTAGCGACGGACCAGGCTCATGATGGCGGACCGGGATGGTTGCAGGTGGTGGCAACGACGCGCGCCGAAGCTACCACCTGCAGGGAGTGGCGGCAAGCGGTGGCGCCGGGCAGTGGCTGCCTACGGTGCACCCGTCGAATGCAGCGCCAGCCGGTTGCCCTCACTGTCGACGATGACCGCCCGGCACCCGTGCGGCCCGATCGCGTGCACCGGCTGCACCACACGGCCGCCGTGCTTCACGACCTGCTCCGCGGCGGCGTGGATGCGTCCGTCCACGTTCAGGTAGACGAGGAATCCCCCTTCCGCGGTGATTGCCGCGGGATCCAGGACCAGGCAGCCGCCGTTGCCATCGTGGTGTTCGATGACGCCGAAGGCCGTGCCGCCGAAGCTGTCGAGCGTCACCTCGACACCCAGGACGGCACGGTAGAATGCAGCGGCCCGCTCGAGGTCGGCCACCGGGATATCGAACCAGACGGCACGGTTGTGCTTCGTATTCAGGTCACTCATTGACGAACCCCTTCACGGAATCGCGAGGCACTTCAGGAAATCCCGGGCCACATCATAGCGCACCCGGGCCCCGGCCTGCACGTGTCGCGCTTCGCGTGGGGCCGGCGTCCGGCGCGGCAGGCACGCCGGCTGCATGGGGCGGCATCCCGGGGATTGAGACGGGCGTTTGATACGCCCGCCATGGCGGGTGGTTCGGCGGAAGGGAGAAGACATGCTGGAAGGGCATCGTTGGGGAGCGCGCCTGAGGCGCACGGTAGCGATCTGCACGATCACGGGACTGGGTCTCGGCCTGTCGGCGACCACGACCAGGGCCGCCACCGGCGCCGCACCGACGAAGTCGGCCGCATTCGAACTGGGCGCCACCACGGGATTCGGCGCGCGCGCCGACTTCACGCTGCACGACTTCACGCGCGACCTGCCGCTGTCACTGCGCGTGGGCGTGGGCTACGCCGGCCGTGACGCCGGCGATCCGCTGGCCGCGCGCCGCGTATTCATCAACAACAACACCAACGGCACCCCCGACGAGTCGGGCCACTCCTGGCAGTTGCGGCTGGACCTGGCGCGTCCCGTCGCGAGGCTGGGCAGGGCGCCGGTCAACCTGGGCCTGGGTGTGCGCAAGGCGTTCTTCACCGGCACCTTCGACTACATCGGCGGCAACGAGAACTTCGACGTCACCTGCCGGCCGTGGGGCGTCGGCTTCGCCTTCGACACGGCCTTCGCCATCGGCCGCAGTTCCGACCTCACGCTGGCCATGGGCCTCGACCGCTACTTCGGCGCCACCCTCGAGGGCCACGACACCGCCTACAGCCCCGACGGAACGGCCATCAACCAGCAGGAAGACTACGCCTGGGCCGACGCCGACGACGCCATCAACCAGCCGAGCTGGGAACTGACGGCGGTGATGGGCGTGCGCTGGCGGCTGGCCGACTGAGCGACACACAGGCGTCATTGCAGCAGGCACCACCAGGAAAGAGCGCCGCCGCCCCCCCCAGGGCAGGGACGGCGGCGCCTTCATCACCGGACAGCGGCGATCAGAAGTCGAACACCGCACTCAGGCGCGCCGTGCGCCCCGGCTCCATGACCCGCAGTCCCGAAGCGAACGGGTTGCGCTGGTACGACAGGTGCTGGGTGAAGGAGGCGTTCGTGGCGTTGTCCAGCGCCAACGCGTAGAGCACCCCTTCACGCTCCAGTTCCAGGCCGAGATCCAGGCGGTTCCAGGCGCCGGTCCGTTCCTCGTCCTGCGAGAGGTCGACGCGGCCCTGCCCTGCGGCATGCTGGTAGGTGGCGCGCGCGCGACAGCCCTGCCAGCGCGGCGTGCGCAGGTTCAGGTCGAACAGCACGGGCTGGATCTCCGCCAGCGGCGCGTTCGTCGCGATCTGCTCGCCCCAGTTCCAGGCCAGCCCCGCGTCCACCAGGTCCCAGGCGGCCCGCACAGAGGCGCCGGCAAGCATGGCGTCCACCCCGTCGTAGGTCTGGCAGGGCACGTTGCTGACCAGGCGGCGGACCAGCGTCGGGTAGTCGCTCACGCGCGTGGCGAACACCTCGGCGCGCACCGCTCCCCTCCTGCCGACCAGTCGCAGCGTGGCGCGCAGCGGATCCGACAGGCCGGGATTGCCGACCCAGTCCGCCGACATCCCCGGCTTGTCGACGACGATGAACTGCTGCTCGATGCCCGGCGCATCGGCCGCGAGCTCGACGGCCGCCGTCATCGCCAGGCCCGACAGCAGCTGCGAACGGCTGGCGGTCACCCCGAACGGAACCGACCACTTCTCCAGCTCGGCGCCGGCGTGCACACGCTGGAACGCCGCCAGCTGCGTTTCGTCATGGACCTTCGTGCGCGCCAATCCCAGCCGCAGCACCAGCCAGGGCTCGTCGACGGAGCCGAGGGCATGGCGTACGCCCGCGCCCAGGCGCCACACATCGGGCAGCATGTGGCTGTTGGTCCGGGCGCCCGGATTGGCCACCGGGGTGATGACGTTGTCGGCATCCCAGTGACGGGCGTAGACCTCGTAACGGTCGCCCACCGCACCCATCATGGTGTTCTCGGCGTCGGTGGACATCACGGTGGTGCCCAGGCTGCGGCGCAGGCCGTTGTCCATCAGGTGTTCGGTCCGGTTGAAGTAGAGGCGATGCCCGAGCCACGAACCCGAGAACTCGATGCGGTCGTTCTCGCGTTCATCCATGAGCAGGTACGGGAACAGGATGTCGCGCGAACGCTCATGGCCGGCGCGCAGGTCGCCGTGCGCCAGCCGCGCCTGGGCGCGGACCTCGCGGATGTACGTGGCCGGCGTGCGCGCGAAGCCGTAGAGGTCGGTGAACGTGTTCCCGTCGGCGTCCGTATAGGCCTCGATCTGCCGCCAGCGCGCGGCCAGGCGCGAGCCGCGTCCCTCGACCGACAAGGTGCCGTCGACGCCTTCGGCATGACCGGCCGAGCCCTCGGCGCGGCCGCGCACCAGCCAGGGCGAGCCCGGCAACGACCGGCGCAGGCTGACGGTGCCGCCCAGGCCCGACTGCAGCGAGGTGCCGTCGCGCGCGAGCGTGGCCGCGTCGATCTCGAGCAGGTCGACCTGGCCCAGGCGCGTGTCCATGCGGTTGGGACAGGCCGTCTCGCAGCGTTCGCAGTCGATGGTCACGGTCAGGTCGTTGCGGCGGAAGCCGTCGGCGTAGAGGTCGCCGACGCCGGCTGCGCCCCGGGTGACCATCGTGAACGGCGTGGCCCGCAGCACATCGGCCAGCTGCTGGCCGGGCTCCACGGTACGCGTTTCGGCGCCGGCGTGCAGGCGTGCACCGACCACGTGCACGGTGTCGGTCTTCGCGATGCGGGGCGATGCGGATCCCGCCGGTTCGGCGGCCACGACCGGCGTCGCCGCCGCGGGCAACGTCAGCAGGCAGATGACTGCCGACAGGTACAGTGAATGAATCCCGGCCCGCAACGCAGGCGGTCGGGTGTGGCGCGGCACGGCCGCGCGTATTCCCTGATAAGTCATGTTTGGCGCTCCTTCTCGGGTCCTTGGGCCGGTCGCAGGCGCGCGCCGGGACGGCGGCGACTGCGGGCCGGCGCTGATGGAAAGGACAGGAAATCAGGCGGAGAAGGAGGCGGCTTTCGGGACGCGGTCGCGCGGCTCGGGGCGCCACGCGGCGGCGGCGGCGCGCCAGGCGCCGTCGAGCAGGTCACGGTCGGGCGGGCACACGCAGGCGCGGAACCCGGCGGCCACGTGCAGGTCCTGGTGGCTCGCCGGTGCGTGCTGGTGATCGCGCTGCCCGCACGTGCACGTGGCAACGAAGGCGGTGGTCACGGCGACGATGGGTTCGCTCCCGCCGGCGCAACAATCGGGAATCGCGGGATCGGCGGCGGGCTCGTCGCAACAGCTCGCCGCGGCAGGCTCCGGGCTGCAGCACGCGGCGCCGCAGCAGTCGGCGCCGGAGGTGCAACCGCAGGCGCCCGTGCCGACGCCGACCGAAGCGTCGAAGAGATCGCGCGCCATCGCGACAGCGGCCGTGCCGAGGCTGCCGGACAGGTAGAACAGGATGACCAGCAACCCCAGGGAACGTCGTCGTGTCCGGTTACCGGCGCTCAATTCCGTCCAATCGCCTGCGGGCGGAGACACGTGCGTGCGAGTCGCCATTATGGCCACCGCACCACCGTCCGCGCAAGCGGCGCCTCAGGCGCCCACCAGCTTCGAGCGGAACATGAAGAACACCGCACCCATCAGGCACAGCCCCGCCCAGAGATAGTCCAGCTTCAGCGGCTCGCGGAGGTACCACACCGAGAACGGCACGAACACCACCAGCGTCACCACCTCCTGGATGATCTTCAGGTGCCCCACGCTGAGCACCGTGTGCCCGATGCGGTTGGCCGGTACCTGGAAGTAGTACTCCAGCAGTGTAATGCCCCAGCTGACCACCACCGCAACCAGCCACGGTTTGTGGTTCAGTTCCTTCAGGTGGGCGTACCAGGCAAACGTCATGAACACGTTGCTGCAGACCAGCAATCCAATCGAAATGGCGATGGGCTTCACGGAAAGATGCCTCCGCGGATCGGAAGTGCGTGTGCGCGGGCGCTCGCGATGCGGACTATCTTGGCGCAATCGGAGAACAGTTTCCGTCGGTAGCGGACTGCTGTCGACAAGTATTACATTGGGTATCTGCCGTCACGTCCCGAACTGAAAGCAGTAGCTTATGAACAAGCAGATTGCGTGGACCGCGCTGGCAGTCCTCATGCTCGTCGCGCCGGCAGCGATGGCCGAATACAGTGACGACGAAGGAAAGGCCTTCGGATTCCGTGTCGGATACGGGGCGGAACCTGACCAGTTCGTCTTCGGCCTCCAGGCCGACATGGGCCCGACTTACGGTCGGCTGCACTTCGTACCGAGTATTGACGTGGGTCTCGGAAGCGAAATGACTACCATGAGCCTCAACAGCGATTTCAAGATCTTCATGCCACTCCCCAATTCGTCCCTGCTGTTCTACGGACTGGCTGGCCCGACACTGTCGCACTGGATCCTGGACGAAGCGGAGGATGACACCGAGATCGGCTTCTCGCTCGGCGCGGGCGCGCGAGTCGAATTCGGTGACATCGGCTGGTACAATCTGGAGGCCCGCTTTGGTACCGGCGACATTCCGGAGTTGAGGATCATGGCGGGGCTGCTGTTCGGAAGCCGCTGAACGTACCCGCATCATGGAAAAGCCCCGGCCGTTTCCGGCCGGGGCTCGCAACAAGCACACATTCAGCTTGCCAATCGCTCCGCTACTTCACGAGCGTCATCTTCCTCTGAAGTTCGCGGCCATCAGCGCGCAAGCGGTACAGGTAGACCCCCGCCGCCGACTGCCGCCCGCTGTTGTCCCGTCCGTCCCACACCACGCGCTGCTCCCCGGCCACGGCGGCCCCGTCGAGCAGCGTGCGGACCAGGGCGCCCCGCGCGTCGAACACCTTCAGCTCCACGCGCCCGTCGCGCACGAGCGAGAAGGCGATCGTCGTCGAGGGATTGAACGGGTTGGGATGGTTCTGCGCCAGGGCCATCGCCGCCGGCAGCCCTTCGGCCGGCGTGGCGCCGGTCGTGGCCTGGATGCTGATGTCGTCGATGGCCCAGCCCCAGCCCGTCACCGCGCTGTCGGAGAACAGGCGGAAGCGCAGCAGGATCGTCTCACCCTTGGCGAAGGTGTCGTTCAGCACCGTCTGGTGGGCGCGGAACAGCGACTCCGAGGGTGCCGGGCTGCCCGAGTAGAAGCTGTTGAGCCAGGAAGCGTCGGACTGGGCGTCGATGCCCGGCGCCACCGGCAGCCAGGTGATGCCGTCGCGGCTGCCCTCGACCACCACGTAGTCCCAGAACGACGTGTCGCCGAACACCGCGCCCGGGTCGCCGGGCTCGACGATCGCGATCTCGTTGTAGGTCAGCGTCGTGTTCTCGGCGATGACGATCGGCGTCTTCAAAAGGGCAATGGGCGCGGCGCCGTTGGTGTAGTCGTGCGTGGTGTGCAGCGCCGGGTCGGTGAAACCGCCGGGCGTCAGGACGGAGAACTGCGTCAGGTCGAAGTCGGCGCCCGAGTTCAGGCTGCTCACGTACTCGAACGAGGGCGCTGCCAACGCCAGGGCGTTGAGCGAGCGCGTGACCGAGTCGTAGGCGATGCCGCCCTTGAACGAGCGCGCGAAGGCCGTCTTCAGCCCCGAGGCCATGACCGGCACCGTCAGCGACACGGACTGCCGACGCGTGTTGGGCCCCACCACCTGCACCTTGGCGCCGTTGATCCACACCTGGGTGGAGTCGTACACCGAGCGCAGGTTGAACTGCAAGCCCAGCCCGCCGCTCGGCGGCTGCACCATGTAGTCGAACAGCGGCCGGTAGACCTGGCCGGCCTCCAGCGCCGTGTCGGTCATCGACCAGATGCCGCGGCCGTGCGTGCCGGCGATGATCTCGTCCTCGACCGCCGTCAGGCGCCAGACGCCGACGGCCGGCAGGTTGTAGTTGGCCAGGGCCCAGGAAGCGCCGCCGTTCAGCGACTCGACAATGCCGATCTCGGTCGCCGCCCACAGCCGGTTGGTGTCGTTCGGCCACACGACCAGGTCGTACACGGCCACGTCGGGGAACCCGTTGGAGCTGGTCACGCCGGAGCCGTTGTAGCCGGTGATGTCGGTCCAGTTGGCGCCGAGGTCGGTCGTCCGCAGGATCTTCGGGCGCTTCGAGAACGAGAACATGGCGTAGGCCGTGTTCGCATCGGTCGGGTGCGTGGCCAGGCCCGAGGCGGGGCCCATGACGGCCAGCGGATAGAGCGACGTCGGGTTGAACGAGGCCCCGTTGTCGGTCGACACGTTGATGCGGCCGTTGGCGTCCATGCGGCTGCCGGCCCAGACGATGTCGGGGTTGGCGTTCGACACGCGCACGCTCAGGAACGAGCTGAGCGAACCGAGGTTCGCCGGCGAAATCGACGTCAACGCCCACGAACCGCCGAAGTCCGTCGACTTCCAGACGCCCGAGACGCCCACCGCGAAGATCGTGTCGGGGCGCTTCTGGCTCTTGGCGATCTTGGTGATGAACGGCGCCGTCGAGCTGCTGTTGTTGGTCATGCCATTGGTGGCCGACTCCCAGGTGGCGCCGCCGTCCAGCGAGCGCTGCAGCCCGTTGTACTGGTAGCCGCCGATCAGCTTCAGCGGGTCGTCGAAGTGCCACGAGGTCTCGTAGCCGTCGCCGCCGATGCGGAAGTCGTAGGCCGCCACCGCGTCCGGGTTGTCGCCCGACTGCCAGGTACCGTTGTCCTGCGTGCCGCCGAAATAGGCACTGCGGCCCGGCGCCTTGTCCACGCCGTAGAACTGCGTGGTGACCATGCCGGTGATCGGCATCGTGTAGCCGGTGGCGCCGCCGGCCGTGCGGGCCACGCCGCCGTCGTTGGTGTTCAGCAGGTACCAGGTACCCTGATAGGGCACTACCCGCAGGGCATGATGGTCGGGGTGTGGAAACGAGTAGCTGGCCAGACGCGAGGTCGTGCGCGACGAGGAACCCACCGAGGCCAGCGTGATCTGCCACAGCTCGGGTCCGCCCACATAGACGATGCGCGCATCGGTGGGATTGCAGACGATGGTGTTGTCATACCAGCCCTGCGAACCCAGCCAGTTGGGCTCGGTGCCGACCTCGAACGTCTCCTGCCAGTTGGTGCCGCCGTTCCACGACACCCACAGCTCGCTGTGCCCCGAGCCCTGCGACGAGGCGAACAGGTAGTTCGTGCTGACGGGCGAGATCGCCAGCTCGAAACGGCCGGTCAGGTTGGTGATGCCGTTGTTGATCGTCGACCAGGTGAGGCCGCCGTTGGTCGACTTGCGGATGCCGCCGCCGTACACGCAGGCGTACTGGATGTTGAAGTTGTTCGGGTCGGCCACCAGCTGCAGGATGCGCGGGTCGCCGAACACGCCGGTGCCCGTCTCGGTATGCACCACGGTCCACGACGTGCCGCCGTTGGTCGAGCGGAAGATGTTCGAGGTGCTGTCGTAGTCGGCCTTGTAGCGCCCGACGGTGGTCGAAGCCAGCACCAGGTTCGCATCGGTGGGCGACACGAGGATGCGCGAGACGTTGTTGAACCGGATGTCGTTCAGCGTCGAGGCGAGCGGCGTCCAGGTCTCGCCGCGGTCGGTCGACTTCAGGATGCCGTTGCCGTTGATGACATCCACGCTGTAGAAGCTCTCGCCCGTGCCCGCGTAGAGGATGTTCGGGTTCGACGGCGCCTGCACCAGCGCCGAGACCGGCAGGTTGGCGATCTCGTCGGTCAGCTGCCGCCACGAAGCCCCGGCGTCGGTCGTCTTCCAGACGCCGCCGCCCACACTGGCCACGAACCAGGTGTTCGTCGTCGCGTCACCCGGGTCGACGAGGATCTCGCGCGCACGACCGGCCACGTTGCCCGGGCCGCGGCTGGTCCAGACCACCGACTTGTCGGCGCGCGCGAACGGCAGCGCCTTCTGCAGCTCCATGCCCTGGTAGCCGGTGCGGTACTCGGGTTCCTTGCGGTCGGCCGGCACCTTCAGGTCGTGCAGGGCGCGCGCGAACTCGTCGGGGAACCCGGCCTGGGGCCGGTCCTCGCGCCAGGCCTGCAGGCGATCCAGCTTCAGCTGCGCCTTGAAGGCCTTGTCCGAACCCGGCGCGGCATGGCGCAGCTGGTTCTCGAGCTTGGCCTGCTGGCGCTGGTCCCAGCCGGCGTCGGCCTTGACCATATCGCCGACAAAGGCCCCGAAGATGGCAACAAAGGCAACGACCGCGAACGCAGCCACGGACAGTCGGGACATGTGTGGTCTCCTCGTACAGGGACGACGGAGGGGCGAACCCCCGCGGAGGACGACGGCGCAAGGCGGAACGATCCCGCGACGGGCCGACGTCAGGCAGACTATATTATATCATGAAAATTGATGATCGGGCAACTCGGATGTATTTCATCCTCTAAAGGCCGACCCGGTCAGCTCAGCGGCTGCCTGGATTCCCCCAGCGCCCGCTGGTCCCACGTTGCGGCGAGGAAAGAATCGCCCTGCAGCCGGTAGAGACCGGCCAGCGACCGGGCAACCCCGCGCACGGCCTTGCTGTCGCTGTCGAGCGCCGCCGTCAGGATGTCCCACGCCGCGAGCAGTTCCGTTTCAGCCTCCGCGTACCGGTTCGTCTCGGCCAGAAGTGCGCCCAAACTGGCGCGGACCGCGCCCGCCCGCCAGGCCCGCGCTCCTGCGGTCGTCACGAACACCTCCAGCGACCGGCGGAAGAGCTGTTCCGCCTCCGCGAACCGCCCCTGCTTCTGCAGGGCCACCCCCAGGTTCTTCCAGATCAGAGCCGTCTGGGGATGCGCCGCACCGTAGATGGCCTCGGCTTCGCGCGCGGCATCGCTCAACGTCTGCTCGGCCGCCTCGTACTCGCCCAGACCGGTCTGCGCGAAGCCCAGGTTGCCCAGCGCCGTCAGCACCGCCGGGCTGGGTTCGCCGTGGAAGCGGCGGCGTAGCTCCAACGACTCGCGATGCAGCTCGACCGCCTCGGCGAACCTCTCCTGGTCCGCGAGCAGGGTGGCCAGGTTGTTCAACGACAGGGCCAGGTCGGCACCCTGCTCATCCGGCAGGACCTGTCGGTCAATGGCCAGGGCCTCTCGCAGGCAACGCTCGGCCTCGGCGTAGCGGCCCAGGTCGGCGTAGGTGTTGCCAAGGTTGCCCATGACGGCGGCGTACTCCGGGTGCAGGCGGCCGACCGTGCGCTCGCGGATTGCGCGGATCTCCTCGCAGCGGCGCAGGGATTCCTCCAGGTCACCCTTCTCCCAGTGGACACGGCCGATGCGGTCGATGGTGACGATCACCCGCTCGTCGGCGGAATCCAGCAGCCGGCGCCGGATCTCCAGCGCGCGCTCGAGGAATCGCAGGGCCAGGTCGTATTCGCCCAGTTCCAGGTATGTGTCGCCGATGGTGAAGCTCAACGACGCCGCGACCTCGGGCGCCGCGGCGAACCGCTCCTCCTGGTCCAGGCGCGTCGACGCTGCGTCCAGGATCTCACGGACCGTGACTTCCCTGCCGCGCGCATTGTCCGGCTGGACAGCCACGAGCATATCGGAAAGGAACTCGTTGATGGCGCGGGTGGTGGCGGCCTCTGTCTCGGCCCGCTTCTGTTCGCGCGTCGCGCGCACCAGGCCGGTGACGGCCAGCGTCGTGCCGGCCAGGATCGCCACCAGGACCGCCGAGGCGGCCACGACGCCCACGCGATGCCGGCGCGCGAACTTGGCGGAACGGTAGCGGAGCCCGGGTGGCCCCGCCGTGACCGGCTGGTCGTGACGGCTGCGCGCGATGTCCAGTGCCAGTTCGTGGGCTGTCTGGTAGCGGCGGTTGGGATCCTTCTCCAGCGCCTTCATGACGACCCAGTCGAGATCGCCGCGGACCTGCCGCCGCAGCGTCCCCGGTTCGGTGGCGCGGGCCGCGGCCGCCGTCGTGGTGCCGGGGTCGTTCGCAATCAGGCGCAGGCTGGGCCGGGGCGGGTCCTTCTCCTTCAGGATGCGCACCGACTCCAGCCCCGCGACCGCGCGCAGTGTTCCCGATTCGAACGGCAACCGACCGCAGACCAGCTCGTAGAGAAGCACGCCCAGCGAATAGATGTCGGAACGCGTGTCGACCTGCGCCGGATCGCCGGCGGCCTGCTCCGGGCTCATGTACTCGAGCGTACCCAGGAGCGCGCCGGCCTCGGTGCGCAGTCCTCCACTTCCGGGATCGTCCGCGATCGCCTTCGCGATGCCGAAGTCGATGATGCGGGGCGACGCCACGCCGTCCACCTCGGCCACCATCACGTTGGACGGCTTCAGGTCGCGGTGGATGATGCCGCGCTGGTGCGCGTGCTGGACGGCGTGGCAGACCTGTTCGAACAGTGCCAGCCGTTGCGGCAGGCGCAGTCGGTGCTCGTCGCAGTAGGCCGTGACGGGAAGGCCGGTCACCAGTTCCATCGCGAACCACGGCCGGCCGGATTCCGTGCTCCCCACCTCGAAGACGTGGGCGATGTGCGGATGGTTCATGACCGCCAGCGCCTGGCTCTCGGCGGTGAACCGCGCCGCGGCCGCCGTGCCGCCGAAGCCGCCCCGGATCACCTTTAGCGCCACTTCACGCTGCAACGGCTCCTGCTGCAGGGCACGATAGACCGTGCCCATGCCGCCTTCGCCCAGGGTCTCGAGGATGCGGTAGCTCCCGATGGTCTCGGGACGCCTTTCCTCGCCGACCGCGTGCGCCGCCGCCCTGCCGATGCGCCCCGCCACGTCGGCGGTGACCCCGGCGCCCGCCGGGGCGATGTCGCGCGCCAGCAGCGACAGCGCCTCCTGCCGCAGTTCGGCATCGTCGGCGCACTGCGCGCGAACGAACGCCTCGCGCTCCCCGGCAGGCCTGGCGAGGGCGCCGGCCACCACGTCCTTCAATCGCTGGAAGCGCGGGGTGTCCACGGCGTCAGTCCCGACTCAGTTCGCGGCTCAGCCAGAGCCGCGCCACCGACCAGTCCTTGGCCGCCTTGCGACGCGAGACACCGACGACGGCCGCGGCCTCGTCCAGCGTCAGCCCGGCGAAGAAGCGCAGCTCCACCAGCTGGCCGGTGCTCTGGTCCAGGTTGCTCAAGCGCTCCAGCGCTTCATGAAGGTCGAGGATGCCGCACGTGTGGTCGTCGTCACCAAGCAGGTCTGTCCGGATCGTGACGTGCTGGGCACCGCCGCCACGCTTGGCGGATTGTCGCTGCCGGGCATGATCGACCAGGATCTGGCGCATGGAGCGCGCGGCGATGCCGAAGAAGTGGGCGCGGCCCTGCCAGTCGATGGCGCGGGCGCCAACCATCCGCAGGTAGGCTTCGTGGACCAGGGCGGTGGGCTGCAGGGTGTGGGCAGCCTGCTCCCGGCGCAGGTAGCCGGCGGCCAGCGACCGCAGCTCCGCGTACACCAGTTGCAGGAGTTCTTCGGCCTGGTCGGGGCTGGCGAGATCCAGGTTCTGCAGCAGGCGGGTCACCGGTGTGGGGGCGTCGTCCATACAATCGCTTTCTGCGGAGCGATTCGATTTTCGCCTCTGCTTCAAGAATAGCACTCAATACATGACCATTTCCATGTGATTTCACGAAGCTCATATGTTATTGAATTTCCAACACATAGACAATCGGCCCGACAGATGTCACACGATTTCGCCGGCGGCGTGCACGATTTACCGGACTTCTGCGCATGTGCAGGTGAAGGGGGCAGCGGCCCCCGGACCCACACCGTCCAGGAGGCCTTTGGCGATGATGAAGACCACGCGCAAACCCATTGGAGCCCTCGCGCTCATGATCCTTGCCGCGCTCATGGGCGGCTGTTCCGAAGATGCTGCCGCCCCCGACAACGTCGTCGTCGCGGATGTGAACGAATTCCTGGTCGGCCTTCCGACCTGGGAGCAGTTCTCACCCAACCAGGGCGACTCCGAAACCGCCGTCGGCGATCCCGAGACCATCGAGGAAGCCGTCGACGGCCAGGAATTCGTCTGCGAAACGACTCCGTTCTCGATCACCCGCACCCCCGACAAGATCGTTACCATGAATCCCGACCTGGAGGTGCTCTGGCCCGGTTCGCTGCTGCAGGGCCAGGGCTACGCGATGGGCATCGGGTCGCTGGCCGAACTGCCGATCCGCGAACGCGCGCCGCTGACGATCGCGATCGATCTCCTGACGTCGAACAACACGCGAACCGTCGCCGAACCCACGCTCGCGACGGTCAACCAGGCCATCGGCGAACTGATCCAGGCCGCCACCGACGCCGGGCACGCGGCCGGCAGCAACGTGCTCTTCACGCAGGAACGCATGCACACGGTCAGCCAGGGCCTGCTCAAGATGGGACTCTCGGCGAAGTACACCGGCGCCGAGATCAACTCGAACCTCGAGGTCAGCTACTCGGCCGAACGCACCAACGTCACGGCCTATTTCATCCAGCGCATGTTCACGGTCTCGGTCGTGCTGCCGTCAACGCCCCAGGCCTTCTTCTCGGAAGACCTATCCGCCGACAAGCTGCAGGAGCAGGTGGATCGCGGCCGGATCGGGCCCGACAACCTCCCCGTCTTCGTCTCCAACATCTCCTACGGACGCATGCTGGTCTTCTCCCTCAGTTCGCAGGCGACCGAGGCCGAGATCCAGTCGACGCTCAACGTCGTGCTCGAATCCGGAGGCAGCGGCGGCGGCGCCAACCTGACCGCCGAGCAGCAGGCCCTGATGGAGAATGCGCAGATCAAGGTCGTCACGGTGGGAGGCGATGCGTCCCACGCCCTGGCGCTGATCCGCTCGGGCAACCTGTCCGAGTTCTTCCGCACCGACGCCACGCTGACCTCGGCCCGACCGATCTCCTACACCATCCGCAACCTGGCCGACAACACCATCGCCAAGGTCAGCGAGACGACGCAGTACAGCCTGCGGCAATGCGCGCCGGCCGTCCTGGTGCCGACGGGAGCCGAGTACGAGATCACGATGCAGCAGCTCACGTACGTGGACTGGGGCGGGCTTCTTTGCGGCGGCGTCTGCCCGTTGATTACGGGCTACGACTTCTACGTCAACGACCAGGCCGGGCAGCAGCACCTGGCGACCTACGATCCGGCCGTCGGCGCCGCCATGTGCGAGGGCAACTCCTGGCCCCTGCAGTGGAACGGGGGCGCCGCGCAGGTGAGGACGGTGCGCCTGCACAACGACGGCCGCGATTCGGTGCGGCTCTTCGGCAACATCCGCCAGGTCAGTCCCTTCGTGAGCTGGGACCTGACCTACCGCAACACGATGCCGACCGGCAACCTCGCCTACACCCGGTGGGACACGCCTTCCGGCGAATGCTGGCGGTACCGCATCACCTTCAACGTGCGGAAGACCGGGGATCTCTACGACTGAGCGAGTGGCGCCGGCGTGGACGGGCCGGCGCTGCGAAGGCGCCCTGGGTCGATCGGAGACCGGTTGACCCTTGGCGCTTTCCCCTATGCCCGCATGCGGATCTTTACATTTTCAGCAGATTATGATAACGATTGATCAGGGGAAGAAAGGTCCAAAAATTCCTGGAGGGAACGTCATGAAAAGGGTATCGGCACTGTCCGCAGTGTTACTGGATGTCATTTCAACAGTTACGCTCTCAGCGCTTGCGTTCAGCCCGGCGCAGGCCCAGACCGTGACCAGCTGTGATTCCTATGTCGGCCCGCTCGGCCAGTTCACCCTGGATGTGGCTCGCTTCGACATCGGCGCCTTCGCCCTGACCGATGCCACCGTGGAACTGAACGTCACCTACACCGGGCAGCTGCTCGGCCAGAACACGAGCACGGTGACGCCCTGCTGGTGGAGCTTCAATATGAACCTGGGCCTGGCTTCCGGGACCATGGATCTCACTCCCTACACCTTCAATGCTGCCGTGTTGGCCGATGGGGAGATCCCGGTCGCCGGCGGGGTCGATCCCAACACCGTCAACGTGCCGTTGAGCGGTACGATCGTGGCGGGGTATGCGATCCCCTGGACCGTGCTGAGTTCGTTCTATTCCGACCAGGTCCTCAGCTTCACCACGCCGAGCTTCGGCGGCGTCGCCCAGATGGGGGGCGCGGGGATCTTCAGCTTCGGTATCGAGATTTCGGCCGAGGTCTGCGTCACCTATTCCTACGACAACGCCGTTGCGCTGGAAGAGGAGAGCTTCGGTGCCTTGAAGGCGATGTATCGCTGACAGCGGCCGACGAACGAGTGGTGCGCTTCGCCTGAACGGAGCCTGGATCTGCCGGGCTCCGTTCTGCGTCCGGTAACGCGGCGTCACGCCGGCGTCGAGTGTCGCGGGTACCCCAACCTAAACCTCCACTTCCTCAGGCGGATCCACGGCTTCAACGGTGCTCGAAACTCTGGCCCCGAGAATCTCGAGAATCCGGGTAGCCCGCCCCACAGTGATTCCATGGTATTCGTTGCGCTCGTCGCGCGAGACCTGGGACTCATGGATGCCCAACCTGGCGGCCAGGTCACGCTGCGTCAATCCGCTGTAGATGCGCAGCGAGATCAGCAGCCGGCCAACGCCGTGCAGGTTGATGAGCGTGCCGAATTCGCCGCGCTGCAGCTGTTCGTAGGCTTCGACCTCTTCCACGAGTTGCAGATGGAACGAGACGAGCGGATCCAGCGCGCGCTTGATCTCGTCGGGCTTGAGCCCCTGCGACGCCAGCACAGCGCCGGTCGAGTCGATGCGCTCACGTTCAGCGCGGATTCGTGCGACAGCGTTCTGGTGTTCAGTGTCGTTCCGGATCATGATAGCCCCCCTATCTTGATGATCCCTTTGGGTGTATCGCTCCTGCGCGAAATGCGGAACGCGGAGGGGAAGTCGAGTTCGTTGCCGAAGCGGTCGCGAATCCCCGAGACTTGGCCCCAGTGGGGGTAGAACTCCACGCGGTACTTGTGCCACATGGGCAGCTGGAGCTTGTCGTATCCTCGATACGGGCGCCGCAATCTCGGATCCCAGGTCCAGATCTTGTCGGGTTCAAGGAGATTGAGCTCCCTCTGCAACTCGCCCGAGGCCAAACGTCCAAGGTCGCAGACAAAGTATCCGTCAATGTCGTTCGGGTGATCCTTGTCCTCCACGAACGAACCATTGATGAACACCTCAGAAATGCCTGTCCGGTGAAGCTGCGTCACGAGGATCTCCAGGTTGTCGACCAGCTTCCGCCGCCAGCTTTCGTCCCAGGTATCGCGGCCCCCGGTGTGCGAGCCGAGAACCAGCATGGAGGTTCGAAGTTCAGCGATCGTGAGCTCGAAGTCCCTTGGCGGCAACACGCCATCCGGGACGAAGTCCGGCAATGTCATGGGCCCAGCTCCCACAATTGGACATTTTAATCGCGCTTGGCTTTTTTGTCAAGTTTTAGCCATGAGTTGAGGCGTACTGATGCTCTGCCTGCCAGTTCCCGGGACTGGTGCGCCCGACACAGCAGCATGACCGCAGGCCGTCGCCAGCGGTAGGCGTGCCGCGAAGGTTGTCGCCGGTTGTTGACCGCTCGCATCGCGCAGGGGTGCCCTCGAATGCCTTGGGGCGGCGGGAGGCGGAGATGGCGGCAAGTCGTTGTGCCGGATCACGTAACGACAGTTCGTGAAACTTGCGCCGGCGCAATCGTCAACGTGCCGCGTTTAGAAGCCGACTCCGATTCCGAGTGATGTTGCGTGACCGCGTGGCAAGGCGCGGAGGCAAACGGACGGGCGGCGGAGAACGAGCAAACACGATATAACGAGTGTTGTCCTGAAGAAGGTGAATCTGGATTTCACCCCACCGGATCCATCACCTCTCACAAGTCCAGAGGCGCTCCCCCCAGCCCGGCAACCCAGTTCCCCACCACGGCCTCCGCCGCTCCACGCCACCGGTCCGCCAAAAGAGGCACCAGGTCGGCCTCCGGGAAGGCCGGCGCCGCCATTCCGGCCGCCATGGCACCCGCCACACCCGCCCGCCACTCCTCGACGATCGCCACGGCCGCCGGCGGCAGGTAGTTCTCCGGATACGGAGGGAACGCCGCCGTCCGACCACCCGCCCAGCCCAGCGCCTCGCGCTTGAACTCCTTGAGCAGCGAAATGGCGTCGTACTCGGCATGCCCCTGCATGTACACCTGGCGCAGCCCGTCGGGACTCGTCGCCAGGTGCACGCCTGCCGCTTCGCTCGCCAGCAGGATGCGCAGCCCGGCCGCCGCGAACTGGGCGGGGAACACTTCGTTCCAGCGCGAGTGCGGCACATCGACCGTGCCCGGCAGTCCGGCCAACAGCGGATGCGCCGGCCCGGTGGCCACGTGCGGGAACACGCCCCAGCACTTGGCCGCCAGGCGCGCGCGCGGCTGGCCGTGACGTGCGTGCAGCACCGCGTGCGTGGCCAGGCACAACAGCAGCGTCGACGGCACCTCGTCCCAGGCCCAGCCCACCACTTCCTGCAGCGGCTCCCAGAACGGCTGGACCGTCAGGTCGGGCCCGGTGACGTTGGCGCCGGTGACGATCAGCGCGTCGAGGCCCCGCGCCCTCAGCTGCGCGAACGTGGCATAATGCCGCGCGATGTGTTCGCTCGCCTTCGGGCCCCGCGCCACCGCCGCCAGCGTGAACGGATGCAGGTGGATCCGCGCCGCCGGCCGCCGCGCCGCCAGCAGGCGCAGGAACTGCCGCTCGGTGGCCTCGAGAGTGGCGTCCGACATCAGGTTGAGCAGGCCGATGTGCAGGTCACGGCCGCTGCCGGGCGCGCCGGGGCCGGCGGCCGGGGCGACGTCGTAGCCGGCTGCCTGCAGGCGGGCGTAGGCGGGCAGGTGGTTGTGGGCGATGATGGGCACGATTCACTCGTCTACCATGGTGCGGCCCGCCTCGAAATCATAAAGCGTCTGCCGCCTCAAATCCGCCCCCGCCAACTGGTACCCGATGAACGCATCAAGGTACGCCATGCGCGCCTGCGTCAACCGGTCGCGGTCCAGCGCCAGCTCCTGGCTGGTGATGTCGCCGTTGGCAAAGCGCTGTACGCTGATCTCGATACTCTTGCCGGCCAGTTCCACGCTGCGGCCGAGGGCTTCAAGGCGGCCGCGCGACTCGGTGAGCGCCGTCAGCGCCGCGTTGACTTCCTGGACCACGCGGCGTTGCTGCTCCTCGCCGTCCAGGTCGCTGCGGGAAAGCATGGCCTTTGCCGCCGCGACTTCGGCCCCGTTGACGCCGCTGTCCCACAGCGGCACGCGCAGCGAGAAGGTCACGCCGCGGTTACCAGGCCGGCGCTCCAGGTCGTCCCAGCTCAGGTCCCACAGGTCGGCAGGATCGCGGTAGACGTCGCTCGAGGCGACTCCCGTCAGGTCGTAGTAGGCACGCAGCTCGCCGGTCAGCGCCGAGCGGGCATCCGTCTCGGAAACGGTGATCTCGGCGCGCCTGCGGTCGGACTCGGCGTTGCGGATCTCGGCCCGGTGGGCCAGCGCGTGCTCGTGAGCGAGCGAACTGTCCACCTCGTAGAATCGCGGCGTGTCCTCGGCGGTGACGTCGACGTCACCATCCATGGGCAGCCCCAGGCGCAGCTTGAACCGGTCCGCGGCGGCGGCGCGCGCGCCCTCGGCCGACAGGAGGTTGTTCCGGCTCTGCGCCAGGTCGACCTCCATCTGCAGCGCCTCCACTTCGGGAATCAGGCCCGCCGTGAACTTGCGCGAAGCCAGCTGGAACGCCTCCTCCTGCTGCACAAGCTCCGCGCGCGCGATCTCCAGCCGTCGTTCGGCGCGCAGGAAGCCGTAGAACTCGGCCGTGACGTCGTAGACGATGTCCAGCTGGGCCACGGTGAAACGTCGCCGCGAATCCTCGAAGTTCAGGCGCGCGCGCTCCAGGGAAAGACTGAGCGCGTTGGGCACGAACAGGGGTTGTACGAAGTCGAGTCGGTAGTTGTTGATCATGGTCCGGCTGCGCGCCTCGGCGGCGTCGAGGTCGGAGACTACGGTGTTCGTGCGGTGCCGGACCATGCCCGTCAGTCCGATCCGGCCGTTGGTCGGAAGCGGCTGCGTGAGCGTCAGCCCCGCGCGCCACTCGCTGGAGCCGTACGTTGAATAGACCGGCAGCTGCCCCGGCTCGTTCACCGGCGACACCGACTCGTTGTAGTCGGGGGCATCCAGCTCGAGGTCGAGCCGCGTCCGGAACCGCCCGCGCGCCGCCACCAGTTCCTGCTCGGCCTGCAGCAGCACCAGCCGCTGGGTCCGCGCGGCGTAACTCGACTCGAGCGCCAGCGCGATGGCCTCGTCCAGGTCCAGGGTCTGGGCGAAGCCCACTGCAGGCAGGATCGTCGCCAGGGCCAGAAGCAGCAGCATGCGCATCATTCGTACCTGAGGGATTCGATGGGACTGAGGCGCGCAGCGCGGCGCGCCGGGTAGTAGCCGAAGGCAATGCCGACGGCCGCGGACACTCCGAAAGCCAACAGCACCGACCACGGCGCGATCGCCACGGGCCAGCCGGCGTAGACGGCAATCGCCGCCGTCAGGCCCAGCCCGACGGCAACGCCGATGATGCCGCCCAGGAAGCTCACGCCCACCGCCTCGAGCAGGAACTGCAGGAGGATGTCGCGCTCGGTGGCGCCGACCGCCCGCCGCAGGCCGATCTCGCGGGTGCGCTCCAGCGCGCTGGCCAGCATGATGTTCATGATGCCGATGCCGCCGACCAGCAGCGAGATCCCGGCGATGGCGCCCATGACGACGTTGAAGATGCGCTGCGTCGACTGTTGCTGGCGGATGAGGTGGGCCGGCACCACGATGCGGTGGTCCTCGACGCCGCGGTGGCGCCTCTTGATGACCGACGACAGCACGCCCGCGGCTTCGTTCAGCCGGTCGGTGTCATCGACCTGCACGATCAGGCGATGCAGTTCGCTGGTGTATGGCTTGACGTTCAGGCGCTGCAGCGCCGCGCCCACCGGCAGGTAGAGGTCGCGCGCGGTGTCGCGGATGTCTTCCAGTTCATTCGCCGCCGAGACGTCGGCGCCCGCCATGACCCCCACCACCGTGTACCAGTCGCGCCCCACCTTGACCTGCTCGCCCACCGGATCCTGCAGCAGGAACAACTCGCTCGCCAGGCCTGCGCCCAGTACACAGACGCGGCTGAGCGAATCGACCTCGGCCCAGTCCAGGAAACGGCCGCGTGCGGCGCGGGCACGCGTGGCGTCGATATAGTCGGGCGTGGTGCCCACAACATTCGCCGAGACGCGCCGGCGACCGGCCTGCACATCCAGGTCCTCGATGCGCATCGGTACCACACGTAACGCCTGCGGCATCACCTCGCGCACGGCGGCAGCGTCGGCCAGCGTGAGCCCGGCGCTGAACGGCCGCGTCTCGGTGTCATCGGCGGGGTCCGGGGGCGGCTTGTCGACCACGAGCAGGTTGTCGATGCCCATCAGCGCAAACTGCGCGAGAACCTTTCGCCGCGCGCCCTCGCCGATCGACAGCATGGCGATCACGGCCGCGACCCCGAACACGATGCCCAGCGTGGTCAACAGCGTGCGCAGGCGGTGGGCGTTCAGTCCGTCCAACCCGATCCGCGCACATTCGAGCGTCGACATGCTCAGGGCTTGGCCTCCTCACGCGGGGCGGCGGGCGCCGGCTTCTCCGGGTCGCTGAGCGCCACGGCCTCTCCGCCGGTCAGGCCCGTCACGATCTCGACGAAGTCGTCGGAACGCGCGCCCACCGTCACCGGCACCGGCTTGCCACTGCCCGGCACCACGAAGACGACGCTCTGCCCCTCGCGCTCGAACACGGCCTCAAGCGGCACGGAAACGACGTCAGCCAACCGCGAGACGATGATGCGGCACTGCGCGGTCATGCCCGGGCGCAATTCCTCCGCGGACCCGGTCACGAGCACGTCCACGTCGAAGACTTTGACCTTGGCCTCTCCCTCGGTGCGCGCCAGGGTCGCGATGCGCGAGACCTTGCCCGGGATCTCCTGGCCGTCCAGCGCGTCGACGCGAATGATGACTTCCTGGTCGACGGCCACCTGCCGCACGTCGACTTCGTTGACCCGCGTGCGCACCTGCATCTGGGCCAGGTCGGGCAGCTCGATGAGGTCCATGCCCGGCCACACCTGGTCGCCGACCTTGACCTTGCCCTGCCGGTAGGTCTTGTAGACCACCAGGCCGGCTTCGGGTGCCGTGATGGTCATGGCCGCGAGGGCTTCCTCGGCCTGGCTGACCTGCAACTGCGCCTGCCGCACGGAGAACTCGGACTTCTCGTGCTCAGCCCTGGCGATCACGTGCTGCGCGGCCAGACGGTCCCGCGCCTCCTGCAGCGAGAGCTCGCTCTTGCGCAGCTCCAGTTCCTGTTCGCGACGGCGCACCTCGGCCTCGAACTTCATCGCCTCGGTGCGCAGCTTCGCCTGTTCGTGGCTGTACTGCTGCGTCAGAACGGCGCTCTCGAGCTCGGCCAGTCGCGAGTCGCTCTCAGCCGGCTGGCGCGCCAGTTCCGCGCGCGCGTTCAGCAGCGCGTTCTTCGCCTCTTCCAGCTGCGTAGTCGTCTCGGCCATGTCCAGCTGCACCAGGAAGTCGCCTTCCTTGACCACGCTGCCCTCGGGTGCCAGCTGGACGACCTGCGAGGCGTTCCACGACCGCCCGATGCGCTTGCGCGACACGTTGCGGCTGCGCACGGCCTCGACCTGGCCCGTGGTCGCGATGTCCACGATGAATTCGCCGCGACGCGCCGTCGCCGTCGCCGCGGCCTCGCCCGTGCGGCGGGCGCCGCCCCAGACGGCGATCGCGATCACCGCTGCCGCAGCCAGCGCGACAACTACCCAGATGCGACGTCGCCCGAACCGGGTCATGGCTGCTCCTTGGCAAAATGACGGGCGTATCCCAGCGGTCGGGTGCCCGGCGGCGGCGCCTCGGCCCACAGCACGAGCTCCGTGCCGGCTTCGAGACCTTCCACAACGGCGACGTACAGGGCGTTGGCACTGCCCAGCCGGACCGGCCGCGACTGCGGCCACGATTCGGCGGGAAACACCACCGTGGCGCCGTCCTGCTCGGCAACTGCGCCGCGCGGCACCAGCACCGAGTCCTGCGTGGCCGCCAGCACCACCTCGACGACCGCCGTCATGCCCGGCCTGAGCCGCGGATCGGCTGGGGCAATGCGGCCGCGGGCCACGAAGGCGCGCGCGCGGCTCTCCTTCTCGACCTCGGTCGCCAGCACGGCGATGTCATCGATCTGCCCGGTGAACACGCTCTCGGGATACGCTTCGAGGCGCACGCTGATGGCCTGGCCCGTCAGGAAGGCGGGACGGTCGACCTCGTGGAGCGGGAACTCGACCTGCATCGAGTCGAGGTCGGGGATCTCGAAGAGCGGCTGCCAGGGCTGGATCACGTCGCCGACGCGCGGCTTGATGCCGCGCGCCTCGCCGTCCTCGCGCCCCCGGTAGACCACCATGCCCGCCAGGGGAGCGCGCAGCGACATCGAGGTGATGCGTCCTCGCAACGACGCCAATTCCGTGCGGGCCGCGCCCAGTTCGAGATCGGTCTTGGCCAGTTCAAGGCTGTCCAGCACGGCTTGGGCGGCGAGCTTGGCCGTCGCCTCGACCAGCGCGACTCCGGCCCGGTCGAGCGCGAGCTGCGCGTCCTGCTGGCGGTACTTCGCCTCGAACTTCAGTTTCTGGATCTGCAGTTCGGCCTGCTCGCGACTGAGTGTCGCCGTGCTGACGGCATTGGTGAGCGCCTGCAACCGCGAGCGCTGGTTGGCCACCACGCCCGTGCGCTGCATCTCGAGCGTGTCGATCTGGTCCCGCGTCTCAGCCAGCCGGCGTTCGACGGGACTGGCGTCCAGTCGCATCACCTCTTCGCCCTGCTTGACGATCTTTCCTTCGGGCACCATCGCCGCAATGACCAGGTCGCTGTTCCATTCCATCGGTGGTCGCACCATCTGCGAATGCACGGCCTGGATCTCGCCGCTCTCGACCGACACGAGAGGCAGGGCGCCGCTTGTTGCGCGCACGGTGGGCAGGCCTTCGGCGGGACGGCAGCCCTGCAAGACCGTCGGCAGCGCAAGAAACACGAGCCAGAGTAGGCGAAGACGCAAGTCAGGGGTCCCCCATGTGTCATCGCGGCATTGGATAGGGCGTGTGGGATCCGGAGCAGCCTAGCACAGGCCGGGCGGCCGGGCCAGTGCGTCAAACCCCGCCGCCCCGGTGAGTTCCCCGGGTCGCATCACGAAAGCCGCAGCACCAGCCAGCGGATGAGGAACGGGTCGCAGATACGGTACTCGGTGCCTTCCTTCACCACGAGCCCCTTCTCCACGAGCACGGACAGGGCCTTGGCGAGCGAGGGAAGCAGCGCGATGCCGGCTGCCGCCAGCAATGCTCCGGTCAGGTGCGATCGCCCGCCGAGGGCCGCCAATCCCGCGCAGGGCCTGCGACTGCTGCGCGCTGAGGTTCCGCAGGATCACCTCGTACTCCTGGGCGTGCATCGCGAAGACCATCTCCCACGCTGCCGGCAGGTCATGGTCGGTGACGGCCTGGCCGTCCGATGTCACCTGCCACAGCGCCGTACAGTATCGCTGCACATCGCCCGGGTTGTCGTGGCAGAGATCACAGATCGCGTCGAGGAGTTCCGGCGTCACTGTGCGCCCGCTCTCGGCGAACTTTGCGGCCAGGAAGTCACGGAACTCACCCCGGTCGATGGGCCCCACGTGCATGCGCATGGCCGCCTTGAAGAAAGGCGAGTCGTCGCGGGTGAAGATGTCCTCCATGCGATGACGCACACTGCCGCAGAACACGAACGCCGCCTCCGGCTGCCGCTGCACCAGGCCACGCAACTGCGCCAGCGCCGCCCCAGGATCGGGCAGCCCGAGCACATCCTGGAACTCGTCGATGACGACCACGGCCCGGGGCCAGGCCGCGATCAAGGCGAAGACGGCGTCGAGCGAGTCCGGATGATTGCCGCTGCCGGGCGCGAAACTGACGGTCGGCGCCCCGGACAGCGGGTCGACACCCAGTGTGGGGCGCAACTGCGCGAGCCCCTTAAGCAGCCGCAACAGCCCGGCCTGGCCCGACTGGCCCGCCTGACCTGATTGGGTGCGGACGACGGCCGCAGCCAGACGCTGGGTCACGTCGCCCAGGCTGCGGGCGGCCATCAGGTCGACATCCACCACGCGCGTCCCGGGGAGCGTGCGCGCTGCTTCGAAGACCAGCGAGGTTTTGCCCATGCGCCGCTCCCCGACCACATAGACGCGGCCGCTGCCGGCCATGTACTCGCGAAGCTGCGCCAGCTCGGGCCGGCGGCCGCAAAACTCGGGGCCGGCCACCCGCATACCCAACCTGAATGGGAGCATAGAGTTCGTCTCCTTGGGCTCTCCGGCGAAATCCTTTAGTTGTATACTATATGGTTTATAACTGTTTTGTCCATATCTGTCAAGATGCATCAAGAGGCGCCAAGACCGTCCGCGACCACCTGGCCGTCCCCTTAGGTTGACGCCCCCCCCAATTCCCCTATCCTTTGCACTGAATCTGACCATCAGTTTCCCGTACCGACAGGAGACGGCCCCATGGCCATCCAGGACCCCGAACTGCTGGCGCGCCTTCAGGAGATCGAGAACACCGAGTGGCGCGAGTCGCTGGACTATGTGCTGCGTGAGCAGGGCCCCGACCGGGTCCGCCAGCTGCTGAGGGTGCTGCAGACGCGCCCAGGAGCGCGGCGTGAGCATCCCGTACACGGCCAACACGCCGTACATCAACACCATCCCCACGGCGCAGCAGCCCCTCTACCCGGGCAATCGCGAGCTGGAGCGACGCATCAAGTCGATCATCCGCTGGAACGCGATGGCGATGGTGGTGCGCGCCAACCGCGAGCGGCCGGGCATCGGCGGGCACATCTCGACGTACGCCTCGGCGGCCACGCTGTGGGAAGTGGGCTTCAACCATTTCTGGCGCGCCCGCAACGACGAGTTCCTCGGCGACCAGGTCTTCTTCCAGGGCCACGCCTCGCCGGGCCTCTACGCGCGCGCCTTCCTGGAAGGCCGCCTCAGCGAGAAGGACCTGGCCAACTTCCGCCACGAACTGCATCCGGACGGCGGGCTCTCGAGCTACCCGCATCCGTTCCTGATGCCGGAGTTCTGGGAGTTCCCCACCGTCTCGATGGGCCTGACCGCGCTGTCGGCCATCTACCAGGCGCGCTTCAACCACTACCTGGTGGACCGCGGGCTGCGCGCGGCCAGCGGCCGCAAGGTGTGGGCGCTGCTGGGCGACGGTGAGATGGACGAGCCCGAGTCGCTGGGCGCCATCACGCTGGCGGCGCGCGAACAGCTGGGCAACCTCATCTTCGTCATCAACTGCAATCTGCAGCGGCTCGACGGCCCGGTGCGCGGCAACGGCAAGATCATGCAGGAGCTCGAAGCGGCGTTCCGCGGCGCGGGCTGGAACGTGATCAAGGTGATCTGGGGCGGCGACTGGGATCCGCTGCTCGAGGCCGACAAGAAGGGCCTGCTGCACCAGCGCATGGATGACATCCTCGACGGCGAGATGCAGCGCTACAACGTGTCGGAGGGCTCGGAGATCCGCGAGCACTTCTTCGGTCGCTATCCCGAGCTGCTGGACCTGGTGAGCGGCTACTCCGACGAGCAGATCCGCAAGCTGCGGCGCGGCGGCCACGACCCGGCGAAGGTGTACGCGGCCTACAAGTCGGCCGTCGACCACAAGAAGACGCCGACGGTGATCCTGGCGCAAACCATCAAGGGCTACGGGCTGGGCGAGGCCGGCGAGGGCAAGAACATCACGCACTCGCAGAAGAAGCTGAACGAGGACGAGCTGAAGGAATTCCGCACGCGGTTCAACATCCCGATCAACGACGAGGACATTTCCGAGGCGCCGTTCTACCGGCCCGCCGACGACAGCCCCGAGATGATCTACCTGCGCGAACGCCGCCAGGCCCTCGGCGGCTCGCTGCCGCGGCGCGTGAACAACTCGCAGCCGTTCGCCTGCCAGACCGAGGCGCTGTTCAGCGAGTACTTCGAGGGCTCGGGCGACCGCGAACTGGCCACGACCATGGCCTACGTGCACATGCTGGCGAAGATGCTGCGCGATCCCGAGTTCGGGAAGCTGATCGTGCCCATCGTGCCCGACGAAGCGCGCACCTTCGGTATGGAATCGCTGTTCCGGCAGGTGGGCATCTACTCGCACGCCGGCCAGCTGTACGAGCCGGTCGACAAGGGCAGCCTGCTGTTCTACAACGAGAAGAAGACGGGCGCGATCCTCGAGGAAGGCCTCAGCGAAGCGGGCTCGATGGCCAGCTTCACCGCCGCGGGCACGGCCTACGCCAACAACGGCGTCAGCACCATCCCGTTCTATACCTTCTACTCGATGTTCGGGTTCCAGCGCGTGGGCGACCTGATCTGGCAGGCCTGCGACAGCCGCGCGCGCGGCTTCCTGGTCGGCGCCACCGCCGGCCGCACCACGCTGGCGGGCGAGGGCCTGCAGCACCAGGACGGGCACAGCCACGTGCTGGCGCTGACCCCCGGGCCGGTCAAGGCCTACGACCCGGCCTTCGCCTACGAGCTGGCGGTGATCATCCACGACGGCATCACGCGGATGTTCTGCCACCAGGAGGACTGGATCTACTACCTGACGGTCACCAACGAGACCTACCGCATGCCGGCCATGCCGAAGCGGCCGGGCGTGCGCGAGGGTATCCTCAAGGGCATGTACCGCTACCGCATCTCGCCGCTGAAGGGCGACGCGCCGAAGGCGCACCTGCTCGGTTCGGGCGCCATCCTCAACGAGGCGCTGGCCGCGGCCGAAATGCTCGAGACGAAGTACGGCGTGGCGGCCGACGTGTGGAGCGTGACCTCGTACAAGGAGCTCTACCGCGACGCGATCGAGTGCGAGCGCTGGAACCTGCTCAATCCGAACCGCAAGGAGAAGCAGCCGTACCTGGCGCAGCTCCTGTCGAAGGAGCAGGGCGTGTTCGTGGCGGCCAGCGACTACATGAAGGTGCTGCCGGCCACGGTGGCCAAGTGGTTCCCCGGCCCGGTGCACATCCTGGGCACCGACGGTTTCGGCCGCAGCGACAGCCGCAAGGAGCTGCGCGACTTCTTCGAGGTCGACGCGCGCTACATCACGCTGGCGGCGCTGCACGAACTGGCCGGCAAGGGTGTCCTCAAGCCGTCGGACGTGACCGCGGCGATAAAGGACATGGGCATCGACCACGCGAAGAAGAACCCGCATACCGACTGACGAGTCGATTGACGGAACCCGCGGCGCCCCCGCGCCGGGAAGGATGAAGATGGCACAGGAGATCCGGGTCCCCGAAGTCTCGGACGGCGTCAAGCAGGGTACCGTGATCAGCCTGGCGGTGAAGCCGGGCGACCGCGTCACGGCCGACCAGACGCTGCTCGAGATGGAGACCGACAAGGCGGTCGTGGCGATCCCCGCGCCCGAGGCGGGCGTGATCACCGAGATCCTCGTGAGCGAGGGCTCGGTGGTGAAGATCGGCGACGTGATCATGAAGCTGGAGACGGGCGCGGCGACCGTGAAGCCGACGGCGCCCGCGGCGACGGCGCCCGCAGCCGCCCCCGCGGCAGCGCCGGCCGCTGCTCCGGCGGCCCCCGCAGCGCCCCGCCCGGCGGTGGCCGCGGCGCAGCCCCTGCCCCCGGCCGTCGAGGCCGCGAAGCCCGACCGCATGGCCGGCGTGCCGGTGGACCTGACCACGGTGCGCACGGGCGACGCCGTGGCCCCCGCGGCGCCCTCGGTCAGGCGCCTGGCGCGCGAACTGGGCGTGGACATCTACCAGGTGCAAGGCACCGGCCCGGCCGGCCGCATCAGCGAAGACGACGTGCGCACCTTCGTGCGCACCACCATGCAGCGCCTGACCGGCGGCGGCCGCGAGGCGGCGACCGGCGGCGAGTTCCCCGGCCTGCACGCGCAGCGCCCCCTGCCCGACTTCACCAAATGGGGCCCGGTGCACACCGAGCCGTTGTCCCGCGTGCGCGAGATCACGGCCGACGCCATGGGTTACGCGTGGTCGACCATCCCCATGGTCACGCAGTACGACCGCGCCGACATCACGCGGCTGGAGCAGTTCCGCAAGCGCTATAACGAGACCGCCCCGGCCGGCGGCAAGCTGACCATGACGGCGTTCCTGCTGAAGGTCTGCGCCGCGGCGCTGAGGGCGTTCCCGCGCTTCAACAGCAGCCTCGACCTGGCGCACAAGGAACTGGTGCTGAAGGACTACGTGCACGTCGGCGTGGCCGTCGACACCCCCAACGGGCTGCTGGTGCCGGTGATCCGCGATGCCGACCGCAAGGGCGTCGAGGCGCTGGCGCTGGAACTGAACGCCGCCGCGCAGCGCACGCGCGACCGCAAGATCTCGCCCGCCGAGATGGAAGGCGGCACGTTCACCATCTCGAACCTGGGCGGCATCGGCGGCACGGCCTTCACGCCCATCGTCTACGCGCCGCAGGTGGCGATCCTGGGCGTCTCGCGCTCGGAGATGACGCCCGTCTGGAACGGCGGGCAGTTCACGCCGAAACTGCTGATGCCGCTGTCGCTGACCTACGACCACCGCGTGATCGACGGCGCCGACGGCGCCCGCTTCCTGCGCTGGATCTGCGAAGCGGTCGAAGAGCCCCTGAACCTCGTGATGAAGGGATGACCCGTGAGCGACGCCATTCCCGCCACTGCCCAGCTGGTCGTCGTCGGCGCCGGCCCCGGCGGCTACCACGCCGCGTTCAAGGCCGCCGAACTGGGCCTGGCCGTGACGCTCATCGACCCGGCCATCAACCCCGGCGGCGTCTGCCTGTACCGCGGCTGCATCCCCTCGAAGGCGCTGCTGCACGTCGCGAAGCTGGTCGATGAGGCGCACGAGAGCGCCGCCATCGGCGTGAAGTTCGCCAAGCCCGAGATCGACATCGACCGCGTGCGTGCCTGGAAGGACGAGGTCATCGGCAAGCTGACCGGCGGCCTGGGCCAGAAGGTGACGCAGAAGAAGCTCACCTACGTTCGCGGCACGGCGAAGCTGAAGGACGCGCACACGCTGGTGGTCACCGCGCACGACGGCACCGTCGGCGAGATGACGTTCGAGCAGGCGATCCTGGCCACGGGCTCGCAGCCGATCATGCTGCCGGGCGCCGCGAAGAGCGACCGCATCATCAACTCGACCGGCGCCCTGGAACTGAAGGATGTGCCGGCGAAGCTGCTGGTCGTGGGCGGCGGCTACATCGGGCTGGAGCTGGGTTCGGTTTACGCCTCGCTCGGCAGCCAGGTGAGCGTGGTCGAGATGACCAACGGCCTGCTGCCCGGCGCCGACCGCGACCTGGTCTCGCTGCTGAAGCGCCGGCTCGACACGAAGTTCGCCGGTTTCCGCATGGAGACGAAGGTGGCGAAGCTGGACGAGAAGAAGAAGGGCGTCGACGTGACCTTCGAGACCACCAACGGCGAACAGACGGTCGAGACGTTCGACAAGGTGCTCGTCTCGATCGGCCGGAAGCCCAATACATCGGACCTCGGCCTGGAGAACACCGCCATCAAGCTGGACGAGCGGAAGTTCGTCGTCGTCGACGGCCAGCGCCGCACGGCCGAGCCGAACATCTTCGCCATCGGCGACATTGCCGGCGAACCGATGCTGGCGCACAAGGCCTACGCCGAGGCCGAGGTGGCCGCCGAGGCGGCCGCCGGCCGCAAGGCGACCTACGATCCGCGCGCGATCCCCGCCGTCGTCTTCACTGATCCCGAGATCGCGTGGTGCGGCCTGACCGAGACCGAGGCGCGCGCGCAGGGCATCAAGGTCAAGACCGCCAAGCTGCCGTGGCGCGGCAACGGCCGCACCCTGACCCTCGGGCGCGAGGACGGCATGACGAAGCTGATCGTCGACCCCGAGACCGACCGCCTGCTGGGCATGGCGGTGGCGGGGCCGGGCGCGGGCGAACTCATCGCCGAAGGTGTGCTGGCGATGGAGATGGCGGCGGTCAGTGAGGACCTGCGGCGGACGATTCATCCGCATCCGACGTTGTCGGAGACGATTTATGATGCGGCGCAGTCGTTGTTCAAGGCTTAGCGCGAGCGAATTGCGGATCGAAGTTGCGCCGGCGCAAGTCTCACGTTCGTGGGACGACTTGCGCCGGCGCAATTCCGTAGGATTAAGATCAGGATGTGCACAGTCGGTCGCTTGATTGACAAGGCATTATCGACCCTGACGGGCCGGGTTGACCCGAGGTCCGCCGTTGTGGGACAATCATGAAGGGTCGGGCGAACCGGGAGCAGGGATGTCATGCGCGTTTCGCAAGCACTCGTCGCGGGCATCTGCCTGATGGCCGTGGCCGGCGCCGCCAGTGCCGGCGAATTGTTCGAGTCGACCGGCAAGTCCCCGACCCGGAAGGCTTCTGACCCGGGCCTTGTGGCCACTCAGGGTCTGCTCGACTGCACCGGCGCCATCGAGATCGACCTCGGCACCAGTCCGTGGGTCTATACCGGCAGCAACGTCGGCGCCGCCAACAACGTGACCAGCTACGGCTGCAGCGCCTGGAACGAAGGCGGCGGCGAGGTCGTCTTCCACGTCAGCTTCCCGGCCAATGTCACCTGGTCCGCCGTTCTGAGCGGCCTGACGGCCGACCTGGACCTGGCCGTGCTGGACAGGTGCGACGAATCCCTGGGCTGCCTGATCGTGGTGGATAATGAAGTGCGCCTGGCGGCGCCTTATCCCGGCGAGATCTACTTCGTGGTGGACGGCTACGAGGGCGCCGCCGGCTCGTTCACGCTGACCGTTGAGACCACCCCCTACTTCGTCCCACCGGCGATCTGCGACCTGATCCACGACGTGACCGGCACCTTCTTCACGGGCAACACCTGCGACGGCTACAACAACATCACGACGAGCGACTGCGGTTCCTACCCCGAGAGGGGCCGGGAGCACTACTACGAAATCCAGGTCCCGGCGGGGTGCACCTTCACCGCCAGCGCCGCCTTCGACTTCGAGGACGGGGCAATGTGGCTGCTCGACTCCTGCGCGGACGGCTACGCCTGCCTGGGCTACGCCGACATCACCTACGAAGGCGAACCTGAGGTCGTGATCTACAACAACGACACTCCAGCGCCACAGTCGTTGATCCTGGTCGTGGATTCCTACGGGACCAATTCCTGCGGCGCCTATCAGCTCGAATTCATCTCCGACTGCGCCGTCGCGACCGAGACCGCCTCGTTCGGCGACGTCAAGGCACTGTTTCGATAGGCGTGCCTCCCGGTATGCGAGAGCCAATGGACAGGGAACAAATCCTGCCTCCTGATTGTTGAGATGGGATCCTGTCGTCCCACGCCTTGCCGTTCGTCTTTCGGCCCTCCACCCGAACCCGAAAGCCCACGATGTACCGACCCGCGTTCCTCGCGTGCACCCACCTCTTCGGCGCACTCCTCTTCACGCACACACCCCCCGCTTTCGCCCAGTCCGCGCCGGTCACCATCAGCAACTGGGCGCGCGAAACCATCGAGCTCCCCCCGGACTTCGCCCCCGACATGCCCTCCGGCGTTGAAGACCTCCGCTTTCCCCCCGGCTGGAGAGATCCCGTCTCCGCCAACTTCTGGTCCTACGCCATCGTCCTGCGCCTCGACGAACCCACGCCCACCACGGCGCGTCTCGAAGAACTGACCGACATCTACTACACCGGGCTCATGAGCGCCTTCGGCGTCGGCCAGAACCCGGAATCTCCGCCCAACGATGTCGATGTCGACCTCGAACAATCCACCGACGGCGGGCTTCGGGGCACCATGCGGCTCGTCGACGGCTTCGCCACTTTCAAACCCATCCTCATCAATCTCAAGGCCGACACCCGCGCCGACTCCGACGCCGAGTCGACGATCGAGTTCCGCGCGAGCCCCCAGCCTGACGCCCACGGTGTCTGGTCCGACCTCCAGGTCGCCATCGACGACATCCATGCCGAACAGCGCAACCAGCGCCTCGCACTCCTCGCACGCTTCCCCCATGGCGAGTGGCGCACGACACCGGCCAACGGCGTTCAACAACGCGATGTCTGGACCTGGGGACCATCCAGGCACGCGCTGACCTCCATCACGTCCAACAGCCAGGCCACGTCCCAATCCATTTTCGGTGGCTTCCGGGTCATCTATCACCACCCCTGGCGCGATGAACTCACCGTGCTCGCGCTCTCCGGACCCGATCTCATCCAGACCGGCACGCTCACCCGACTGGAAGGTCTTGACCTTCGCTTCGACATGATTCTCTTCTACGATCAGGAGAAGATTGCGTGGGCGGCCGAACCCAGACGGGCGATCTCATCCGTCTGGACCTTCGACACCCCAACCAGCTACACCAGCCACTGGATCGAAGATCAGGGACAACCCGTCGACCCCTCCGTGACCGCTTGGGTCTATAACAGGCACGATGATGTCACACCCCTCCCGCCGAGCGCAGCCGAACCGCCGGAACACATCACGCACCTTAATGGCTTCCTTCCCTTCCTGGAGACCGAGTGGAAGACCGATGCCACGCGCACCAGTCTCGCCTGGATCCCCTACAACGAAGCGATCCTGATGCGCACCATCGACACGCGCACCAACGAGCCCGTCACCGAGACGATCTTCTATCCTCATCCGCACACCGGGATCATCCACACCCTCACCATCCACGAGTCCGGAGCCATCGACGAAGGTACCGCCAGCGCCGACGGCGAAGCGATCCGGATCTACGCTGAGCGCGCTGACGACGCCGCCACGACGCGCATCGAACAGCGCATCGAGCGCCTCGGCGCCGAGGGCATGCGACTTCAGACGTGGACCATCAACGGCGCCGAACGTACCCGCATTGCCGATACGACACATCGGGCCGCAACCGACTGATCTTCTGATCTGGGAGGATTGTGGCGGGACCGGCGATCGGCCGGAACAGGGGCGGCCGCCGGCCGGAAAGCCGGCGGCCGCGCTACCATGCGCTCAGTTCAGCAGTTCGACGGTGCACTCCACCCGGAAGCGGAAGTCGGCGCCGTAGATCATGATGTTCTGGCTCCCCAGCATGGACGAGCCGAAGATGCTCATCGTCCCCCACTCCTGCTCGTTGCCGCTCGCCCAGTCGAAGTCCCGGGCGAAGGCCTTCAACTCGATCTTCGCGTAGTTGAAGTCGAAGCCCTCGGTGTTGAAGGTCAGGTCGACCGAGGTCCCGGCGGTGAAGATCGAGCCGGCCGCCATCTCGTAGTAGTCCGGCGTCGACCAGTAGTGCACGGCCTGGTCGACGGGATTGATCTGCACCCCGGCGTCGCCGCCGCTGGTCCGGTTGAAGGCGTTGCAGTAGACGGCAAAGATGTCCATGTCGACATCGGCGTCGTAGAACGGGTCGTCGTCGTCGGACCACTCGCAGATGTACCGGTTCACGGTCACCCGCACGCCCTGCCGGATCTTCAGCGGGCGCACGATGGTGTACTGCGACGTCAGCGAGATCATCGCCAGCGTGTTGTCCCGCAGGTGGCGGAACTTGTAGAGGATGGGCACGCCGGGCGACGTGGCCGAGAACTCGGTGCTGGCCGAGATGATGCTCATGAAGCCGTCGAATCCGGTCAGCTCCTCGATGCCGCTGGTCGAGCCGCCGTAGACGATGATGCGGATCGAGGACGAACGCATGACCTGCTCGGCCGTGTAGCCGAAGCCGAGGTCGACGTCGACGACACCGTCGTAGGAGGCTTCCAGCGCCAGTTCCATCTGGCTCATCGAGAAGTCGCTCTCGATGCACATGATGGCCATGAGTCCGTACTTGACGCCGGCGACGTAGAGCGGCTGCGAGCCGGCCGGGAACGCCGCGCGGATCTCCTCCTCGGTCATGTCCTCGCCGAGGACCGCCCTCGGGGACGACGGCGTGTTCATGTCGACCGAGTAGTAGATCTGCGTGTACTTGGCCATGATCTTCGTGGAGCTCGACGACGTGTTCCAGTCGAAGCTGGTGCTCAGGTCACCGGCGCCGTAGGAGATGTCGGCGTCCACGAAGAGGCTCATCTGCGAGGCGCTGTGCACCTGCCGGTACGAGAAGTCGACCTGCGCCGGCGCGCTCGTGTTGGTCGCCAGCGCGCGCCCGAACAGGTTCGAGATCCCCTGGCGCACGGAGGCGAGCTCCGGGGCGTCGACGACCTCGTCCAGGTCGAGACCGCTGCCGGCGCCCTCGAGCGAGCTCGACAGCGTGATCGGCGCCCGCGGTACGACGATCGGCGAGTAGACGTAGCTGTAGGCCAGGTCTCCCCGGACCAGGCTGCCGGGATAGATCACGTCGTCGTTGAGCCCCAGGCAGGTGATGTTCTCGAGATTCTCGATGGCGTCGTGGTGCTCGTAGGTGTAGCGATAGTCGCCGTCGACCTCGCTGTCGGACGTGATGTCGTCGCGGGCGTCGCCCAGCGTCGGGACGGTGCCTGCGGTGGCGAGGATGGCGTCGATGGTGGACTGGGGCACGGGGTCGGGCCCGGCCGGGTCGTCGCTCGAGCAGGCGGGCAGCAGCAGGCCAACCGCGAACAGAATCAACCAGCGTTTCATGACAATCCCCCTCCTAATTGAATACGCCCAATCATATTGTCCTCCTGCGGCGAAATGCCGTCAAGGCCTGCCGGACGGCTCGCCGCAGTTCGGGCATCTCGGGACAATGGTCGTTATGTCATGATTCGCGCTTCGATGTGCAGATAGTCGTACCATTGCGCAGATACTGCGGGCACGAGCGCCACACCTCCACAACCGCCCGGCGCGCTTCATCGGGAATGGAGCGGCCGGCGGTCGTGTGCTAGCATCGACCGATCGCCCATCGCCATGCCAGCTGTCATGTCACCGACGCGAAGGGATCATCGTGTCTGCTCGGGACCTCTTCCGGCTCGTCATGCTTGCGTTTGCCACCACCTTCTGTGTGTCGCCGTCCGCGGGATCCGAGATCGGCCGGACCGCGGAAGCCACGCTGGACAACGGCCTGCGCGTGCTGGTGCGGGCCATGCCCGCCGAGCCGCTGGTCTCGATCGAAATGTTCTACGCGGCGGGCTCGGCTGCCGAGCCCGATTCCCTGGCCGGATTGGCCCACCTGGCCGAGCATCTCCTTTTCCAGGGAGACAAGGACGCCGGCGGGCATTGGCTGTGTCGACGGCAGGCCCTGCTGGCCCTTCATGCGAATGCCTCGACATCGCCTCCGGTCATGACCTTCGAATCTCAATGCCTGCCGGCCTTCCTGCCCCTGCTTCTGGAACTCGAAGCCGAACGCATGCGCGGTATCCACCCCGACAGCCTGGTCTTCGAGCGCGAACGTAGCGTGGTGCTGGAGGAGGCCGCCTACCGCGGTTGGCGCGAGACTTCGCCCGACATCGCCGCTTTCCAGGCCGGTTTCCCCGGCCATCCCTACGGGAGGGCCGCCATCGGCACGGCCGAGTCCATCCGGCGGATTACCCTCGCAGGCCTGGAGCAGTTCTGTGCGCGTACCATCCAGCCGGCCGCAGCCGCCCTGGTCATCGACGGCCCGATCGACCCTGTCGCCACGCTGGACCTGGTGCGCGCGCGTTTCGCCGCGATTCCGGCAGGAGCGCCGCCGGCGCCGTTGCCCGAGTATCCGGCAGCTGCGGCCAGGCTGGTCATCCTGGACGACCGCGACTACACCGGCTACCGGGTCAATGTGTCGGTGCGGGTGCCGATCACGACCATGCGTGATCTGGCGCTGGTCGATCTGGCGGTCGCGTTCCTGAATGAAGAGACCCTTGGTGCGAACCTGACGCTTATCCCGGGGGCGGCCGTGGTCGCGTTCCCCTGGCGGGGACCCTACTACGAGCCGAAGGCCCGGTTCGACTACCTGGAGGAACTGTTCGACGCGGACCGGGATGTCCAGAATTCTCTCGGCTGGTTCTGGGAGCGCCTCGACCAGGCGGCACGTGCGTTGACTTCGTCGTCCCGGAGCGGGGAGATGAAGGAGTGGCTGGCTGACGCCACGGCCAGGCGAGTCGACAACGTGATGCCACCGAAGATGGCGGGAACGGGGCTGCTCGCCGGCCTGGCGACACCGTCGCCGCTGGAGTACGCGGAACTGGTTGCCGGAATCGGCCTGGCGGACCTGCGCGCGTTCATCGGGCGTCATCTTGTTGTTGAGAACTCCGCGATCGCAGTCGGACACGGCAGTGATTCGCGACGGATAGCGCGACAGCAGCTGGCCGGCCGGGTCGTGCCTGATCACGGTATCGACGCCGCCGATCCGTTGGGCGATCTGACCGCTTCCGAGATCGAGCCCGTGCTGCGCGCCTGCGGCGACGCCGACATTCTCTCTCTGGGGTTGCTTAAGCTGGACAACGGCATCCCGGTCGTCTGCCGCCACGCTCCTGGCGACACCGAATGGCAGTTGACCGGCTGGCGACGCGGCGAACCGGTAGCGGCCGCGCGGCCGGGCAAACGACCCGGCATCTGCTATCTCTACGACCGCACGGCCGCCTTCGACCCGGCGCCAACAGCCGAGGGACGCCGGCCGAAGCCCTGGGCCTTCGGCGCCACCTTCTCCCTGGCGGCCGACGGGCTTTACCGCTTCGCCGCCGCCGGTCCGCGCGACGAAGCTGCCTCCATCGCCACGTCGCTGGCGGCCCGGCTCGAGCGCGACGACTTCAACATCTCTGCCTGGACCGCGAGCCTCAGATTCGGTCCCGGCAACCTGCTCAGCCGCAGCCGGGACGCCGGGCGGCGCGCCTCCGCCTGGCGCTGGGCGCGGATCATCGGTGCTGACCATCCGGCCGTGGGCGAATGGCAGCCCGAGACTGCGGCACTGGACGGCATCGTCTACAAGGATCTCCAGAAGGTGCACCGCCGGGCAACCCGCCCTTCCGGCGACCTGACGCTTCTGGCATATGGCGGCGTGCATCCCGATGCAGTGCGGGCCGTGCTGCAGACTTCGTTCGGCTCCGGAGGCGACCACGAGCCGCGGAAGGTCGGTGCGCCGCCGGCCGGCCCCGACGCCATCACCGGCGCCATCTTCCCATCACCCGACGACCGCGATGTGACACTGACCTTGTCGTTCGCCGCCGTGAAACCGGAACCGGCCGCGGCGCAGCCCGGTCTGGCCCTCATGCTGCTTTCGGAACTATACGAGACGGCGCTCGACGCGCGACTGCGCCAGCGCGAGGGCTGGACCTACCACGTTTCTTGCCGGATCCACGAGGTTTCGGGATGGGGCCTGCCCGAGATCCAGGTCACCTGCCAACCGGGACAGGCGCCCGCGGTCCTGTCGGCCTTGCGTGAAGAACTGGTGAACGTGGCCGAGCGGGGCTTCGCCGAGGATCTGATCGCGCGGGCACGGCTGCGCCTGGTCTGTGACCTGTTGCGTTCGGCGGGCGACCCGCAGCTGTTGAGCGGGTGGGTGGGAATCGTGTCGGCATTCGGCCCCGTGCCCGCGGATCCCGTCGGCGCCGCGCTGGCGCTTGATCCGGAGGCTCCCGGCTTCGAGCCCGTGCGCCTCTTTCCGCCGGACCGCTTCGCGTTCAGCGCGACCGGGGCGATCCTCGAGGACGACCTTGGGCTGTTCGCATTCTGAGTTCGCCCGGATCGCATCGGTTGCGGGGGTACGGTGGCCGAGCCGGACGCAGCCGGGCGGGCATTCGCGCCGGCGCAAGGCGTCGCCGCTGGCGATCCGGCACCGGGAACAGTACACTCGCCTGGACCGAACGGCCGGCGCCGCCTCCTGGACCCGACGGGAAGGATGACCGTTGCGACTCCTGCTCACAAGGGCCGGGAGCGGCCTGGCGCTGCTCGTCATGGGCACGTGCGCGCTGCTCTTCCTCGCCAACATCTGGCGCGAGCCGTTCCACCTGCAGTGGGACTTCCACACTTACTACTACGCCTCGGCGGCCCAGGCCGCCGGCCTGGACCCCTACGACCCCGCCAGCATCTCCCAGGTCTCCAACAAGCGGTGGACGCCGGCCTTCCTCTACCCGCCGCTGACGCTGCACCTGTTCTCCGTCTTTCGCACCCTGGACTATCCGGTCGCGGCCCGGGTCTGGCTGGTGCTCAAGCTGGTCCTGGCCGGCGTCTTGGTGCTCCAGTGGCACCGCCTCTTCACGCGCCTGGCACCGTTCGCCGTTTTCGCCGTCTTCCTGTGCTTCGCGCTGGGCGCCACCTTCGCCTGGGACCTGAAGGCGGGAAACATCTCGATCGTCGAGCAATTCCTGCTGTGGACGGCCTTCGGTTGCCTGCTGCGGGACCGCCCCCGGGCGTTCTGCGTGCTGCTGCTGGCGGCCTCGCTCTTCAAGCTGTCGTTCCTGGCGTTCCTGCCTTTGCTGCTGCTGTTCGACCAGAAGCGGAAGTGGCTGTGCCTGGGCGTCACGACGACGGCCATGGCGGTCTACCTGCTGGCCAACCACCTGGCGGCGCCGGATCAGTTTGCCCAATACGTGCGCCAGGCAATCCGGATGAACGATCTGGGCAGCCGGTACAACTCCGGGCTGCTGGCCTTCCTCAAGGACGCTGCCGATGGCGGACCGGGCGCCGTGCCGCTTCTCGGCTACGTGGCGATCGTGGCGCTCAGCGTGCCCCTGGCCGTGCGCCGCCTGGGCCCCGCCCTCCCCACGCTGATCGCGGATCGCCCCCTGGCGATCTGCCTGGCCTGCGCGATCTACGCGGCATTCATGCCACGGATGAAGAGCTATTCTTACATCATCCTGGTGCTGCCGTCCTTCCTGGTGGTCATGCGCTCGATTCGTCCGCGGCCCCTGGCGCTGTCGATGTCGATGCTGGCGTTGCTCGCGTTGCCGATCCGCGCACCGTTCGCCCTGTCGGTGTGGGCTCCGTTCGCGGCCGGCACGCCCGGCGCGCTGGTCAAGGACTACTGGCTGCTGGGGCTGGCCTGGCTCGTGCTTGCGCTGCTGCTGCGACACGTTCGCAGCACCCCCGCGCCCGCCTGAGGGCGTGATCGCGGACATGTACTCGTCACGCTTAGCCGCTGTGGCCGGCCAGGTCGTGAGGGTGGCGCGCACCATCTCATGCGGCAGTGGGACTGGCGGGCACCTGCGCCGGCGCAATGGTGGCGGCGCCGATAGACTCTTGCCGGCGCCGACAGACTCTTGCCGGCGCAAATCCGTAGTCACGGGTGCGCCGAACAGGTAGCCTGACGAAAGACGTGGTACGATCATCGGGGGCAGGTCATGCCCATGACGCAGCAGTCCGCAACGGAAGGCGCAGTTCTTGAGCGAGAGGATCTTCATCGGCACCGACAGCGGCGCCACCACCACCAAATTCTGCGCGGTCACCGAGAACGGCGAGACGGTCTCCCCCCGCGTGCTACAGCGACCGACGAACGCGGAGGCCGGCCGCGAGGCGGTCATCGGCGGCTGGATCGCGGGCATCGGCGAATTCCTCGCGCAGAACGACCTGCAGTGGGCGCAGGTTCACGGCGTGGGACTGGCGATCCCGGGCCCCTACGAGCGCTACGGCGTTTGGGGGAAATCGCCCAACCTCCCCGAGCATTTCTGCGGCTGGGATGTGCACCAGGATTTCAGCGCGGCGCTGGCCGAACCGATCGGCCGCCACATCCCGCTGTCGGTCGGCAATGACGGCAACTACGGCGGCGTGGCCGAGGCGCAGCTGGCGCGCGGCAGGACCCGCGCCTCGGTGGCGATGCTCATGCCCGGCTCCGGGCTCGGGGCGGCGTTCGTCGGCGCCGACGGTCTCTGCCTCGATGGCGACACGCTGGCCGGCATGGAAGCCGGCCACATGCCCGTGCCGCTGCAGCTGCTGGGCCTGACCGGCAAACCCCTCGCCTGCGGCTGCGGCCGCGACTGGGGCTGCGTCGAGGCCTACACCACCATTTCCGGCCTGGGTCAACTGCTGGCGATCTTCAGCCGGCGCCACCCGGATCATGAACTCGCCGGGTCGGCTGCCCCCCTCAAGGACCAGGTGCTTTCGCTCCGCAGCCGCGCGCAGGAGGGCGATGCGCTGGCGCTGGAGATCTTCGATTTCCAGGCCAAGGTCATGGGCATTCACGTCGCCAACCTGGCCATGGCCCTGGATCCGGGCATCTTCATCATCGGCGGCGGGTTGATGGACCACGAGGCCACGACGCCGGCATTCCGCGAGCGGTACCTGAATCTCATCGAGCAGGCGGCCCGGCCCTATCTCTGGCCGCAACAGCGCGACACGCTGAAGATCGTGCCGGCGACCCTGGGCGAGCTTTCGCAGGCCATCGGCGCGGCTTTGGTGGCGCTGTATCGCAGCCGGACGATGGCTTGAGCGTTCCTGCTCGGGCAAGCTGCACAGGCGCGACACGCCTCCGCTTCATCTGCACCGGGGATCACGCCCAGCCGTCCGCCTGCCCCGCCGTCTGGTCTATCTCAGGCCGGTCCGTGGTCGCGACCGTCTGGTCGAACCCGAATGTCGCTTGCGAGCTCCCGCCAGAGTCGGGGGGCCTGCTCGACCATGTACAGGGGCAATGACAGCAGCGTGAACTCGATGACGTCGTCGCCGTGTGAACGCGCGTGTGACACGTGCTGCATTTGCGGAGGATTCGTGTCGAAGCGCAGGGCCCGATCGAAATGCCGCGCCGATACCAGTTCCAGCAGCGACTTCAGCGATCCGCTCTTGCCGGCCTTCACCTCGATGGGCGCCACGTCCGAGCCGAACTGCTGCACGAAGTCGACTTCGGCGTTGTTGGTGCGGCCTTCCCGCAGCCAGTAGGTAGGCGTGAAGGCGCGGTTGTCAGGCGCGAGCAGGGGCAGGTGCTGGGCGATGAACTGCTCGGCCATGGCGCCTTCGTTGACGAAGCGTGCGTCGGCCACCTGCTCCGGCGTCAGGCGGTCGAGGCCGCAGGACGCATTCACTAGGCCAACGTCCAGGAAGTAGGTCTTGAAGGCCGACCCTTTGAGGGTTGCCCCGAGAGGGAGGCCTGTCGCATCGGTGTGGGTCACGCGCCGGACGACCCGCGCCATGACCAGCAGTTCGAGGGCCCGCTTGACGTCCCGCGTTCTGGCATCCGAGTCCACGCGGGAGTACTTGAACTTGTCGCCGACGGCGCCCGGAACGAAACCGTAGACGCGGCGCAGTTGGGCGATCTCGGAGCGGGTGCCGTACTTGGCGAAGTCGTCGCGATAGGTCTCGAGGATCGAAGCGTGGACGAAGCCCGCGTCCGCGAACGATCCCGTCTCGGCGAAGACACGGGCGGCTTCCGGCATGCCTCCCACCAGCATGTAGTCGCGAAGCCTCCCGAGAAGCCGCTTGTGGGCAGTCCCCGGGAAGTCGTCGACGATCTTGTGCGTTCGCAGCAGATCCAGTAGCGACGTCTCGTCGAGCGCCTCGAGGAATTCCTCGAATCCCATGGGCTCCAGGAACAGGTATTCGATGCGACCCTCGGGCATGGAGAAGGCGTGGTCCGCGAGGACGAACTCAAGCAGCGAACCGGCGGCGATGATCGGCAGCTCGGGCCGGTCCTCGTGCAGGGAGCGGAGGGCCGGAATGGCGGAGGGCGCGGCCTGGATCTCGTCCAGGAACAGAAGAGACGCGTGATCGTCGATGGGGCCCTTGTCGATCAGGTATTCCAGCTCCGACAGGATCCGCGAGGTATCCCGCGACGCAAAGATCGCGTCCAGTTCCGGGTGCCGTTCGAGATCGACTTCGTGCAGCTTCCGCCCCGAACGCTGGGCGAAGAGACGGACGAGCGTGGACTTGCCCACTTGGCGCGTACCCCGGATGAGCAAGGGTTTTCGATGCGACGCTTCAACCCAAGACTCAAGCCTTTTCATGGCATGGCGTTGCATGATTTTTCCCCAATCCTGAAGTGGTTGTATTGGCCAAAATATGGGTATATTTTTGACTCGTCAAGGCTATTTTATGCGTATGTTTTGTTCAATTCACTTGCGCCGGCGCAAGTGCCCGCACTACCGCAAAAGCAGCATCTTGCCCTGATCCAACGCGGCGCCAACGTGCAGCCGCACCAGATACACTCCTGACGCCGCCGCACGCCCCGCCGTGTCCCGGCCGTCCCAGGTCAGCGACTGCGTCCCGGCTCGAAACGTCGGTCGGCCAGCACGGCCACCAGGCGGCCGGCGGCGTCGTGCACCGTGACCACCGCGTGCGCCGCGGCCGGCAGGGTGAAGTCCACGCGCGTGCCGGGGTTGAACGGGTTGGGGACACAGCCGACCAGGCGCGGGCCGACGGCAGAAGGCGGCACCGTGAACCCGGTCGTCGCCAGCGCGACCCAGGCGCCGGGGCTGTCCTCGCGCTCGAGCACGTACGAGACAACCGTGCCGGGCGATGGCGTCACGTCGTCGCGCGCCTCGAAGTGGCCGTTGCCCAGGAAGCGGCTGGCCAGGATGCGGTCGCCGGCTGTCGAGCGTGCGACGACGCGGAAAGACGAAGATGCTCCGTTCGCCGTCCAGTGCAGGCGCACGGAAGCGCCATCGATGGCGGCCGCGAACGCCGCAACCTCGACGCCCACGGTGGCAGGGCAATGGCGCGGCGTCACCAGGAAGCCGTTCGGTTCGTATCCAACCACGACACGGTCGCCGACCAGGGCCACGCACTGCGACCACCTGTCCAGACTCTCGGCGGCGGTGACGAGCCCCACCGAGTAAGGAGCCACGGGATCGACGAAGTCCAGCACTTCGAAGCCGTAGTCCGTGCCGGCCATGTAGACAACGTCGGCGTCGGATGCCCAGCCTCCGCCCCCATATGGGGACACGGCAAGCATATCCACGCCGGCGCCGTTGTCGGCGTAGATGACCGTAGCCGCCGGGTGAATGAAGTAGAGAAGGCCGTCGCGCGCGACGAGCTCGAGGTCCATCGTCCAGGGCCCGGCCGTCGTCCAGCGTGACACCGGGTGCGTCGGATCGGAGAGGTCGACGGACTGGATCTGTTCGCTCGCGCCGAGGTAGGCGACATCGCCGTCGACCGCGACGCGCCAGGCCGGGATCCCGATCGGCAGCGAACCGATGACCAAGGGGACGGGCGCACCGTCCGGATCGACCACCCACAGCGGCCCGCCCTCGGCCAGGGCCACGACACCACCGCCACCGGGCACGACATCCACTGCTTCCGGGATGCCGGACACGGCGCCGAGGGCCAGCGGCGCCCGCGGATCGGTGATGTCGAACGCGACGAGCCCGCCGCTGCCGCAGGCAACCAGCGCGCGATTGCCGACGGCCGCAATGCGCTGCGGCGAGCCCGGCAATGGCAGCGAGGCGGTGATCGCGCCGGCGGCGCCGAGGTCCACGGCGCGCAGATCGCTGCCGACCAGCATGAGGGCTACGTCAGGATCGGCCGTGGCGCACACCGCGGCGACCGGGGCCTCTGTGTCATGCCACTCGTAACCGGGGAAGACCTCCGTCGGGGAGATATCGAGAACGCGCAGAGACTCGGCACGACTTCCGAGATAGGCGAATCCGTCGCTGATGACGACTTCGGTCAGCCGCGGCGTCGGGACCTTGCTGCCGAGGGCGACCGGCGCCGAAGGGTCCGACACATCCAGGACCATCATGCCATGGGGGTAGGATTCGCCGCCGACGAGAGCCAGCGAGCCGCTGACAGCGATGCTCCCGCACTCGAACCCCTCGGGGTTCCAGGTGGAGAGCACCGTGGGCGTCGACGGATCCGTCCAGTCGACGATGAGCAGTTCGCCGCCCCCGCACGGCAGGTAGACCGTGTCCCCGACAACCGTCAGGGCCACGGGATAGTGGCCGATCGTCCGGGGATCCCAGGTTCCGAGAACCGTGGGCTGGTCGGGGTCGGTGATATCCTTGACGACCAGTCCTATGCCACCGGTGGCATACAGGCGGTTTCCGCTGACGACGCAGCGATACGCCGCCATGCCGGCCAGCGTGCGCACCACGCGCGGCGCGGAAGGGTCGCTCACGTCGACGATATCCAGCGGATCATCGACGACGCCGTCGTCGCCGCGCGAGACGTAGGCGCGCGAACCGATCACGACGATATCAGCGATCCAGGAGGCCGTCGGCAGGAACGCGACCTGGCGGGGGGCGGCCGGATCGGAGACGTCGAAGATCACGACGCCGTTGTCGAACGCGATGTAGACATGCCCGTCGGCCAGGGCGAAGGCATCGCTCGAAGAGTCGTGGTACATGCGCCCGGGCAGCAGGACCGGTCGGCTGGGATCGCTGACGTCGATGACGCCGGCGTAGGAGTCGCGGTCATAGAAGTAGAGATGGTGTCCTTCGAGTTCGAGGCGCTGAGGTGCGGCGGAACCGCCTTCGACCTGCCACATATCCAGGAAGCCGGCTTCGTGCAGCCAGGCGCTGTAGTCGACGCAGGGAGGGTCGGCGGCGGCTTTTCCCGCAATCAGGCCACAGAAGAGGATGGCGACGGCAGGCAGGGCACCACGCAGGCTCATGACAGCACCTCGACACAGCTATCCGGGACCGGGATCGGCCACATGGCGTGGCCGTGACCAGGCATTTTCGCACGCGGGAGCCCGCCGGGCAATGCCGCCTTGCGCCGGCGCAAGCACTCCCCCATCAAGCCACCTCACAACTGCTCAACTCCCCAACCCACTCCCCGCAACCATTCCGCCCGCCATCGCGTATAGTGTTCCTTGTGCCCGAAACATGTTCGCCCCGGCAACCCCCGACCCGGAGTGTTCCCCGCCATGCCGCAACCCAAAGGCTGCCTCAAGTCCTGCGCGCTCGGTTGCGCCGGTTTCGCCGCGCTGCTCGTGATCGGCGGCGTGATCATCTCGACGCTGGCCTGGAAGGCGCTCAACGGGGGCGACGACAAGCTGCCGCTGGCGGACAACGCGGTTTCCACGGTGGTCGGCGCGGTGAACGAACCGATGAGCGCGCGCGCGGCGCGGCTGACCACCACGCAGGGCGGACGCGTGCGGCTGGTGCTGGGCGAGGGCGAATTCCGCCTGCGGCCCGCCGGGCCCGGCGAGGGGCTGCATGCGCGGGCCCAGTACGACTCGACGCGGCATCGCCTGACCGAACTCTTCACCGTGCTGCCCGACTCCACGTGGGAGTACCACCTCGACTGCCGCCAGGTGGGTGACAGTTCGTTCTTCAAGCAGCTGTTCGGCGGCGAGCGCAACAACGCCAAGGTGACGGTGTACCTGCCGGCCGAGGTGCCGATCGACCTCGTGCTTGAGGGACGCCGCGGCGGCTGTGAGGCCGACCTCGGCGGGTTGTGGCTGCGCACGGGCGACATCCGGTTCCACCAGGGCGGCATCGAACTCGAGTTCAGCAGCCCGCTGCGCGAACCCATGGAGAGCCTGCGCCTGCAGGCGCGCATGGGCGGCATCGCCGCGAAGCGGGTCGGCAACGCCTCGCCGCGCGCGCTTGACATCGACTGCGCCATGGGCGGCGGCGACTTCGACCTGCGCGGCGCCTGGCGCGGCGACTGCACGGCGCGCGCCACCGCGAACATGGGCGGCATCAGCATCAAGGTGCCGTCAGAGATGCGGGTCGAGGGGCACGGTGCCCTGGAGCCGACGCTGACGGGGAGCACGGCCGAGGTGCCGGCACCGGTGTTGCGGCTGTCGGCGACGGCGAAGATGGGTGAGGTGGAGGTGGTGCGGTAGACCCGGGAGCCCTTATTGCTACTGCGTTTCAGTTTCTTTATCGACAACAAGTTAACCTACAAGAGAGGTTGACTCTCCTTGCACGCGCATAGTAACGTCCTTTAACAGGTTGCGCTTGGGGCTGGGGCCCCGCCCGTCCATCGCCACAGAAAGTCGTCGATGAGCCACTCCTCGAGTGGGAGTTCAGCCGACCGGCCGGTCGCCAGCGACAAGGCCGGTGCTGACCGTGTCATCGCGCATCTCACCGAGCAGAACAATCGCTTCCTGGCGATCCTCGACGCGCATCCCGAGCGCGTCAGTGTTGTCGACCCGGGCACGCATGAGATCCTCTTCGTCAATCGCCGCTACCGCGAGTCGCTGGCGCTGGACCCGGTGGGCCAGGCCTGCTTCCGCGCGTTCCATCAATTCGACGAGCCCTGCGACTTCTGCCGCGGCAACGTGCTGGCAGCCATGCCTGGCCAGCCCATGTACTGGGAACGCCACGACGAACGCACCGGGCGCGACTACGAGATCACCGACATCCTCATCCCCTGGACCGACGGACGGCTGGTGCACTACCAGCTCTCGGCGGACTGCACCGAGCGCAAGCAGCTGCAACGCAAGCTGGAACAGAACGTGGCCGAGCTCTCGCGCTCCAACACCGAGCTCGAGCAGTTCGCCTATCTCGCCTCGCACGACCTGCAGGAGCCGCTGCGCAAGATCCAGTCGTTCGGCGACCGCCTGGCCATCGCGCTGGGCGACAAGCTCGACGACGCCAGCCGCGACAACCTCACGCGCATGCTCGATTCGGCGCGCCGCATGCAGCAGCTCATCAACGACCTGCTGACCTACTCCCGGGTCGGCATGCACGCGCACGCCTTTGCCGAGATCGACGTTGCCGCGATCGCGCAGGAGGTCGTCAGCGACCTCGAGTCGCGGCTCCAGGAGACCGGCGGCCGGGTGGAAGTCGGGCCGGTGCCCCCGTTCGAGGCGGACCCCACGCAGATCCGCATGCTGCTGCAGAACCTGGTCGGCAACAGCCTCAAGTTCCACCGGCCCGGGGTGCCGCCGCTGGTCACGATCACCGGCTCGGCGCGCGTGGGCACCGTGGTCCTGACCATCGCCGACAACGGCATCGGATTCGACGAGAAGTACAAGGATCGCGTGTTCCGCATCTTCCAGCGCCTGCATTCGCGCCAGGACTACGAGGGAACCGGGCTGGGCCTGGCCGTCTGCGAGAAGATCGCCCACCGCCACGGCGGCACCATCGATGTCGCGAGCCGCCCCGACTGCGGCACCGTCTTCACCGTGGAACTGCCGCGGCACCAGCCCGCCGGGAAGGACTGAAGCCATGCCGACCGCGCGGCCCATCTCGATCCTGTACGCCGAAGACGACGAGGAAGACCGCACCATGGTGCTGGAGGCCATGAAGGAAAGCCGGCTGGCCAACCGCATCCGCACCGTGGCCGACGGCGAGGAACTGCTCGAGTACCTGCAGCGCCGCGGGCGGCATGCGGCCCGCGAGGAAGGCCTGCCGGGGCTCATCCTCCTGGATCTCAACATGCCGCGACTGGATGGGCGCGAAGCGCTGCGCGAGATCAAGGCGGATCCGCGCCTGCGGCGCATCCCGGTCGTGGTGCTGACGACGTCGCGCGCGGAAGAGGATATCCTGCGCACCTACGACCTGGGCGTCAGCTCGTTCATCGTCAAGCCCGTCACGTTCGACGCCCTCGTCGAGACGGTGCGGACACTCGACAAGTACTGGTTCGAGATCGTCGAACTGCCGCCCCCTGTGGAGCCTCATGGTGAACACGCGTGAATTCCGCATCCTGATCGTCGAGGACGACGCCGACGACGCACACCTGGTCGCCGGACTGCTGGCCGCCGAGGAGCGACCCGGTTTCAACGTCTGCCTGCGCACCACGCTCGCGGCGGCGCTGGTCGAGATGGACAATGCCTCCCCCGACGCCGTGCTGCTGGACCTGTCGCTGCCCGACAGCGAGGGCTTCGAGGGCCTGCGCGAGATCGGGCTCCGCCATCGCCGCGTGCCGGTCGTGGTGCTTACCGGGCTCAGCGACGCCGGCGCCGGGATCGAGGCGCTCGGCCTCGGCGCCGAGGACTACCTGCTCAAGGCCGGCCTGGACCGCAACCTGCTGGTGCGTGCCCTGCGCTACGCGCAGGAGCGCAAGTCGCTGCAATGCCAGATCGAGGACCTGCGCGAGCACGAGCGCGCCGAACGGGAGCAGGCCGCCTATGCCCGCTTGCTGGCGCCTTCGCGCACCTCGGTCACAGCGCAGTTCTACGGTGCCGTCGAACTGGCCGATTCGGCGCCGCAGCTTTTCGGGGAACTGGTCCAGCGCTATGGCGAGCTGCTGGAAAGGCGCTTCTCGGACACCGTGCGCGCCGGCGAACGGGCCACCTCGCAGGACCTGCAGGTGATGTCGGAAAGCATGGGCCTGATGTACGCCGGGCCCCGGGACGTGATCCGCGTCCACCAGGATGCGCTTCGCGAGTACACCGCAATGGCCACTGACTCCGTCGCCCGCGCCATGGGCAACGAGGGCCGCCTGATGCTGGTCGAGTTGATGGGATACCTGATGGCGTGGTATCGCCGGCAGGTCACCGGGCTCAACCTCCACCCCGCCGCAGCGGACACGACGCGCGGCGACCACCCGGGAAAGGACAGCTGACCTTGCCCACACTTGTTTTCGAACTGTTCGTGACCGGCCGAACGCGGCAGTCGCAGGCCGCCATCCAGAATCTGCGTGCCTACTTCGCGGAGATTCCGGAGGTCGAGTACGAACTGACGATCGTCGACGTGCTCGAGCAGCCCGATCGGGCCGAGGAACGCCACATCCTGGCGACGCCCACCCTGATCCGCCTGCTGCCGATGCCGTCGCTGCGCATCATCGGCGACCTCTCAGCGCGCGAGATCGTCTGGCAGACGATCGGGCTGCTCAACAGCAGCGACGCTCCCGGAACCACCCGCAACCTCGAGGAACCGAACCATGACTGACGTCGCATTGGGCCTCCCCAAACTGCTCACCGGTATCCCGGGCTTCGACAGCATCACAAACGGCGGCCTGCCCCTGCACCGGACGTCGCTCCTGTCGGGCACCGCCGGCAGCGCCAAGACCGTGTTCGGCTGCCAGTTCCTCGCGTCGGGCATCGAGCAGTTCGGCCAGTCGGGTGTCTTCGTGACGTTCGAGGAGCCGCCGGTGGACATCCGGCGCAACATGCGGGGCTTCGGCTGGGACATCGAAGCCTGGGAAGCCGCAGGCAAGTGGGCCTTCGTCGACGTCTCGCCGCAACTGACGGACGACACGGTCATCGGCGGCGAATATGACCTGGGTGCGCTGCTGGCGCGGATGGAGAATGCCGTCAGGAAGGTCGGCGCGGAGCGCCTCGTCATGGACTCGCTGGGGGCCGTGTTCACCCAGATCGCCCAGTCGAAGATCGTGCGCAACGAGATGCTCCGCATCACGACCGCCCTCAAGAAGCTGGGCGTCACCTCCATCCTGACGGCCGAGCGCATCGAGGAGTTCGGCGCCATCGCCCGCTACGGCATCGAGGAGTTCGTCACCGACAACGTGGTCGTGCTGCGCAACATCCTCGACGACGAGAAGCGCCGTCGCACCATGGAGATCCTCAAGTTCCGTGGCACCGACCACCAGAAGGGCGAGTATCCGTTCACGATCCATCCGCGCGACGGCATCATCGTGCTGCCCCTGTCGGCCCTCGAGTTGAAGCAGCAGTCGACCGACCTGCGGATCACCTCGGGCAACCCGGTGCTCGACGACATGTGCGGCGGCGGCTTCTTCCGCGATTCGGTGATCCTGGTCTCGGGCGCCACCGGCACGGGCAAGACCCTGACCGTGACGCAGTTCATCAACGGCGGCGCCGCCATCGGCGAGCGCTGCCTGCTGTTCGCCTTCGAGGAAAGCCGCGAACAGCTGTTCCGCAACGCCCGCGGGTGGGGCCTCGATTTCCACGAACTGGAGAAATCGGGCTGTCTCCGCGTCATCTGCAGGTATCCCGAAGTGGCCGGCCTCGAGGACCACCTGGTGTCGATGAAGGCCGAGATCGACGAGTTCAAGCCGAACCGCGTGGCCGTCGACAGCCTTTCGGCCCTGGAGCGCGTGGGCAACAGCAAGGGCTTCCGCGAGTTCGTGATCGGATTGACGTCCTTCATCAAGCACCACGAAATGGCGGGCCTGTTCACGGCCACGACGCCGACGCTGCTCGGCGGCGCCTCGGTGACCGAGGCGCACATCTCGACGATCACCGACTCGATCCTGCTCCTGCGCTACGTGGAGATGTACGGCGTGATGCGGCGCGGCATGACCGTGCTCAAGATGCGTGGTTCGATGCATGACAAGGAGATCCGCGAGGTCTCCATCGACAGCGCCGGCATGCACATCGGCTCGCCGTTCCGCAATGTCTCGGGAATCCTGGCTGGCGTGCCGGTCCACGCCTCCGAGCGCGAGATCGCGCGTCTCAACGACCTGTTCGGCCAATGAAGACACTCGACGGCAGCCGGCGGCACGACGACCTGGACATCCTTCTCATCGACGATGACGCCGACGACCGGGTCCTCGTGCGCGACGTGCTGGCCCAGATCTGCCTCGGCGATCTCGGCCGGGGGCGCTGCCGCCTGCAGGACGCAACGTCCTTGGCCGGCGGCCTGGACCTGCTGCGCAACGCGTCGTTCGACGTGATCCTGCTCGACCTCCACCTGCCCGACGCCATCGGCCTCGAGGCCCTGCCGCAGGTGATGGCCGTGCAGTCGGTCGCGCCCGTCCTGATCCTGACGGGACTGCACGACGAAGCCACGGGCCTCGCTGCCGTGCAGAAGGGCGCCCAGGACTTCCTGGCCAAGTCGCACCTCGACGCCTCGCTGCTCAGCCGCTCCATCCGCTACGCGATCGAGCGGCACCGCATGCGACGCGAGTACTCGCTGAAGACCCGCGAACTGTCGGCAAGCGAGGATCGCCTGCAGCGCCTGATCGCCAGTTCGGCCGACGGCATCATCATCACCGACACCGACGGCATCGTCGTCTTCGCGAATCCGGCCGCCGAGGACCTGTTCAACCGGCGCCGCGCCGTCCTGATCGGCAGCCCCCTCGGGCTTCCGGTCGACGGCAGCCGCAGCGAACTGGAACTCAACCGTCCGGACGGGCGCGCCGTCACCGCCGAGATGCGCGTGGTGCCCGTCGAGTGGCTGGGTGCCCCGGCCTTCCTGGCCACGTTCCGCGACATCACCGCCCACAAGGAAACGCTGCGGCAGCTGGACGACATGCGGTTGCGCCAGTTGATGGTGCGCGACCACTTCCTCTCCCACGTTTCGCACGAGTTGCGCACGCCGCTGACCGTGGCGCAGCAGTGGGTGGCGCTGCTGAAGGACGGCCTGCTGGGCGCCGTCACCGCGGAGCAGGCCACAGCGCTCGAAACCGTGCTGCGCAACTGCCGTCACCTGGAGAAGCTGATCGAGGACCTGCTGGAGGCGCAGCGCAGCGACAGTGGCAAGCTGCGCGTGGATCCGCTGCGCATCCGCCTGCCGGCCCTGGCCGACGAGGCCGTGACCTCGGTGCGCGCCAGCCAGCGCAGCGAAACCGTGCAGTTCCGCGTCGACCTTCCCCACGACCTGCCGGACCTGCTGGCCGACCCGGGGCGGCTGCGCCAGGTGCTGGTCAACCTGCTCAACAACGCGGTGAAGTTCACGCCGGCCGGCGGGTTCATCACGGTCAGCGCGAAGGTGGATCCCCTCCTGGCGGACGAGGTCTGCATCTCGGTGCGCGACTCGGGCTGCGGCATTCCGCCCGAGGAGCAGGAGCGCATCTTCGAGCATCTCTACCAGCGCGAAATGGGTCCCGAGATCGGACGCAAGGGACTGGGGCTGGGGCTGTACATCTGTCGCCAGATCGTGAGTCAGCACGGCGGGCGCATCTGGGTGGACAGCCTGCCGGGCCAGGGCAGCAGCTTCCACTTCACGGTGCCGGTGTTCTCCTGCCGCACCCTGCTGTCGCGACTGCCGATGCCGCCCATCGGCATCGACGGTCTGTGCCTGATCGGCATCGAGGCGACCGCGGTCAACGGGGGCGTTCTCCAGGGATTCGAGGTCCGCTACCTCGATGCGGTGCGCCGGGTCATCGGCGAGTGCCTCATGCCCGATCGCGACCTGCTGCTGCCGCGCCTGATCTGCGACCAGACGGGTGAGCTCGCTTTCGTCGTCGCCGCGGCTGACGCCGCCGGTGCCGCCGTGCTGGTCGACCGCATCCGGCGCCAGCTCGAGACCGCCGGCGATGCCGGTCACGACCGACTGGATTTCCGCTTCGACGCCGCCCCGCTGGTGGTGACTGCGCGCAGCAGCAGCCAGACATCAGCCTGGCTCGACGCGGCCGGCGCCGCACTCGAGGCCGAAATCGAGCGCATGACCGCAGCGTCGGGCCGACGCCCCGGCTGCTGAGCCGCCCGGCACGTTTTTCCTACGGGGTTGCTGTATTCGCCCTAAAGTCGGATACGCGATGTCCGATCCAGTGCCGGAACGGCGGGCAAGGCCCGCCTTGCTGACTGGATCAATCGCCGCGCGCGCGCCACGCACGGCTGGCTGCGATGTCCGGCGAAAGGTCGCGTCATGAGTCGTGCGCGGATTCTCGTGGTGGATGACGACCCTGAACTGCTCGAGGCCCTGCGTCTCCGGTTGCGCTCGGGCGGGTATGAGGTTCACACGGCCGGCGACGGCGTCCAGGCCACGCGCCTGGCGCGCCGCGAACGGCCCGACCTGGTCGTGCTGGACATCGGCATGCCCGGCGGCGACGGCCACACGGTGGCCCAGCGCCTGAAGGGCGACCCGGTCACCATGTTCCTGCCGATCATCTTCCTGACCGCACGCACGAATGAGATCGACTTCGAGCGCGCCCGGCAGAATGGCGTCGACAAGTACCTCACCAAGCCGTTCCAGGTCGATGAACTGCTGCTGGCCGTGGACGAGCTGATCGAAAGGTCGACGCAGTCGGCGGCCGTCTAGCGGCCGGCTGCCTCAGTTCCGGCTCTTCTTGAAGGCCTCCACGCGGGCCGCAGTCTCGGGATCGTCGGCGATCTTGTCGTCGAGGTCGGTGATGCCGACATCGATCGCCATGACCCGCCCCGCACCCTCCTCGACGAACAGGTTCGCCCGGCCGAGGAATCGGCCCTCGAAGGCCGAAGCGAAGATGGCCGTGTCGTCGAGTATCTGCTCGGTGTCGATGTTGCGGTAGGTATGCCCGATCACGCAGATGTCCACGCCCTGCAGGTCCTTGAGCAGGTCTTCGGTGCCCTTCTCGCCCAGGTGTGCGAGCAGGATCACGGAGTCGGCCTCGCGCCGCACCACGGGCAACAGTTCGCGCAACGTCACGAGGGGATCGGCAATGGAGAACCGGGCACCGCCCCCGGTGAGCGTCTCGATGCGCTGCCGGGGATCCAGCACGCTGACGATGCCGTAGCGCACCCCATTGCGTTCGACCACCAGATACGGCGGCAGGATCAGCTCGTTCGTGGCGGCATCGCGCACGTTGGCGCTGGTAAACGGCAGCTTGTGTTTCGCAATCATCTCGCGCAGGAACTCGAGGCCGTAGTTCAGGTCCTGTTCGCCGAGCCCGATCGCGTCGAGGCCGAGCGTCCCCAGTTCCGCGCAGAGGAACTTCGTCTGCTCACGGTCGGCCTGGGTGGGGGCCCCGAAGACATCGCCGGCATCGACCTGGAGCACGGGCTTGCCCTTCTTCCAGATCCCGTCCAGGACGGTCGCCCGCCGCGCCAGCCCGCCGCGCGGATGGCCCTTGCAGCCGCACTCCTCGATCTCGCCCTTCACATCGGTCAGGTAGACGAGAACCAGTTCCTTCCAATTGCGAACCGGCTGCGGTACCGCCGTCGTGGCGGCGCCGGCGCTGTTGTCCAGCGTGGCCAGCAGGCAAAGCATGCCGATCGCGACGATGATCGGACGCGGGCAGCGACTCGAATGCATGCGGGAGATCCCCCTGCGTTGTGTGGGGCGGTCCAGGGCAAAGGTCGGTAAACAGCGGTGGCGGCCGCCGGTTCCGGAAAATCGGCTACCGCCCGCGCCCGCGCTTCTTCGGCGCGCTCGAAGCCCGGCCGCTGCTGCGACCCGCCTGGGGTGCCCGCGGGGCGCCGGGGCCCTGCGGCTTGCCGCCCGTGCGGCCTTCCGGCTTGCCCAGGCTGCGGCGACGCCCGGGATTCGGTCCGCCCCGGCCGCGGTCCGGCGGTGCCATGTCCGGCCCGGACCTGCGCGCGTCGGGCGCCAGCTTGTCCTTCGCCGGGGCCTGGCCCTTGGCCGCCGCCCGCTCCTTGGCCGCCAGCCGCTCCTTCACCGCGGCCTTGCGCAGCACCGCAGCCTTGTCGTTGGGCGACAGCTTGTTCTTCGCCGCCGCCCGTCCCTTGGCTGACAGGCGCGCGCGACCCGGCACGCGGCCGATGCGCACGACATCGGCCGGGGCCTTCGCCTTCCCGCCGGCGGGGCGGGGCGGCGACGCGCTGTCGTCTGCGCTCTTCGCCTTTCCTGCGGGCCTGGCTTTGCCCTTCACGTTGGCCATCAGCTTCCCCTTCCCCGGCGGCACCAGGCACTCCGGCCCGTTGCCGATCAGGTCTTCGCGTCCCATCCGGTGCAGCGCGTCGCGCAACAGCGGCCAGTTGGCCGGGTCGTGCCAGCGCAGGAATGCCTTGTGCAGGTCGCGCTGCTTGCCGCGCTTCGGCACGAAGACCTCGTCGCCGCCGGGCCTCGCCTCGCGCGTCACCTTGCGCAGCGGATTGCGACCCGAGTGGTACATCGCCGTGGCCGTGGCCATGGGCGAAGGCAGGAATGTCTGCACCTGGTCGGGCCGGAACGACTGCTTCTTCAGCCACAGCGCCAGGTTCAGCATGTCCTCGTCGGTGGTGCCCGGGTGCGCCGCGATGAAGTACGGGATCAGGTACTGCTTCTTGCCCGCCTGCTGCGAGAACTTGTCGAACAGCGCCCGGAACTTCTCGAAGCTGCCGATGCCCGGCTTCATCATCATGTCCAGCGGGCCGTCCTCGGTGTGCTCGGGCGCGATCTTCAGGTAACCGCCCGTGTGGTGCTGGGCCAGCTCCTTCACGTACGCCGGCGAGGTCGCCGCCAGGTCGTAGCGCACGCCCGAGGCGATCAGCACCTTCTTGATGCCCGGCAGTTCGCGCGCCTTGCGGTAGAGGCCGATCAGCGCCGAGTGGTCGGTGTCGAGGTTCGGGCAGATGGCCGGGTACACGCATGACGGCAGGCGGCACGCCGCCTCGATCTCGCGCGACTTGCAGGCCTGCCGGTACATGTTGGCCGTGGGCCCGCCCAGGTCGGAGATGACGCCGGTGAAGCCCTCGGTCTTGTCGCGGATGGCCTCGATCTCGCGCAGGATCGACTTCTCCGAGCGGCTCTGGATGATGCGTCCCTCGTGCTCGGTGATGGAGCAGAAGGTGCAGCCGCCGAAGCAGCCGCGCATGATGTTCACCGAGCCCTTGATCATCTCCCAGGCCGGGATGCGCGCCTGGCCGTAGCTGCTGTGCGGCCGGCGCGCGTAGGGCAGGTCGAAGACGGCGTCCATCTCGGGTGTCGACAGCGGCACCGGCGGCGGGTTCAGCCACAGGTCGCGCTCGCCGTGGCGCTGCACCAGCGCGCGTGCGTTGCCGGGATTGGTCTCGGCGTGCATCACGCGAGAGGCGTGCGCATAGAGAACCGGGTCGACCGCCACCTGTTCATAGGCCGGCAGGCGCACCACGGTGCGGTCGCGGTCACGCCACAGCTTGCGCGGGTCGGCGGCGCCGGGCGCGGGCGGCGCGGCATCGGCCGGGCCCACATCCGGGCCGGCCGGCGATGCACCCGGGTCCGGCATCGAGCAGGCGCGATCGGGCTCATCGTCCTTCGTGGCGCAGCCCTCGGGCTCCATCGCATACGGGTCCGCATGCACGACCAGCTTGCCCGGCGTATCGAGCTCGGTGGAATCCATCTCGATGAACCCGGCCGGCACGCCGCTGCGCATGAAGGCGGTGCCGCGGATGTCTGTCATCTCGCGTACGTTCCGGCCCGCATCCAGACGATGCGCAATCTCGAGGATCTGCCGCTCGCCGTTGCCGTAGACCAGCAGGTCGGCCTTCGAGTCGGGCAGCACGCTGCGTCGCACCTTGTCCGACCAGTAGTCGTAGTGGGCGATGCGCCGCAGGCTGGCCTCGATGCCCCCGATGATGACGGCCGTGTCCTTGTATGCCTCGCGGCAGCGCTGCGCATAGACCAGCACCGCGCGGTCGGGCCGCTTGTCCGGCTCCGCGTTGGGCGTGTAGGCGTCGTCCTTGCGGATGCGCCGGCTGGACGTGTAGCGGTTGACCATCGAGTCCATGTTGCCGGCCGTGACCCCGAAGAAGAGCCGCGGCCGCCCCAGCACCGTGAACGGCGCGGCGCTGAGCCAGTCCGGCTGCGCGATGATGCCGACGCGGAAACCCGCCCGCTCCAGCGACCGGCCCACCACCGCCATCCCGAAGCTGGGGTGGTCGATGTAGGCGTCGCCGGTGACGATGATGATGTCGCACTCGTCCCAGCCCAGCGCGTCCATCTCGGCACGCGACATGGGCAGTTCGGGCGCGGGCGCGGGCGCGGCGCCGGGTCGGGGGGCGCGCACGAACAGGGGCGTGGCCTTGGGCATGGTCGGTGCGGTCATGAGGATCCGTGGGACTTTCCGGGTTCGGGGTATGGGCTCACTGTTCCCAATATGAGTGGATTCCGTGCATTCGTCACTATCTTGGCGGACGGCGGCTAGTCAACGGCATGCGGCCCATGCCACAGGAACGCGTCCCAGGCCATGGCCTCGACCCCGCAGCGGCGCGCCACTTCCAGATGACGCTCGTCGCACAGGAGCAGCGGCCGGTATGCGGGGTGCCGCCGAGTGAACTCGAACAGCCCGCGCAGATCCGCCGCAACGAACGGACCGGTCTTCACCTCGATCGCCAATGGGCCCCACGATCCCTCCAGCACGGCATTCACCTCAAGCGGCCCCTCGCGCCAGCAGCGAACCTGCTGACCGGCGTTCCAGGCGAAGGCCAGGCAGGCGTTCTCGACCCAGGCGCCGAAGCGGTCGGGCTCGCGCTCGCGATCGGGAGCACCGCGGGGATCCATGGCGGCCAGGAACGCATTATTCAACAGGACGAGCTTCGGGGGCGAGGCGCGGCGACGCAGCAGACGCTCCGAATGCCGCTCCAATCCAGCGACCAGAAATGCTTCTTCAAGCAGCTTCAGGTAGTGAGCGATGGTCTCCAGCGCGCCGCGATCGGCGAGCATTCCCTGCAATTTCTGCAGCGAAACCACCTGCGCCGGCGACGAGGCGGCCGCAGCGAACACCTGCCGCAGGAGCGCAGGCTTGCGCACTGCCGCTGGAAAGGATGTCGCGGCCGATGGCCGGTTCCACGATCGCGTCCCGCAGGTAGGCCATGCGACGGGCGTGGTCGTGGCGCAAGGTGACGGCACCGGGGCACGCGCCACCGTTCACGACCAGTTCGATGGCCTCCCGGCGCGGGAGTCCGAATGCGGCCGCCAATGCCTCGGCTCCCCAGTGCGACAGGGTCAATCGCTCGAAGCGGCCGGCCAGACTCTCCCGCGACCCTGTGCCCAGGTGTAACGCCGACGAACCGCTCGCGATCACGTGGACGGGAAGGCCCAGGCGCAGGATCCGATCCCATTCACCCTTGAGCCGGAGCGGCCAGTCCGAGATATGCTGGACCTCGTCCAGCATGACAACGACGCCACCCTGCTCGGCATGCTCCCGCGCCAGGCGCGCGACCTGCTGCCACAGTCGCTCCCAGGCCCCCGGCGCCGCAGCTTCGGGGCCATCGCCGCTCTGGTAGAAGGCCCGCGGTCCCAGCCCACGAGCCAATTCCAAAAGCAGCGTGGTCTTTCCCACCTGGCGCGGCCCGGCCAGCAGCTGGATACGGGTCGGCGCCCGCTCGGCCAAACGCGAGTTAAGCTCTTGGAGGACAATCAAATAACTTGTCCGTGCCTTGTATTTGGTCATGGTTGAATAATTATTCGACTAAAGATGAATAAAGTCAAGGACATTCTGCGCGACGGCGTACCTAGAGCCCGCGCCCCAGCTGCCCCAGCAACTCCAGCCCGTCCCATTCGCCCCACCGTTCGGTGATCCGTCCGTTGCGCACGCGGATCATCTCGATACCCTTGAAGGCGATGCGCTTCCCGGTGGGCTCGACACCCAGGTAGGCGCCTCGGTGCGTGCCCACGGCCGTCCAGCGAACGGCGATGCTGCCGCTCGCGGCCACCCCTCTTGCGCCGGCGCAAGTCGCAGCGGGTTCCGCCACCACATCGCGCGCCGCCGCCTCGAGGTCGGGAAACGCCGCCAGCAGTCGCACGATGCCGTCGCGGAAACCCGCGTTGTCGGACGCGCGGCCGCCGCTGTCGTAGTCGATGAAGTCCGGGGCGTGCAGTTCGTCGACGATGGATCCGGCGGGACGCGAGCCGTCGCCCGCGCACCAGCCCTCCTCCACCCAGCGCCGGGCGATGGCGGCCAGCTGTTCGCGCGCGTCGTCAGCCATCTCGCGGCTCCTCAGACGCCGGGCATGGACTTGAGCCCCGCCAGCAGCGCATCGTTGGTGGGATACTTCTCCATCAGCTTGAGCATGCCTTCCATGGCCTGGCGCGGCGGCACGGCGATGGCGCGCTTGCGCAGCAGGTTCAGCGCGGCGATCTGGTCTTCGGTGTAGAGCAGCTCTTCACGGCGCGTGCCGCTGGTGCGGATGTTGATGGCGGGGAACACGCGGCCCTCAGCCATCTGGCGGTCGAGCACGATCTCGCTGTTGCCGGTGCCCTTGAACTCCTCGAAGATCAGGTCGTCGAGGCGCGAGCCGGTCTCGATGAGCGCGGTGGCGATGACGGTGATGGAGCCGCCGCCCTCGACATTGCGCGCCATGCCGAAGAACTTGCGCGGTATCTCCATCGCGCGCGAGTCGAGGCCGCCCGAGAGCGTGCGGCCCGAGCCGGGACCGCGGTTGTTGAAGGCGCGCGCCATGCGCGTCAGGCTGTCGACCAGCAGCACCACGTCGTGGCCGCATTCGGCCTCGCAGCGCACCTGCGCCATCGTCAGCTCGCAGAGCCGTATATGCGCCTCGATGCTGTGGTCGTTGTTGCTGGCCAGCACCTCGGCCGGCACCGAGCGGCGGAAGTGCGTGACTTCCTCGGGGCGCTCGTCGACCAGCAGCACCACCACGCGGGAGTCGGGAATCTCGGCGCAGATGGCCTTGGCCAGTTCCTCGAGCATCACCGTCTTGCCCGTCCGCGGCGGGGCCACGATGAGCCCGCGCGTGCCGCGAGCCAGCGGCGCGAACAATTCGACGATGCGCATAGTGGGCCCGCCGAAATCGCCGATGCGGAAGCGCCGGTCCGGGTTCACCGCGAGCAGCTTCTCGAACGGGGTGCGCTTGCGGTAGGTGTCGTAGGGCAGGCCGCAGACCGCGTCCAGGCCCACGAGCTGCGGCGACCGCTTGCCGGGCCCTGACCGGCCCGGTGATGGTGGCGCCGTGCACGAGCGCGAACTTCTGGATGGCCTGCCGCGGCACCAGCACATCATCGGGAGAGGGCTGGAACGACTTGGCCGGGTTGCGCAGGAATCCGTCCCCCTTCTGGGAGAGGTCCAGAACGCCGGTAGTGGTGTCGGACATGCAGATCCATTTCAGGCGTAAGTTGTCGTGGCATCGGGGAAGCCGGCCCGTGCCGGCGTGTGGCCCGTCGCCGCGTGCGGGGAGGAGAACCCCGGGGTGGCGGACCGGCCCCGAATATAACCGATCCGGCGGCGAACGCCAAATCGCCAGGTGACCGGCCAGTGACCGGCCAGTGACCGGTCAGCGCCCGGCAGCGCCGGGATTGGCCACGTCGCAGGGCGCTCCGGCGGCGAAGGCCAGCAGCTGCTCCACGGCCACCGCATACAGCGCCTCGAGGGTGCCCTGCTCGGCGTAGCCCAGGTGCGGCGTGCACAACACGTTAGGCAGCCCCAGCAACGGATGGGCGGCGCCGATGACCGGCTCCTGTTCGTAGACATCGACGGCTGCGAAGCCGGGTCGCCCGCGCTGCAGCGCGACTGTCAGCGCCCCGTCCTCGATGATCCCCGCCCGGCTCGTGTTGACCAGCAGCGCATCCGGCTTCATGAGCGCCAGGTCCGCAGCCGTCACGAGACCGCGCGCGGCCGGTTGCAGCGGCAGGTGCAGGCTGAGCACGTCGGCGCCGGCGAAGAAGGCTTCGCGGCAGGATGCGACGGCGAAGCCCTCGTCGCGGGCGCGCGTCAGCGAGGCCTCGCGTCCCCAGCACACCACCTCCATGCCGAAGGCGCGGCCCACACGGGCCACCGCGGCGCCGATGTTCCCGAACGCATACACGCCCAGCGTGCGGCCGAACAGGCGCGTGCCCGTGGTCGACTGCCAGTGGCCGGCGCGCAGGCGCTCCACCTCCAGCGGCAGGTGCCGCAGCGAGGCGAGGATCAGGGCCCAGGCCAGTTCGGCCGTGGTCGAGTAGGGCCCGGAGCTGCTGCGCCGTCCGACCGAGACGACGATGCCGCGGTCGGTGCACGCCTCGAGATCGAGATGGTCGGTGTTGCGGCCGGTCTGGGCGACGAAGCGCAGGTCGGGCAGCTGCGCGATCATCGCGCGCGTCAGCGCGACGCGCTGCTGCGTCAGGACGAGGGCGGTGCAGCCGCCTGCCGCGCGCACGAGGTGCGCCGGGTCCGGGTTCGCCTCCGTGCAGACGACGACTTCGTGGCCGGCCAGCCGCACGAACGCCGGGGTGCGCCGGAAGACATCGGCGTAGTCGTGGACAACGGCGATCTGCACGGACGGTTTCCCCTTCACGGAGGCCGCGGCGGGCCGGCTATTCGGTCCGCCGCCTGTCCTTCTTGGCGCCCGGCTTGGGCGTCTTCTTGGGCTTCTTCGCGGGAGCCTTCGCGACGGGCTTCGCCTGGTGCGCCGGCGCCGCTTCCTTCTTTTTCGGGCGCTGCCGCGGCGGCCGCTCGTGCCGCAGGTCGGCTCCGGCGCCCGACCCGCCTCCGACGCGCTCCATCTTCATGGCCTTGCCCCCGACATACACCTTCTTGAGGTGCTCGATCATGGCCGGCGGCAGGTCGTCGGGCAACTCGATGGTCGCGTGGTCGGGGTGGATGCGGATCTGGCCGATGACGCGGTTGCGCAGCCCGCTCTCGTTCGTGACGGCGCCCACGATGTTCCGCACCTCGACGCCGTCGGCGCTGCCGGCATCGATGCGGTACAGCGCCATGTTCCGGGAGCCGCGCCCTGGCGCCGGGCCGCGCTCGCGCGCCGCCGGCCGGGGCTCGTCCCAGCGGGCATCGGCAAGGGCCCCGTTGTCCTCGGCCTGCAGCGGCTGGTTCTTCTGGGCAAAGGCCAGGGCGCCGGCGGCCAGTTGCAGCACGTCGATCTTCAGCGAATCCATCAACTCGAGGCTCAGGTCCTCGAAGAACAACAGCGGCCGGCCCTCCATGAACGCGGCCAGCTCGTCGCGGAACTTGCCCACGCGCTTGCGGGTCACTTCGTCGTGGCTCGGCATCTCCATGCGCTTCAGCGGCTGCCGCGTCAGCCGCTCGATGGAGTTCAGCAGGTGGCGCTCGCGCGGGCTCGCGAACAGGATCGCCTTGCCGTAGCGCCCCACGCGGCCGGTGCGGCCGATGCGGTGCACATAGGCTTCCGAATCGCCCGGGATGTCGTAGTTGATGACCAGCGAGATGCGCTCGACATCGAGGCCGCGGGCCGCCACGTCCGTCGCCACGATCATGTCCAGGCGACCGTTCTTGAGGCGCTTGATGATGCGTTCCCGCGCGATCTGCGTCACTTCACCGCTGAGGGCGGCCACATCGTAGCCGCGCGCCGACAGCTTCTCGGCCAATTCTCCCGTCGCCAGCCGCGTGCGCGCGAAGATGATGATGCCGTCGTACGATTCGGTCTCGAGAATGCGGACCAGCGCCTCGAACTTGCCGGCCGGCGGCACCACGAGATACACCTGCTCGATGCTCTCGGCGGTCATGGTCTTGTTCTCGATGCGGATCTCCACCGGATCCTTCAGGTGCCGCTTGGAGATGCGCTTGATCTGTGCCGGCATGGTCGCCGAGAACAGGGCCATCTGGCGGTCGGGCGGCGTCGTCCCGAGAATGGCCTCCACGGCATCGACGAAACCCATGCGCAGCATCTCGTCGGCCTCGTCCAGCACCACGCTGGCGATGCTGCCCAGGTCGAGCGTGCCGCGGTCGAGGTGGTCCTGGATGCGTCCCGGCGTACCGACGATCACGTGGGGCCCGCGCCGCAGCTGGTTGAACTGGAATGTGTAGCTCTGGCCGCCGTAGAGCGGCAGCACATGGAATTCCTTCAGGTGGCGGGCATAGGCCTGGAACGCCTCGGCGACCTGGATGGCCAGTTCGCGCGTGGGCGTCAGCACCAGCACCTGCGGCGCCTTGAGCGCCAGGTCGATGCGCGACAGCAGGGGCAGCGCGAAGGCGCCCGTCTTTCCGGTTCCGGTCTGCGCCAGTCCCAGCACGTCGCGGCCCGCCAGAAGGGGCGGGATGCACGCCTCCTGGATGGGCAGGGCCGTTTCATAGCCCAGTTCGGCAACGGCCCTGACCAGCGGGGCGGCCAGGTTCAGGTCGCTGAATTCCGGGGCGGATTCCGACATGGCAGGACTCCGAACGTCGGGGAGAACGGGCTCAATCCACCTTTGCCCACCGCAGGCGCAGGGCATTTCCGATCACCGTCACGTCGGACAGCGCCATCGCCGCCGCCGCGATCAGCGGGTTCAGCAGGCCGAACGCCGCCAGCGGGATCGCCAGCACATTGTAGAGAAAGGCGAAGAACAGGTTCTGGCGCACGCAGCGCATCGTCGCGCGCGAAAGTCCGATGGCCGCAGGCACGAGCAGCAGCGAGCCGCTCACCAGCACGATGCCGCCGGTCTCCTTCGCGACATCCGAGCCGCTGCCGATGGCGATGCCCAGGTCGGCCTGGGCCAGAGCCGGCGCGTCGTTGATGCCGTCGCCCACCATCGCCACCCTGGCCTTGCCGCCCTGCTGCAACGACTCGATGACCGCACGCTTCCCCGCGGGCGCCACACCGGCGCGCACATCGGTGATGCCGACGCGCGCTGCCACTGCCCGCGCCGTCGCTTCGCGGTCGCCGGTCAACAGTACCGTGCGCAGGCCCCGCGCGTGAAGCTTCGCGATCGCGGCAGCGGCGTCGGGCCGCACCTCGTCCTCGATGCCGAGCACGCCGAGTATGGCACCGCCGGCCTCGCCGATCCAGACTTCGGTGCCGACTTCCGATCCGGCGCCTTCGGGCAGGGCGCCGCCGGCGACCGTCTCGCGCCGCACGAACGCCTCGCTCCCCACGACCAGGTTGCGTCCCTCAACCGTGGCGAATACGCCGGAACCGGGCTCGTCGCGGAAGGCACCGACGGCGGGCAGCGCCAGCCCCCGCGCGCGCGCCGCATCGAGCACTGCCTTTGCCAGCGGATGCGCGCTCGACTGCTCAGCCGCTGCCGCCAGCCGCAGCACCTCGTCATCCACCAGGCGCACCACCACCGGCTTGCCGCTGGTGATGGTCCCGGTCTTGTCCAGGACGATGAGCGTGACCTTCTCCGCGTGCTGCAGCGCATCGATGTCGCGGATGAGGATGCCGCGGCGCGCGCCCAGGCCCGTGCCCACCATCAGGGCGGCCGGCACCGCCAGGCCCAGCGCGCAGGGGCAGGCGATGATCAGGACGCTGCACACCGCATTGGCCAGCCGGCTCCAGAGCACGGCTGATTCCCAGCCGCCGAGCGTCCCGGCCACGTACCAGCCGATGCCGGTGACCAGCGCCACCCCGAGCACCGCCGGCACGAACACGGCCGCGATGCGATCGGCCAGCAGCTGCACGGGCGCCTTGCTGTTCTGCGCCGTCTCGACCAGCTGGACGATCTGCGCGAGCGCCGTCTGCGCACCCACGCGCGTGGCGCGGATCACCAGGCGGCCATCGACGTTCAGGGTGCCACCGATGACTTCGTCGTCGAGATCGCGCGTGACCGGCAGCGGTTCGCCCGTGATCATCGATTCGTCGACGCTCGAGCGGCCCTCGATCACGACGCCGTCGCTGGGCACGCGGTCGCCGGGCCGCACCAGCAGGCGATCGCCGGGCAGCAGCGCGGCCACCGGCACCTCGACGGGGACATCGGCCGCATCCAGCCGCAACGCCTTCGACGGAGCCAGCTGCAGCAACTCGTGGATGGCACGCCCGGCGCTCTGCCGTGCCCGGCCCTCCAGCCAGTGGCCCAGGCTGATCAGGGCGAGCAGGCCGGTGGCCTCCATGAAGTAGAGGTTCGGCAGCGTCGCCCAGGCTCCCAGCTGGTAGCCGGCAAAGGAGACGAGCGAGTACAGCCAGGCCACGCTGGTGCCCATGGCGATGAGCACATCCATGTCGGTCGTTCGGCGTCGCAGGGCGGACCAGGCATTCCGGAAGAAGGCCGAGCCCACCAGCACCATCGCGGCCGTGGACGTGGCCAGCGCCGCCCATTCCATCCAGTCGCCCGCGTGCCGCCCGCTGAAGTGCAGCGTCCAGTGCACCGCCTCGACGGGCAGCCACAGCGCAACGCCAACCAGCGCCCGCCGCAGCCAGCGCCGCGTGTGGGCTTCCTGGCTGCGCAGGCGCTCCGTTTCGGCGACTGCCGCGTCAGCGCCGGCAACCTCGGGCGTGCTCGGGTACCCCGACAAGGTGAGCGCGTCGGCGATCGCCTGCGCCGAAGTCATCCGCGCATCGAACGTCACCGTGGCGCGACCGCGGGCCAGGTTGACCTGCGCCGACGCGACGCCCGTCACTGCGGACGCGGTCTTCTCCACGTGGTTCACGCAGCCGGCGCAGTTCATGCCGGTCACGCTGAAGGCGGCTTCGGCGGTGGTGGGCGGCTTCCTGGATTCGCTCATGTTCCTCACGCGCCCCAGCGCGGCGTCAATTCGACATCGACGCCGAGGTGGTCGCACACGCGCTGCACGATGAAGTCCACCATCTCGCCCACCGACTGCGGGCGATGGTAGAACCCCGGCATGGCCGCCACGACCAGCGCGCCGCGCGCGCTCAGGGTGGCCAGGTGCTCGAGGTGATGGGTGGCGAGCGGGGTTTCGCGCGGCACCACGATCAACGGGCGCCGCTCCTTGAGGCAGACATCGGCCGCGCGCAACAGCAGCGATTCGCTGGTGCCGGCCACGATGCGGCCGGCCGTGCCCATCGAGCAGGGCACGATCACGAACGGCCCGCCGTGCGCCGAACCGCTGGCCAGCGGCGACGAGAAATCGTGCTGGTCGAAGACGCGCAGGCTGCCCGGGCCCATGGTGCCCAGGCGATCAAGGATGCCGGCCACGTCCAGGCCCATCTCGGCGTGCGCTGTCTGCCGCACGGCATCGCTGAAGACCAGGTTCACGTCGCGGCCGGCATGCAGCAGCACATCGACCAGCCTGACCCCATAGACCAGGCCGCTGGCGCCGGTCCAGCCGATACCGATGGCGGGGGAATTGCTCAATGCCGGCCTTTCCGGGATGGCGTTGCGTTGTGGAATTGTCAGGGTTCGTGGTTCGATGTGCAGGGTTCGTGACGATTCCTCATGCGTTGACCCGTTTTCAGGCACCTTACCCGCACATGAGGAAGCTAACACAATGCAGCAGGAACTTGCCAATCTGGAACGACTACTGCCTTCCCAACAGGCCATTCATAACAATTTTGTGCATTCCCTGCACGCTCTCCACCGCGATCTCGTCCGAGCCGCCTACTACCTGCTGCAGGTTCGCCAACGCCAGATCCACCGGGCCCTGGGCTTTGCGAGCATCACGGACTATGCCCAGGCCGCGGCCGGACTTAGCCCGGCTCAATGCCGCAGCTTTCTTGAGCTCGCGCGGAATCTGGCGGATTTTCCCGATGTCGAGAAGGCGCTGCAGGCAGGGAGCCTGTCCTGGAGCCAGGCGCGCATGATCTGCCGCCGGGCGCGGCCGGAGGACCAGAAGCAATGGCTGGAGCTCGCGGCCACGCTCACCAGCGCGGAGTTGGGTGCGGTGGTCATGGGACAGACGGAGGAAACCCAAGAAGACATTCCCGCATCGCCCCGCCAACTCGAGTTGACAGTTCAGGCGCCCGTGAAGCTTCCGTCCAATATCATGAGGCCCAGAGGCGAGGCCCCTTTTGCCGCGCCCATTCCCGCGTCACCGGTTTCGCTCGCGATCAAACTGCGCTTCACCATTGAGCAGTATGCGCGTTGGCAACGCCTGGCCGAGGCCGCCAGACGCAGGGGAAACCTGGAAGAGGCAGTTCTGGAGGGGCTCGGCGGCGCGAATGCAGGCCAGGACGGCGACAGCAGCGTCCCGTTGGTGGTCATGCTCGCCTGTCCCACCTGTGGCCGGGCTTCCTGCCCCACATCACGGGGCGAGTTCACAGTGCCCCGCCCCATGCTGGAAGCCGGCATGTGTGACGCGGTGGTGGAAGATGCCGACGGGAACCGCCGCCGCACCGTGAACCAGCGCCTGCGGCGCCGGGCCCTGCAACGGGCGCGCTATCGCTGTGAATCGCCCGGGTGCGAGTGCGCTGTGTTCCTGCAGGTGCACCATATCCGCCCGGTGGCGGAGGCCGGCGAGAACAAGCTGGAGAACCTGAAAGTGCTGTGCTGGCGATGCCACCGCACGTTGCACGATGCTGAAGACGCGGCGCGGCAATCGCTGAAGGAGTCACCGGAATGACGGCCATCGTTCTTGCACAATCATCCCAGAACACGCACATCGGCGCGCAAACTCTGCCAATTCATCATGCCGAGCGCGCGCCATTCACGGCAGCCGGCCCGCCACGATATGCGCGATCCCGAAAGTCTGCCGTTCCACCTCGACATCGCTGAACCCGTATTCGGCCAGCAGGTCGCGGAACTCGCGCACCGTCAGGAACTGGTCCATGCTCGCCGGCAGGTAGGCATACGCGCCCTTGTCGCGGCCCACCAGGCGGCCGAGCAGCCGCACGGAATTGCCGACCAGGAAGCGGATCGGCGCCACTACGCCGCGCAACTCGCCGTGGGCGCGCGGATCGTCGCGAAAGAACTCCAGCACCACCAACTGCCCGCCCGGCCGCAGCACGCGCGCGATCTCGCCCAGGCCGCCGCGCACGTCGGCGAAGTTGCGCACACCGAAGCCGACGGTCACCACATCGACACTGTGGTCGCGCAAGGGCAGCGCCAGGGCGTCGGCCGCCAGCAGTTCCAGTTCGTCGGCGCCCTTCTTCCCGCGCGAGCCGCGCAGCATCTCGGCGCAGAAATCGGCCGCAAGCCACGCGCGGCCGCGCCCCGCCGCGCGGCAGGCCAGCGCCAGGTCACCGGTGCCGGCGCAGAGGTCGAGGATCTCCCAGGCATCGTGGTCGATGCGCGCGGCCACCCGCTTGCGCCAGGCACGGTCGCGGCCGGCGCTGAGGAAATGGTTCATGAAATCGTAGACGCCGGCAATGCGCGCGAACATGGCCTGCACCGAACGCCCGTGCTGCTGCGGGTCGCGCACGGTCCACACGCCCGCCTCGCGGGCGTGCACTTCCTCGAAGCGGCCGTTGCGGACAGGCTCACTCATCGCGTGGAACCGCCCAGCTGCGCCAGCAGCGCCGCCCATTTCGCGTCCACGTCGGCCTTCACGTCCGCCGACATGGTCACCAGTTCCGGCCACTGCCGCTGGTAGCCGTACTCGCCGGGCAGCTTGGTGGTGGCATCGATGCCCATCTTGCCGCCGAAGCAGGGCAGGTTGGTGGCGTGATCGAGCTGGTCCACGGGGCCTTCACTGAAAAACACGTCGCGCGCCGGGTCCATGCTGCCGGTCACGCGCCACAGCACCTCGTTCAGGTTGCACGTCCACGTCGGCGTCGACGACGATCACGTTCTTCGTGAACATGATCTGCCCGGTGCCCCACAGCGCATGGCACGTCTTGCGCGCGTGCCCGGGATAGGACTTTCGGATGCTGACGATCACCAGGTTGTGGAAGCACGCCGCCACCGGCAGGTGGTAGTCCACCACTTCGGGCAGCGGCACGCGCAGCAGCGGCAGGAACAACCGCTCGGTGGCCTGGCCCAGCCAGCCGTCCTCCATCGGCGGCCGCCCGACGATCGTGGTCAGGTACAGCGGCTCCCGCCGGCTGGTGATGCAGGTCACGTGGAAGACCGGGAATTCCTCGGCCAGCGAGTACCAGCCGGTATGATCGCCGAAATCGCCCTCCAGCCGGCGCTCGCCCGGTTCCACATAGCCTTCGATGATGAAGTCGGCCTCGGCCGGCACTTCCAGGTCGCAGGTCAGCGCCTTCACCATCGAGATGGGCTGCCCGGTGAGGAACCCCGCGAACAGGGCCTCATCGACGTCCGGCGGCAGCGGCGCCGTTGCCGCATACGTCAGCACCGGCGGCCCGCCGATCGCCACGCAGACCGGCATGCGCTCGCCGCGCTTCTCGTAACCGGCGTGGTGGGCGGCCCCGGTCTTGTGGATCTGCCAATGCATGCCGGTGGTGCGGCCGTCGAAGACCTGCATGCGGTACATGCCGATGTTGCGGCGACCGTTCTCGGGACTGCGGGTGATGACCAGCGGCGTGGTGATGTACGGCCCGCCGTCGCGCGGCCAGGTTGTCAGCACGGGCATCAGGTCCAGGAGGCCGCGCCTGGCGAGTTCATCGCCCTGCACGACCACTTCCTGGCAGGCGCCCCGGCCCACGCTCTTCGGCGCGGCCGAGCCCCACTCCTTCAGCTTGCCCAGCAGGCGGATCTTCTCCCACAGGCCGTCGGGAGGCCCCAGGCGCAGCGGCTCCTCGACCCGCGCCGCCACCTCCGCCAGCGTCTCGCCGCCCAGGGCCCAGGCCATGCGGCGCTCGCTGGCGAACAGGTTGATGACCACCGGCACCGGCCGGCCGTCGGCCATGCGGGCCTGCGGACGGCCGCCCGCCGTCGCGCTCCAGCGGCCGGGCGCCGGGTTCTCGAAGAGCAGCGCCGGGCGCTCGCCCCGCTTGACGAACCGGTCGGCGATCTCGGTGATCTCCAGGCAGGGATCGGCCGGTTCGCTGATGCGGATCAGTTCGCCGCGCTCTTCACACAGGCGCACGAAGTCGCGCAGGTTGGCGGTCGGTTTGGCCATGGGCAGGGGTCCCTGTCTGCGGGGGTCCGGGAAGTCCCGTCGGATCGGCCGTCAGGCCGCGGGCAGAAGGAACTTAGCAGAGGGTGACAGGAGCGGCAAGGCAGGTAGACCAACGGCCCCGGCGCCTTGGCAGACGTGTCGGGGCCGTGGTCTTTGGGTGATGGGTAGGTCGCCCGCCCTGCCCGCACCCGCAGAATCAGCATAGGTTTTGACTGGATTATGATAGTTTCGGGATTGAAAAGTGAACAATTTATTGATATGATCCCTCCATCAGTCCAGCTAATGGAAAGAACAGCCACCGTCGGCCCAGGGAGAGCCCACCGCCATGCAGCTTTCGTCCCGCCAGCTCGAAGCATTCGTCGCCGTGGCCCGTACCCTGAACTTCACCCGGGCCGCCGAACGCCTGAACCTGACGCAATCGGCCCTGTCCCAACGCATCCGCAAGCTGGAAGAGGAACTGGGCGCCGCCCTGCTGGTCCGCGCGCCGGGCGCGGTGCGCCTGACAGATACCGGCAGCCGCATCCTGCGCTTCTGCGAGGCCAAGGAGTCGCTGGAAGCCGAGATCCTGGCCGACCTGTCCACGTCGCGTACCGGCGATCTGGCCGGCGCCATCCGCGTGGCCGGGCACCTTTCGGTGCTGCGCCCGGTGGTCCTGCCGGCCCTGGCGGCGCTGCTGCGCGACCACCCCAAGGTCCATTGCGAACTGATCAACTCCGAACTCAAGAACCTGCCCGGCATGCTCAAGCGCGGCGAGGCGGACCTGGTCATCCTCGACAGCGAACTGCCCTGGGCCGCGGTGGAGAAATACAGCCTGGGCACGGAGTCGTATGTGGCCATCGAAAGCGCCGTTTACGCCACCCGGGCCCATGTCTGGCTGGACATCAACCCGGACGACCAGGTCACCGAGAAGTTCTTCCAGTTCCAGGGGCTCAGCCCCCAGTACCGCCGGTCCTACATGTCCGACGTGTACGGGATCATCGACGGTGTGGCCCTGGGCATGGGCCGGGCCGTCGTCCCGCGCCACATGCTGGCCGGGAGGCAGGACATCCGGGAGCTGCCCGAGTACCGTCCGCAGCCGTCCGGGGTCTGGCTGCACCATTACGCGCTCCCCTACTACTCGCGCCTGCAGCAGGCCGTGGTCGAATTGCTGACCCGGACCTGCCCGGGCGCCCTCGGCTAAGGGAAAGCCCGATATCAAGTAGGGCCGTTTCCGGGCGATAACCCTGTTGCAGCCGTGACGCCCAACGGACTTCAACAGGAGATGCCAACGCGTGAGCCTGACCGACAATTCTATCCTGGCGGAACTCAAGGCTTCGGGCAACCTGCCGTCGCCCACCGGCATTGCCCTGACCATCCTCGAGATGACGCGCGACCCCCTGGTCAGCACCGACGAACTGGCCAACGTACTGCAGGGCGATCCGGCGCTCACGGGACAGATCCTCAAGTACGCCAACAGCGCCGACTCCGGCTCACGCGTGCACGTGATCGCACTGCGTGACGCGCTCATGCGGCTGGGCCTGGCCCAGGTGCGGCAACTGTGCCTGAGCTTCTCCATCCTGGCCAACGCGCGCAGCGGACCCTGCGCGGCGTTCGACTACGAACGCTACTGGACGCGGTCGCTGGCGATGGCGGTCAGCTGCCAGTCCATCTCGCGCCTGGTGCGCTCGCTGAACCCCGACGAGGGCTTCACCTGCGGCCTGCTCTCGCACATCGGTCGACTGGCCATGGCCAGCGTGTATCCGGATGACTACGCGGAGATCCTTGCGCGCTGGGATCACGGTTCGCCCGCCGACCTCGCTGCGCTCGAGAAGAGCGTGACCGGCCTGACCCACATCGACGCTGCCGCCGCGATCCTCGAGGATTGGCGGCTGCCCGAGCACGTTGTGGCCGCTGCCCGCTACCAGGAGGACGGCAGCTGGATCACCGGCGCGGCGGTGGCGCCCGCGAAGGACCGGGGCCGGCAACTGGCGCGCGTGCTGCACGCATCAAGCCTGGCCGCGGACATCTGCGTGGAGACCGGCCCGCGCCGCCACCTGATGGTGCTCGACTTCCTGAAGGCGGGACTGTCGCTGGGCTTCGAGGAGATGCCCTGGATCTCGATGTACGACGAGATCCTCGTCGAATGGGCGCGCATGGGCAGCGTGCTGGATATCGTGACTTCCCATGTGCCGTCGCTGGAGACGCTGGTGATCAAGGCCCGTGCCCAGGGTGGCGTGATCGACGATCGCCCGCGTTCGCGCGGTGTCGTCATCGACACCCCGGCGCCGCAAACCGCCGCGCCGGTCGCCAATCGCCGCAGCGGGCCGCCCGTCACCGCGTCGGAAGCCGCCATGACCGAGGAGGGCGCCCGGGCCACCACGCCGACGGCCGCCCCCGCCGCCGCGCCGAGGCCGAAGGTGACGGAGGCCGTGACCGAAGAAGTCCCCGCCGAGACCGACCAGGGGCTGGACATCCTCATCTGCACCGACAGCGCCATCGAGATGAAGGTGCTCACGCACAAGCTGGAGCAGCTGGGCCACCGCATCACCGGCGCCGCGGACGGCCGCCAGGCCCTCGAAGCGGCCCTGAAGACGGCGCCGCAACTGATCCTCTCGGACTGGATGCTGCCGCGCCTCGACGGCCTGGAACTGTGCCGCATGCTGCGCTCGTCGCCGCAGACGCAGGGCATCTACTTCATCATCAACACGACCAACGATACGGGCGATGAACTGGTCCAGGGCTTCGAGGCCGGCATCAACGACTACATCGTCAAGCCGATGGACCACCGCATCCTGGCCGCGCGCTTGCGCGGCGCGTCGCAGGTGATCCGGCTGCGCGAGCAGAGCCTGCGTGACCGCGAAGAGATGCGTCACCAGCTCAGCCACATCAACAAGCTGAACCGCAAGCTCGAGAGCCTGGCCCGCGAGGACCAGTTGACCGGCCTGCCGAACCGTCGCGCCGGCCTGGAATTCCTGGACGAGACGTGGTCGCGCGCAACGCGGTCTGGCGAATCGATGCTGGTCATGCTGATGGACATCGACCACTTCAAGAGGGTCAACGACACCTGGGGGCACGAAGCCGGCGACATCGTGCTGCAGCGGACGGCCACGGCCATGCGCGGCGCTGTCCGCGAGTACGACAAGGTCAGCCGCTACGGCGGCGAGGAGTTCCTGGTCGTGTGTCCGGGCGCCGACGTCCAGTACGCCTACGACATCGGCAACCGCATCCGCGAGGCCGTCGAGAAGAACATGATCGAGTCGCCGGTGTTCAAGGGCAACATCACCATCTCGATCGGCGTGTCGGTGCGCAACGCGGAACACCAGTGCACGCGCGACATGCTGCGCGATGCCGACGAGGCCCTGTACGCGGCCAAGGACAACGGCCGCAATGTGGTCTGCATCCACACGCGCATCGACGCCTGACGCCCGCTAGCCCTTCGCCTGGAACCGGCGCCGCAGGTCGAGGTGGTACTCGGCCAGCGGCCGCAGGTTCTGGTCCACCCCTAGCACGGCCAGCGCCCGCTCGTAGTCCTCGGGATGCACGTGCAGGATGTAACGGTAGCCGCCGCGCCCGTCGGTGATGCCGTTGGCACTCGAGACGTTGATGTCCTCGTTGCACAACTTCTCGTGGATGCTCACCAGCGCGCCCAGTTCGTCGTCGCCCTGCACGATGAACGCGTGGTGCGGCCCCTGCAGCTGCAACCCCTCGTGCCGCGCGAAATCGCCGAGCCAGACCGCATTGAGCGGGTAGATCACCAACTGGGTACGCTCCCGCCCCACCGGGAAGGCGTTGAAGGCGACGAGATTGACGTCCTCGGCGGCCAATGCGCGCAGGAATCGGCATCCCTGGCCGGGCCGGTCGTCGACCGTCGTGTAGTAGTAATCCACGGGGTAGATGCGGGCTGCCATGGCGGTACCGTCCTTCGTTGGCGCCAGGTTGGTACAGACGGGGCGCGCCGGAAAAAGGTTTCCGGCGCTTGTATTGTAGCAGAAACGGGGCGGAAAGAAACGGCCCGCCGCGCTCAGCGCCCCGGCGCCCCGCGGATACGCCCGCCCGCCGGCGCGGTCACCGTTCCGGCCTTCTCGACGGCCGCGGCCGCCACGGCCGAAAGCTCCTGCCCCAGGTCGGTGAACGGCGGATTCGGCCGCCCCAGGTAGACCGGGGCCATCATCGCCACAAAGTCCGGCATGGCCACCACATAGGCGCCTTCAAGGTCGAGCGGCCGGCCGCCGACGGTCACTTCGGCGGCGCGGGCCGGCGCGTTGCCCTCGCCCGTGACGATGGCATAGGAAAGACCCGACACCTGCAGGATGCCGTGGTCGCCGCCCACCTGGCCGGCGGCGTTCCAGTCGGCGAACGCGGCCAGTTCCCGCCCTGTCATCGCCACGGTGACCAGCGAGTTGGCGAACGGCAGCACCTCGTGGATGTGCAGACGGGTCAGAGTCCCGGCCGGCAGGTCGCGGCGGATGCCGCCCGAGTTGATCAGGCCCACGTCGGCCCCCGCGGCCTCGCGCAGCACATCGGCCAGCCAGTCGCCCAGTTCGCTCTCGCCGCGCCCGCGGCGCAGGTCCACCGCCAGCTTACCCAGTTCGCGGCCGTACTCGCGCTGCACCTGCTCCTGGTAGCCGGCCGCCAGGGCGGTCAGGTCCTTCAGGTCGCCGCCGGTCGCCAGCGAGTCGGCCCACAGGCTGACCAGCCGCCCCTCATAGCCGACCACGCGGTCATCCTCGACGCGCAGATCGAGCCGCCCCAGGTTCGTCATGGCCGAACCGGCCTGCACGATGAGGATGCCCCCGACCAGTTCCGGCTGGCGCATCCGCGTGTGGCTGTGCCCGCCCACGATGACGTCGATGCCCGAACCGGCGAGCGCCGTCGCCAGCTTGCGGTCCTCGTCCAGGCCGTTGTGGCTGAGCACGACCAGCAGGTCCGTCTGCGGATCCAGGCTGGCGGCCTGGCGGCGCAGCAGCGGCTCCTGGGGCGCCATGACCAGGCCGGCAAAGCGGCTGGGCGCCACCACCTCGGTCATCTCGCCGCAGGAGACCCCCATGATGCCCACGCGCACGCCGCCGCGCTCGACAACGACGGGATCGGCGCGGAAGACGGGCTTCCCGTCCAGATCCACGATGTCGGCCGCCAGCACCGGGTGCTCGAACCGCGGCAGGAGCAGCTTGAGGTCGGCGAAACCGATATCGAATTCGTGGTTGCCCACCAGGCCGGCGTCGTAGTCCAGCGCGTTCAGCAGGCGCGCCACGGCGGCCCCGGGCACGCCGTCCTCGCGCAGGTTGCAGACCGGGTTGCCGGTCATGAAATCGCCGGCGTCGACCAGCAGGTCTGCCGCACTCGTGCGGCGCTCGATGGCCAGATAATGGGCCAGCGCCACCACGCCGCCCACCGCGCGGCCATCATCGCGCCAGTCGGCCGGGCGCGCGAACAGCCCGCTGTGGGTGTCGTTGGTGTGGAAAATGGTCAGGTTGTAGGGGCCCTGGCCCGAGGCGGGCTGCGGCTCGCCGGCCCCGAGTGCGGCGCCGGACCAGGCGCACGGCAGCATCGCCAGCAGGGCGACGACCACAGCCAGGGACCGCCGCCCGCCCGCCGGCACTTCTATCGTCAATGCAGGCCGGAACATCATCCCCGGCTCCCTTCGGTTGGTCGACAACCCCCGAAATCCGGGGAAAACCGGGCGCCGCCCCGGCGTTCGATTGCCCGGGCGGCGCCCGCCGGGTTATTATTAAGCCAGACATGAAAATACTCAAGACCCATGGGCCGATATTCCTGCTGATGCTGGCAACGGTATTCGCGGCTTTCGGCCGACTCACCACCACGCCCCTGTGGGACGGAACGGACGCACAGATCATCTGTGACGCCCATTCCCTGTCGCGCGACCCGGCCGACATGTTCCACCACGTGGGCTTCTATTTCAGCCAGCCGCTCCTGCAGCTGGTGTTCCTGACCGAGTACCGGCTGTTCGGGCTCAACGTGGGCGGGTACCTGGCGGTCAACCTGCTGATCCACGCCCTGAATGCCTTCGTCGTCTACATGCTCGTGAACATGTTGTTCCCGCGCCGCAACATGGCGGTGGTCGCCGCCCTCATGTTCGCGCTCGGCGTGGGCAGCTACGGCCGCGTATTCACCACGGTGCATGCGCTGGAAAGCCTGTTGCTGGCCATGCTGCACCTGCTGGTGCTCTACTTCTTCATCCGGAACGATTTCCGGCGCGACGGCCGCCTGCGATCACCGTTTTTCCTCGCCGGGCTCGCGATCTTCCTGCTGTCGGGGCTGACGCGCGCCTCGTCGTTCTCGCTCCTGTGCTGCCTGCTGGCGTACAAGGCGTTCTTCCACCGGCGGCGGGGCCGGCCGGTGTGGTCGCCGGACCTGCTGATCTTCATCATCGTCGGCACGGTGTTCTACGTGGGCCAGGCGCAATGGGGCTTCGGGCAACCTACCGTCTTCGGCGGCGGCGGCGAGCAGACGTATTTCTCCATCCTCTCGGTGAAAAACCTCTTTCGCTACCTGACCCTCATGTTCTTCCCGCTGCAGCGAAGCCCGATGATCGAGACGGCCCCGTTCTGGGTGGCCTGGCTGTTCGAGGCCCGCACCTGGATCCGCTTCGCGTTGACCATCGCCATCGTCTCGTACAGCTTCTTCGGTTTCGTCTTCGGCAGCCGCGCCATCCGCTTCTTCATCGCGTGGACCTACATCACGCTGCTGCCGTTCACCGCGCACACCGTGGCCGGACAGTGGCTCAACCTCAACCACCTCTACCTGGCTTCCCTGGGCTTCTGCGTGGTCATCGCCGCCGGGGCGGCCGGCTGCAGTTCGCTGCTGGCCCGCGCCGGCCGCCGGCGATACCTGCCCTACCTGGCCCCGCTGCTGCTGGCGGCCGTGGCGCTGGGATTGACCCACCAGCTCGACTCCAAGTACAAGGCGATCGCCCGCTGGCCGGAATCGCAGCAGCTGCGCGAACAGGTAAGCCACGCCTGCTCGCCCGGCGGCGGTGACCGGATGCCGGGCGCCCTCCTGCCGCGGCGCTGAGCCGCGCGCGCCGGTTTGTGCGGACGCGTTTCCGGCGATATCTTTGGACCCGTGAACCCGACCATGCCGCCCCCGTTTCCGGGGCCCGGCCCCCGTTTCCCAGGAGGAAGACAGGCCATGGCGAAGTACAGGATCGGCTGGATGCCCGGCGACGGCGTGGGCGTCGACGTGATGGACGCCACGCGCATCGTTCTGGACGCGCTGGGCTTCGACGCCGACTACATCCCCGGCGACATCGGCTGGGAGATCTGGTGCCGCGAGGCGAACGCACTGCCTGACCGCACGCTCGAGATGCTCCGCGGCGTGGACGCTGCGCTGTTCGGCGCCATCACCAGCAAGCCGAAGGAAGAGGCCGAGGCCGAACTGATCCCCGAGCTGCGCGGCAAGGGCCATGTGTATCGCAGCCCCATCGTGCGCCTGCGCCAGGAGTTCAACCTGCGGACGAACCTGCGGCCGTGCAAGGCATACGCCGGCAACCCGCTGAACTACCGCGACAACCTCGACATGGTCGTGTTCCGCCAGAACACCGAGGACCTGTACATGGGCGTGGAGTGGCACCCGCTGCCGCAGGAACTGCGCGATGTCATGGTGAAGACGCTGCCCGGCCCCACGAAGCGCCTGGCGGATACGGCCAACGAGGACATCGCGCTGTCGGCGCGCATCCTGACGCGCCTGGGCTGCCAGCAGATCGTGCGCGACGCCTTCGAGTACGCGAAGAAGTACGGCTACAAGACGGTGACCATCGTCGAGAAGCCGAACGTGGTGCGCGAGACCAGCGGCCTGATGGTGCGGGAGGCGCGCAAGATCGCCAAGGACTACCCCGGCATCGAGCTGTGGGAGACAAACATCGACGCCATGTGCATGTGGCTGATCAAGAACCCCGAACAGTACGGGGTGATGGTGTCGAGCAACATGTTCGGCGACATCCTCAGCGACCTCTGCGCGCAGCTGGTCGGCGGCCTCGGCTTCGCCTGCAGCGGCAACCTCGGCGACGACATCGGCATCTTCGAGCCCAGCCACGGCTCGGCGCCGAAGTACGTCGGGCTGAACAAGGTCAACCCGATCGCGATGATCCTCTCGGCCAAGATGATGCTCGATCACCTGGGCGAGAAGGACATGGCGGCGCGGATGGAGAGTGCGGTTGCGGCTGTGATCAAGGACGGGAAGGCTCGTACCTATGACATGGGCGGCGCCACGACAACCACCGGCATGGCCAAAGCGATCGCCGCGCGCTGCTAGTTGTGCCGCCGAGATTGTGTCCGGCCCGGTTGATGCCCCGGGCCGGACATGAACACCAACGCCAGATCCTTCGACCCACCTCACTGTCCCAACTCCAACTGCCGTTTCCACAGTGGGTTGCGCCATGAATGGCGCTTCAAACGCATTGGCTACCACTGGAGTCACTGCCAGCGAAAGCGTATCCCCAGGTTCCTCTGCCTGTGCTGCCGCCGTTCCTTCAGCACTCAGACTTTCGCGACTTCCTACTGGCTCAAGAGGCCCGACGTCCTAGGCCAGCTCGTCATGAAAGCCGTCGGCTGCATGGCCAATCGCCAGATCGCCCGTGAACTGCGGGTTGCACCTTCCACCATCGATCGCCAGCTGGCGCGACTCGGCCGGCACTGCATGCTGTACCACACACAGCAGATGCAGGACGCAAAGCCGGCTTCCACAGTCGCCATCGATGGCTTCGTTACTTTTGAGCATTCCCAGTTCTGGCCCTTTCACCACCATCCGGCTGTCGAGCCCGGGTCCGATCTCCTCGTCTACTTCACCGACAGCGAGGTGCGTCGCTCAGGCTCCATGACCGAGGCCCAGAAGCGCAAGCGTGAGCGCCTCGAGCAGCAGTACGGGCGGCCTGACCCCAAGGCAGTCCTGAAGGACGTGACCCATCTGCTCGAGGTTGTCGCCGGTGGGCAGAAGCGCCTGACGGTACTGAGCGACGATCATAAGGCGTATCCCCGGGCGATACGGCAGTTGCCGTGCGAAGTGACGCACCTGGTGACATCGAGCAAGGAGCGGCGGGATGCGCGCAACCGGCTCTTCCCGGTAAACCTGGCGGACATGCTCTTGCGGCACAGCAGTGCCAATCACAAGCGGGAGACGATCGCGTGGTCGAAGCGACGTCAGGCGAGCGCCGAGCGGCTGGCGGTGTTCCTCGTTTGGCGCAACTACATGAAAGGCCGCAAGGAGAAGGTCCGCGGCAGTCCGACACCGGCCCAGGTGCGGGGGATGCGGACGGACAAGCTGGAGATTGCGGAGCTGCTGGAGAGCCGATTGTTCGCGAGCCGGATCACCCTGCCGGGGCGATGGCTGGAGTACTACGGGCGGCGGGTGCTGACACGGGTGCTGGAACGGCAGCGGGTGCATGACTTAAAGTACGCGTTCTAGAGGCCGGAGAGTGAGCCGGCCGCGCCATTGCTTGACGCGGCCGGACACAATTTCGGCGGCACAACCCACAATTTCGGCGGCGCTACCTCAGGCCTGGGCTGAGGCCGAGACCGGCGCCAGTTCGGGCCGCGGTGCGCGTGCCTCGAAGCGCGGCCCAAGCGCAATCACACGGCGCCGGAAAGCGGTGATCAGACCGGGCACCAGGTGGGCCTCGCGGGGCCGCAGCCAGAGCCGCCGCAGCCGGGCCGGATCCACGCCAAGGCGGTGCAGCGCCAGCGCCGCATGGTGGATGTGGAGGAACGCCTCCACGTCATTCTCGGGCAGGCAGCAGGCGGGTCTCAGGCAGCCGATGATGAGGACGCCGTCCGTGTCCTCCAGGAACGCCTCCCGCAGCCGGGCGGCGTCGACCTGTCCGGTGCACCCCGGCACCAGACGGCAGTGGCTGCCTGCGCCCGCGGCCAGGGCAATGCCCGGGCAGCAATGCTCGCAATGGAAGACCGTGAGGCGCGGTTCACAGAGACGATTCGGCACGGGGGCTTCCATCGGCTGCTTCCTTTCCCGGATTGCCTACCCTGTAGCTGGGATCGTAACAGCCCGACAAGGCATCGTCAACTTATTTGTTAATGATTTATCAATCACCAGACAAGTCCTATCGCCTTGCCTGGTGGTCGGTTACGGCCATTTCTGCCGGGGCTCAGGTCCGGTCGAGGCCTGCCGTCACCGGCCCTGATAGTAAGGCTGGGCCTCGGCCATGTACTCGTTGAGCTGGCGAATACGGGTGGCGTCGGACGGGTGCGTGCTGAGGAACTCCGGCGCACCGCCGCCACCGTTCGCCGACATGCGCTCCCAGAACTTCGGTGCTTCCTGCGGGTTGTAGCCGGCCATCGCCATGAAGATCAGGCCGAGCCGGTCCGCTTCGCTCTCGTGGGAACGGCTGAACGGCAGCATCACGCCCACCTGCGCGCCCAGGCCGAAGGCGCCCATCCAGAGGTTGCGCGTCTGTTCCGGCTTCGAACGCACCGCTTCCGAGAGTGCCATGCCGCCCAGTTCCAGGGCCATCTGCTGGCTCATGCGCTCGCCGCCGTGGCGGGCGATGGCGTGCGCCACCTCGTGGCCCATGACGACGGCGATGCCGGCGTCGTCCTTGCAGATGGGAAGGATGCCCGTATAGAAGGCGACCTTTCCGCCCGGCATGCACCATGCGTTGGCTTCTTCGCTGTCGATCAGGTTGAACTCCCACTCGTAGCCGGCCAACTGCTGCGACTGGCCCTGCTGCTGGAAGTACTTCTCGACGGCGCCCTGGATCTTCGCGCCCACGCGCTTGACCTGGGCGGTGGCTGCGGCATCCTTGCTCAGCTTGCTCTCGGCCAGCACCTGGTCGTACTGCGAGAAGCTCATCGAGTTCATCTGGCTGTCGGGGATCAGGCTCAACTGACGACGCCCGGTGATGGGCACGGTGGCGCAGGCGGCCAGGAGCGTCAGGCCGACGACGCCGAGGACGATGGCAGACAAATGACGTTTCATCATGGCACTACAACTCCCCTGAGTGGCTCCCCGGAATGGCGCAGGCCCCGTCACGGAACCAGCTGGTGAGCGGGCACAATGTAGACGCAGGGGGCAAACCCGTCCAGTGGCGGGCCAGGCGGGTCCGGTTGTAGGTTGTCGCCCACCCGCGCCCGGGAAGGGCCCTTTCCGTAACCCCGCAACCACACCTGAGGAACGCAACGTGCTTCTTTCCGTCATCCTGATGGCCGTGGCCACCTTCCTCCTGAACCTGCCGATGGGCTACTGGCGGCAGGGCGTGCGCAAGTTCTCCTGGCAGTGGATCGTGGCGATCCACGCCATGGTGCCCGTGATCATCCTGCTGCGCCACCTGATGCACATCGGGTTCGCCTGGTGGACCTTCCTGATCACGATCCCCTGCTACTTCGGCGGACAGTTCGTCGGTGCCCGCCTGCGCCGGCGCGGGCAGATGAAGATCGCCGCCGCCGCCCCGCCCAAGACCGCCTGATCCGCACGCGCTGCGGGGCGGTTGCGCCATCCTGCACCTTGTGGTTTCCTTGACGGCGGACCAGAGACCGAAAGGACATTGACCATGACAGACCGGTTCCACGGACGACAGGACGCAGACGCCGTCCCCGCCACTGCCGAGGAGTTGCGGCAGGCTGGCATCGCCCACGACCGCGAAGCCGCCCTGCGCGGCGCGTTCATCATGCGCGTGTACGGCTACCTGATGGCGGCCATCGCGGCTTTCATCCTCATCGAGGTCTGGCTGTTCCGCTCCGGCAAGGCCGAGACGCTGGCGCGCGCGCTGGTCGGCACCAACTGGATGCTGGTGCTCGGCGGCTTCATGGTGGTGGGCTGGCTGGCCCGCGGCCTGGCCGCCCGCGCCACCAGCACCGCGGCGCAGTTCGCCGGGCTGGCCGTCTATGTGGTGGCGCAGGCCATCATCTTCACGCCGATGATCGACATGGCCGATAAGAGGGCCGGCGGCGGTGTCATCGCCAGCGCCGCGGTGCTCACGGGCCTGGCCTTCACCGGCCTGACGCTCATCGCCTGGCAGACGCGCCGCGACTTCACGTTCCTGGGCGGACTGTTGCGCTGGGCCGGCATCCTGGCGCTGGTGGCCATCGCCGGTTCGGTCTTCTTCGGGCTGAACCTGGGCATGTGGTTCTCGCTGGCCATGGTCGCGCTGGCCGGCGGCGCCATCCTCTACGACACGTCGAACATCATCCGCTACTGGCCGAGCAACCGGCCGGTGGGAGCGGCGCTCGAGTTGTTCGCTTCAGTGGCGCTCATGTTCTTGTACCTGCTGCGGCTGCTGAGCTCGCGGCGCTGACCGCGTACGCCAGGTGATGACAAAGGCCCGCCGGCACTGGTTGCCGGCGGGCCTTCTTCGTGACGGCTGCGAGGGCGCTAGTCCTGACGATGATCACGTACTTGACCGCGCGGAACGCATCGGGGTCGAGGATCCTCAGCGCCAGTTGCTCGCCGTTCGGCTCCAGCGTGTAGCTGTCGGCGGGCTGGGCGCTGACCACCTTGGCCTTCTTGGCGTCGATGGGGATGAACGTGGCGCGGTCGGTGTCCAGCGACGTGAACTGGCCGCCCACGGTGTTGCCGGTCGGGCGCAGGGTGCGGCCCAGGCCCAGCAGCCCGCCCTTCGACTCGACGAGGCCCGCGCGCGAGAGCTCCTTCTTCGTGCCCACCACGTAGTAGATGGTGCCCAGGCGCTGGCGCGACGACTCCAGATTCGCGGTCTGCTCCTGGATCGTCTCGTCCTTCTGCTTGATGGTCTCGCGGCCGACGGCCACCTCGGTCTCGAGGCCCGCGACCTGGGTCTGCAGCTCGCCCACCCGCGCCGTCAGCACCACGATCTCGGCTTCCTTGTCGGCCACCGTCTTGCGCAGTCCCTTGATGAGCTTCTCGAGCCCGGCCACGTGCACGTCGCTCGCCTTCAGCTTCTCTTCGAGGTCCTTGATGCGGTTGTTGGCGCGCTCGACACCGGCCTTGATCTCGGTGATGCGGGCCATGGTCGCTTCACCGCGGTCCTGGGAGAGGTTCTGCTCCTGGGCCAGCTCGGTCTGCAGCGCCTGCGTACCCTGTTCCCCGAGGTCGATCTCCTGCAGGCTCTCCTGGATGGAGGCGACTTCGTCGATGGCCGCGGCATACCGCGCGCTGGTGGCCTGTTCCTCCGCCTGCAACGTGGCGAAGTCAGCCTTGCTCTGGCCCAGCTTCTGGTTCAACGACAATGTCATGCCCGTCATGGCGACGGCCGCCACGATGAGGATGGCGAACACGATCTTCCGCATGCTCCACACTCCTTGCCCGACTGGGGTTCCCGGTCAATCCCACAATATGCGTCCATACCCGAAGTGCCGCCGCCCTATTCACGTCCCGCCGGCCCCGACACGGACCGGCAATGCGTCAATCCGTCGCATTCGCTTGGGGTTCCACGTGCACCGTCACATCGGAACCCGGCAGGATCGCGCGCACCAGGTCCTCGATCCGCTCGGTCATGGCGTGCGACTCGCGCACCGAAAGGTCGCCGTCCACGGTGACGTGCATGTCCACGAACCAGCTGCCGCCGGCCGAGCGGATCCGCACGTCATGCGCATCTGTCACACCTTCCATGGCGCCGACCTGCTGTTCGATGGCTTCGCGTTCGCCCCCGCGTGGCGAAGCGTCGAGCAGCGCCTGCACGGAACGCCAGCCCATCCTGACGCTGACCCAGGCGGCGATGGCCGCCACCGCAAGCGCAGCCATGCTGTCACCGTGCTCGAGGAAGGCGAGCTGGGGCACGTGCCGCGCCACCAGGAGCTGGCAGAGCCCGAGCAACACGACGCACGACGACCAGATGTCGGTGCGGAAATGCAGCGCATCGGCCTCCAGCGCCTGCGAGCGGTACTTGATCGCGGCCGCCTTCAACCGGCGGGAACGCGAGATGTCCACGGCGATCGAAACCAGCATCACCGCGAACGACCACCACTTGACCTCGACGTGGACCGTCGGCTCCAGCAGGCGCTGCACCGATTCCCAGACGATCCAGACCACGGTGGCCAGCAGCAGCATCGTCTCGAACAGGGCCGAGATGTTCTCGATCTTGCCGTGGCCGTAGGGATGATTCTGGTCGGCCGGGCGGTCGGCAACACGCACGGCCACCCAGGTGGTGAAGGCGGCCACCAGGTCGAGCGCCGAATGCACCGTCTCGGCCAGGATGCCCAGCGAGCCCGTGAGCAGGCCCACCGTGCCCTTGATCGCCGTCAGCCCCACCGCCGCAATGACGGAACTGAGGGCGACGGCCGATTTCTCGCGGCCTGCAATGGCGGCAGCCTCGGTTTCCGCGGACATGGACTCCCCTGCGCGGGTCCGGCCGACCCGTTCGCGCTCAGCGGTAGTTGGCCTTGAGGTCCGACCAGGACGTGCTTTCGTCGACCACGTCGCCTTCATGCACGATGACCAACCGCGGCGGCAGCGCATAGCCGCAGCCACCGACCGAGATCCAGTCCTCATACCCGATCTCGGAATAGACCGGCGCCAGCAACAGGCCCGCCTTGGCCGTGCCGGCGTTGAGCCAGGCCTGCACGGCCGCCGTGACGTCGAACGATAGGTCGGTGTTGGCGGCCGAGGGATACGCGATGTCGAGCGCGGTCTCGGGGGTCAGGTCGTCGCGCGCGAGCAGCACCTCGCTGCCGGTCGCATCGTAGGCGTAGGCGCCCAGGTAGGTGAAACCCTCGGAGTCGTCGGAGTATCCCGTCTTGCGCACCACCAGCGTCGCGATGTAGACCTCGGCGCCCATGGGCAGGCCGCCCAGGTCGAATTCGAGCGAGGTGGCCCACTCGGAATCGCAGCCCCAGGCCTCGCCGCCGATCTTCAGGTGGAGGTCCGCGCCGGACACGCCGGCCTTGAAGTCGGCTTCCTGCGGGCAGGCGCCGGCGCCCTCTTCACGCTCGTCGTGGCCGCAGAGGGTGGGCGCCAGGGTTACTTCGACGGCGATGGCGTCTGTGGCCCCTGGACCAGCGACCATGAGTCCAGCGGCAAGGATCGCCGGAAGCAAAAGGGACGTCTGTCGGCGCATGGCGGACCTCAGTCCTGGCACGGGGCAGCGGAACACGGCGGCGGTCGGGGACCATGATCCGGCGGCGGACGCCGCGCGTCAAGCAGGCTGCGGGCATCCTGAAGATCTCTTGAAAAAGAAAGGCCCCATCCCGGGGGATGGGGCCTTCCAGTTGGCTTCGTCAGACCGCCGTCAGGCAGCCTTCGCCGTATCCGCAACTAGCGGAAGATGGCCTTGATCGTGCCGAAGGTCTCGGTCTCGGTGGCGACCGGGGCGCAGGCAACGGCCGGCGTACCGGAGAACATCGGCACCGGGCCGGTCACGACGGTGAAGTCGGCCGCGTTGTTGTCGGTGTCGATCGTGCCGCCACCATTGCGGTCGATGCCCTTGTCGATGGCAGTAGCGCCCGTCGCAGTGCCCTCGGCGCAGTTGGCCGTGCCCCAGCTGACCTTGTCGATGAGCGTGCCGGCGATCTCGGAGCCGCAGGCCAGATTGGCGTTCAGGGCGCTGAACAGGGCCATCTTGCCGTTGGTGCCGCCGAGGCTCATGTTCGTGGTGACGAAATCGGGCGTCATGGTGAAGTCGGCGCCGCCGGTGCCGGCCGTGCCGCAGGAGACCATCAGGTACGAGCAGCCGGCGATCCAGGTGTCCTGCGGGAACACGAAGTAGTTGGTGGCCGAGCTACCCCAGCTGCCCGTGGCCGAGCCGTACTCGAGCACGTAGCCACCGATGTTCAGGTCGAAGCCGGTCGCGTTGAACAGGACAACGTAGTCCTTCTTGTAGCTGGCAGTGGCCGTCGCCGAGCCGCCGCCGGGGTACACCTGGGCAATGCGGACGTCGGCCGCAACGGCGAAGGCCGGGAGGGCCAAGGCCACGATGACGAGGGCGATCGCAAACTTCTTCATTTTCTGCGCTCCTTAGTGGTGTTGACGACGGCGAAACCATGCGCACGTCTGACGGATCCAATCTTAGCACACGGGCGAACCTGATTCAATCCCCGTTGCACCGTTGTTGATAAATTTAGCACAATATCAACAATTGCCGCAAAACCATCCGTGGCGATTCCCGCCTTCTGGTCAAATCATTTAACTACAATGGGTTAAATGTGATCCGGAGTCACCCGGCGGACCCCGAAAATGTCTACCGTACCGGGCATCAAGTGGCCCATGTGTCAACCGGCAGGGTCAGGCCGCCCCTCGCGCCCCGGAGGCGACCGCGAACCGGGCCCCGACGGCGCCTCCGTAAGCGGACGCGGGCACCCCGGTCCCGGCGGCGACCGATGCCACCTGACCGTCGGCAAGGACGCAAATGCGGAGCCTCGTCTGGCGATGTCACGGATGACGTCAGGGTCGGCAACCATGGGCGACAGCGCGGGCGACCTTCGGGGTTGCCGACACCGTCAACGACCAGTCCGTGATCGCCGTCATGGCGAGGCCGCAGGGCATCGTCGTCCGGCAGTCTCACCCGGCGAGAGCAGGACGGCCGCCGCATGCAGGCCCCGCCACAAAGGACGAGACAGGATCTGCACGCACGCACCGCAACTCCCTGACGAGCGCTGTTCGTACGGGAAATCCGTGACCGAATGCCCATCGATGCCGGCGCCGTCGCGGACGCCGACAGCCCCGACGACGACCGCCATTCCTGAATTGAACATCAACAGGCGCCGTACGGGATGACGCGAAAAACCCTGGAAAATAGCGGAAAACGCGCGCATGGCCCCAGGCCGGCAACGGCGGGCGGAAGGGCTGGCTCCCTCCGTGGACGGACGCGCCGAGAGTGGGCGCGCCCGACCCGGAACGCCGCGGGGGCGACGACCGGGGGCTGCGGCTGCGCCGCCGACGCGCGACGACGCCGGCCGCCAATCGCAAAAAAATGGCCTCCAGACGCGGATTTTTGTAACACATCGCGCGCGGATGCGCTAGATTCCCGCCATTCGTGGAAGCATCCATGCTTCCTGCAGCGCTGACTTAAGGAGGACCAAGCGCAATGGCTACCAAGAAGAAGACCAAGGCTGCGGCCAAGAAGGCCCCCGCGAAGAAGGCTCCGGCCGGCGTCAAGCCGCCCACCAAGGGCGAAGTGTACCGCGAGATCGCGACGAAGACCGGCCTGGCCCGCAAGGACGTCGTCGGCGTGTGCGACGCTCTGACCGAGATCATGGCGAAGTCCGTGAAGAAGCACGGCTCGTTCAACTACCTCGGCCTGATGAAGCTGACCCTGGTGAAGAAGCCGGCGATCGCGGGCGGCAAGCTCGTGAAGAATCCGTTCACCGGCGAGATGGTCAAGCAGAAGCCCCGCGCGGCCTCCCGCTCGGTTCGTGTGCGCCCGATGAAGTCCATCAAGGACATGCTGTAGGCTGCATTTGTCGCGAAATGCCTTTTTTGAGGGCGTTTGCGAGCGCTACGACCCCCCGGGCTCATGTCGGGGGGTCGTTCTCTAACCTCGGCGCCGTACCTTGACGCACCCGCGCCCGCATGTTATCGCTCGGCCCCAGGTGACCACGATGATCTCCCGCAAGACGAAATACGCGCTCCAGGCACTGGGCCGGCTGGCGGACAATCCCGTCGGCGAACCCATGCTCATCGCCGACCTGGCCGAGCGTGACCGCATCCCCCGCAAGTTCCTCGAGGCGATCCTCGTCACGCTGCGCAAGGGCGGCGTGCTGCACAGCCGCGCCGGGCGCGGCGGCGGCTACCAACTGGCGCTGCCCGCCGCCGAGATCACGCTGGCGCGCATCGTCCGCCTGCTCGACGGCGACTTCGCGCCGCTGCCCTGCCTGGACGCTGTGCATCCCGCGCGCTGCGACGAGTGCGACGACCTCGACACCTGTGGTACACGCCTGGTCATGGCCGATGTGCGGCAGGCCGTCACCACCACGCTTGAAGGCATCACCCTGGCCGACATGGTCGAGCGCTCGCGGGCGGCGGCGGCGAGCCGTCGCGGGCGCGTCGATTTCTCCATCTAGCTTTTTTTCCGAATTAAGTCTATAATATCTGTAGACTTTAACGACAAATGACGGAGGTCGTTTGATGGCAAATATTTACGCGAACAACCCCGAATCCATCGGCAACACGCCGCTGGTCCGGCTGAACCGCGTGGCGCCCGGTGCCCGGGCCGTCCTGCTGGGCAAGGTCGAGGGACGCAACCCGGCCTATTCGGTGAAGTGCCGCATCGGCGCGAACATGATCTGGGACGCCGAGAAGCGCGGCGTGCTCAAGCCCGGCGTCGAGATCATCGAGCCGACGAGCGGCAACACCGGCATCGCGCTGGCCTATGTGGCAGCCTCGCGCGGCTATCCGATCACGCTGACGATGCCCGAGACGATGAGCATCGAAAGGCGGCGTGTGCTGGCGGCCCTCGGCGCCACGCTGATCCTGACGCCGGGCAGCGAGGGCATGAAGGGCGCGATCGCGAAAGCCGAGCAGATCGCCGCCGCCGAGCCGGCGCGCTGGTTCCTGCCGCAGCAGTTCAAGAACCCCGCGAACCCGGCGATCCACGAGAAGACCACCGGCCCGGAGATCTGGAACGACACCGACGGCGGCATCGACGTCCTGGTCTCGGGCGTGGGCACCGGCGGCACCATCACCGGCGTCTCGCGCTACATCAAGAACACGAAGGGCCGGAAGATCCTGTCGGTGGCGGTGGAGCCGGCCGAATCGCCGGTCATCACGCAGAAGCTGGCGGGCGAACCGCTCGTGCCGGGGCCGCACAGGATCCAGGGCATCGGCGCCGGGTTCATTCCCGAGACGCTGGACCTGGCGATGGTCGATCGCGTCGAGCGCGTCACGAGCGACGAGTCGATCGCGATGGCGCGGCGCCTGGCGCGCGAGGAAGGGCTGCTGGTCGGCATCTCGTGCGGCGCCGCGGTCGCCGCGGCGGTACGCCTGGCCGTGGACGAGGCCTTCGCCGGCAAGATGATCGTCGTCGTGCTGCCGGACATGGCGGAACGCTATCTTTCGACAGCGCTGTTCGAGGGACTCTAGCCCGGTTCATGCAAGAATACCGGGAGCATGGCGCCCCGGACGACAGGGGACGGCGCGCCGGGAAGGAACCGGGAATATGCTTCCACGATGGGTCACGACGGGGAACCGCGCGCGCGGCCGCGGGCGACTGCTGGCCGCCTTCATCGCGTGCGCCCTGCCCGGCGCCGCCGGCGCCCAGTCCGAGTGCGGCCTGACGCCGGCCTCCTGGGTCTTCTGCACGGGCTTCGAGGAAAGCACCTTCGACCAGTGGGACGACTGGGACGGCAACCCCGCCCCCACCAATACCATTATCGCCGACCCGGGCCCGTTCAACCGGCCGGGCAACCACGTGGCGCGGCTCTTCGTGCCCCCTGGCGGTGGCAACGCCGACCTGACGAAGGTGCTGCCGGGCGGCGACGACATCATGTATGCGCGGTGGTACGTGAAGTGGGAAGCGGGCTTCGACTTCACCACGCCCCAGCACGGCTCGGGCCTGCACGCGGGTGACCGCGCCCTGCTCGGGCGCAGCGGCTTCCGGCCGAACGGTACCGACTGGTTCAGCGCCTGGATCGAGCCCGGCTACGGCACGGGCCGCTTCAACGCCTACACCTATTATCCCGGCATGTACATGAACTGTGTCGATCCCAACGGTTCGTGCTGGGGCGACGACCTGCCCTGCACGCAGGACGAGGGCCAGGTGTACTGCACCAAGCCGCAGCATCGCGAGTCGGTGACGCCGCCGCTCATGCAGTCGGGCCGCTGGTACTGCATCGAAATGATGCTGGCGGGCGGCACACCCACCCCGGGCAACAACGGCGCCGGCGGCGTGCTCAACTACTGGATCGACGGCCAGGAGATCGGCCCCTGGAACGATCTCTGGCTGCGCAGCACCGGCGATGTGCACATCGGCATCCTGTGGCTGAACCTCTTCTTCCATGGCGCCCACGGCCCGGCCGGGGTGCTGTTCGACGACGTCGTGGTCTCGAGCTCCCCCGTCGGGCCGCGCAGTTCCTCCACGCCGGTCGAAGGCGTGGGCTGGGGCACGATGAAAGCGATGTTCAGGTAACCGCAACCCGCAGCAGCCCTTCGCCCATGCCCCGACGGCATGGCGCCCATGCGCATCATTCATTTTCGGCTCGCATCCGCGGCCGATATCATCCTTGTTGCAGGCATCTGCCGGTCAGCAGGCCCCAGCCGGGTCTGCTCCGATGTGCGTGGCGCCCAACGGCCCCGCACAGCCGGCGTGTACTACCGACAAGGAGAATTCCATGTTCAGGCGTCTGGCATTCGTCATCATCCTGGCCGGCATCGGCGTTGCCGCCGCGTTGGCGGCTCCGCTGCCCGGCAAGGTGCAGTCTGTGGCCTCGGACACGCTGGTCGTGGTCGTCAATCTGGAGAACGTCGAGTGGCTGGTGGTCGGCAAGCCGGTTCGCCTTGTGGACGTCGACAACAAGGGCGCCCTCGTGGGCAAGAGCATGGTCATCGGCGTCGCCGACTCGACCGTCACGCTGGTGGCGCCCAAGGGCAAGGCCAAGAACCTGAAGCCGGGCAGTTCGGTGACCGTGGAGAAGCCGAAGGCGGGCATGTCGGGCTGCTGACAAGGCGGCCGCCGGGACCCCGCGCCGACCGACCTCCTTGCGGCGCGGCGGTCCCGGTCGTTCATGGACAGTCCATGTCCCCCAACCGCGAGGAACACCTCATGATCAGGAAGTACCAGGTGCCCGCCGTGCTCGCGCTGCTGGCCGTGCTGGCCTGCGCCGCAGGACCGGCGGCAGCCGGCCCCGCGCCGGCCGGAGTCGGCCGCGGCCAGACGCTGGCGGCACAACCCAAGGCCAACACCATCGCCGAGCTGGTGGCACGCTACGACTCGCGCTCGTGCATCGAGTGCCATCAGGACGCCCATGACCAGTGGAACGAGTCGGCGCATGCGCGCTCGATCTTCGGCACCGGCCGCACGGCCCTCACCTTCCGCACGGCCATCACCAACGGCCTGCTGGAATGGCCGGCCTCGGGCGTGACCGACACGAAGGACCTGCGTGTCGAACACCTGATGGGGTGCGCGAAGTGCCACCTGCCGCAGCTGGCCGACGCCACCGACAAGGTGGCGCAGGAGATCGTCGCGACGATCGACGCCTGGCGCACGGCCATGGAGGAAGAGGACGAGGCGGTCATGGAGAAGCATGCCGCCACCCTCACGTCGCTGAACATCAACTGCCTTGTCTGCCACAACCGCAACGCCATCACCCACAAGTGGAGTGACGGCTACCCGCGCCGCGACACCGTCTACGGCCTGTCCGGCGAGGGCGAACACCCGGACGACAAGTTCACGGCCATGAAACCCAGCCCGGTGATGTCCGAGTCGATCTTCTGCGGGCAGTGCCACGGCCTGGGGCCCAATCTCGAACTCGAGAACCCCACGCAGTGCGCCACCGGCTACGGCAGCTACCTGTTCGCCTACGTGCCCGAGGGCGGCACGCAGACATGCGTGGAATGCCACATGCGCGAGTCGGGCCTGGGTCACAACATGCAGAGCTACCAGGCGAAGGTGATGTCCGACCGCGCGGTCGAGATGCACGTCGACGCCAAGGCCATCGTCTGGCGCGACGTCTCGACGATGCGGCCGAAAGCGACGGTGAAGGTGGAGTTGACCAACCGCGCGGGGCACGGCATTCCCGATGGCTGACCCACTCCCAACCGACTGGTGCTGTCGGTTTCCGCTGTCGACAAGAACGGTAACGATGTCTTCACTGCTGATCGCGTGTTCATGCCCACCCCGCAGCGCCTCGGGCGCGGCGATCGCATGGGCCGCGGCCCCTACGAGAAGAGCGGCCTGCTGCAGGACAGCAGCCTGCCCCCCCTGCGGACGGTCACCACGAACTGGGACATCTTCTTCCCGGTCGAGGAGACCGAGGACGGCGACGAGGTCGTCCGCACGTATCCCAGCGACAGCCTCGATATCACGGTACGCCTGTGGTACCTGCCGTACGGTGTCGAGGACGACTTCGCGGTGATCTGGCGCGAGGAGACCCGTAAGGTGAAGTTCGACGCCGAGGGCTGGTAGCGGGCCCCGCGTTCCTGTTCGAGATCCGTGAGGGGCCGGCGCCGCGATGGCGCCGGCCCTTCGTTCTAGAGGCCGTCGATGCGGAGCAGTTCCCAGCCCCCGCCCTCGCGTGGCATCACGAAGACCGCGGACGCGCCGGGATGACGCGCAAGAAGGGTTGCTGCCTTGTCCGGCCCCAGCACGAAGAGCGCGGTCGAGAGCGCGTCGGCCTCCAGCCCGGTCGGCGCGACGACGGTGACGCTCCCCTCACGCGCCACCGGCGCCCCGGTGCGCGGGTCCAGGATGTGGCCGCGGCGGCGGCCCGCGACCTCGACGAACCGTTCGTACTGGCCCGAAGTGGCCACGGCGCCGTTGCCGACGGCGATCTCCCCGACAACGGACTCCGGGTCATCGGGCGCGACGATCGCCGCCTGCCGCTCACCGTGGCCGAACACCAGGAGGTTGCCGCCGAGGTCCAGAACGCCCGCAGTGGCGCCGCTTTCGAGCATCGCCTTTTGCGCGACGTCCAGCGCGTAGCCCTTGGCGATACCGCCGAGGTCGAGCGCAACGCCCTCGCGCGCGAAGCCGATCGTGCCGGCCACGGTGTCGACCCGCACATGGCGTGCGCCGGTCACCGCAAGCGTGCGCGCGAGTTCATGCGCATCCGGCTCGCGCGGCGCGCCACCCTGCAGCCCCCAGGCACGCAAAAGCGGCAGCACGGTGGGGTCGAAGGCGCCGTCGGTTTCAACAGCCCAATACAAGGCAGCGGCGACCACCTTGAGCAGGTCGCCCGGCGCCATCACCGGGCGCGCGGCAGCTTCCGCGTTCACGCGTGCGAGGTCCGAGTCGTCGCGCCAGTTGCTCATCCGCGCATCGACCAGCGCGAAGGCGGCCCAGGCCGCGTCGAGGGCGGCCAGTGCCGCCGCCTCGCCTGGCGCCGACACGCTGACGGTGGCGATGGTGCCCATCACGTAGCGTGCCTCTTCGCGGGTGGCGACTGCGGCGTGCGCAGCCGAAGGTGCCGCAGTGGCCCTCGACGCCAACACCAGCGCGAGTGCGATCGCACCCATGCCCGCGACCCGGCGTCCCTGCACGACCCGTGTCGCCGGCGCACTCACGGGCGGTGATGCTTCCGCTGGCGCTTCCGGGCGTGCAGGCCGAGCACCAGCCCGGTGACCAGCACGACGACGAAGAGCAGCGTGCCGAGGTCGTAGAGCCGTGGCATGAACGGCAGGCCCCAGTGGCCCGCATGCAGCCGACGGGCCAGGTCGCGCAGGCGATCGCCGCGCGTCGGTGCGACCTGCCAGAGCGACGTCCAGCGCGCGCCGTCGGCATCGCCGAACCAGGCGCCGTACATGGTGACCACGAGCGGGCGACCGTCGGCCGTCACCGCCAGGCCGAGCGGCGGGTCATCCCGCCCCAGCCGGGGCGGCAGTTCACGGCGATCCCAGACCGCGCCGCCGTCGACGCTGGCCAGCAGTTCCGTGACGCCGAGCAGCCAGGCGCCGCGGGCCGGCGGCGTGGCGAAGACCAGCGTCAGCGGCAGGTCGGGCGCCGCGGGCAGCGGCAACTCGCGCCAGGTGGCGCCGCCGTCGCGCGACTCCTCCAGCAGTGCGGGCGAAGCGCGCAGCAGGCGCTGGGGATCGACAGGGTCTGCCGCCAGGACGCGCGGCGGCATCGCGCCGCGTCCAAGCCAGGCCGGATGCTGCAGCGCCAGCCCGGTCGCCACCACCAGCAGCGCCCCGAGGGCCAGGAACAGGCCCAGTCCGTGGTGCGTCGCGCGAACCCTGCGCCTGTCATGGCTGCTCATGGTTGCCCTCCATAGCGTGCCTGGGCCAGCAGCAGGGCCTTGCGGACGCCGGCAGCCAGGGCGCGGCTCGACAGCGTGGCGCCGCTGATGCCGACGATGTCGCGGTTCAGGCGCAGCGGGTCGTCTGCGTCCTTGCCCTCGAACTGGTCGAGGAAGCGGGTGCGCCTCACGGCATCGCCGCGCGATTCGCGGTAGACCATCACCAGCACCGCCTCGACGCGGCGGTCCGGACCCAGGTGCACCAGGAAGGTGATCGGCTTGAAGCGGCCCTTCTCCTCGAGCACCAGGGCCCAGCCGAGGCTGCGCCCGCCGCGCGAGGCGCGGTGGAACGTGAACGCGGCCTCGGGCACGTGCCAGCCAAGCTGCGATTCGAGCGCCGCGCGTTCGTCCACCGTGGGCTCCCACGTCTCCTGCCACTGCCGGTCGGCGTCGGCAAAGACGCGGGCCAGGGCCTGCGCTTCCGTGAAGTACTCCTTCACGTGCTCGGGCCCGTCGGGACTGGCTTCGGGTTCCGCTGCGCGGGCTGCGGGAGCGCCGGCCACGACGGCCAGCGCTCCCCACGCGATCATCGCGACCATCGCGAACACGAACTGTCGGATGCATCGAGTCATGCGCAGCGCCTAGAAGTAGGTCGCGAACGAGAAGAACAAGCGGCCTTCGGCGTCGCCCTTCTCGCCGCCGAGCGGGGTCCCCTTGCGCCAGTTGTGGTCGATGCGGATCACCGTTTCCTCGGTGGGCCGGAAGTTGGCACCGATGGTCACGCCTTCCTCGGCGTCGCCGTCGTGGTCGCTGTCGTAGTCGACCCAGTCGCCGCGCGCCACCAGCGTGACGACCGAACCGGGCAGCAGCTTGTCGTGCAGCACGTGCCAGTTGGCCTGCACGTAACCGCCGCGCTGGCTCTCGGCCGTGTCCGGCAGCAGGTCGCGGTCGACGTCGGCACTGACCATGACGCCCTCGCCCTGCAGTTCGAGCGAGCCGATCGTCACCTTCGCATCGAGGGCCGTGATCGCCAGGTTGTGCTCACCGGCCGCATCGTAGGCCCCGCTGTGCGCCGAGAGCCCCAGGGTGGTGCCCAGCCGCGGGCTGTAGCCGAGGCGGCCGACGATCGCTTTGTTGTCGTTGTTGTCCTGCTTCCTGCTGCCGCGGCCGCCGCGCACGCGCAGGCGGTCGCTGCCGTCGATGATGCCCTCGTCGAAGCCGTTGACGAAGTACAGCTCGTAGTCCAGTTCGCCCGACCCGCCCACAGTCGTGTTGCCGACCAGGCCCATGCCCGATTCGCTGAGCGTGGACGGGGCCAGCTGACGCGCCACGGTGGGACGCTCGGTCAGGTCGTTCAGCGGGCTGTCGTGGAGCAGGTTGAAGCGGCCGAGAGGGCTGAGCACGACGCCGCCGCGGAAGTTCAGCCCGTCACGCAGCCGGAAGTCCATGACCGCGTACTCGAGCTTCACCTCGCCGTCGCCGGGTACGTCGCCGCCGTGCTCGAACTCGATCTCGGCCGAGACCGTGACCCGGTCGCTGACGTAGCCGGTCAGGAACGGGATGAAGCGGTACTGGTCGAAGGTCGTGATCCCGTTCTCGGGGATCTCCAGCTCCATGTCGATGTAGCCGCCGACGGCCACCCCACCGCCGGCCCCGCGCAAGTACGGCTTGTCGTAGATGCCGCGGACCGGCGCCCCCGGGGCCGCCGTTTCCGGTTCGGCGGCGGCCGCCGCCCCCGCCAGCCCGAGGGCCAACCCCAGTGCGCAGAACGTGTTCCTGATGTGCATCCCTGCTCCTCCTGCCGGCGGACCGCACCGTCGGGCGCAGCCGCAGTTGAGATTTTATTGTCACTAAAGTTTTTTGCCGCGACAAACTTCAGGGCGGGAAAGTGGGCAGCGAGAGCCTCAATGGCAAGTGAAAAAGCGGGAGATTCCCTGCGATCGTTGCCATTGACTGCGATTGACATATCAACTTCATTTGCACATATTGCCAAATACGCAACCAACCCGACCCGGGGAGATCTGCCATGGACGTCCGTACCCGCAACCACCTGGCCGCCCGCGCCCGCGTGCTGAAGGCCCTGGCCCATCCGGCCCGCCTGCAGGCCGTCGATGAACTGGCGAAGGGCGAACGCTGTGTCTGCGAGTTGCAGCAGCTGATCGGCTCGGACATGTCGACCGTCTCGCGTCACCTCGCCATCCTGCGCGAGGCCGGCGTCGTCATCGACGAGAAGCGCGGCAACCAGGTCTTCTACTCGCTGCGCGTTCCCTGCATCCTGAACTTCTTCGGCTGCGTCGAGTCGGTGCTGCAGGCCAGCGCCGAACAGTCGGCGCAGGTGCTGGGGTAGCCACATGACGCTTCGCAGGGAACTCAAGCCGTTCGGGTGGGCTGTCGCGATCTTCCTGGCGCTGTACCACCTGCCGGTCGGCAATGCGCGATTCGACGGCGCCGTGGGCGAATCGCTCGCCCTGACCCGTTGGTACGCGCGCGAGCACGTGCTGCTGTGCCTGGTGCCGGCGTTCTTCATCGCCGGCGGCATCTCGGTCTTCGTCAGCCAGACGTCGGTGATGCGCTACCTGGGCGCCGGCGCGCGCAAGGTCACGGCCTATGGCGTAGCCGCCGTTTCCGGCACGGTGCTGGCCGTCTGCTCGTGCACAGTGCTGCCGCTGTTCGCCGGTATCTACGGCATGGGCGCCGGCCTGGGGCCGGCCACCGCGTTCCTCTACTCGGGCCCGGCGATCAACGCGCTGGCCATCATCCTGACCGCGCGCGTGCTGGGCGTGGAGATCGGCGTGGCGCGCGCCGTCGGCGCCGTCGTCTTCAGTGTCGTCATCGGCCTGTTGATGCACTACTTCTTCCGGCGTGCGGAGGCCGAGCGCCGCCTGGCTGCAGCCGCGCTGCCCGTGGAAGACGAGGCACGGCCGCTGATCCGCACCGCCCTCACTTTCGCCGCCATGGTGGCCGTGCTCGTGTTCGCCAACTGGGGCGGAGCCGGCGAGGGCTTCTTTGGTCGCGTGCATCAGGTCAAGTGGTGGATCACCGCGCTGGCCGGCGCCGGACTCGGCGCCGCGATGGTGGCGTGGTACGGCCTGCGCTGGTGGAAGGCCGTGGTGGTGGCGGCCGCCACGCTGGTTGCCGTCGCACTGCGCCCGCACGACCCCGTCACCGCTTTCACCGTGGCGACGCTGGCCTTCAGTTGGGCCGTAGCCACTTCGCGCGGCGAACTGGCCGAGTGGTTCGGTGCGAGCTGGGGCTTTGCCAAGCAGATCCTGCCGCTGCTGCTGGGGGGCGTTCTGGTCGCCGGGCTGCTGCTCGGGCGGCCGGGCCACGAAGGCCTCATCCCTTCGCAGTGGATCGCGCGTGCGGTCGGCGGCAACTCGCCGCTGGCCAATCTTTTCGCGGCGGTCTCGGGCGCCTTCATGTACTTCGCGACGCTGACCGAGGTACCCATCCTCGAGGGCCTGATCGGCTCGGGCATGGGCAAGGGCCCGGCGTTGTCGCTGTTGCTGGCGGGACCGGCTGTCTCGCTGCCGAGCATGCTCGTCCTGAGGACGATCATGGGCGGACGCAGGACGCTCGTGTACGTGGCGCTGGTGGTGGCCCTGTCGGCCCTGACGGGCACGATCTTCGGTGCGCTGACCTAGCGGGAGCGCAGGCGTGCCGCATGAAAGGAAGTGTACGGATGGAGATCCTGATCCTGGGCACGGGTTGCCCCAAGTGCGCGAAGCTGGCCGAGGAAACGCGCGCGGCCGCCGAGGAACTGGGCGTGGCGTTCGAGCTGCGCAAGGTGACGCAGGTGGCCGAGATCATGAAGTACGGCGTCATGATGACACCGGCCCTGGTCGTCGACGGCGCGGTGAAGGCGGTCGGCAAGGTACCGTCGCGCGCGGAACTGAAGGCGATGCTGGGTTGAGGCCGTGAAGGGCCGGAACAGCCGGCCGAAAGGCGGAATGGCATGAACAGCGGAACTCCTGACCGTTCACGCGCGCCGTCACGCAAGCACGTGCGCGGCGCGATGGCCCTGGTGATCATGGGCGTGGCCGTGGGGGTCTACGTCCTGCGACCGGCAGCCGGCGAGGACCAGGCGTCGCCGGCTGCGGCAGCGGAAGCGACGGCGGCGGGCGCGGCAACGGCCGCAACGTCGGCTCCCCTGCCGCGCCTCGTCGACCTGGGCGCCGACAAGTGCGTCCCATGCAAGATGATGGCGCCGATCCTGGACCAGCTGCGCCTCGACTACGAGGGCAGGCTGCGCGTCGATTTCATCGACGTCTGGAAGACGCCGGAGGCCGGCGAGCCGTTCAACATCAAGCTGATCCCCACCCAGGTGTTCCTGGCGCCCGACGGCAGCGAGCTGTTCCGGCACGAGGGGTTCATCAGCCGCGAGGACATCCTGGCCAAGTGGCTCGAGCTCGGGTACGCACTGTAGCGGCGCCGGGGAAGGTCGACGATGCAGCACCTGTTCGAGAACCTGACGGTCGCCGTTTCCGGCTCCGCGCCCATCGCCCTGCTGGCGGCCTTCACCTGGGGCGTGCTGAGCATCCTCCTGAGCCCATGCCACCTGGCGAGCATCCCGCTCATCGTCGGCTTCATCCAGGGCCAGGGACAACCGAGCCATCGGCGCGCGCTGGCGCTGTCGACGCTGTTTGCCGTCGGCATCCTGGTGACGATCGCGCTGATCGGCGTGGTCACGGCCGGGCTTGGCCGCCTGGCCGGTGATATCGGGTCGATCGGCAACGTCGCGGTCGCGGTGATCTTCATCTTCGTGGGCCTGGTGATGCTCGACCTGGTGCCGCTGGCCCTGCCGGCCCCCGCACGCGTCGGGCTGCAGCGACGGGGAGCCTTCGCGGCCCTGCTGCTCGGCCTGGTCTTCGGCATCGCGCTGGGGCCCTGCACCTTCGCCTACATGGCGCCGATGCTCGCCGTCACGTTCAAGGTGGCGACGACGAGGGCCGCCTACGGCGCCGCCCTGCTGCTGGCGTTCGGGCTCGGGCACTGCCTGGTCATCGCGATCGCCGGCGCCGGCTCGGCCTGGGTGCAGCGGACACTGGACTGGAATGCGGAGTCGCGCACCGGCGTCATCATCAAGAAGGCCTGCGGGGCGCTGGTGGTGCTCGGCGGGATGTACCTGCTCTACACTGCGCACTAGGAGAACGTCATGGACCTGCGTCGCGCGATGCTTGCCCTGCTGCTGGTGATCATGGTGGTGCTCCCGGTGGCGAGTGCACACGCCGCGCCGCCGGTGAGGCTCTACTACTTCCACCGCAACATCCGCTGCACGACCTGTGTGGCCCTCGGCGACATCACTGCCTTGGTTGCCGAAGTGACGTTCAAGAAGCAGGTCGCGTCGGGCGAACTGGGCTTCTCGGTGGTCAACTACCAGGACAAGGGCAACGAGCACTTTGTCGACGATTTCGACCTCGAGCAGCCGTCGGCAGTGCTGGCGGCCTGCCGGGGCGACTCGGTGACGGCGTGGCGCAATCTCGACCGCATCTGGGAGCTGTCGGACAAGCCCAGGGACCTGGAAGCGTACCTGAAGGGCGAGATCCGCGCCTTCCTGGCCGCGCACGGCCCAGCCAAGCGCCCCTAACACGATATTAACATGGCGTCCATTCGGTCATCCGGTTATACAGGTGTGACACGGAAGGATGGGCGCTTATGGATGACATCGCACGTTTCCACCGGGTCCTCGCCGACACATCGCGGCTGCGCATTCTCTGGCTCCTGTTCAACCAGGCGGAGCTGTGCGTCTGCGACATCACGGCTGCGCTCGGCATGACCCAGTCCAAGGCCTCGCGCCACCTGGCCGTGATGCGCGGGGCCGGGCTCGTCACTGACCGCAGGGCCGGAGCCTGGGCGTACTACTCGCTGGAGCCGGCCGTCGGGACCTGGAAGCGCGCGCAGCTGGAACAACTGCGCAGTGCGCTCGCCGCCGACCCCATGGCCTCGCGGGACCTGCGCGAACTCGGGGCCTGCCTCGAGTGCCGCGCCTGCGGCCCGAATGGCGAACCGACAGTCAACCAGGCCGGGAGCCCCCGATGAACAACCGATCCCCTGCCGCTGCCGGACTGCTCGGCCGCCTCTCCTTCCTCGACCGCTACCTGACGCTGTGGATCTTCGTCGCCATGGCCGCGGGTGTCGCGGCCGGCACGCTGTTCCCCGGCTTTGTCACGTTCATCAACCGGTTCAACGCCGGCACGACCTCGGTGCCCATCGCCATCGGCCTCATCCTGATGATGTACCCGCCGCTGGCGAAGGTGCGCTACGAGGAGATGGGCCCGGTCTTCCGCAACACGCGCGTGCTGGGCCTGTCACTGGTGCAGAACTGGGTGATCGGGCCGGTGCTCATGTTCGCGCTGGCCGTCATCTTCCTGCGCGGCTACCCGGAGTACATGGTCGGGCTCATCATGATCGGCCTGGCGCGGTGCATCGCCATGGTCATCGTCTGGAACGACCTGGCCAAGGGTGACACCGAGTACTGCGCCGGCCTGGTGGCGGTCAATTCCATCTTCCAGGTGCTGCTCTACTCGGTGTACGCGTGGGTGTTCATCACCGTGCTGCCGACGTGGCTGGGCCTGCCCGGCGTGGCGGTCGACATCACGATCGGCGAGATCGCGCGCAGCGTGTTCATCTACCTGGGCATCCCCTTCCTGGCCGGGTTTGCGACGCGGTTCCTGCTCATCCGGGCGCGCGGGCGCGACTGGTACCAGGAGCGCTTCATCCCGCGCATCAGCCCGTTGACCCTGGTTGCGCTGCTGTTCACCATCGTGGTGATGTTCTCGCTGAAGGGCGAGAGCATCGTGGCGCTGCCGCTCGACGTGGTGCGCATCGCGATCCCGCTGCTCATCTACTTCGTGCTGATGTTCTTCGTCTCGTTCTTCATGTCGCGGAAGCTCGGGGCCACCTACGGGCAGACGGCGACGCTGTCTTTCACCGCGGCCTCCAACAACTTCGAACTGGCGATCGCGGTGGCCGTCGCGACCTTCGGCCTGAACCACGGGGCCGCCTTCGCGGCCGTGATCGGGCCGCTGGTCGAGGTGCCGGTGCTGATCGGGCTGGTCAACGTGTCGCTGTGGCTGGGCCGGAAGTACTTTCCCGGCGACCCGACCACGGTGAAGGCCGTGCGCAACTGCGCCGGGGAAGGCAGGCGGTCGTGAAGGAACGCGAGGTCGTGATCGAGGTCGGCGCGGCCGATGGGAACCCGCAGGCTGCGGCGGCCCTCACCCTGGCTGGCGAAGTGGCCCGTCGGCTGGGCCCCGGGGTGACGGTGGCGCACGACGTGTCGGGCCCGGCGGACGCGGTGCGGGTGCGAGTCGACGGTCGCGAGCGTGATGTCGACGCGGGCGACGGCAGCCTGCCGCCGGCCTGGCTCCTGGAAGCCGCCGTCTGCCGTGCCCAGGACCGGCGCGGCTACCTGTTCCTGTGCGTCGCCAACTCCGCGCGCAGCCAGCTGGCCGAGGGGATCGCGCGGGCACTGGCGCCGGCTCATGTGACCGTCATGTCGGCCGGCTCGCAACCGACGCGCGTGCGGCCCGAGGCCCTCGCCGTGCTGTCCGAGATCGGGATCGACGGCGGCGGGCAGCGCTCGAAGAACGTGGCGGAGATCGACCCGCAGACGGTCGACACGGTGATCACGCTGTGCAGCGAGGAAGAATGCCCGGTGTTCCTGGGCGCGGCGGCGCGGCTGCACTGGGGGCTGCCCGACCCGGCGGGCGCCGGCGGCGATGACGCGGCGCGGCTGGGCGCGTTCCGGAACGTGCGCGACGAGTTGCAGCGGCGGCTGGCGGTGGTGTTCGGCGGGACGACGGACTGTAACTAGACGACGCGGCGCAGACCGGCCGCGTTATCGGCACCGGAGGGCGGCTGCGCCCCCTTGGCCGGGCCTGACACGGGGAACGGCCGCGCTCCCGAAGCGAGGTCCGCCGGCGCCTCCGCGCCCATCGATTCGAAGAACGTGGCCACGAACCGGAGCGTCAGTTCGGAGCGCCGCAGCCGCGGCGAGACCAGCAGCGTGCGTGGCCGGACGTGCCCGAAACCCGCCACGCGATGCTCGCGCAGCAGACCGTTCTCCAATTCCCGCGACACCAGTTCCCGCGAGACGAAGCCGAGGCCATGGCCGGCGACGACCTGGCGCACGACGCCGGCCAGGTCGTCGTAGTAGGCCAGGTTCGTGAACTCGTCGAGGCTGTGCCCGAGCTGTTTCAGGCGCCGCTTCAGGAAGCGGTAGGCGCAGCCGTTGTACGTCTTCAGGAACAGCCGCCGGTCCGTGAGCTCATCGATGGTCACCACCGGGTCCGTGATGCCCAGCGCCGGGGCGCTCACGAAGACCATCTCGTCGGGCGGCAGGTCCCACCGCTGGCAGTCGGCCAGGTCCAGTTCGTCGCAGTGCTCGACGACCGCCAGGTCGTAGCGGCCGACGGCCAGGCCCTCCAGCACATCCTCGGGCATGTCGAAAACGACATTGAGATCGAAATTCAACCCCGAGGCGCCGACGTAGCGCTCGAAGATGTCCGGCAGGCGCCCGGCGCCGAAGCAGGGCGTGCAGCAGAACGAGATGCGGTCGCGCAGCTTGTGCTCGGCCACGTTGTGCTCGAGCTGGCGCTCGATCTCGAGGATCTCCCTGGCCTTGTCCACCAGCAGGCGCCCGGCCCCGGTGGCCGTGACGCTCTCGGATCCGCGCTCCAGCAGCGAGACCCCGTAGTGCTCCTCCAGCTGACGGATCCGGCGGGAGACCGCCGACTGGGTGACGCACAGGCGCTCGGCGGCGGCGGTGAAGCTGCCGGCCTCGGCGACGGCGACCAGGGTGCGTAGGAGGACCAGTTCCATGCCGCCAAGATAGCCTGAGCCCCCTCCCCTGTCCATGCGCGGGGCGCATGGCTCCCATGACCAACGGTCGTTTGACTTGGACTTGCGGCAACTTACCATCGCCCAACGGGTTCTGACGAAGAACGCCCGCTCAAGACCGGTTGAAACAAGGAGGCTCACATGCTGCAGCAGCTTGCGACGCGACGCAGGATGCTCCCGGCCCTGATCGTCGTTCTGGCGATCGGGACGCTGGGCATCTGGGGATGCGCCGATCATCCTACCGACTACGAGAATCCCGCCGACGGGATCGTCACTACGAAGACCGAGACCGCGCTGATCGAAGCCGCCACCCTGATGGAGTGGATCGACGAGGGTCGGCTCAACAGCACCGACCCGAACAGCCGCGACAAGGTCGTCGTCTTCCTGGTGGGCACGCCTGCGGCGTACACCACCGGGCACATTGCCGGCGCGCAGCTGTGGAACTCGAGCACCGAGTATTCCCTGACGCGCCTCGAGGGCGTGGCTGCCTCGGGCTCGATGGTCATCACCGGTCCGGTGCTCGACACCATCCTGAGCCGCTCGGGCGTCGACCAGTACACGACGATCGTGCTGACGACCGCCGATGACTTCAACAAGGCCACGCGCGCGTGGTGGATGCTGCGCTACTGGGGCTTCCCCAAGGAGCGGATCAAGGTCCTGCAGGGCGGCGACGCGGGCTGGGTCCTGGCCGGCAACACGCTGTCGACCGAGGTGCCGACCGTCACGCCGTCCGACTTCTCCGTGCGCGACCTGGCGGCCTACAGCGAGTTCGGCGGCAACTTCCGCGTCTCGATCGGCGAGGCCATCCGCGCCGTCGACGCCATCAACAGCGGCACGACGCCCGACGTCAAGTGGCTGGACGTCCGCGGCGGCGTCGATCCCGTGGCCGGCGGCAAGATCGGGCCGGCGCAACTCGATTCCTGGAACGCCTACTACGTGGCCGGCACGACGGCGACGCTGCAGCCCGTGGCGGACATGGTGGCGCACCTGGCCACCTTCGGTGTGACCGAGGCGACCCCGCTGACCTACGTCAACTGTCAGGGTGGCGTGAAGTGCTCGGTGCCCTTCTTCATCCTCGACGGCATCCTCGGCTGGCCCACGCAGTCGTACAACGGTTCGTGGGGCCAGTGGAGCGCCTACGGCAACGACACCGTCGCGGACGCCTGGGAGACCGACCTCGTCTCGCCGGGCACGACGACGTCGCGCAGCTTCGGCACCTGGACTCCCGGCACGCCTGTGCTCGACCCGGTGTCGCACGCGGCCTACGGCATCGCCGACCCCCGTGCCAACCAGATCGAGAACGAGGACGAAGCCTACTTCTCCAGCGGCGGCACCACGACCCCGCCCCCCGGCGGCGGCGGCGGTGGCGGCGGCGGCAGCGGCTGCTGATGCGGACAAGTTCTTCCTCCGCCCCCGCGTGGGGCGGTCACGAAACCAGCAAGGAGAAGTGACCCATGAATCGAACGAGGAGCATCTTCGCGATCGCGGCCCTCGCCGCACTGGTCGCGCTGGCGGCACCGGCGATGGCCGGCCCCCAGATGACATTCGGCCCCGAGGACCAGGGCACGCTGCAGATCGACGTCAAGAGCCAGTTCCAGATGACCATGAAGGACACGGACAGTGAAGGCGACGACGTCGACTCCATCATGAACTTCAACTTCCGCCGCAATCGCCTGGCCTTCATGGGCGCGTGGGGCGAGAAGCTGAGCGTGTACGCCCAGACCGAGTACGTCGAAGACGTGAACCTGGGCCTGTTCGGGCTGGCGGACGCCGACCAGGGCTCGAACTTCCAGATGCTGGACGCTGTCGCGCGCATCAAGCTGAGCGACGGATTCCGGATGAACGTCGGCAAGTTCAAGTACAACCTGTCGCGCGAGAACCTCGAGGCCTGCGAAGCCCCGTTGTCGCTGGACCGCTCGCTGTTCATCCGTACGCCGTTCACCTCGACGCGCGACATGGGCGTTGCGGTGTGGGGCAACCTGGCCGAGGGCAAGGTCCAGTACCGCCTCGACGCGATGGAAGGCCGCAAGGCCCTTTCGACGTCCGCCATGCCGAAGAGCAGCTTCCGCTACAGTGCGCGTGCCCACCTGTCGCTGTGGGACTCGGAGACCGAGTACGGCTACAAGGGCTCGTACCTGGGCGCGAAGAAGGTCTTCACCCTCGGCGCGGCCGTGCAGACCGAGCCTGAGGTGGTCTACGAGGACGCCGTCGCGAAGACGGGCAAGCTCGACTACAACGCCTACACCGTGGACATGTTCTATGAGCGCCCGATCCAGGAGACCGGTGCGATCACGCTGTCCGCGGCTTACGAGAACATCGACTTCGACGATGCCTACATGGGCATGAATCCCGACCCGGGCACCTGCGGCCTGAACGGCCAGAAGAACGGCTGGTACGCCAAGGCGGGCTACATGCTGCAGACGCAGCCGCTGCAGTTCTTCGCGCGCTACGAGTCGTGGAAGTTCGCCCTGCTGAACAACGTCTACAACCAGAAGCTGGACTGGTTCAGCGTCGGCGCGAACTACTTCATGATGGACAACGTGCTGAAGCTGACCGTCGAGTACAGTGGCCTGAGCTTCGACGAGACCGGCGACATCGACGGCCTGGTCACCAACGACACGGGCACGCTGATCACGCAGTTGCAGCTGGTTTTCTGATCTGACCTTCGGGTTTCGAACAGCCGGCGGGCTCCTGATGGGGCCCGCCGGTCTGCTTTATATCGGACAGGATCAACGGTCGCCGGTGGGCGGCGGCGGCGCCAGTGCCTCGAGCAGGGCATCGAGTTCGGCAGGCTTCACCGCGACCGGGAGCATGGTCGCGTGCGCGCGCTGTGCGCGCGGATTGCGCAGCCACCGTTCGAGGCGCGCGCGATCCCAGGTACTGTCCGGCTGTGCCGGATAGAACGCTCCCGGCAGTCCCGAGAGATTCGGGCCGGCGGTGCCGATCCCCTGCGGCCCGTCGGGCGTCAGCGCCTGGTGGCAGCCGCCGCACAGGCGCGCGAAGACGCGCAGGCTGTCGTCGCTCCCGGCGCGGAAGCGCACCTGGTAGCGCGGCGAGCCACCGTACCGGTCGGCGTCGCGGAGCAGCACCGCAATCAGCGTGTCGGCCGAGCCGGCGCCCAGGCCGAACGACGGCATGGCCGCGGCCGGGCTCGTCAGGGCGCTGCGCAACTCGGCCTGCGTGCGGGGCCAGGCCACGGTATCCAGGCTGATCGCCAGCCGCTCGCCCTTCCCCCCGCTCACATGGCAGCGGCGGCAGCCCAGGCTGTCGCGCAGGGCCACGGCGCGCGGCAGGACCGGCGAGCCCGGCAGCATCCAGGTGGCGGCCGCGCCGCCCAGCAGCCGGTGATGGGCCAGGTCCGCGCGACGGGCCCGTTCGTCGCCGCGGTGGCAATCGATGCAGCTGCCGCAGGCGGCATAGTGCGGCTCGTGGCAGTCGAGGCAGGCCGCACGGGGCGGAGCCTCGGCGCCGGTCGCCAGGCCGGCGGCCAGGGCCAGCGTCAGCGTCAGCGTCAGAACGGCCCGCGCAACTGCCAATTCTCACCCCGCAGGAAGAGCGCCGTGGCGGTCAGGACGACCACCAGCGCGAAAATGACCAGCACCACGGTCCCGACCAGGCGCTCGCCCGGCTGGAACCAGGCCGCCCGCCCGGCCGGCGCACGGCGCAGCCAGGGCAGCGCCACGAACAGGCCGGCCAACAGCAGCACGGCGTACATCCAGGCGGTGCCGTGGCTGACCAGCTCCTGGATCCAGAGCAGGAACCAGGCGGACTTGGCCGGGTTGGGCGGGCGCATCGGGTCGGCTGCCGTCTCGAGCGGCGCCGGCACGAGCCAGGCCGCCACGAGCAGGAACACGGCGATGACCAGCAACCCGCGCCGGATCAACCGGAAGAAATGGGGGGAACTGGGGACCTGGTCGCTCATAGGTACGGGAGCACCCCCTTGCTGCGGCGGATGCGGAAGAAGTGCAGGAAGATCAGCGACAACATGAGCGTGGGCAGCACCGCGATGTGCAGCGCGTAGAAGCGCAGCAGCGACAGCGGTCCGCCGATGTGGTCGGGCACGAACAGCGTCCGCAGCTGCTCGCCCAGGGGCAGCACGCGCAGCAGTTCCATGCCGGTCTGCGTGGCCCAGTACGACAGCTGGTCCAGCGGCAACAGGTAGCCGGTGTAGGCGCTGCCCACGGCCAGGAACAGGATCAGCGTACCGACCACCCACGTGCCGTGCCGGGGATGGCGGTAGGCGCCCGTCAATACGACACGCAGCGTGTGCAGCATGATCAGCACGAGCAGCGTGTGCGAGCAGAAGCGATGCAGGGAACGCAGGTAGCGACCGCCCCAGACCGAGCTCTCGAGGAACTGGATCGACTCGAAGGCCCCGGTTGGCGACGGGCGGTAGTAGAACATCAGCAGGAGCCCCGTCACGATCAGCGTCAGGAACGTGGTGAAGGACAGCCCGCCCAGGCAGAACGTGTAGGTGATCCGCAGGTTGCGGCGCAGGACAATGCGCGGGAACAGGTGCCGGACGAACTCGCCGATCATGTCGCCTCCGGCAGCCGGACGGTGATGCGGTCGCCGTCCTCGAAGCAAACCAGTTCGTGCAGGGCGCGCGTGGCCGGGCCCGTCAGCACGGCGCCGTTCTCGTCGAAGCGGCTGCCGTGGCAGGGGCAGGTGAACCCGGTCTCGGTGGCGGTGACGCGGCAGCCCAGGTGCGTGCAGGTCAGGTTCAGCGCGCGCAGCCCGCCCTCGCGGCCGCGCGTCACCGCCAACCCGTGCTCGGGCAGCACGAGGGCACCGCCGCGGGGCACCTCGCCGGCGGGCACGCTGACCTCGCGGGGCACGAGGTCGCGCACCGGCGTCAGGTATCGCCAGCAGCCCACGAGGCCCGCCACGGCGGGGATCAGGGCCTTGAGGAACTGGCGTCTGGTTGCAGCAGGTTCTGCCATTGCCTCAGGTGCTCCCGCACGTACTCGGGCGTGCGCCGGTTCATCAGGTCGTAGCGCTCACGGGTGAAGAATGCCCCATTGACGACGCGCTGGCCAGCCTGGTCCCACCACGAGCGCAGGGGCAGGCCGTCGCGTTCCAGTTCGTAGATGCGGTCGGCGGCCGGCTCCAGCACGAAGCGCCGCGGATTGTCGTGGCAGCCCCCGCAGGTGACGGTGCCGCGCCGCACGGTGTGCGGAAAGAAGGCCTTCCACTCGGCGGTCAGCAGCCGGTTCTCCCAACCGCGGGCCGGATCGCTGGCCAGCAGCACGAACTGCGGCCGGATGGGCGAGACGAGGCCGCGCGCATTGAGCCCCAGCGGGGGCGGATCCTGTCGCCGCAGGGCGGCGCTGCGCCGCCAGCCGCCCTGTTCGGGCAGCGCCGCGAACGCTTCCTCCTGCTCGGCGGTCAGCGGCCTGACGAGGAAGGTGCCGTACTCCTGCGCCGCCCAGGCCGAGTGGCACGCCCAACACTCCATCTTCTCCAGGTGCGCTGTGATGGCGTGCTCGGGCACGTCGCGCGACGGCTCGGCATGGCACTCGCGGCAGGTCCGAACAAAGCCGGCGCCGTTCGCCGCGTGCACGCGATGGCAGTCCACGCAGCCCAGGCCGCGCTGCTGGTGCACATCGGGCAGCATCTTCAGGTACTGGGCGCCGTCGGCGACCGGCCCGCGCCGGTAGCGCTCGTGGTCCTCGCGCGGGGCGCGGCCGTGGTACTCCCAGCCGGTGAAATAGCCCTGGTGGCAGCGCAGGCAGGTCTCGTCGGCGATGCGCACGGGCGACGCTGTGCCCGCAGGCGCTGCGGTGGCCGGCGGCACCAGCCGCGCCGCGCGCGGGTGCGGCTCGCCTTCGTGGCAGTCACGGCACTGCGAAACGTGGCACCCGGCGCAGGCCGCGCTGAAGAACGCCTCGCCCTCGCGCCCGAAGGCCCGGCAGGCGAAATCGCGTTCGGCCCTGCGCGTGGCCATGGGGCCGGCCAGCACATCGCCCTGGCCGGGGTGGCAGTTCAGGCAGGCCAGGTCGGACGGCAAGGCCCTGCCCGCGGCGCCCTGTGCAGGGCCCGCGTTGCCCCCGTGGGGGACCGCCGGCGCGGGCTCAGCGCCCAGCAGCCAGCAGGCGGCGATGCAGAGTATCGTCCAGCGCATGGTAATCCAGTGGCTTGCGGTAGATCGGGTCGCCTGCCTGATCGTGGCAGATCAGGCACAGGTTCACGGCCAGGACACGCCGGGCCTCTTCGGCGCCGAGCGGCCTGGCCCCTTCGCGGCTCATGGCCGCATGGGCGCTGATGCCGCCGTCATCCTCGTGCAGGAAGCCGTCGAGCGGCTTGCGCGGGTCCTTCTCGCAGAGCAGCGTGCCGCGCAGCTGCCCGCGCTCCACCACGTGCTGGCCGAAGCCAAGGAAGGCCGGGTTGCCGTGGCACTCGCTGCAGCCCACGGCGCGCGTGCCCGTGTTGTGGCCGAAGAAGGGCGCGAAGCGCAGCTGCTTGCGGCCGCGGAACGTCGCCACATCCTCGTCGCGCGAGAGCGAGCCGTCCTCCTCGACCACGTTGATGAACGTCTGGCAGCCCGGCGTCACGGTGCCGATGCGGCCGTGCGTATCGACGGCCAGCGGGAACGGATACAGCGCGCGCACGTCCTCGGTCTCGCTGAACGAGCCGCGTGTGGCACGCCCGGCCAGGTAATCCCAGCCGTACTCGCTCTTGTCGTAGGTGGTGTGGCAGCCGTAGCACTGCACCACCGTGCGCGAATGGCAGGCGTGGCACTCCAGGCGCTCGTGGCCGGCGACGGTGTGCGCCGGCGTGCCGGTCACGACCGGGCTGCGCAACACGCGGCCGCTCCGCTTGAGCAGCACGCCCACGCGGCCGTCATCGTCGAACACGTTCGAGTAGGGGCGCCCCTTTCCCGTCAACGCCACGCGCGCGCCGGCGGGCAGGCGCGCGCCGTACTGCCGGGCCTCGCGCACGGGCTGTTCGTGCTCGCGCCAGGCCGTCGCGAAGCGCGGTCCTTCGAGGCCGTTGCCGTGGCAGTCGTCGCAGCCGATCTCCAGCTGCCCGTGCATGCCCGGCGAGGCGTAGCCTTCGCCCATCACCTCGCGCGAGGTGTGGCAGTCGATGCACTCCATGCCGGCGGCGAAGTGCACGTCGGGCATGATGTGCGAGTAGTTGCGGCCGTCGCTGCCGGGCAGCGGGCCGGGCAGGCCGTTTTTCGTCGGCACGAGGCCGTTGTTGCCGTCGTTGAGGCCCTGGTAGGCCAGCGCCACGCGGCCGCTGCGGTGATGGCAGCGCGTGCAGGCCTCCATGGTCGGCAGCCCTTCCATCGCGTGCGTGCGGCTGTGGGGGGCGCGACCGCGCATCGTCGGGTCGCCGCCGTGGTACTGCGCATCGTCGGCGTACGGGAAGTGGCAGGCCGCGCAACCGGCCGCGTGGCCGGCGCCGTCGACGGCCTCGTTCTGCTTCGCCACATGGCAACGCGCGCAGAACTTGCGGTAGAGGTCGCCCGAGAGGTTGTCCAGGCCGATGACCGACGTGTGCGGAAGCGGCGCGCCGTCGAGGTCGTGCAGCGTTGCGCCTCTTGTCGCGTAGGTGACGCTGTCGCGCTCGCCTTCCCATGTCGCCTGGATCTGCGCGATCATGCCGGCGTTCGTGTACATCTGGCTGCTGCGCATGCGTTCGAGCTGGTGCGCGTGGCAGCCGCCGCAACCGCGCTCCCAGCGACCGGCATACGAAGGGTCGGCCAGCCCGAAGATGCCGCGGTGGGCACCCTCCTTGTCGCGCGCGGCCGGGTTGCCGCCGTGGCAGCTGATGCAGCCGTCGTGCGAAGGCGAGGCGGTTTCCAGCCCCTGGTGGCAATCGAGGCAGCGCTCGCGGGATTCGGCGGAATTGGCGTCGCTTCCGCACGCCCCCAGCCAGGGCAGCAGGGCGACCAGGCACAGAACGGTGGCAATGCCGGTGTACGTGCGCATGGCGCTAATATAGGAGGCGGAAGGTCGTGGAGCGCAGGGAAAACACAAACTCAGGATGCCGTAATTTTGCAAATGGAAAGCAGTTGCAACGTTTTGCGAGGCCGGCGCCGGCCGACTGCAGGGGTCAGGATGCGGCCGTCTCGCAGTGACGGGGTTGCCGGGAGGCGACCTTTGGGTCCGCGATCACGATAACCCTTTGTCCTGTTGTTTCTTAGCACTGCGACTGCGATTATGGGAACTGCTGATTATATAGTCAGGACGCGCGCTGACCTGTCCCGTGACGCGAAGGACTGCCCATGATCGATGTGAGCTCCAAGCCCGACAGCCTGCGTACCGCCACCGCGCGCGCCATCCTGCGGGGATCACCCGCTGCCATCGAGCGCCTGCGCGCGCGCAGCCTGCCCAAGGGCGATGCGCTGGAAGTGGCGCGCGCCAGTGCCGCCCTGGCCGTCAAGCAGGTGCCGCTGCTCATCCCCTATTGCCACCCCATCCGCGTTGACTGGGTGGACACGCGCTTCGAGATGTCCGTCGATACGGTGACCATCGATGTGACGGTGCGCGCGGTGGACCGCACGGGCGTCGAGGTCGAGGCGATGACCGGCGCGGCCCTGGCGGCGCTCACGATCTACGACATGCTGAAGATGATCGACGATACGCTCAGCATCGAGGGCGTGCGCCTGCTCGAGAAGCGCGGCGGCAAGAGCGACCACGCGGTGACGGCCGCATCGCCGCTGCGCGCGGCCGTGCTGGTGGCGAGCGATACGGTGGCCGCCGGCACGAAGGAGGACCTGTCCGGGCGCCTGCTCGTCGAGAAGCTGACGGCGGCGGGATTCCTGGTGGCGCCCCTGCTGGTCGTGCCCGACGAGGCCGAGGCCATCGCGGCGGCCGTGCGACGCTGGGCCGACGAGGACCGGCTCGATCTCGTCGTCACCACCGGCGGCACCGGCCTGGCCCCCCGTGACGTGACGCCCGAGGCCATGGACGCGGTCTTCGAACGCGAGGCCCCCGGCATCATGGAAGCGGTGCGCGACCACGGCCAGCGCCGCCTGCCGCGCGCCATGCTCGGACGCGGCCGCGCCGGCGTGCGAGGCCGCACCCTGATCGTCAACCTGCCCGGTTCGCGCGGGGCGGTGGCCGACGCGCTGGCCGCCCTGCTGCCGGGCCTGCCCCACGCCTGCCTGATGCTGCGCGGCGAAGGGCATCTGGACGACCCGCGGGGCGGCGCTCAAGTCTCCTGATACCCGGTCGACAAATGAAGGAGTCGCCTCAAGACCGGGAGACCTCGCCGTGCCCTACTGTGCCATGACCACGGAGTATGCCCCCGCCGAACGCGCGGACCCGCAGGCGATTGCCGCCGCGAACCGTGCGATCGTGTCCTCGGCGATCCTGGTGACGATCCTCGACGCCCTGCCGGAGCAGGTCCTGGTCCTGAACCGGCAGCGCCAGATCGTCTACGGCAACCGCGCCGCGATGGCGCTGGCCGCATCGCTGGACTGCGCATCCATGCTCGGAATGCGCCCGGGCGAACTGCTCGCGTGCCGGACGGCACTCGAGTCGGCTTCCGGTTGCGGCACTTCCGAGACCTGCCGCACCTGCGGCGCCGTGCAGGCAGTCCTCGAAGCGGTCGCCGGCCAGCGTTCCGACAAGGAATGCCGCATCAACCGCCAGGCGAACTTCGGTCCCGAAGCCCACGACCTACGGGTCTCGGCCACCCCCTTCAACTGGGGCGACGAGGAGTATGTGCTGTTCGTCGCCAACGACATCGCGGACGAGAAGCGCCGTCAGGTCCTCGAGCGCGTGTTCTTCCATGACATCCTGAACACGGCCGGCGGCATCAGCTCCATGGCTGGCATGCTGTCGGCCGGCGATATCGCCTTCGACGAGGTCAAGGATGACCTGGCTAAAGCCTCGGACACGCTGGTGCAGGAGATCAAGAGCCAGCGCATCCTGGTGGCCGCCGAGAGCAACGCCCTGGCCGTGCAGTGGACGGCGCTGGAGTCGGGGGCGTTCCTCGACGCCGTGGTCCAGACCTTCCGCAATCACGATGTAGCGCGCGACAAGTCCCTGCGGATCGCGCCGGGATCGGTCCGGTGCCCCTTCGTCAGCGATGAGGCGCTGCTGGCCCGCGTGGTCGGCAACCTGGTCAAGAACGCGCTCGAGGCCTCTGGTGCAGGCGAGGTCGTGACACTGGCCTGCCAGGCCGACGACGCCAGCATCACCTTCATCTGCCACAACCAGCAGGCCATGCCGCGAACCGTGCAACTGCAGGTGTTCCAGCGGTCGTTCTCGACGAAGGGGCGCGATCGCGGCATCGGCACCTATTCCATCAAGCTCCTGACCGAGAAATACCTCGGCGGGAAGGCCTCTTTCGTGTCCGACGAGGGGCAGGGAACGACCTTCTCGGTGACGCTCCCCCGCCGGGCGGCGCCGCGGGCCTGAAGCGCCCAGCCCCCGGTTGCCCTGCCCTCCCCCAGGTGCTAGTTTTCCCGCAGGAATGCCCGCGGCAGGCGGGCGCACGGATATCCGCGCCGCAGATGGGGGAATGCCATGAACAAGCCGCGCGTCGGCATGGTGCTGGTGCTGATCGTCAGCCTGGTGATCGGGGTGCTGGCGGGACTCGTCTTCCTGAACCTGTTCAAGAGCCAGGTTCCGGTGGCGGCACTGTCGGACTTCGTCAAGGCATCCTCGCCGGTCACGTTCGTCGGCACGGGCCTCGGCTTCGGCCTGGTCATCGCGATCTGGTCGATCCTCGTCGCCTGGCTGGCGCCGCGCTTCCGCGGCCGCAACCCCGACAAGCTGTCCTGACGCAACGCGGCGACGGCCGCGCGGGGTGGCGTGATGCATGAGATGACGATCGTCGCGAACGTGCTCGAGATCGCCCACCGCCAGGCCGCTGGCGCCGGCGCTGCGCGCATCAACCGCGTGGTGCTGGAAGTGGGCCGGCTGGCCGGCGTCGAGACCGAGGCGCTCCGTTTCTGCTTCGCCGCCGCGCGCTCCGGCCTGTCGGGCGGCGCCGAACTGGAGATCCGCGATGTACCGGGCTGCGGCCTCTGCCCCCGGTGCGGCGACTCGCAGGACGTGGACGAACTGGCGGCCGTCTGCAACGCCTGCGGCAACGTGCTCGACATCAACGGGGGGCGGGAGCTGCGCGTGCTGTCGCTGAACGTCGACTGAAGGTCGGCGCCCGGCTCGACAGGCGCGGTCAACGCGACCGCCGCCTGAACGGAGGCTCCCCATGTGCGACACCTGCGGCTGCGGGCAACCCGCGGAAGCCGTCACCATCCGCCGGCCGGGTGAGACCGACGCTGCGCATGGTCATCACCACCAGGATCACCACCACGACGGTGACCACGCGCACTCGCACGAGCACGGGCATCAGCACGAGCACGCGCATCAGCACGAGCCCGCTTCGCGCGAGATCGCCGTGGCCGAGGCCGTGCTGGCCGGCAACGACCGGCAGGCGCTGCTGAATCGCGGGTGGTTCGCCGGGCGCGGCGTGCTGGCGCTGAACCTGGTCTCGTCGCCGGGGTCGGGCAAGACGACGCTGCTCGAGCGCACCATCGCCGACCTGAAGGGCGAGCTGCCGCTGGCGGTGATCGAGGGCGACCAGATGACGACGCGGGATGCCGAGCGCATCGAGGCCGCCGGCGCGCCCGCCGTGCAGGTGAACACCGGCAAGGGCTGCCACCTCGACGCCGACATGGTCTGGCGCGCCTGCGGGAAGCTGCAACCGGCCGCCGGCTCGGTGCTGATGATCGAGAACGTGGGCAATCTCGTCTGCCCCGCCCTGTTCGACCTGGGCGAGGCGGCGAAGGTGGTCATCATCAGCGTGACCGAAGGCGACGACAAGCCGCTGAAGTACCCGCACATGTTCGCCGCGGCGCAACTGTGCCTGGTCAACAAGCTGGACCTGCTGCCGCACGTGAAGTTCGACGTCGACGCCTGCGAGCGCGCGGCGCGCGCCGTGAACCCGAAGCTGGAGATCCTGCGCGTGTCGGCTACCACCGGCGAGGGCCTGGACCGCTGGTACGACTGGGTGCGCGCGCGGCGCGCCGCGGCAGCGGGAGCCTGACGATGGGCGACGGCGACGAACCTGTGCGCGTCCGCCTGACGGTGCGCGGCATCGTGCAGGGCGTCGGGTTCCGGCCGTTCGTGCACCGGTTGGCCACCCAGGAAGGTCTGGTCGGCAGCGTGGTCAACACGGGAGCCGGCGTGGTCATCGAGGCACAGGGCCCGGCTGCCGCCATCGGCCGCTTCGGCAAGCGCCTGCGCGCCGAGGCGCCGCCGCTGGCGGCAATCCACGACATCGCAAGTGTGCTGCTGCCGCCCGCGCCGGGCGAGGGCTTTGTGATCGACGCCTCGCGCCCGCAGGCCGGCGCCACCACTGCCGTGCCGCCCGACGTGGCGCTGTGCGCCGACTGCCGCCGCGAGGTGCGTGACCCGGCCGACCGGCGCTTCGGTTACCCCTTTACCAACTGCACCAACTGCGGCCCGCGCTGGACCATCATCGAGAGCCTGCCCTACGATCGCCCGCGCACGAGCATGGCCGCCTTCACGATGTGCGAGGCGTGCCGCGCCGAGTACGAGGACCCGGCCGATCGCCGCTTCCACGCCCAGCCGAACGCCTGCCCCGCCTGCGGCCCGCGCGCCTGGCTGTGCGGCGAGGACGGCCTGGGTCGCCTCGACGACCGGCCGCTGGCCGCCGCGGCCGACGCGCTGGCCAAGGGGTTGATCGTGGCCGTGCGCGGGCTGGGCGGCTTCCATCTGGCGGTGCGCGCCGACGACCACGAAGCGGTGGCACGCCTGCGCCGGCGCAAGCACCGGGCCGCCAAGCCGCTGGCGGTAATGGTGGCGGACGTGGCGGCCGCGCGCGCGCTGGCTGAAGTGACTCCCGGTGAAGAGGCCGTGCTGACCTCGCCGGCCGCGCCGATCGTGTTGCTGGCCATGCATTCGGGCGCCGCGGTCGCGGCTTCCGTGGCGCCGGGCCACCGCCGCCTCGGCGTGATGCTGCCCCCCACGCCGCTGCACCTGCTGCTGTTCGACGAGGTTGTCGCCCGCGGCATCGGCGCCCTGGTGATGACCAGCGGCAACGTCGCCGACGAGCCGATCTGCATCGGGAATGACGACGCGCTGGAACATCTGCGCGGCATCGCCGACCGCTGGCTGCTGCACGACCGCCCCATCGCGCGCCGCGCCGACGACTCGGTGCTGCAGGTAACCGCTCACGGGATGCTGCACGTGCGGCGCAGCCGCGGCTACGCGCCGGCGCCGCTTCCCGTCGCGGCCCCGGCGGGCGGCGCGGTGCTGGCCGTGGGCGGCGACCTGAAGAACACCGTCTGCCTGCTGAAGGACGGGCTGGCCTTCCTCAGCCCGCACGTCGGCGAACTCGACGATCTGGCGACGCGCGCATTCTTCATGGAGACCGTCGACGGCCTCTGTGGCCTGCTCGAAGCAACGCCGGTCGCCATCGCGTACGACGAACACCCGGGCTACGCCGGTGCGCAGTGGGCGCGCCGCGAAGCCGAGCGGCGGGGCATCTTCGGCTGCGGCGTGCAGCACCACCACGCGCACCTGGCGGCCGTGATGGCCGAGCACCGCCTGCCGGGCCCCTGCCTGGGCCTGATCCTGGACGGCACCGGCTACGGCAGCGACGGCGGCATCTGGGGCGGCGAGTTGCTGGTCGGCGACTTCGTGCAATGCGAGCGCGTGGGCTCACTCGAGCCGATGCCGCTGCCCGGCGGCGACGCGGCGATCCGTGCTCCCTGGCGCATCGCGGTGAGCTACCTCTGGCGGTCCGGGCTGCTGGGCGACGATCCGAGGCGTGCTGTCGCGCAACTGGCGACCGACTGGCCCGCGCTGGCGCGGTGGCCGGTGGCGGGTGTGCTCGAGATGCTGGAGCGCAACGTGAACTGCCCGGCCACCAGCAGCTGCGGCCGCCTTTTCGACGCCGTGGCGGCGATGGCCGGCATCGGCCACGAGACCGCGTACGAGGCGCAGGCGGCGATGGAGTTCATGGCGCTAACGGACGAGGCCGCAGTGGCGGCAGCGGCGCCCTTCCCGGGTGTGCTCGGTGAGTTGCGCCGGCGCAAGTCCGGGCCCGCCACGCCGTGCCTCGAACTACCCACCGCCCTGGTCGTGCGCGGCGCGGCCGACATGATCCAGGCCGGCGCCAAGGTCGCGGAGGTCAGCGCCGCCTTCCACCGCGCGCTGGCCGATCTCCTGGCCGAGGCGGTGGTGCTGGTCCACGCCGATCGCCCCGACCTTCCCGTGGTACTGGGCGGCGGCGTGTTCCTGAACGCGATCCTGGCCGTGGCCATTACCGAGCGCCTGGAACGCTGCGGCATTAGCGCGCACCTGCCGCGGGTGGTATCCCCCGGCGACGGCGGCCTGTCCCTGGGCCAGGCGATGGTCGCGGCACACCGCCTGGCCACGCAGGCGAACTGAACGGAGACGAGCATGTGCCTGGCCATCCCCGGCCGCATCAGCGAACGCTACGAGGAGGCCGGCCTGCCGATGGCGCGGGTCGACTACGCGGGCGCGGTGGCGGCGGCCTGCCTGGCGTACACGCCCGAGGCTGAAGTGGGCGACTACGTGCTGGTGCACGCCGGCTTCGCACTGCAGGTGCTGAACGAGGAAGAGGCGCAGGCCAGCCTGGCCGAGATCGCGCGGCTGGCGCAGATCATCGAACTGGATGGGATGCCGACAGAGGATCGGAACCCGTCGTGAAGTTCCTGGCCGAATACCGCGACCCGGAGCTGGCCCGCGCGCTGGTCGAGCAGCTGCGACGCGCGACCACGCGCCCGTGGACGATCATGGAGATCTGCGGCGGCCAGACGCACAGCATCCTGCGCCACGGCATCGACCAGGTGCTGCCGCCGGGCCTGGAGCTGGTGCACGGCCCCGGCTGCCCGGTGTGCGTGACGCCGCTGGAGACGATCGACCGCGCGGTCGCGATCGCCGAACTGCCCGGCACGATCCTCACCAGCTTCGGCGACATGCTGCGGGTGCCAGGCTCGCGCGGCAGCCTGCTCGAGGCGCGCAGCCGCGGCGCCGACGTGCGCATGGTCTACTCGCCGCTCGAGGCGCTGGCCCTCGCGCGCGCGAACCCCGATCGCGAGGTCGTCTTCCTGGCCGTGGGCTTCGAGACCACCGCGCCCGGCAACGCGATGGCCGCCGCAGCCGCCGCCGACCAGGGCCTGCTCAACTACAGCCAACTGGTCAGCCACGTGCTGGTGCCGCCGGCGATGGCGGCCATCCTCGATGCGCCCGGCTGCCGCGTGAATGCGTTCCTGGCCGCGGGCCACGTCTGCACGGTGACAGGCTGGCGCCCGTACGAGGCGGTCGCGGCACGGCACGGCGTGCCCATCGTGGCCACGGGCTTCGAGCCGGTCGATATCCTCGACGGGCTGGTGCAGGCCGTCACGCTGCTGGAACAGGGCGAGGCGCGCGTGGTCAACCGCTACGAGCGCGCCGTGCGGCCCGACGGCAACCCGGCGGCGCAGGCGATGGTCGACCGCATGTACCGGGTGTGCGACCGCAAGTGGCGCGGCATCGGCGTCATCACGCAGAGCGGCCTGGAGCTGCGTCCCGAGTTCGCGGCCTGGGACGCCGAGCGGAAGTTCGACGTCGCGGGCATCGCGCCGGCCGAATCGGCCGAGTGCATCGCCGGGCTGGTGCTGCAGGGCCGCGCGCGCCCGGCCGACTGCCCCGCCTTCGGCCGCGCGTGCACGCCGCAGACGCCGCTGGGCGCCACCATGGTCTCGAGCGAGGGCGCCTGCGCCGCCTGGTTCCGCTATGGAAGGAAGGTCACGGAGTGAGCGACCGCGCCGACTTCACGGGCTTCAGTTGCCCGCTGCCGCGACTGGACTATGACACGGTGCAGATGGCGCACGGCGCCGGCGGCCGCCTCTCGCAGGACCTGTTCGAGAAGCTGATCCTGCCGCGCTTCGCGAGCCCCGAACTGGCCCCGCGCGAGGACGGCGCGCTGCTCGACCTGCCGCCCGGCCGCGTGGCCTTCAGCACCGACACGTTCGTCGTGACGCCGCTGTTCTTCCCCGGCGGCGACATCGGCAAGCTGGCCGTCTGCGGCACCGTCAACGACGTGGCGATGATGGGCGGCATCCCCCGCGCGCTGTCGGTGGCGTTCGTGCTCGAGGAAGGCTGGCCGCTGGCCGACTTCCACCGTGTGCTCTGCTCGATGGAAGCGACGGCGCGCGAGGCCGGCGTGCGCGTGGTGACCGGCGACACGAAAGTGGTCGGGCGCGGCCAGTGCGACGGAATCTATATCAACACCAGCGGGCTGGGCGTGGTTCCGCCGGGCCGCTGCCCTAGGCGTCGCCCGCATCGTGGCCGGCGACGCCGTGCTGGTCTCCGGACCGGTCGGCGACCACGGAACGGCGATCCTGACCGCGCGCGCCGGCCTCTCGGTGCAGACGGCGCTGGCCAGCGACTGTGCGACCCTGAACGGCCTGGTCGAGGCGCTGCTGGCGTGCGGCGCCGACGTGAAGGCGCTGCGCGACCCGACACGCGGCGGGCTGGCGGCGGTGCTCAACGAGTTTGCCGGCGGCGCGCAGGTGGGCATCACGCTGGAGGACGGGGCGGTGCCGGTGCGGCCTGCGGTGGCGGGTGTGTGCGAGATGCTCGGGCTGGATCCGCTGCATGCGGCCTGCGAGGGGCGACTGGTGGCGATCGTGGCCGGCCCGGATATGGAACGAGCGTTGGCGGCGCTGCGCGCGCACGCGCTGGGCGCGGAGGCGGCGGTCATCGGGCGGGTCGTGGCCGCGCATCCCGGCGTGGTGGCGTTGCGGACGGCGCTCGGGGTGGAGAGGGTGCTGGACATGCCGCTCGGCGAGCAACTGCCGCGGATCTGCTAGAGCTTCGTCTCCGGTTCATCGAGAGAGGGGGTCCGACGCCCTTGAGCCTTCGGCAATACGACGCTATCCTGGCCATCGTCGAGTCCATTCCGGCCGGCCGCGTGGCTACCTACGGCCAGATTGCCGATCTGGCTGGACTTCCGGGGCGCGCCCGGCTGGTGGGAACAACGCTCAGGAAGCTGCCGGACGACAGCGCGGTGCCCTGGCACCGGGTGGTCAACGCCGGCGGCCGGATCAGCCCGCGCGGCGACGGCATGTCGGTGACCGAACAGGAACTGCTGCTGGCCGACGAAGGGGTCGTCATCGACGTCCGCGGGCGCATCCGGTTGACGGTCTTCCAGTGGTGTCCCTGAACTCCCGCTTTTCATGAGAACCGCCGCCCTCGCGCCCGAGGCCGAGGCGGTGACGATCAACGCCGCCCGCACCTTGATCCCGACGGAACAGCCGCAGGCGCTGGACGTGAGGCCGGCGGACAGTTGCGCCGGCGCATGGGGTCGGTCCTGCATAGCATGTGGTAAGGGAACTCGCCGAATCCGCTGACGGTCCGCGGCTTGCACTTCGTCGTTCAATACCAGCAATAGAGGTGCATCATGCCTGCGACACGAACGCGTCTGCTCGCTGTCTGTCCGCTCCTCATCGTTCTCGGCTGTGGAAGGGAAGACCCTGCCGCGCCGATTGCTTCCCCGCCCGATCCCCTCGAAGAGTCAGCTGTTTCCACCTGGGCCGCCGGGGATTTTGCCGTCGTCCTCGACGTCGGACCCGGCTATGCCCTGACCGAGCCGACGCAGGTGCCCTGGGAATCCCTGGCGCCGTCGACGCTGGTGCGGATCCACCACCGCCCGCAACCCTACCTCGCGAAATGGGTGATCAACACGGCGGCGACGCAATCTGCGCCCGTGGTGGTCCTCGGCGTTCGCGACCCCGTGACCGGCGCCCGCCCGGTGATCAGCGGGGATGGTGCCGTGACACGGCTCGCCCTCGACTACTGGAACGAGGGCCGCTCCGTGGTGAAGATCGGCGGCTCGAATCTTCCTGCGGACGACATCGTGCCGGCTCATATCCACCTGCAAGGGCTCGAAATCCGCAGCGGTCGACCAGGATACGCCTATACCGACGACGCCGGCGCTCCCGGCACCTACAGCACGAACGCGGCGGCGGTCCACGCCGAGATCGGCGCCCACATCACCATCGAGGACTGCGTGCTGACGGACTGCGGCAACGGCGTCTTCGCCGGCTCCCAGGTCAGCGATCTCGTCCTGCGCGGCAACTACATCCACGCCAACGGCATCGAGGGCAGCATCTACGAGCACAACTCCTACACCGAGTGCCTCGGCATCCTCTTCGAGTACAACCGGTACGGCCCGCTGCGTCCCGGCTGTGGCGGCAACAACCTCAAGGACCGCTCGGCCGGCACCGTGATCCGCTACAACTGGATCGAGGCGGGCAACCGTCAACTCGACCTGGTCGAAACCGACTATGTCGAACTGCGCGACGATCCCCGATACCGCACGACCCTGGTCTACGGCAACCTGCTGATCGAGAACGAGAGCACCGGCAACAGCCAGATCGTGCACTATGGCGGTGACGGGGGCGACGAGGACTTCTACCGCAAGGGCGTACTGCATTTCTACCACAACACCGTCTACTCGACACGGCCGGGCAACACCACCCTGCTGCGATTGTCGACCGGCGACGAGGCGGCGGACGTGCGCAATACGGTGATCCATGTCACCGCGGGCGGCGCGCGTCTGGCGATCAATGCTGACGCAGGCGACGTCGAACTGCGCCACTGCTGGCTCACGACGGGCTGGAGCAACAGCCACGAAGGCGCACCAACCGGCTCGGTGACCGCACAGGATTGCATCGCGGGCACGGATCCCGGCTTCGCCGACTCCTCCGGCCTCGGCTTCCAGCCCTTGCCGGGGTCGCCGCTGGTAAGCGCCGGCGGGCCGCTTGCCGCCGCTGCGCAATCGGTCATGGCGCAGTATCGCGAACATCAGGACGGGCAGGCTCGCGCCGACGGATCGTTGCCGACGATTGGTGCTTTGAGCATCCCGATACAGGTCCGCAAAGGCCCCGTCGCGATGTCGATGCCGGAGCCCGCACGGCGTTGAGCGCGCCATCACGCGCCGTTCATTCGTGCGCGGGGCTCGCGGGCCGGCCCGCGCCGGAGGCTGAGCCGGAAGTGGACGGAGCCGAAGGTTTCGGAGCATCACTTCCGGCCACGTAGCCGAGCGAGCGCAGTTGCCGCCGGGCGCGGGCGTCCAGGTCGGCCGCGCCCGACGCCGCGTCGCGGCCGATGGGACGCTGCTCTTCGAACAGCTCCCAGAGGCGGGCACTGAGGCGGGCCAGGTCGGCCGGCGCTGCGCGGCGAGGTCGCGCCGCTCTTCGGGGTCCCGGCCCAGATCGTAGAGCTCGTAACGTTCACCCGCAGGAGAGCGGAAGTAGATCAACTTCCACGGCCAGACCGTGAGCGACTTGGAGAAGTCGTCCGGCTCCGACCCCTGCTCGGCCACGAGCAGCGAGGGGTCACCCCGGTCGCGTCCCTCGACGAGATCCCGCAGACTCCGCCCGTCGCATGCCGCCGCCGGAAGGTCGAGCCAGTCGAGCAGGGTCGGCAGGATATCAAGCGTGGAGACCGGCGTGTCGATCACGCGGCCGGCGGCGCGGCCGAGCGGCAGCTTGACGAGCAGGGGCACGTGCAGCGTCTCCTGGTACGGCAGCGTGTGCGTGAACCAGAGGCCATGTTCGCCGAGGTGCTCGCCGTGGTCGGCCACGACGATGATCAGCGTGTCGTCGTAGCGCTGGCGCCGCTTGAGTTCGGCCACGACCTGGCCCACGTGGTCGTCGGTGTAGCTGACGCCGGCCGCGTACTCCCGCGCGGGGAACCGCAGGTCGGTCACACCGGCCAGCCAGTCGTACATGCCCCCGTCGCGGTTGGGCGCGGCGTTGGCCGTCGAGCGCAGGAAGTCGAGCACCGGCACCCCGGGGGCCCGCTCGTCGCCCTCGTAGTACATACGCGCGAACGGCGGCGGTGGCGCGTACGGGGCGTGCGCATCGAAGTAGTGGAGGAATGTGAAGAGCGGCATGTCGCGCGGCAGGTCGAACGTGGCCAGCCCCAGCGCCGTCACCAGCGGCCCTCCTTCGAGGTCTGGCAACGACTTCAACGGCAACTCGAAGTTGAAGCCCTGGGTCGTGCCGAACGGGCGGGTCAGCCACTTGACACTCGCGACGCCGTAGGTGCGGTAGCCGGCGCCGCCGAGGTGCTCGGCGAGCGTGGTGACGCGGTCGTCGAGGACCTCGCGCGTTCCTCCAACGGCGCCGTGGTGGCTCGGCGTCAGGCCGGTGAAGATCGAGGCGAACGACGGCAGGGTCCATGGCGCGGTGGCGTAGCAGCGTGTGAAGCGGACTCCGTCGCGGGCCAGGGCGTCGAGGTTGGGGGTGCGGATCCAGTCGTTGCCGTAGCAGTGGAGATGATCGGACCGAAGGGTATCGATGGCGATCATCACGACGTCCGGCCGGCGTGCGGAGTGCGCGCGATCGCACGCCACGAGCCCGGTAAGTACCGGAACGAGGATGAGCCCCAGCGCGGACGCCAGCACTCTGCGCAGCATGATCACTCCCGGTGTTTCAGCGGTCCCCGCGGGATCGCTGCGGCGCTGCGTCGCCAGCACACCGGGTAGAGGCGGCAGGGAGGGACGGGGGGCGTCGTGGCGCCGTGCCGATCGAACCGGCCGGCGCACGTTTGTGGCTACAGAGTCGAATTACGCAGGCAATGACGATTTGTTGCGCACGACGTGCGCAGATCGCAGGAAATTTCGCGGGGTCACCAACTGAGAGTGTGGCGATCGATGCAGCCCTCGATGCCTGTCGGGCATCGCTCGGCCGTGTGTCACGGTTTCGCGACACAAGCCTGGTCAATGCCCTACCCGCCACCCCGGATGAAGCGCCGCCGCCTCGACGTCGCGGCGGGAGCGGGGTCGGAAAACCGCCTGGCGATCTCCACATCCGGCAGGGGCGGCGCCGAGCGATGATAGCGGCGTTCGGCCCGCGCCGGATCGCGCGCGAAATCGATGTGGAACTGCTGCATGCGGTCGAACACCGCGAGAAGCTGGTCGGGCCGGTCGTAGCGATCGAGTCCGTGGCGCGCGAGCGCGAGCAGCGTCTCGTGCACGGCCTCGAGCGTCGAGAGGCAGCCTTCCTGCGGTTGGCGCTTGATCACGTAGCGGCTCGGCGCCGACGCCGTGAAGACGACGCGCGGCAGGCATTGCAGGAGCGGCGAGAGCTTGAGCATCTTGCGCGCACGGCCCCAGGTCGCATCCAGCACGAAGACCACCAGGCGGCGGTCGCCAAGGTCGGAGGCCGCGAGTTCGCCACGCGAGAGATTGCGCGCGCCCTCGCCCGGATAGAGCAGCACGGGGAAGCTGCCCGGATCGGCCAGGATCGCCTTCACGGCGGGATGCGTGTCGCACTCGAGTGCCATGTGCGCCTCGCTCTCCGCGAGGCAAAGGTGCGTCAGCCGGCCGGTCGCGGCCTTCTCCCGCTTCCACTCCTTCGGATGCATGAGCAGCACGAAGCGCGTGCGCGTGTGCATCGGCTCGATCGAGGCACACCAGCAGTGCGCCTTCGGCCAGAAGCAGCGGTAACACACCTCTCGGCTCATCGGCAGTTGTTCCACGCCTCGACCTGCGCCCGGACAGCACGCTCGACGGACACCCCCTCGAAGCCCGTCTGCAGCGCACCTTCGCGCGCCACGATACCGACGACATCGAGCCGGCGATCCCAGAACGGATAGGCGCCGTAGGCGCCGGGACTGGAGATGCGCACGCCTGCCTCGCAGTTGAACGTCGCACTCGCGCACTCGTGCCAGAACCCGAAGCCGTAGTGCCACTGCTCACCGATCGCCGTGACCGGCGAATAGGCGATGCTGACGCTGCCCGCGGTGCGGTCCTGCAGGAGCTCGGCCATGGCGGCCTCGCCGAGCAGTGTCCCGCCGCGCAACGCGACCAGGAAATCCAGGTACTCCGCGCCCGTCCAGTGCATGCCGCCCGCCAGGCGCGGATTGCCGGCCGAAGGCAGGTCGTAGGTGCCGGTCGGGAAGAGGCCGGTCGGGGTCCGGAACTCGTCGAACACCTGCGTCCATGACGTGAAGCCGCGGGCCTGGATCGCCATCAGGCCGGCCACCTGCATGTGCGTGCTCGCATAGTGGAACTCCGTGCCCGGGACCTTGCCGTTGCCCGCATTGGCGGTCGCAATGGCGCCGACGCAGTTCTCGAAGTCGACACCCGGCAGGTTGAGACACAGCGGTTCGCTGGTCAGTCCCGAGGTGAAGCTCAGCAGGTGGGCCAGGGTCAGGTCGCGGAGCGGGTCGCCGGCAGTGATGGGCCAGTCCGGGATGTGGTCCTGGGGATGGTCGGCCAGCGTGAGGTGACCCTGTTCGACCAGCCGCAGGATGACTACGGCCGTGACGAGCTTGGAAGTCGACGCGGATTCGTAGACCGTCGTCAGGCTCGCAGCGCCGCGGTTGTGGACGTAGCGGCGGCCGTCCGCGCGCTGGACGGCGAAGGCGAAATCCGCGTCCGTCACGACGGCGTCCAACGCGACGCCCAGTTCCGCCTCGCGCTGGGCCACGGTGCAGGTCGGGTCCGGCGGGCCGGGATCGTCGTCCCCATCCGACGATCCGCAACCGACGCCAGCCAGCAGGCACAGCAGTGCCGAGGTGACCACGAAGCGAAGCGATGACACCATGCCGTTCTCCTGACAGGAACCGGAAATCGCGGCAGGCGGATGCTGAACCGGCCTACCTCGTCAGCACGACGCGCCCCGTCGCTTCCCCGCTGCCGGTGACGGCGCGCACGAAGTAGACGCCCGCCGGCAGCGCACGGCCGGACTGGTCGCAACCATCCCAGGCGAACTCGCGGATGCCGGCGGTTGCCGGACCGGCCGCCAGGCTGCGCACCCTGCGCCCGGCCATGTCGTACACATCCGCGCGAAGCAGTTCCGTTTCGCCGGCGACCAGGCGGATCGAGGTCCGGCCCGTCGCGGGGTTCGGGAAGGCCCACAGGCGCCGGTTCGAGGCCACCGTCACGCCGGGTTCCGGGGCGGCCGCCACACCGCACGGCATGGGCAGGATCCGCAGGCTCATCAGGTCGGCGAGACAGACGGCGCCGTTCACCAGGGTCACGTCCATCCCCGTGCCCGGGGTGTTGACGCCTCCGACGATGACCGGATGCAACGGATCCGCGACATCGATCACCACCAGGCCGGTGATGCCGTCGGCGACAAAGGCGTACCCCGCCTCGACCACGACGTGCCGGGCGCCGCCCGGGGTGTCGATGACGGCCAGCAGTTGGGGCATGGCGGGGTTCGTGATATCGAAGACCCTGAAGCCCTCGCTGCCGTCCGCGAGATAAAGGACGTTGCCCGACACGGTCACGCCCCAGGCGGTCCCCGGCGTGTCGACGCCGCCCACAATGGCGGGATGTTCAGGATCGCTGATATCGATCACGCTCAGGCCGGACATCCAGTCGGCGACGAAGGCATGGCCCTGCGCCACGACGACCGAACGGGCCGAACCCGGCGTGTCGGCCACACCTGCGATGGCGGGCGCATACGGATCGGAGACATCCACGACCAGCATCCCTGATTCCCCATCCGTAACCAGCGCGTAGCTGCCGGTCATGGCAACACCCGTAGCCGACCAGGGCGTGTCGATCGTTCCCATGAGTGCAGGCGCCCCCGGATCGGTGAGGTCGACGACATGCAGGCCCGACATGCCGGCCGCCACGCAGGCGCGTGAACCGGCGACGGCCACGCCGACGGACTCGCCGGGCAGGTCGAGAGTGCCCACCAGGAAGGGCGCTGCGGGATGTGACACGTCGACGACACCCATTCCGGGGTATCGCGTAAAGCAGGCCAAATCACCCATGGCGGCCACGGCGGTGACGTTGCTCGTGATCGCGACCGACCCGAAAGTCGGGGGGCTGTCGACGCTCGCGATGTCGACGACCTGCAGACCGGCTCCGCCGTTCGCGACCAGTGCGCGGTTTCCGCGGATGACGACGCTGTTGGCGCCCTGCGGCAACGCCAGGTCACCGCGCCGCACCATCTCCGAGGGGTCGGCGACATCGTAGGTCGACAGGCCGGAACTGAAGGTGGTGACGTACGCGAGACCGTCGACCACGGCGACGCCTTCGGCCGACACAGGCACCTGGTCCAGCAGTTGAGGCGCCGCCGGCACGCTGACGTCGATCGACAGGAGCCTGGAAGCGTTGTCGCCGACATAGAGGATGTCGCCCGCCACGGCGAGACTCGCTACGGACGAGGGTATCACCACGTGGCCGACAACCACCGGCGCCTGCGGGTCCGTGACATCGACGATCAGCGTACCGTTCGAATCGGTCCCGACGTACACCAGGTTGCCGGCAAGGGCAAGGCGAGCGGCAAAGCCCTCGATCGCGACCTGCCCCACAAGCGCGGGGTGCGCGGGATCGCCGAAGTCGATCACCATCAGCCCGACGTCGCTGTCGGTGATGTACGCCAGCGTGTCCTGCGCACAGACATCCCAGGAGTAGCCCGGTGTGTCGAAGCTGCCCACGAGCGTCGGGGCCGACGGGTCGGTGAAATCGATCACCTGAAGTCCCGCACGATAGTCCGCGACGAGGGCGATGTGGCCGGAGACGGCGACGGCGTAGGCCATGTGGGGCGTGTCGACGACACCCAGGTGCTGCGGATTCTCCAGATCGGAAATGTCGACCAGTGCGAGGCCGGAGAAACCGCCGGAGATGCAGAGGACGTCGCCGGCAACGGCGAGATCGCCGGCCGAGACCACGGTCGCGATTTCACCGATCCTGCGCATGAAGCTGCCGTAGTCGGCACAGTCGGCGGCCATAGCCGGCACGCTGTCGAGGGTTGCCGCCACGATGACGGCGAGGAGCCAAGCCGTCCGTGCGGGGCGAGAACATCGCCTTGAAATGTGCGTACACCGCGCGGCATCCGGAGCCGACATTCCCGCATTCATTCGCTTCGACATGGTCCGCCTCCCCCATGGTCTTCCCGATCATCACCGCTTCATTGTCCCATACCGCGCGCCCGCCGGTCAATCGAGCGCCGTCGCCGGGCAACTGTGCTAAAGGTACGGAAACCGCCCGGTCGCGCAGGCACGGAAGCTCATCGCCACTGGGGCAACGTCGATATAGACACCAACGATGAGGAGTGATCCGGGGCTGTAGTCCCTGGATGCGGTTGCCGTCTGGGTGGCGGGACATTCTCCGCGGTGCAGACCCAGGTCCTGTTTCGCTTGTTGTCGTTCAGCCTGTTCGCGCTCCTGGTGCAGGTCCTCATCTGGCTGAGGATGGCTGCGCGTCGCCTGGAAACCGCAGCCCAAGGCCCGTCCGCAGGCTCCCCGGCAGGCCGGACCGACATCGGGATGGAGTCAATATCGTGCCCAACTAATTCAATACCAATCAGTTATGTCAATAGTGACCTTTCTGTAAAATAAACTGAGAATCGATCATGATTTCTGCGGGCCGCCAGTCTCTTAATCAAAGCACACTTGTGGGATTTCCGGGAGCCGCGATGCCACCGACCGCCACCGGGCGGCGGCTTCCGGGACCGCGGCGACCCCGCCACCGAACCCCTGACCGGAGGCTCCGCCATGTTTCTCGCTCGTCGTCTCGTTCCCGCCGTCCTGGTGCTCCTGGCCGCGGCACCTATTCAGGCCGCAGTCGAATCGTCAGGGCAGGAGCCGCAGCGGGAGGCCGTGAACGCCCCGGTTGCCGTGTCCGATCCGTCCGTCGTCACCGGACTGCCGGGCGTGCCGGGCGCTACCCCAATGGTCGCCGACCCTGCTGCGGGCATTCCCGACCTGCCGGCCAACCAGGCCGAGATCGAGGCCCTGCGCAGCGGCGCCATGACCCTCGAGCGGCCTGCGGGCACTGACGCCGCCGCGCCCGCCGATGCGGCCCGCACTGAGCGTCGCGCCGCCTTCGACGCCGTCATCGACGGGCAGCGTCAGAAGATCCAGGCCATGATCGACCGTCTCGAAGCGGGGTCGGGGAGCGCTGACGCCGCGGAGATCCAGAAAGAGATCGAACGCGAGAAGATGTCCACGCAGCGCCAGCTCCTGGAAGTGCAACTCGACTTCGCCACGCGCGACGGCGACCAGGCACGCATCGACCAACTGCAGGCGGCACTGGCGAACTGGGACGCGCCACGTCCCGTCGTGCAGTCGGTCGTCGATCGTCCCGTGCCCATCAACCCCGTCCGCTAGCCGTCAGGAGGCATGATCATGCGTAAGCTGCTTTGCCTTCTGGCGTCGATCGTCGCCCTGCTGGGCACCGTCGGAGCCCGGGCCGATGTCGGTCCGCCGGTTCACATCAGGATCCTCGGCGAGCCGCGAGCGGCCGTACCGGGCGTGCCCTTCACGGGCCAGTTGCAGATCACGGCCGGCACGCCCCTCGTGCTCGAGGACATGAGGTTCGGCGGTGCCAGCTGGGATCAGCTGTCGCTGGCCGTGTCCCCGCAGGTGAGCGTGGACAAGAGCCGGGCACTGGTCGTGGATTTCTCCGTGGTGACCGAAGACCCGGAGCAGTGGCTCGAGTTCAGCTTCGTGGTGGACGGCTATCCGGTCACCCGGCAGTTCAATCTCTCGCCGGCCGCCATCAACCGTCTGTTGAAGCCGGGTGCCATGGTTTCCGCGCAGCCGACAGGCAACGTGCCGCCGCTGACGGACGAGGCGAGGGCCATGCTCCCACCGATGGAGTTCACGCCGACGGAACGGACGGACAAGGCCGTGCCCGACAAATCGCGCAGTGTGCGCGTGCATGGCCGGTTCGTCTACCAGCGAAGCGACGGTACGACCGTCGGAGCCGACGGGGTGTCGATATTCATCTATGACGACAACGACCCTTTCGACAGTGGGGCGCTGGCCAGTCTTCGCACCGACGCCCAGGGCTGGTACGACGCAACCGTCACCTGGGTGCCCGGCGTCTTTGACGCCGAGCCCGATCTGTACGTGACGGCCTCGACCGTCAGTTGGCAGTTCTCGGTGACGAATCCCGCCTGGGACCCGCTGCCGGAAGGTGGACGCTTCCCCTACAAATGGGTGTCGGCCACGAACTGGAATTTTACGGGCAGCGACCTTGACCTCGGCTGGCTGCAGCCGGGCGACATCAACGATCATCCGGCGTTGCATCTGATGACCAACCTCACGCGGACCTGGCGCTGGTGGCAGGGCTACGGCTACGACGCGCCCTACATCCGCTGCAACTGGCCGAACGGGGAGGTCGGCGCCTTCTACAACGGCGAGATGTATGTCAGCACAGGCGAGCAGTGGAACGAGAACGTGATCAGCCACGAATACGGGCACCACTGGATGGAAACCTATGCGCTGAGTCCGGCGCCTTTCTATTGCAACGGCATCTGCGACAACGACGGCTGCGGGCACTGCCTGTGGTGCCCCGAGACGGACAACATCTCGTTCACTGAGGGCTTCCCCGACTGGATGGGGGACGTCATCCCGGGCAGCTACGCGGCCACCTACGGACTCGCGGCGCAATCGGTGTACGACATGGAGAGCCTCGGCACCTGTTTCTCCTCTTACGCCGATCCCCTGACCACCGAGGGATTCCTGGCGGCAGTGGTGCGCGACATCGGCGATGCCACCAATGACGATCACGCGGCGTTCCCGGAGACCGATGAGCTGTCGCTCGGCTGGAGCCAGGTCATCGCCACCGTCGATCTGGACCATCCGACCTCGGCCTGGTCATTCCTGGCCGCGTTCCGCAATCGTTACCCCGGGTACAGCGAAGCCCTCTGGGCGACGGCGAAGAACTGCGGCTACGAGTTGGACATGAGCCCCCCGCCGGCCGTCACCGGACTGTACTCGCCGAGCCACGCGGTCGGCGGGGACTCGGCGGACCCGACGATCGACCTGGCCTGGACGCGGGCAGCCGACGACGTCTCCGGCGTCGAAGGCTACGGCATCACGATCGCCGGCGGCATCGGCCTGCCGACGGCCGTCATGGACCTCGGCGACGTGACCAGTTACACGACGCCGACACTGGCGCCGGGCACCTACTACTTCAGCATCCGGACCCTGGACCGCTCCGGGAAGTGGAGCGGTACCTACGCATGGAGCGGGCCTTACACGGTACGCGCACCGTTGTCTGCCAACCTGGCGTTCTACCAGTTCCCCGGCTGGGACTTCCCCCTGGTGCCACGGTCGACGACCGACGCCAGCTTCGGCAGTGTGCCGGCCCCCGCCATGCTCACCGGCGAATCCGCGGCGACCTGGTGCAATGTCGGCTTGTGGAACAGCGGCGAATCGTCTACGGCGTCGTACCACGAACTCAACATCTTTGTCGACGGCGCTCGGAACCTCTTCGGCTGGTTCCCGGAACTGGCGGCCTTCAACGGACAGTACATTACGAACCTGTCGCCGCCGATCACCGTCCGCGGCGGCCGTCACACCTACGAGGCGCGCCTCGACGCCACGGATCTGGTGGCCGAGACCAACGAGACCGACAATCGCTGGGCCCATCAGTGGATCTGGAACCCGGCGACGCTGACGCCGAACGTGCCGGTGGTGCGCGCGGCGCCGCCGCAGCCGACCGGGGGCTGGGAAGCCGTCACTGATGGCTCGCCGCTCTACGGCAACGTCGACGGCGTGCGCATGAGCGGCACCTCGTGGTGGGACGTGGCCGTCATGCGGCCGCTCAGCGCCGTCAATGATCGTGACGTGGAACTGTTCGCCGCCAGCGCAGGGGCCTCGACCGGCTTCGCGACGCCGCTGGCCGGCTCCTACATCGGCGGAGCCACGATCGACGCGGTCATCGTCAACCACAACTGGACGGGTTGGGGTACCGCGTTCGACGTGGGTATCGTCAATCAGGACGGCCGCGCCGAAGACTACGAGATCACCCATGTCACCAATGGCAACATCGCCTATGGCGACTCGGTGACCGTGGCCTTCGGCCAGGACCAGATGCTGCGGATCTGGGAGTTCTTCGTGTCGGCGGAACAGGTCGGCGCGGTGAGCATCACCGTCGACACCGACCCGGCGAACGGCCCGCTGCATGCGCATTGGCTGGACGCGAGTTTCGACGTCGGCGCCCTGCCCTACCCGACGGCCTGGGGGTATTCCGATGCGTCCGGCCGGGCCCGGATGGACCTGAACATCCCTTCGCAAGGTTACCACGCCCTGCTGGTCTACCGCGACGCGAACTGGGATCAGGGCAACCTGCCGATCAACGTGACGATCGAGATCGACGCAACGCCGCCCGACTTCGTCCCCCTGTACGCGGCCGGCTGGTACGCGCCCATCGTGCCGCGCGCGGCGCACGACGGCACCAATGAGGCGGTGCCGGCGCCGCTGGTCCTCCCGGGCAATACGGCCTCGACCTTCCTGAACGTGGCGGTGCGCAACGAAAGCCCGGGCATGTCCTTGGCAGGCCTGCCGGCCCAGGTCCACATCGACGGCGGCTTCTCGGCGTGGGTGAATTGGGGCTGGTTCCCGGGCTACGCCAACGGCATGCTCAACTGGGGCTACCCGTTCACCTTCTCCGGCGGCCGGCACACGCTGGCGTGGAAGCCGGACGCGGAGAACGCGATCGAGGAGATCCACGAAGGGAACAACGACTACACCGAGCAATGGGTGTGGTCGCCGCTGGCCCTGGTCAACAACACGCCGGTGGTCCGGGGAATGCCCGCCGATCCCTACGGCGGCTGGGCCGCGTTGAGCACTGGTGAGCCTTTCCATCCCAACTGCGACGGCTTGCGGACGCCCCCCTGGGGCGGCTACTGGCAGGCCATCGCGACCATGCCGACGGGCGGCGGCAGCGACGTCGACCTGCGCCTGCATCACGCAAGCGCGGGCGCCAAGAGCGGGTTCGCCGACAACCTCACCGGCTCCTACTGGGGCGGGTCGTACTCGGACTACGTGCTGGTCAACTTCAACCTGGTCCCCGGCGGTTACCAGCCGTACGACGCGGGCGTGGTCCGGTACAACGGCAGCGACACCTATGCGACCGAAGCCACGGCGTCGGCGACATCGATCGCCTATCCGAACGATATCTACGGACCCTTCAGCCTGCCGGAAGGGCGCATCCTCAACCTGGTGGAGTTGTATCTCCCGGCCGGGGAACTGGGCATCCACCTGATGAACCTCTCCGGTTCGGTGGACTGGGGCGTGACGCTGCATCGCGCGGATCTCACCTACCTGGGCAAGTCCGACGCGCTGGGCACGTCGCACTCCGGTGGCGGCCCGGGCGGCAACGAACTCGTGGTCGTCAATGTGCCCGCCGAAGGGTACTACTGCCTGGCGGTCTGGAAGACGACGTCGAGTGAGCTGGCGAAGGCAGGCACGTACAATCTCGTGATCAAGCCGATGTGGGCAAGCGGCGTGGACGATCAGGTGCCGTCGCCGCAGTTGACCGGCCTGGTGGACATCACCCCCAACCCGTTCAACCCGCAGACGAAGATCACCTACGACCTGGCGCGCGCGAGCCAGGTGCGCCTGGAAGTCTACGACGTCAAGGGCCACCTGGTCCGGACGCTGGTCAGCGGCGCGCGTGGCAGTGGTCGCCACATCGAGACATGGAACGGCATCGCCGACAACGGCGAGCGGGTGTCCAGCGGCGTCTACCTGGCGCGCCTGACCGCCGACGGGGTGACCGGCATGATGAAGATGATGTTGCTGAAATAGAAGCGAAGCCGTTCAGATGGTTCAGACGATTCGGCCGCCAGGCTCGGGGAGCATTGGCGGCCGAATCATTTCCGGGACACGGCGAGGCAAAGGGGTCGCCGGCGATGGCTATCCTACCGCCGCTTCCCGCCCGTATCCCGGGCGCGAAGTACGGCACCATCCTGGTCGAGCACCATCGTGAGCCGGCGGCCACCGGCGACAACCTTCAGCATGTACGTCGTGACGTCATCGCGTGTGTTGCGCACAGCCTTGACGATCTTCGACCCCGGATGCCTTTCCTCGATGGCCTTGGTCACGGATTCCGGCAGGAGTTCCGGGATCATGTCCTCCTCGACCGCGACAAGCGTGCCGTCGGCGAGGTAGACCGCTTTGACCGCCATGCCCCCGTCGACACCCGCGATCTCGTAGTGGGGCCGCCCGCCCTCGCTCAGGCTGGCCATCTCCTCGATTTCCGCATCCGGGTAGGCATCGTTGAAGGCGCCGAGGACCGCCGCGGGGACGGAACCGGTGACTGTCCGCACCTGCCTGTCCTGCGCCAGGGAAGCGGGAGCCATGATGCACACGCAGGCCATGGCCAATAAGGCGGTGGCCGCAAAGGCTCGGGTAGATCGGATCATGGGAGGCCTCCCTCGAGTGCATGACGGACGCGGCGGCCGCTGTCCAGACAGAATAAGCACGGCGCAGCGGGCACGCCGTCGCATTGCGCACGCCACGGGGCACCGGGCGCGATCCGCAAGTATCCGGTTGTGCCCTGTTGCGGTCGGGTGCCGGGCGCAGGGTGGGAAGAGCAGGCGGCATGCCACCGCCGCCGGACGGCGCGCGCCGGGATCTAGGGCGTCTCGAGCAGCCAGGCCCTCGCCGCCAGGGCGGCGCCGTCGGCGGGCTCCGGCCAGTCGCCGAAAGGTGCCGCCTGCATGGGCGTGAGCGATCCCGTCTCCGGGTGGCCATCCCGATCGCCCATGCGCGCCACCGGCAGCGTGAGCATGGAGCCATCGGAAAGCCGGTATTGGTTCGTCACCGTGGTAAGGCCGGCCGTCGGTTCACCGAAGCTGCGCGACGGGGTGCCGTTCAGCAGGCAGATCGCGAGGGCTTCGCCGCTGCTCATGGTCCACGGGCCGGTCAGCAGCGCGATGCGTCCCGTGTGCGGCGCCATCGTCGGGGGCGCACCGTCCACGCCCCAATCGAGCTGCACCTCGGCGCCGCTGCCCCAGTCGATCCAGGCGCTCGCCTCGCCCACACCGAACCGGCTTTGCACCTGCCCGTCCTTCACCATGGTCATGAGCGGACCTTCGGGCAGCAGCGGGCGCAACCCAAGCAACATGGGCCAGAGATTGCCGCCGCCATTGAGGCGAAGGTCGATGAGCCAGCCCCTGGGCTCCTGTTGCCCAAGGCGCGCCAGCTCCAGCGCCGCCGCTTTCGCGTACGCGCGAAGGCCGTCGACGTCCGGCGCCAGGCAACCGGGCACCACCAGGTATGCCACGCCGTCGTCGAGCAGGCGCCCCTCGGGCACCGTGGGAATCGAATGCACCGGGGCGTCTGCGGCGGCCGACGCCTGTGACGACCCGTCGTTGTCCGCCGGCGCGGCTTCCGTCACGGGGACTGCCGCCGGTGGAGAGAAGCTGGCGTGCGGATCGTTCAGCATCGCCACGGCTGCGGCGAGCGCCGCGTGCGATTCACCGGGCCCGAACTTCGCCGCCAGTTCGCGTTCGATCCGTCCCCAGTCGATGGCGTCGGCCCCCATCGCCTGCGCCGCGATCGCCGCGAGCCCCTCGTGGACAAGCGTGTCGCCGACGGTGGCACTCCGGCCGGCCGTTGCGACCAGCGCCACCGCACATCCCAGGACGAGCACACGTCGCATCATGTTCGGGTTCCTTCCGCCGGCCACCAGGCCGAATTGCCGGAAACAAGGGCCGATCCTACCGGATATCACACTTGTTCACAAGGCTATACGCGTCCTGCCACCCGGGGGCTGCGGCCCCGAATATCCGCACTTCGGCCCGGATTCCCGCCGACAGGCACGCGCCTTGCCACACCCCTGCGTCCGGGGAACGGTGCGCCGGCAATCGCCCATGCCGCAGCCCCGGGGCGATTGGTGTCGGCGGTGCGGGGGGAAAAAAGTTCCATGACGACATTGCTCGAAGCTCCGGAAGTCGCGCGGCCGGTGCGCCCGCTCGCGGACAAGGTCTACAAGCGCGAGTTGCCCCGTCTCCACATCGAACTGGTCAAGATGCAGGAATGGGTGCGCGCTTCGGGGCACCGCGTGGTCGTGATCTTCGAGGGGCGCGATGCCGCCGGCAAGGGCGGCGCCATCAAGCGCATCACCGAACCGCTCAACCCGCGCTTCGTGCGCGTGGCGGCGCTGGGTGTGCCCAGCGAGCGCGAGCGTACGCAGTGGTACTTCCAGCGCTATGTCGCGCAACTGCCGGCAGCCGGCGAGATCGTGCTGTTCGATCGCAGCTGGTACAACCGCGCCGGCGTCGAGCGCGTGATGGGCTTCTGCACCGACACCGAATACGAGGAGTTCCTGCGGACCTGCCCCGAGTTCGAGCGCATGCTCGTGCGGTCGGGCATCCAGCTGGTGAAGTACTGGTTCTCGGTCAGCGACGACGAACAGGAGCGCCGCTTCGAGGCCCGCATCCACGACCCGACAAAGCGCTGGAAGCTGAGCCCGATGGACCTCAAGTCGCGATCGCACTGGGTGGAATACAGTCGCGCCAAGGATGCGATGTTCGCGCACACCGACATCAAGCAGGCGCCCTGGCACGTGGTCGATGCCGACAACAAGAAGCGCGCGCGCCTGAACTGCATCTCGCACCTGCTCAGCCTGATCCCGTACCAGGACCTGACACCCGAGCCGATCCGGCTGCCGCCGCGCCAGAAGGCGCAGGGCTACCGGCGGCCGCCGCGGCAGGAACAGAACTACGTGCCGGACCTGTTTCCGGACGATTGACCCGGTTCAAGGGGCGCACTTGCGCCGGCGCAGGTTTCGCGGAAGCGGGATCATGGCGCCGGCGCAAGTGCCGCCAACACGCTCACGACCAGGCCTACTCCCCTGCGAACAGCCCCTCCACCCCCGTCACCACCCGCAGCCGCCGCGTCCCATCGCCACCCGAACCGAGCACCAGCAACTGGCTGCCGTCCGGGAACACGGCGTGGGAATAGCCGGGCACATTGACGTAGGGTCCGGTGAGCACGCGCTCCGGCAACCCCACCGCCGGCTGTGGCCCGGGTTGGAAGCCCGAGCGGTACCAACTGTTCTCGAAGCGATAGACAATGGTCTTTCCGTCGGAGCCCCAGTGCGGCTCCTCGCCCCCGGCGGTCGAGACACGGACGCGCCGCGTCGGCTGGTCGGACGGGCACACGTAGATTTCCGAGCGACCGCCTTCGCTGTAGGTTCCCGCCAGCCAATTGCCGTCCGGAGAGAAGCGGGACAGGGGCGAGATGTCGGGGATGTCGGTGCCCTGGCCGCCTGGGTCGCCCCGGCCGACGACAACGCCGCCGTCCGCACTCAGGCGCAGCAACCAGCGACCGTCGGGCGATTCCACGACGGTCCGGTAGGCCGAGGCCGTACCGACGGCGAGCGTGTCGACGCCACCGGCGCCACCCAGACGCAAGCGAAGCGCCGGCCGAGAGCCGCCCGCTCCTCCGGCCGTCACGCACAGCGCGAGACCGTCGGCAGACCAGTTGCCCAGGCCGTAGATCGCGTCGTGCAGCCGCTCCTGCGTGCCCCGCTCCAGGTCGAAGATCCACAACTCGGGCTGGCCCGACGGCGGCCGCTTGATGACGGCCAGCCGGCTGCCGTCCGGTGAGAGTTCGAAGGCGCCGTAGTCTCCCGGCGGAAAGGCGAGGGCCTCATCCTCGCCGCCGGCCCTCCGGCGGACGAAGCGCAGGGTGCCGGAGCCCGGGTCTTCCCGCGTAGACGAGGACACCGTCGGCGGCACTCAGCTGGGCCAGGATACCCGTGGACGAGACGCGCAGGTTCGTCGCGACCTGGATCGGGTCGGCCAGGGGTCGCAGGGTCTTGCGCTCGACAGGCACACCGACCAGCGTCCCGCCGCTGCCCGCCTGCACGTAGAGCAGGTGGCCCGAAGGCAGGAGCGTGGGCATCAGCCCGTAAAGCAGGTTTGCCGCGACCAGCGAGCCTTCCGGCTCGAGGCCGTTGATCGTCAGGTAGGACGTCGTGCCGGATGCGAACTCATAGGTGGCCATCTGACGGCTTGCCGCCCAGGCCAGCCGCGTGCGGTCGGATGACAGCATCTGTGCGAAGCCGATGCGCGGCGAGGTCTTCTGCGAGTCCAGGCGACCACCGCTCGCGCGCACGAACGTCAGGACCTGGCCCTGCCTCTCGATGACGGCGATGCGCTCCGCGTCGAGCCACTGCGCGCCGGTCGGCTCTTCCACGGCGGCCAGGACGACGGGAGCCGAGCCGCGCACCGCGATCTTCTTCAGCTCGGTCTGCACGAGGAACCCGATCCAGGCGCCGTCCGGCGAGAAGAACGGGCAGAAGGCGCCCTCGGTGCCGGGGAGCGCCTGCGTCGTGCCGGTCGCCAGGTCCACGGTCACCAGCCGCGACTGCCCGCGCCTGCCTCCCACGTAGACGAGCACATCGGCGCGCGGGGACAGTGCCAGCGCCCTCAACTCGATCCCGAGCATGGCGTCGCCGACGTAGGTCAGCGGCAGCGAGTCCGGCAGCACCAGGTCGAAGCGGCGCACGGGCTGGGTGTCGGCGCCCTTCGCCACCGACGCGGTGCCCAGGCGCCGGCTGATCGCGACACCCAGCAGGGCTCCCACCACCACCGCTGCCACCGCCACGATCGCGACGAGCCGCCCACGGCCGGGGCGCGCGGTTGGAGGCGCCGGCCGCCCCGCCGCGGCGCCGGTCGCGCTCGCACCGTCGTGCTCGAGCGCGAAGGCCAGGTCGCCGGCGCTCTGGAAGCGCGCGTCGGGATCCTTCTGCAGGCAGCGCGTGACGACGCGATCAAGCTGGGGCGGCGTCACCGGCTGCACGGACGACAGCGGGGGCGGCTGGCGCTCCATGATCGCGGCGATCAGGCTCGCCTGGCTCCCGCCGTTGAAGGCGCGCACGCCGGTCGTCATCTCGTAGAGCACACAGCCCAGCGCCCAGAGGTCACTGCGCGCGTCGGCTTCGCGGCCCTCGAGCTGCTCGGGCGACATGTACTGGAACGTGCCGACGATCGTCCCCTCGACGGTGAGGGGGCCGGTCATCGTCGGCGACTGCGACATCGCATCGGTCGTCGGCGCCAGGCCGAGCGCGCGCGCCAGGCCGAAGTCGAGCAGCTTGGCCCCGCCCTTCGTCAGCATGACGTTGCCGGGCTTCAGGTCGCGGTGCACCACGCCGGCGCGATGTGCCCGGTCCAGCGCCTGCGCGATCTGCCGGCCCAGCGACAGCACCTCGGCCACGGGCAGCGCGCCCTTCTCCAGGCGGCGCGCCAGTGTCTCGCCGTCGACGAGCTCCATCACCAGGTAGTCGATGCCGTCCTGGCGTCCGATGTCGTGCAGCGTGCAGATGTGCGGATGACTCAGCTGCGAGATGGTACGCGCCTCGCGGTCGAAGCGGGCGCGGGCCTCGGGCGTCTCGGCCAGGTGCGGCGGCAGCACCTTCACGGCCACATCGCGGCCCAGGCGCGTGTCGCGGGCGCGGTAGACCTCGCCCATGCCGCCGGCTCCCAGCGGAGCCACGATCTGGTACGGACCGAGCATGGTGCCGGCAGCCAGCATCGGTTCCCCTGCCCTTTCGTGGGTGACGGAAGCGGAGAGCCGACGATCGCCGGCGGGATGGACGCAGCGACATTCTGGCACAAACCGGAGTGGATTGATACCAGTTTTCATTAACCGTCGCCGGGAATCAAGAACCGGGACGCACCGCCGATAACAACGGGGTGGACGTGAGGTGGCTTTGCGGCACGGCCGCAGGGAGGCTGGGATGCGTGTAGCCAGTTCGGCATCGGCGCAAAGGGACGCAGCGACGGCCGTGCGGGACGCAGCGTCGATCCTGCGCGCCACACTGGGCGATGAGCCCAGCCTCGTCGCGGCCTACTTCAGCGCCGACTACGACGCGGACACGGTGTTCGCCGAACTCGAGGCCCGGTTTCCGGCGGCGCAGCTGCATGGGGCGACCTCCTGCACCGGCGTCATGACCGAGACGGGCTATGTCGGGCGGGACGGAACAGGCCTGGGCCTGTTCGGCGTCGGCGATCCCCAGGGATTCTATGGCACCGGCGCGGCGCCTCTGACGCTCGGGGTCCGTGAGGCGACGCGGCAGGCCTTGCACCAGGCCCTGGCCAACGCCGACATGGTGGGAGCCCGACCCGACCTCATCTGGCTGAACAGCTCACCCGGCAGCGAGGAGCAGGTCCTCGCGGCCATCCGCGACGAGATCGGCCCCGACGTCCCTGTCATCGGCGGCAGCGCCGCGGACAACACCATCGAGGGACGCTGGCTGCTGTGCGCGCGCGGCTTCCGATCCGCCGACGCGGTGGTCATCACGGCCATGTTCCCGAGCGGCCGCTTCGCCTACGCATTCCACAGCGGGTATGCCCCGACGGGCACGCACGGCACGGTGACGCGGGCCGAAGGTCGCACGATATACGAGATCGACAACCACCCTGCAGCCGAGATCTACGACGGTTGGACGCACGGGAGCATCTCGCAGGAGCGGGAAGGCGGCGGCGTCATCCTGGCGCGAACGACGCTGAACCCGCTCGGCCGCGTGGCTCACCGCATCCAGGGGATCCCGTACTACAAGATCTCGCATCCGGAAACCGCAACCGGTGATGGCGGACTGACGCTGTTCACGGACGTGGCCGAAGGAGACGAGATGCACCTGCTGGCCGGCAGCCGCGACAGCCTGGTCGAACGCGCCGGGCGCGTGGCGACCAATGCCGTCGGATCGGTCTTCGACGGCACCGACGGCGTATCCGGAGCGCTGGTGGTGTACTGCGCCGGCTGCATGCTCGCGGTGCGCGACCAGATGGATGACGTCGTCGCTGGCATCGACGGCGCCCTGGGCGGCAAGCCGTTCCTGGGCCTGTTCACCTTCGGCGAGCAGGGTTGCTTCGTAGGCGGCGACAACCATCACGGCAATCTGATGATCTCGATCCTGGTCTTCGGCAGGTGACATGACGACCGACGTCCGCATACGCGAAGAGCTCCAGGAAACGGTCCTCGACCTGGATCGTGCGTGGCAGCGCGAGAAGCGCACGACCGAGCAGTACCGCGACCTCGTGTCCTGCCTGCAAATCATCGCCGGCGCGCCCGATCTTGCTGTCCTGTGGCAGGAACTGTCGGTGCGACTCGCGCCGATCCTCGGGTTCAGCGCCGCGGCCATGATACGTCAGGATCGCGGCGAGTTCTCCGTCCTGCACTCCACGGCCGGCTGCACGGGACCGATCGAGGTGGCCCCCTCCTCGCTCCTGCGCCGTTCCCGCGGACTCAAGTCGATGGTCCACTTCGACACCGGACGCTGCACCTGCTGCGATGCGCTCTGCCCACCCGCGGCAGGCTCGGCGATCGTGACCGAGATCTACCGGGGGCCCTATACGCTGTCGCTGGTGTTCCTCCACACCGAGCGCAACCACTTCCGCGCCCGGGCTGCCGAATTCCTCGATGGCCTGGCCGCCAGCCTATCCCAGTCCGTCGGGCACCTGCAGACCGTGGGCGAACTCTCGACGGCCCACACGCAGTTGCTCCACGCCGAACGACTGGCGGCCATCGGGCAGCTCGCGGCGGGCGTGGCGCACGAGATCAACAATCCGGTCGGCTTCGTGGCCAGCAACTTCCGCACGCTCGGCGACTACCTCGGCGACCTGGTGGCGCTCGTGCGCGCCTACCGCGAAGGCCGGCCGGAGAGCGAGATCCTCCAGCTTGAGCGCGATCTGGATATCGACTTCCTCATCGAGGACATGGCGAAGCTCCTGCACGAGAACGCCGACGGGCTGCAGCGCGTCGCCGACATCGTCCGCAGCCTGCGCACGTTCGCGCGGATGGACAGCAGGGACGACTTCGCCCTCGCCGATTTCAACACGGCCCTGGCCGACACCCTGATCATCGCCAACCACGAGATCAAGTACGCCGCAAGATGCCTGGTCGACCTCGGCGAAGTCCCGCCCGTCCTGTGCAACGTGGGGCAGTTGAACCAGGTGATCCTCAACATCCTGGTGAACGCAGCCCAGGCCATCCGCGGGCAGGGTCGCCCCGACCTGGGACTCATCACGATCCGGACCTGGGCCGACGACCAGGCCGTCTGGTGCGAGATCGCCAACGACGGCCCGGGCATTCCCCGCGAGGACCTGCCCCGGATCTTCGAGCCCTTCTTCACGACCAAGAAGGTCGGCGACGGAACCGGCCTCGGGCTCGGCATCGCCTGGGACATCATCGTCAACAAGCACGGCGGCGGGCTCGAGGTGGAGAACCGGGATCCCGGTGTCGTTTTCCGCCTGCGCCTGCCGCTGGCGACCGAGGCTGTCCCCGAGGCGCCGGTCCGGTGATCCCGGTGCGACTCCCGGGTGGGACAAACAAACACTACGGGCCGCAACCCGGCGGCCGATACAGACTTCGCCGCGGCTCCCGTCCGAAATCCGGGTGCCGCTTCGGCATGGGCCGATCCCTACGGGCACGGGCGGACGAGGTGGAGCGATGCGATTGGCGACGGACGAGACGACGGACACCACGATGGAAGGCGCTTCCGCAGCGGACCAGTTGCGCGAGGACATCCTCCGCCACATCCGGGTGACCCTGGGCAACGACGCGCAATCCCAGGACCGGTACTCGTGCTACCTGGGCCTGGCGCAGTGCGTGCGCGAGCGCCTGCTCGCCCGCTGGACGGAGTCGCAGCGGACGCTCTCGGACAACTCGGCCAAGCGCGTCTACTTCCTGTCCATGGAGTTCCTGCCCGGGCGCTTCCTGCGCAACTACCTCATCAGCCTGGATCTCGAGGACGCCGCGGCGCAGGCCGTGGCCGCGCTCGGGTTCGACCTGGCCGATCTGGAGGAGCAGGAGGCCGATCCCGGTCTGGGCAACGGCGGCCTGGGTCGGCTGGCGTCGTGCTACCTCGACTCCATGGCCTGCCAGGGCATTCCCGGCTACGGCTACGGCATCCGCTACGACTACGGCATCTTTCAGCAGACGCTGGAGGACGGCTACCAGCGCGAGCAGTGCGACAACTGGGCGCAGTCGGGCAGCCCCTGGGACGTGTGTCGCGCGCGGCACCTGTTCCCCGTGCGCTATTTCGGGCGCACCGAGACGTACGAGGACGCGCGGGGCAACCTGCGCCACCGCTGGGTCGACGGCGAGATCGTCATGGCCATGGCCAACGACATCCTCATCCCCGGCTTCGGCACGCAGTTCGTGAGCAACATGCGCCTGTGGGTCGCGCGCTCGAGCCGCGAGTTCGACCTGCAGGTCTTCAACCGCGGCGACTACGCGGGCGCCGTCCAGGCCAAGGTCCACAGCGAGAACATCTCCAAGGTCCTCTACCCGGCCGATGACAACGAGCAGGGCCGCGAGCTGCGCCTGCGGCAGCAGTACTTCCTGGTGGCCGCGACCATCGCCGACATCATGCAGCGCTTCCGGCGGCAGTGCGGCAACATCGCCGAGTTCGCCGACTACGTGGCGATACAGCTCAACGACACGCACCCGACGATCGCCGTGCCCGAGCTGATGCGCGTCCTGATGGACGACGAGGGCCTGGGCTGGGACGAGGCCTGGTCGACCTGCACGCGCACCTTCGCGTACACGAACCACACGGTGCTGCCCGAGGCGCTGGAGACCTGGCCCGTCGACCTGATCGGCAGGATGCTGCCGCGGCACCTGGAGATCATCCGCGAGATCAACCGGCGGTTCCTGGACGATGTGCGGCGCGACCACCCCGATGAGCCGGCGCTGCCGGCGCGCCTGTCGCTGTTCCAGGAAGGCAGCGAGCCGCGCGTGCGGATGGCCAACCTGGCGATCACGGGCAGTCATTCCGTGAACGGCGTGGCGGAGCTGCACAGCCGGATCCTGCGGGAGGACCTGTTCCGCGACTTCGAGCGAGTGTTCCCCGGGCGGCTGCAGAACGTGACCAACGGCATCACGCCGCGGCGCTGGCTCTACCAGTCGAATCCGCTGCTGTCACGGCTCATCACCGACCACATCGGCCCGGGCTGGATCCGCCACCTCGAGGAACTGGAAGGCCTGGCGCCACTGGCCGACGACCGCGAGTTCCGCCGCCAGTGGCGCGACGTCAAGCTGGCCAACAAGCGGCGCCTGGCGCGGTACATCCTCAGCCGCACCGGCTTCGGGGTGGACCCGACCACGCTGTTCGACGTGCAGGTCAAGCGCATCCACGAGTACAAGCGCCAGTTGCTGAACGTGCTGCACGTGGTGACGCTGTACAACCGGCTGCGTGACGGCGGCGGCGAGGGCGTCGTGCCCCGGACCGTCATCTTTGCCGGCAAGGCGGCTCCCGCCTACCACCAGGCCAAGCTCATCATCAAGCTGATCAACTCGGTGGCCGCGACCATCGCCGACGACCCGGTCGCCAGCCGGAAGCTGCGGGTCATCTTCCTGCCCAACTACTGCGTGTCCCAGGCGGAGAAGGTCGTCACCGCGGCCGACCTCTCCGAGCAGATCTCCACGGCCGGGCTCGAGGCGTCGGGCACGGGCAACATGAAGATGTCGCTGAACGGGGCGCTGACCATCGGCACGCTGGACGGCGCCAATATCGAGATCATGGAAGAGGTCGGGCGGGAGAACATCTTCATCTTCGGCCTGACGACCGCCGAGGTGAACCGGACGCGCGCCGACGGCTACGACCCGCGCGCCTGGCGTGACCGCAACGGGGAACTGCATCGCGTCCTGGACATGATCGGCAGCGGACACTTCTCGCCGGGGAACCGGACGCTGTTCGCGCCGATCCTGCGCTCGCTCATCGAGGGCGGCGATCACTACCTGTTGCTGGCCGACTACGCGGACTACGTGGCGACCCAGGACCAGGTGGCCGCCACGTTCGCCGACACGGAACGCTGGACGCGGATGTCCATCCTGAATACGGCCCGCATGGGCAAGTTCTCCAGCGATCGTTCGGTTCTCGAGTACGCGCAGCGGATCTGGAACGTCGAGCCGCTGGTCGGTTGATCGGGGTACCCGACGACCGCGGTCATCGCAACCTGACAGGGAGTGTCAGCATGAGTTCGCACGAGAGCAGCGGAACCGGACAGGCGGCCGTTGCCGTCGCCCGCAAGGCCATCTTCGACCAGCAGCGCCACCTGTGGGGCTACGAGCTGTTCTGCGTGGGCAACACCGACGAATCGCCGACGGGCATTCCCCTGGGCGACGACGTGCCGGTGTCGGTCGCAGCCAGCACGGGTGCGGGCCTGCAGCAGCTGATCGCGCGTCAACTGCGGGTGATGGTCGCGCTGTCGGAGAAGAGCGTCCTGGATGACCGGGTCTACGCGCTGCCGCCCTCCTGCACCACGGTGCTCATCGGCGAGGGCATCTTCGCGCGGGACGGCGTGGCTGCGCGGCTGGAACGGCTGAAGGGCGACGGCTTCGCCGTTGCGGTGCCGGACTTCACGGCCAGGCCTGAATACGAGGCGCTCTACCGGCAGGCGGACATCATCGGCGTGACGGTTGCAGGGCGCACGCCGGCGGAACTGGCCGGGCTCCTGGCCGAGATCAAGCGCCACCCCGCCATGCCGATGGCCTACGACGTCCCCGACTCGGAGAGCGTCGTCGCCTGCCGTGAACTGGGCTTCCGGCTGTTCCAGGGAGCCTTCAGCAAGGCGCCCGAGATCGTCCGCCTGCGGCGCGTGTCATCGGGACAGATCGCGCGATTCAACCTGCTCAAGCTGATCGGCGCCGAAGACCCGGACTTCGCCGACATCGCCACGCAGATCCAGAGCGACGCGACGGTCAGCTTCAGGCTCCTGACGTACCTGAACTCGGCATCCTTCAACCTGACCAACCGCGTGAACTCCATCTCCCAGGCCATCAGCCTGCTGGGCTGGCGCCGCGTGCGCACCTGGCTGCGCGTGGTCCTGCTGAGCGACATCAGCCAGACCGCCGCCCAGGCCGACCTGCTGCGCCTGGCCTCGCAGCGCGCCCGGTTCCTCGAGGTGATCGCGTCGCGGTACTCGTTCTGGGGCTTCGACCCCGAGAGCATGCACCTGCTCGGGCTGTTCTCGCTGCTGGACGCCATGATGGGCATGCCGATGCCGGAAGTGGTCGGGTTCCTGCCGCTGGACAGCGGCCTGAAGGCCGCGCTCTGCGGCGAACAGAACAGCGAGTACCTGCCGCTGCTCGAGCTGGTGCGGGACCTGGAGGACGGGCGCTGGGCCGACGTCGATGCCGCCGCGCGCCGCCTGAACCTGGACCCGGTTGTCGTGCGCGAGGCGTTCCTGGATGCGGCCACGGTGGCCGGCGACCTGGACGCGATGGCCGGGAAGGCCTAGGCGCCGGGCGACAGCAGGCCCCTAGTCCGGCCAGTTGAACCGCTCCGACAGCGCATGCACCGTGGTCTCGACATCGCGCTCGTGCACCACGAACGAGACGCTGTTGACCGACGAGCAGATCGACAGCACGGTCAGCCGATGGTCGGCCAGCGTGGCGATGAACTCGTTGGCCAGGCCGTAGCGCTCCAGGAAGTGCGGGCCGTACACGGTCAGGATCGTGACCGGGTGCCAGGTGACGACGCGCCGGGGGCGATCTCGGTCGAGAGCATCGCCAGCAGCGGCTCGGCGCGCTCCAGGTCGGCGCGGCTCAGGCAGATGGAGAGGTTCTCGGCGTCATCGGCGTCCCAGCCGACCGTCAGGTAGCACAGGGGGATGGCGTAGTCGCCGAAGCGCTTCAGCACGTTGCGCCGGTGGCCGGCCAGCGGCGCGAAGCCGCGCAACTCGACCAGCACCAGATTCTCACGCCGCGTCAGGCCGCCGCACTCGATCTTCCCGCTCACGCTGTTCCTCCTGCGCCGGCCGTCATTGGCGGCACCAATGGAAGATCGACCGTCACCGTCGTGCCTTGATCCGGAACGCTGTGCAGCACGACAGCGCCGCCCAGCTCGTGCACGAGCCGGTGCACGATGGGCAGGCCCAGGCCGGTACCGAGGCTGCTGCGCTGCTGCGCCGCGGCCGTGCGGTAGAACTCGTCAAAAACCCGGGCCTGTTCCCCCGGTGCGATACCGATGCCCTCGTCGACGACTTCCAGCCGCGCCCCGTCCGCCAGGGGCGTCACGGTGACGGTGACAGGGCCGCCTGCCCGGTTGTAGCGTACGGCATTGTTGACCAGGTTGCCGAGGATCTTCGCCACAGCCCCCTCGCTCGTGGTCACCGTCACGCCTCCGTCGGGTGCCTTCAACTCCAGCCGCTGCCCGGTGATCCCGGCCAGTTCGCGCTGCTCGTCCAGCATGCGGGCCGCCACCGCGGCCAGGTCGACGTTCGTGGGCGGCTCGTGCCGCAGGACGCCCGTGCGCGTCAGGTCGGCCAGGTCCTTGACGATCTCGGTGGCCTGGTCGAGCCGCTTCTGCGCGCGGTCGAGCAGGTCGCGCGCGCCGGGGTCGAGTCCGTCGCAGTGCAGTTCGAGCGTCGCCTCGATGGCGCTGCGCGCGGTGTTCACCGGCGACTTCACCTCGTGCGTGACGAAGCGGAAGAACTCGAGCGTGGCCTTGTCCGCCTCGAGGAGCTCGCGCTGGCGGGCCACCAGTTCGTCGCGGATCGCCCGGTTGTGCCGCATGATCGATCCGCTGACAAAGGCGCCGCTGAGCATCACGAACCAGAACGAGATGAGCACCGCGACGATATAGCGCGTCTCGTGCGTCATCGTGCTGGCGCCCAGCAGGTGGTGGTGCGGCAGCCAGCCCAGGTGTTCACCCAGCACCTCGGCCGTGAACAGCGCGATGGCCAGCCAGGTGATCTGGAAGATCTCGCGCCCCTTGAACAGCAGCGCAGCGATCACCACGTGCAGCACGTAGACGTAGAGGAACGGGTTCTCGACGCCACCTGTCAGGTTCAGTACGAACGTCAGCAGGAGCAGGTCGCAGGCCATCTCGAGCTTCACGATGCGGATCTCGGTGCGGACGGCGCGGGCGGCGAAGAGGCGGTTCCGGGCCACATAGCCCAGGTTCATCAGCGCCAGGGTACCGGCCACCGCCAGCATGGGGCCCACGGGCAGCGGGATGATGGTGACGCTGCCCAGCACGGTGACGGCCGCCACCAGCACGACGACGGCGCCCCAGCGCAGGCGGTTGAACCAGTCCAGACGATGCCGCAGCGACGTCGCCGAGACGAAGAGCGAGGCTTCCGGCGTCAGCGTCTGGTCCGGCCGCAACGGAGCCTCCCGGTCGGCACCCGGTTCAGTTGGTGGTCGGCAGGTGCCGCCTCACCAGGTCCACGAGCTTGCGCGGGCTGACCGGCTTCTCGATGAACTCGCTGACGGGCAGGAACTCGGCGTCCTTGCCCTTGTCGAAGGTGAAGCCGGTGCGCTCGCCCACGGCCGACAGCATGATGATCGGCGTGTCTTTGGTCAAGGGATCGCTGCGCAGCCGGTAGGCCACCTGGAACCCCTCGTCCACCGTGCCCATCATGACGTCCAGCAGGATCAGGTCCGGGTGCTGCTCCCTGGCCAGGGCGAACCCGCGCTCGCCGTTCTGGGCGTCGATCACGCGCAGCTTCTCGCGCTCGAGCGTGACCCGGATGATCTCCACCAGGTCGATGTCGTCGTCGATGACCAGCACGGTCCGTTCACTCATGGCGCAAGACCTCCGCCTTGATAAGATCCACCACGCGGGGCACTGCTGCCGCCACCGCGTCCGATAGCCCCGTCCCGAGCCCGACCTGGGCGGGCTCCACACCGATCACCTTGAGGTCGCGCGGCATGCGGCCCAGTCGCTCCGCGAGCGCGAACGCCTCGACCAGCCCCAGCCCGTGCAGCGACATGCCGTCGCTGCGGATACGGAACCGGGTATCCTCCGGCCGGAACACCACCACGGCGCCGGGTTCGCGGCCCATGCGGGCCGCATCGATGACCAGGCAGGGCGTGCCGGGATCCAACTCGTCGACCAGGGCCAGGGCGTCGGTGCCCAGATCCACAAGGCCAACGGTCGCGGGCAACATTCCGGCAAGCTCCGCCAGCACCGCGGCGCCCACGCCGTCATCTCCGCAGAACGCGTTGCCCACCGCGATGACCTTCATGGCCCGCTAGTCCTCGAATGCGACGTCGAGCATGTGCACCGAGCAGCTGATGCACGGGTCGTACGCCCGCACCAGCATCTCGAGCCACATCGTGATCTCTTCCTTCGACTTCGTCGCCACGACCTCCGGCACCAGCTTCTTCATGTCGTCGTCGATGTTGGCCAGGTTCTGACCCGTGGGGATGATGCAGTTCGCGGCCGTGATGCGCCCCTGGCGGTCGTAGGTGTACTCGTGGTAGAGGATGCCGCGCGGCACCTCGGTGGCGCCGATGCCGGTGCCGTACTGCGTCGGCTCCTGGTTCGGCGTCTCGTCCTTAAGGCCGTTCGCCAGCAGCTTGTCGATGATGGCCACGGCGTCCAGCGCGCAGTGCCCCGCCTCGACCACCTGGGCCACCGTATTGAAGTACGGGTTCGTGCAGCCGGGCTTGAGGCCCAGCACCGCGGCCGCCTCCAGCGCCACGGGGCTCAGCCGGTCGTGGTTGTTGTTCCAGCGCGCCAGCGCACCGACCATGTAGCTCGACCGGTTGACCTTGCAGTGCTTGCTGGTGCTGTGCGGCACCACGAACTCGTTTGTCATGCGCCGGTACTCGCTGTCGGGCACGCGGCCGGTGTCGGTGCTGCAGATGTCGCCGTCGTACAGCGCGTAGTCGTCGTCGCTGCGCAGCGAGATGTACTCGGTCGGCCTCTCGAAGGCGGGGATGGCGCCGGCCAGGGCCTTCATCGTCTCGACGGTGGCCAGCCAGTCGGGCACCATCACCTCGACCAGCCGCCGCCGCAGCTCCAGCAGCGCGGCCGCCGTCGGCACGTAGGTGAAGCCGCCGGGCACGCAGGTGATCGGGTGCACCGCGCGGCCGCCCACGGCGTCGCCGATGTCGTTGGCCAGCTTCTTCATGCGCAGGGCCCGCAGCACCACCTCGGGATGGGTGCCCACCAGCGGGATCACCGACTTCACCTTCAGGAAGTCGGGCGCCGCCAGGAAGTAGGCGTGCAGCACGTTCGACTGCAGCGTGGCGCCGTGGACCAGCAGCTTGCGCAGCAGCACGGTCTGCTCGGTCACCCGCAGGCCGAGGGCCTGCTCGGTGGCCTTCAGCGAGGTGAGCTGGTGCCCCAGCGAGCAGATGCCGCAGATGCGCGAGGTGATGATGGCCGCCTCGTGGAAGCTGCGCCCCTTCAGCAGCGCCTCGAAGTAGCGCGGAGCCTCGACGATGTCGAGCTGCGCCTTCTTCAGCACGCCGTTCTTCATGTCCACGACGATGTTGCCGTGGCCCTCGACCCTCGTCAGGTGCTTGACGGTAATGTCCAAATCCCTGCTCATGCCCTGACCCCCTGCAGCCGGTACGCGTTGTAGAGTTGCAGGCGCTTCCAGGCCTCGTCCATGGCAAGCCCGTGCGAGGCCAGCGTCTCGGCCATGCCCGCCAGGTTCGGGTCGGACACCAGCCCGCGGCAGCCGATGCAGTACTGCCCGAAGTTGGTGCACTGGCTGTTGCAGCCCCCGCGCGTGACCGGCCCCAGGCAGATCATGCCGCGGGCGTACACGCATTCGTTCTCGTTCAGCTTGCACTCGACGCAGACGGCGTGGTCGGGCTCGATCGGCTTCTTGCCCATGACCAACGCCGTGAAGAGCTTCAGGAACTCGATCTGCGTCATCGGGCAGCCGCGCACGTTGTGGTCGACCTTGACCACCGCCGAGAGCGGCAGGGCGGGCAGCGTCGGGAACAGGTACTGGTCCTTCCCGTACACCTCGGCCCGCACCTCCTCGATCGGGTGCAGGTTCTTGATCGCGTTGACGCCGCCGTCGACCGCGCACGAACCCAGCGCCACCAGCACCTTCGAGCGCCGGCGGATGTCATGGATGCGCTTGATGCAGTCGGGCGTCGACAGCGCCCCCTCGACGAAGGCGATGTCGTATTCGTCGGCACGGTCGTCCATGGCCTCGCGCCACTCGACGATGTCGACCTGCGCCAGGATGTCGAGCAGCTGGTCCTCGAAGTTCAGCTGCGAGAGCTCGCAGCCTTCGCAGCCGGTGAAATCGAAGATTGCAACGCGCGGTTTCTGCGCCATCACAGGGCCTCCCGCAGCTTCGCGATGTGGGGCAGGTGGTAGACCGGCCCGTCCTGGCAGACATAGGTGCTGTCGATCTGGCAGTGGCCGCACTTGCCCACGCCGCACTTCATGCGCCGCTCGAGCGACATGTAGATGTTGGCGTCAGGCAGGCCCTTGCCGCGCAGGGTCAGCACCACGAACCGGTACATGACCGGCGGCCCGCAGATGCAGCAGACGGTGTTGGGCAGGTCCAGGTCGAGACCCGGCAGCAGCGTGGTGATGACGCCCGTGCGCCCCTGCCACGACTCCGAGCCGCGGTCGACCGTCACGTGGTACTCGATCTTCGGGTCGCGTTCCCACGCCGCGAGTTCATCCGTGAACAGCAGCTCGGTGTCCGAGCGGCTGCCGTAGCAGATGATGAGCCGGCCGAACTGGTCGCGGTTGTCGCGCACGTAGTTGATCATCGAGCGCATGGGCACCAGCCCGATGCCGCCCGCGACGATCAGCACGTCCTTGCCCTTGAACTTCTCGACGTCGATGCCGTTGCCGAACGGCCCGCGGATGCCGACCTTGCGCCCCGGCCCGTACCCGGCCAACACCTCGGTCAGCATGCCGACGCGGCGGATGCCCATCTCGAACTCGCCCTTGTGCGTGGGCGACGAGGAGACGGAAATGGGCGCCTCGCCCACGCCGAACAGCGACACTTCCACGAACTGGCCCGGCTTGTGGCCCAGGTCGCGGCCGCCCGGAAGCCGGATGGTATAGAGTGTCTCCATCTCGGTCAGCTTCCGCACCGCCGTGATCTCCGCCATTTCCGGCAGGTAGAGTTCCCGGGCTTCGTGGCCCGGCTTCAGGGTGTGCAGTTCCATGCCGTCTTTCCCCCTCAGGCCTGGCCCGTGACCTGTTCCTCGCGCTCGGCGTCGCGAATGAGTCGGTTGACGATCTCGACGATGCTGATGCCGGCCGTGCACGCCGCCGTGCAGCGGCCGCAGCCGACGCACCAGGGCTGCCCGGTCGCGTCGCTCAGGTACTTGAACTTGCGGTTGACCCGGTGGCGCTGGCGCGCGGCCAGCTTGTGGCGGAAGACCTCGCCACCCGCCACCTCGGAGAAGCCGCGCAGCATGCAGCCGTCCCAGGTGCGTTCGCGGTTGCCGCCGTCGACGGTGACTGCCACATGGTCCTGCACGTCGAAGCAGTAGCAGGTGGGGCAGACCAGGTTGCAGGTGCCGCAGCCCAGGCAGTTGCGCGACGACTCTTCCCACACCGGATGGTCATGGCTGTTGGCCATGATGCTGTTCAGCCGGTCCTGGGGCACGTAGATGTGCTGCGTGAAGTGCTCGCGCTTGGGCTTGGGCATGGTGTGCAGGGGCAGCGCGAACCCGTCGACGAGCGCCTCGCCTTCGGGCGTGAGCACATCGACGATCCAGCCGTCAGGGTGACGCGTGAGGAACACGTCGCTGCCGGTCATGTCATAGGGATCGATGCCCACCGACCCGGCGAAGTGATACTTGTCCGGCGCGTAGGAAACCCCGATGAACCGCGCGCCCTGCCTCCTCGTCACGTAGTTCCGCTCGGGATTGCCGTGCAGGAAGTTGTGGTCGAGACGGCGGACGGCGGCCAGGTCGTACGAGTGCACGCCGAGGAACACGGCGTCGACCGGCGCCACGGGCGGAATCGTCGCCGAGTCGGCCTTCAGGTCGAATTCGAGCAGCGTCTCGCGCGCGGGCAGGAAGAACTTCTTCACCGAGCCGAGCGTGCGCGGGTACTCGAGCACCACCCCGGCAGGGTCACTGGTCGCCTCGAAAGCGTACGAACGGCTGCCGCGACGATGCGGCGCGTAGACGGTGTGGCGCTTCTGCAGGTGGGCGACGAAGTCGGCGACCCGCGCCTGCTCCAGGAACTGCTGAGCCATGCGTGCACCCCTCATGGTTGGATCGCGCGGACCCGGGCGCGGCCGCGGGTCCGCCGGCCACCCATGCGAGAGGCGCCGGCTGCGTTTTGAAAATGTTATTTGATAAACAACCATTGGCAAGGAGAATCTTAAGCGGATGAAATCAAACGTGTTACATATACGGAAATCCTCAATTTGACCGTTATTAGTCCCAGTCGTGCGCGTGGTAATGGCTGTGCTCGAACGGACCCTCACCGTCCCCGCCGGGCCCGGCCGGACCGTCCGGACCATGCCGATGCCGATGGCGATGCAGCAGGTTGGCGCGCAGCAGGATGTCGCGGTCGCGCCCGACGGCCAGGGCGTCACCGTCGTGGATCAGCGTGTGGTCTTCGCCCAGCACCAGGCAGCGCCGCCCCAGCTCGGCGGCCAGCGACAGGTTGTGCGTGGCCACGACCAGCGTCTGCGGCAGGTCCTGCAGGAAGTCGACGAGCCAGCCGCTGCTGCGCGGGTCCAGGGCCGCGGTCGGTTCGTCGAGCAGCAGCAGCCGCGGATCCAGCACCAGCAGCGAGGCCAGCCCCACCAGCTGCTTCTGCCCCGCGCTGAGCGTCCACGGCGCGCGGTCGAGCACCGGTTCCAGCCCCACGCGCGCAGCCCACTGCCGGGCGCGGTCCTCGGCGTCGGGCAGGCCATGCTGCCGGGGGCCGAAGGCGATCTCCTCGAGCACGGTCGCATTGAAGAGCATGGCGTCGGCCTGCTGGAACAGCAGCCCCACTTCGCGCCGGAAGCGGCGACGGAAGGCGCGGTCGCGCAGCCCCTCGTGCACGGAGCGGCCCTCGTACGTCACGCGCCCGCTCGTCGGCGTCAGCACGCCGGCCAGCAGCTTCAGCAGCGTCGACTTGCCGCAGCCGTTGCTGCCCAGCAGCACCACCTTCTGCCCCGCTTCCACGCGCAGGTCGACCCCGCACAGGCTGGGCTGCCCGTCGAAATCGTGCGACAGCTGTTCAGTCGCGATCAAGGAAGAACCCCCGCGCGTCCAGGGCCTGGGTCATGGTGGTGGCGTCGTGCTCGGCCCGGCGCAGGAACCAGGCCGCGGTGGCCGCCCCGTGGCGCAGCGCCACCCGCGGGCCGACCCGCCGCGGCGAACGCGCTTCGAGCGCCAGGCGGAAGTCGCCGAACAAGCGGCGGAACGCCAGCACCTGGCTCGTGGCCAGCACCAGCACGAACCGCAGCGTGGCGCTGAAGGCCAGCGCGCGCGGCAGCGAGACCAGGGGCAATACACGGAACGCCAGCGCCGTCAGCAGCGCCACGCGCAGGGCCATGCGCGTGAAGGCCGGCCGTGCCGACGCCCAACCGTCACCGGCGGCGACCACCGCCCAACCGGCGGCAACCGCCAGCAGGAACGGCGCCGTGGCCAGCAGCGTGCGTCGCGCCAGCTTCCCGGCACGCAGGCCCGCGGAAGCCAGCACCAGCACCAGCGCCACTCCCAGTACCCTCCCGTCGTGCACCAGCGAACCGGCCGCGACCGCGCCCAGGTACAGCAGCAGCAGCGCGCGGTCCCTCATCGCCGCTCCTTCCGGCCCAGCACGCGCCAGACCATCACCGCCAGCATGCCGTCGGCCACGCCGACCAGAAGGTGCGGCAGCACGATGGCCGGCACCGTCATCGCCCAGCCGAAGGGGAAGTAGAGCGGCTGACCATCTGCGGTGTGGGCCAGGCGCGGCTGCCAGCCCAGCACCAGCGCCACGAGCACGGCCGGCACCACGGCCCCGATCCAGCCGGCCAGGAACACGGCCGGCACGCGCCACGGCACCAGCGCCAGCACGCCGCGCGCAGCCAGGCCACCGCCCAGCCCCACGCACAGCGCATTGACCGGCAGCGCGGTGATGCCGCCGTCGCCGAGCATCAGCGCCTGGATCAGGAAGACCAGCGACAACGAGAGGAACGTCTGCCAGGCGCCGAACAGCGCCGCCATCATGCCCACGCCGGTGATGTGCGCCGTGGTGCCGCCCGGCAGCGGGATGGCCACGAGCATCAGCGCATAGGCCACTGCGGTGGCCACCGCCAGCCGCGGCACCGCTTCCGGTTCCAGCGTGCGGCGCAACCGGCCGATCCCCGTTGCCCACAGCACGCCGGCCACGCCGTAGGCCGGCACGGTCACCTGCGGGGCGATGAAGCCGTCGGGGATGTGCACGGACGCCTCCGCTCTGGCGTGCGGCGCCGGTCAGCTGGCGCGACGACGCAGCAGGATGAAGACGAGACCGAAGACGATGACCAGCACGCCGGCGCCGGCGGCGACGCCGCCCATCCGCTTGCCGGCGGCGGCCTTCACGGGCGCGGGCGCATCGGCAGCAGGCTCGTGGTCGTGCTCGTGCTCACCGGCAGCCGCGTGGTCGTGGTCGTGCGCGGCCGTCGGCTCGTCGACCTGCGAGTGTTCGTGCTCATAGACGGTCGCGGACTGCGACGACATGCTGATCGCGGTACTGTCGACGTCGATGGTGACCACCGCGCCGTGGCCGTCGGCGCCGGCCACGCGCACCTTCCAGGCGCCGGCCCGGTCAGGCAGGAAGACCACGCGGCCGTGCACATCGGTATTGCCCGAGAGGAAGGCCCCGTCGCCGGCGGGCGCGGTCACGGTGAACGGGACGCCGGCCATGGGTGCGCCGTCCTCGTGCGTGAACGTGGCGACGGTCATGGCGCCGACGGCGACTTCGGTGCGGACGCCGTGGGCAAGGGCGGTCGTCGCCAGAACCAGGGCGAGCATTGCGGCGATCATCAGGGCAGTGGTGGCCGAGCGCATGGATTCCCCCCAACCGAAGGTTGTTAACGGGTTGACATGCGATGGACGATAGCATCTGCGAAAGGGCTGGTCAAACCGGCGTATCTGGCTTTCCGACAACAGAATACGAAATTGAATATTGAATCCCGGCCAACGTCCCGACAAACGTGCTACTCTGGCCGGGCCGCACCGGAAGGTCGCGGCGACCTCCGGCACCCTCGCCCGCCTGCCCAACCCAGGTCGATGCCGACCGAGGCCCCCGTTCACGCCTGAGCCATCGAGGAGGATGCGTTATCCGACGGCGCGCACCGGATGCACGCCACCCACTCGCCCCGCGGAATCTGTGAGTCACCGGATTCGAATCGAGAGGGGTGACCATGAAAAAGCTGCTCACCTTCGGAATCCTGCTGCTGCTGATGATGCCCGGCGCGGGCTGCAATGTCGATCGCGCCGCGGCGCCCGAGTCCACTGTCATGACCGACGCACAGTCGGCCGATCCCGCACTCCTGGCCGCCGACATCCTGCACCAGGCCGGCTGGGAACCGGCCGAGGACCAGGTCCTGCCTGAACCCTCAGGCGGGAAATGTATCGGGCTCGTCACGTTCGTCGATCGCACCGAAGTCGCGCCGGGCATCGCCCACTACTTCTGGACCGTGCGGGTGGGCCCGGCTCCCGAGGATCGCATCGGGCTGCACCGTGTCGTGCGCGAGACGCGGCCGCGGGTGCCGGCCCGCACGCAGATGTCGGTCTTCCTCCAGCACGGCGACGCCAAGAATTTCGTCGGCATGTTCCTGCCGGGCACGCTTTCGGCCAGCACGCCCGACGACTTCGGCGCTGCCGTCTACTGGGCGCGGGCGGGCGTCGACGTCTGGGGCATCGACCAGGCCTGGAACCTGGTTCCGGCCGCGACGTCCGACTTCGCCTTCATGGCCGACTGGGGCCTCGACAAGCAGTACAAGGACCTGGGGCTGGCCGTAACGCTGGCCCGCACCGTCCGGCTGCTGACCGGCAACGGCTTCGACAAGATGAACCTGCTGGGTTACAGCAGCGGCTCGGCCACGGGCTACGCGCTGATCAACGCGGAAACCCAGTTGCCGCCCGGCCGGCGCCAGGTGGGCGGCTGGATTCCCGTGGACTACAGCCCCATCACCGACGACGACGAATGGAACACCATCCAGAACTGCGACTACATCCCGTTCTACCAGGGCCTGGTCGACTCCGGCGACTACGGCTACTTCGTCGGCTTCGACTACCTGGGCAACCTGGCGCGTGATGATCCCGACGGCGAATCGCCTGTTCTTGCGGGCCTCACCAACCTGCAGGCGGCGATCTACTTCGGCGCCGGGCCCATCTTCAACGTGGGCGGCATCCACTACCTGGCCGGCACCTGGGAGAACGAGCTGCCGGTCGACCTCGTGCACGTGACGGTCGGGCAGTGGCTGGACTTCATGGTCGCCGGCGCGCCCTGGGAACCGGCCCGCTTCATCCTCGACTATGCCATCTGGGGGTGCCGCGAGCAGGACATGCCGTGGGACGACCACTTCGGCGAGATCACGTTGCCGGTGCTGAACGTCGCCGCCGCCGGCGGCATCGGGCCGACGACCTACGATTGCCTCGCGTTGCTCGGCAGCAGCGACATCACCAATCTGACGGTCCAGCTGCTGCCGGACGACCAGGCGCTGTACGATTTCGGCCACATCGACCTGTGGATTGCCCGAGAGTCGCCGGAGCTTGTCTGGCAGCCGATCCTGGACTGGCTGGTGGACCATCGGGTGCGCGGCCACGGCAACCCGCACATGCAATAGCCGGAGGTAAACCCCGTCGCGCCCCGGGTCGCGCATCGCCGCTGCCCGGGGCGCACACCTTCAATGTGCGGCAAGCGCGCGCGCGCCCGCTCCCGTCCGCCGCCTGATCCCCGGCCCCGCCACCGCCGAGAACACCGCGGCGCCGAGGCCCATCAGCAGGACCGCCGTCCACAGCGCCCGCCCGCCCCCGCGCGCCAGCACCATGCCGCCCAGCGGCGCGCCGAACATGGCCGCGCTCGAGAAGCACATCGTGAACATGCCCATGTAGCGGCCGCGCAGGGCGGTCGGCGCCAGCTCGGAGACGATGGTCGGGGCGAAGACGGCGTTCATCATCTCGCCCACGGTCCACACCACGACCACCGCGGCGAACTGCCACGGCGTGCGCGCGAAGGCGTTGAGGAAGAAGCCCACGCCCAGCACGATGCCGCTGGCGATCATCACCCGGTCGCGCCGCCAGTGCGCCACCAGCGAGGAGAACGGCAGCTGCAGCACCGTGATCATCAGCCCGTTGACGGCGATGATGCGCCCGTACTGCTTCGCGTCGATGCCCAGCTGGCCCAGGTACAGCGGGAAGGTGGAGGCCACCTGCATGAACGACAGCCCCACCAGCACGATGCCGGCGCAGAACGCGAGCATGGTGCCGTCGCGCGAGATGACGCCGAGCGCAGCGCGCCAGCCGACGCGGTCGACGACGGCGCCGGCCTCGCCCGCGGCGGTAGCGGGATGCGTCTCGCGCACCATCACCAGCAGGATCACGGCGTAGGCGGCGTTCGTCAGCGCGTCGACCCAGCACAGCCAGCGGAAGTTCGTGGCGGCGAGCAGGCCGCCGATCACCGGGGCGATCGCGAAGCCGACGTTCACCGCCACGTACATCAACGCGTAGGCCTGCGGCCGGCGCTCGGGCTCGACCAGGTCGGCGATCATCGCCTGCGTGGCCGGGCGGTACATCTCGCCGATCATCGCGAAGACGAACAGGCCCCCGGCGATCTGCCACGACGAATGCAGCAACGGGAACAGCGCGAGCACCGCGGCGCCGCCGGCCAGGCTGCCGACCATCACGCGCTTGCGCCCGAAGTGGTCGGCCAGTTGCCCGCCGACCAGGGCCGCCACCAGCGCGCCGGCCCCGTAGGCGCCCAGGATGCGCGTCGCCGTCTCGATGCCCAGCCCCATGCGGCTCTGCAGGTACAGCGTGAGGAACGGCACCAGCAGCGTGCCGGCCCGGTTGATGAGGATGCCCACGCACAGGACGTGGACGGTCCTCGGCAATGTCAGGTACTTGTTCACGGGAGGTCCTTGCCGGCTGCGCGACGGTGTCGCGTAAGCGCGCCATGATAAGGGCGACAGGGCCGGGTGTCAGCCGGTCCGGGCGTTTCCGGTCGGGAACAGGTGATGTTCCCCGGGGTACCGGGGCGCGCGGGCGTTCCCGGCGGGCACCTGCGCACGAACGCGCAACTTGTTTCATGATTACATCTTGCATCGACGATCGATTCTACCCCGGAATGGCCTGCCGCTTGCTTTCCCGAACGGTCTTTCAGATCCGCCCGCGCCCCTGCGGCCCGGGCCCCGACAGCCGAGGAGGAGACCATGGATCGCAGGCAGTTCCTGACCGGCCTGGTGGCCGGCGCCGTGTCGCTGACCCTGCTGCCGCACCTGGCCGATGCCGCCACGCCCGCGCGCCGTCGCCGTCGCCGTCGCCGCGTGCGCCGCCGCATCCGCCGCCGTGTGCGCCGTCGCGTGGCCCTGCGCATGGTGCGCGGTCGCCGGTTCTGGGTGGTGCCCGTGGGCCTGGTCGTGGGCTGGGAGCTCATGCACGAGGACCGTGTGGTGGTCGTGCGCGAGATCAAAATGATCGAGGTCGAGGGCGTGAAGACCGAGGTCGCGGTGGTTGTCGACCCGAACGCCAAGGTCGCGGCCGGCAAGACGGAGGCCTTCGAGGAGATCCCCATCCTGCGCGAGGACAACCAGGACAACGCCGTCGAACTGGAAGGCACCCGCCTGGCCGACGACGACAAGTCGACGCCGGGCATCGAGGCCGAGATCGAGGAAGAGGTCGAGGTCGACGAGTAGCACCGGCGACAAGGATCCGCGCGGCCGGTGGAGGCTTCCGCCGGCCGCGCGATCTTTGGCGGCAGGCCTTACCAGCCGCGCAGCGGGGCCGTGAATTCCGAGCCGTCCAGGTGCCCCATCTGGGCCTGGATCTGCCCCTGCCGACGCAGCACGTAGGCTGAGGGATGCCCGGCGTCCATGCGGCGCGGGTTGGGCAGCACGGCGGCCAGGCGTGCGGCGCGGGCGCGATCGAGGCGCGCCGGCGTGGTGTCGAAGTGGCGGCGGCAGGCGGCGCCGACGCCAAACACGCCCTCGTCCCACTCGGCCAGGTTCAGGTACACCTCGAGGATGCGCTCCTTGGGCCAGAGCAACTCGATCCAGAACGTGTACCAGGTCTCGAGGCCCTTGCGCAGCCAGCTGCGGCCCGTCCAGAGGAAGAGGTTCTTGGCCGTCTGCTGGCTGATGGTCGAGGCGCCGCGGCGGCGGCCGCCCTCCTTCGCCTCCTCCAGGGCCTGGCGGATGGCCTCGCCGTCCCAGCCATCGTGCCGGAAGAAGCGCTGGTCCTCGGCGGCGATGACCGCCAGTGGCAGGGTGGCGGCGATATCGCGCCGCGGCGTCCACTGGTAGTCCAGCCGGAAGGGCTGGCCGTGCAGGCGGGCTTCGAGCCAGCGCTGGGCCATCACCCCGGACAGGGGCGGCGGCGCGAACCGCCACAGGGCCACCGCCGCCACCGAGCCCACGATGGCGAGCAGGGCCAGGCGCACGAGCAGCCGGGCCAGACGCCGCACGCGGCGGCGTGGCTGGGCCGGGCGAACCGGCCGGATCGGGGGTACCGGACCCTCCGGGATCCCGGCCGGGTACGGGCTGCCTTCAGGGTGGGTCGGGCCGGAATCCATGGGTTCCTTCCGGATCGTGACTGAAGCCGGGGCGCCGGTCGCCGATAGTGCGTCGCAATGCCCGTTCACAGGCTTGACTCCGGCGCAGTATACTAGGTTGTTGGAGCCGGACAGGAATCGGTTTGAACCGGCATGCCTTGGAGAGGAGCTCCGTGGTCACGCTTCCCCGCGCCCGCCTCGACTGGAGGCCGGGACTGATCGGACGCCTGGTGATAGGCGTCTCCTTTCTATTGATCATCGCCGCGGTGGTGTTCGTCGCCCGCGAGATGAAGTCATCGCGCGAACAGGCGCGGCACATCAGCCGGCTGGCCAGCGACCTGACCTGGGATGTGGAGCCGGGCGCCAGCCAGGACATCCGCTTTCCCGAAGACGGTCCCTACGACGTGCGCCACGGCTACGTGGGCATCCCCACGTTCGTCGAACTGGCGACCGCGCGCGGATTCACCGTCGAGGCGCAGGCCCGCTGGTCCGAACGCATGCGCGAGCTGACCGACAAGGGCCTGTTCACGACCTACTGGGAGAAGACGCGCGCCGGCCTGGTGTTGATGGCCGACGACGACGAGCCCATGTACGACGCGCGCCGCCCCACGCGCACCTATGCCAACTTCGCCGCGGTGCCCGACCTGACCGTGCAGTCGCTGCTGTTCATCGAGAACCGCGAGCTGCTCGACCCGAAGTACCCGTACCGCAACCCGGCGCTGGAGTGGGATCGCCTCGCGCGCTCCATCCTGCAGCTGGGCATCCACCAGCTCGATCCCGAGCAGCGCGTGACCGGCGGCAGCACGCTGGCCACGCAGATGGAGAAGTTCCGCCATTCGCCGGAGGGGCGCACCTCCAACGTCAGCGAGAAGTTCCGCCAGGTCGCCTCGGCCTCGCTGCGCGCCTACCTGCACGGCGAGGAGACGATGGAAGCGCGCCAGCGCATCGTCACCGAGTACATCAACGCGTTGCCGCTGGGTGCGGTGCCGGGGCACGGCGAGGTGATCGGCGTCGGCGACGGCGTCGAGGCCTGGTACGGCGCCGACTTCGACCAGGTCAACAAGCTGCTGGCCCCGGCCGCCGACGGCCAGCCCGACCTGCAGAAGCGCGCCATGGCCTACAAGCAGGTGCTGAGCCTGCTGCTCGCACAGCGGCGACCGGCCTACTACCTGGATCCCAAGCGCGACGCGCTCGAGGAGCGCACGAACGAGTACCTGAACGTGCTCGGGCGCGAGGGCGTCATTCCCGCCGACCTCCTGGAGGCCGCGCTCGCGCAGAAGCTCGTGCTGAAGCCGACCGATCCCGGCAAGCGGCGCACCGACTACATCGAGCGCAAGGCCGCCAACGCCGTGCGCCCGCGCCTGCTGACGATGCTCGACGTGCCGCAGCTCTACGACCTGGACCGCCTCGACCTGATCGTGCACACGACGCTGGACCGCAATGCCCAGGAGGGCGTCACGCGCGTGTTGTCGAAGATGGGCGACCCGGCGTTCCTCGACTCGCACGGCCTGCGCGGCTTCCGCCTCCTGGAACGCGGCGACCCGCGCCAGGTCATCTACAGCTTCACGCTGTACGAACACGTGGAGGGCGCCGACGTCCTGCGCGTGCAGGTGGACAACTACAACCAGCCGCTGAACATCAACGAGGGCGTGAAGCTGGAGCTGGGCTCGACGGCCAAGCTGCGCACGCTGGTCACCTACCTGGAGTGCATCGGCGAGCTGCAGGCGAAGCTGAGCGTGATGGGGCCCGACTCGTTGCGCGCTGTCAACGTGGCGCCCTCGGACCGCCTCGGCCGCTGGGCCGTCGACTACTTCTCGGCCGGCGGCGACACCTCGCTGGCGGCGGTACTGGATGCGGCGCTCAACCGCAGCTATTCGGCCAATACGAGCGAGTCGTTCTTCACCGGCGGCGGCGTGCACCGCTTCTCCAATTTCGAGCCCGACGACGACCATCGCACCGTCACGGTGCGCGAGGGCCTGCGGCGCTCCATCAACCTGGTGTTCATCCGCATGATGCGCGACATCGTGCGCTATGAACTGTCGCGGCACGAGTCGCTGCCCGAGCTGCTCGAGGACAAGGACGACCCCCGGCGCCTGGAATACCTGCAGCGCTTCGCCGACCGCGAAGGCCAGGTGTTCATGAACAAGTTCTACAAGAAGTACAAGGAACTGCCCTCCGACGAGCAGATCGAGGTGCTGCTCGACAACATGTCGCGCGCGCCGACGAAGCTGGCGGTGGTCCACCGCTCGGTGGTGCCGGGGGCCGACCTCGACGAGTTCAAGGTCTGGATGCGCTCGCACATGCCCGGCTCGAAGATCTCGGACAGTGCGCTGAGCGACCTCTACGACCGCTACTCGGTGGACGACTTCTCGCTGCAGGATCGCGCCTATATCTGCCGCGTGCACCCGCTGGAACTGTGGCTGCTCAGCTACATGCGCGAGCACCCCGGCGCCCCGTACTCGGAGATCACCAAGGCCGGCGCTGCCGCCCGGCAGGACGCCTATTCCTGGCTGTTCAAGGTGCGCCACAAGCAGCGCCAGGACTGGCGCATCCAGACGCTGATGGAAGTGGACGCCTTCAACTCGGTGCACGCGCGCTGGAAGCGCCTCGGCTATCCGTTCGAGTCGCTGGTGCCTTCCTACGCTACCGCGATCGGCAGCTCGGCCGACCGGCCCGCGGCGCTGGCCGAGCTGGTCGGCATCATCGTCAACGGCGGCGTGCGCTTCAATTCGGCGCGCATCACGAGCATGACCTTCGGCGCCGGCACGCCCTTCGAGACGCGCCTGCGCCGCACGCCCACCCAGGGTGAGCGCGTGCTCCGCCGCGAGATCGCCGAGGCGGTGCGCCCGGAACTGATCGGCATCGTCGAGGGCGGCACCGCAGTGCGGCTGAAGGGCGCCTACCGCATGCCCGACGGCACGCCCATCCCCGTGGGCGGCAAGACGGGCACCGGCGACAACCGCTCGACCACGTACGATTCGCGCGGCAACGAGATCAGCTCGACGGCCATCAACCGCACGTCGACGTTCGCCTTCCTGATCGGCGACCGTTTCTACGGCGTGCTGACGGCCTACGTGCCGGGCGAACAGGCCGACCGCTACGGCTTCACCAGTTCGCTGCCCGTGGCGATCCTCGGTGTCCTGGCGCCCGAGCTCCAGGAACTGATCCTCTCGCCGCCGCTCACGGAGGCGGCGCCGCCACCGACCACAGCGCCGGCGCCCTCGCCCGCGCCGGTCGCGACGACCACGCCGTGAACGCACCCGCCCGCGCCATCGCCGCTCGAAGGCCGGCTGGCGCAGGCGGGAAGCGGCGATCGTTCGTGGCGGCGGCGACGTGCCTGGGTCTGGCCGCCATCAGCTACGACCCCGCCCTCGGCCAAGCGCCTGCCGCACCTCGTACCGCGTCCGAACTGGCCTGGTACGCCGACGGCTGGACGGCCGAGGTCATCGCCGAGATCGACCAGTCGTACGCCGGCTGGGACGTGGAGATCGGTGACGGCGACAACGACGGCCGCACCGACATCCTCACCTCGACCACCCCCGACAGCCGCCTCTACCTCTTCACGCTGGATGGTGAGGACCGCAGCGTGCGCCTGCTGGCCGACCAGCTGGCCGGCCCGCCGCCGGGAATGGCCCTGGGCGTCCGCGTGGTCGACCTGGACGGCGACGGCCGGCGCGAGATCATCGCCGGCACCGGCCAGGAAGACGGCACCCCCGCGATGCTGCACCTGTTGCGCGCCGACGGCAGCCGTCTCGTCTCGCGCCCGCTCTGCAACCTGAGCGCCTACACGCACGGCCTGGCGACAGCCGACCTTGACGGCGACGGCGTGCAGGAGATCATCTCCGCGTTCTGCGGCGGCGGCGAGGTCGTGCGCTACGACGCGGACCCGGAACTGCGCGATGTCGCCGCGCGCAAGGTGCTCCACCTGTCGGGATCGGGCGAGGACGCGCAGCTGGCCGATGTGGACAACGACGGCCGGCTCGAACTTCTCGTCGTGAGTGCTTTTCGCGAGGGCCAGGCCCGCGTGCAGATCCACGAACTGGACGCGGGCGGCGACCCGGAACCCGAGCCGCGCCTGGTGCTCGACGGCTTCGACGGCCGGCCCTGCTTCTACGCCTCGCTCACCGTCGGCGACATCGACAATGACGGCCGCAACGACCTGATCGTGGGCTGGAAGCGCGAGCAGGCCGTCAACCGGGCCACGCTGCTCGGCTACCGCATCGCTCACGAGGCAGTGCCCGTGTACGATTTCGACCGCGAAACCGCCGACCTCGACCTGGCGTACTTCGAGAAGATGATGATCATTGCCGACGCCGACAACGACGGCCGCAACGAGCTGATCGTCACCACGCGCGGCGACGGCGGCTCCGAAGGCATCACCAGCGAACGCCTCGGCCACGTCTACCGCTACGACGTCTATCCCGAGGGCGGCACACGCAAGGAACTGCTGGTGGACTTCAGCGAGGAACACGTCGAATCGTCCTGGCCCGCCGTCGGCGACGTCGACGGCGACGGCCTCAACGAAATCATCCTGGCCACCGGCAGCGGCGACCGCCGCCTGCCCGGCCGCTCCTGGCTGCTGCTGTTGAGGCGCCCATGAGCCGCAATCGCACAGCCCCCGCGGCCCGCGTCAAGGTGGTGCCGACGCCGCTCGAGCGCGCCACCCTGCGCCTGTTCCTGCCGGGCGCCGTGCTGCAGGGCCTGTGGTGGTCGGGCTACCTGCTCATCCCCTATGTGCTGGCCAAGAGCCTGCACGCCTCGACCGGTCTCATCACCCTGTCGGCCGTGCTCGACAACCTGGGCATGTTCCTGGCCCTCTACTGGGGCCACCTGCTGGCCACGCGGGGCGGCCGCCGCGCCTACCTGGTCTGGGCGGGCGTGCTCGGACGGCTGGTGATGCTGCTCACCCTGTTCGTGCACTCGGCCGTGCAGATGTCGCTGCTGCTGGCCGTGGTCTACTTCTTCGCCGCCATGGTCTACCCGGCGCAGAACAACATCTTCGAACAGAACTTCCGCCCCACGATGCGCGGCCGCTGGTTCGGCTGGGCCACCGGCATCCAGAACGGCGTCGCCGTGGTGGCCAGCCTCGGCCTCGGTCGCATCCTCGACCGCGACCCAGATCTCTTCCGCTGGGTCTACGCCTTCCTCGGCGTCTGCGGCTTCCTCTACCTGTTCCTGCTCTCGCGCGCGCCCGTTCCCGAAGGCACGCCGCCCGACGCCACACCCTTCCGCCTGCGCAGCCCGTTCCCGCTCCCCGCGCGCGCCGTCGGCCCCTTCCAGCCCGGCCGCATCTGGCGCGGCATCGCGCGCCCGTTCGCCGACGCCATGCGCATCTACCGCGAGGACCGCGCCTTCAACTGGTTCGAGATCAACTTCATGACCTACGGCGCGGCGTTCATGTGCCTGAGCCCGGTCGTCCCGGTCTTCCTCACCGAACAACTGAAGCTGAGCTACCACGAGATCTCGACCGCGCGCGTGCTCGTCGGCCAGGTCGGCGTCGCCATGCTCGGCCCGCTGATGGGCCGCGTCATGGACCGCTACCACCCCGTGCGCCTGTGCGCCGTCGCCTTCTTCGCGCTCGCCTTCTACCCCGTGGCCCTCGACGCCGCCGGCATCGCCGACGCCGGCGCGGCCCTGCCCCTCGTCTATCTCGCGTTCGCCATCTACACCGTCGGCATGGCCGGCGTGAACATCACCTGGAACGTGGGCAGCATGGCCTTCGCCCCCAAGGGCCAGGGCGGCTACTACCAGGGCATCCACGTGGCGATGGTCGGCATCCGCGGCACCATCGGCCCACTGGTCGGCTACGCGGTCTACGAACTGTGGGGCCTGCGCGCGGTGTTCTGGCTGGCGTTCGGGTTGTTCGTGGCGTCGGCGGTTTCTTCGGTGGCGTTGTGGCGGAGGTTGAGGAGGACTGGGGGGCGGGGGTGGCGGTGGCGGGGCGGTGAGGGCGGGCGATCCTGCTTGTGCCGGCGCAAGTCGCGGGGTTCTCGGTTCCTGTCGAGCGCCATCGCGCCGCATGTTTGCCACTTAAGGCCAGGCACAATCGCAATACTGTATACAGTATGTTTGTAAATTTATTGCCATATTTCAGTTGTCGTTAATTTTAATTTTGCTATATTTACGCCATCGACAATTTCGGTCACCCTCCCGGGAAAGCCGAGCCCATCATGACCACCATCGCACTGCCCGATTTCGCCGAAAACCAGCCCGCCCCTGAGGTCGACGCCGCGCTCCGCCAGGCCCTGACCGCCTGCGACCGCGCGCGCGAATGCGCCGTCCTCTGGTTCGCCGAAGTGCAGAAGCGCGAGCTGTACCGCGAACTCGGCCACGCCTCGCTGCAGATCTACGCGCGGGTGGCCCTCGGCTTCAGCGACAACCGTTACTGGCAGTTCAAGAGGCTGGCCGATGACCTCGAGCGCCTGCCGGTGCTGCGCGCCGCGGTGGCCTCCGGCGAGGTGGGCTGGACCAAGGCCCAGCAGGTGGCGCGTGTCGCGACCGCGGAAACGCAATCCGCGTGGGTGGCGCAGGCGGCTACGAGCGGGCGGCGGTCGTTGGCTGTCGCGATCAAGTCGGCCCGTCGTCAAGATGCGCCGGCCCAGCTGAGTCTTGCACCGGTGCCGGCGGTGCCGGCGGCGACCGCCGTGTCGACCACCATCAGCCTGCGCGCCGACGGCCTCCAACGCGCCCGCTTCGAGGCACTGATCGAGAAGGCCTACAAGCTGGGGCTCGTGGCGGCGGGCGCCGAGCGGCTGGATGTCATCCTGGACGGACTGGAAGCACTGGTGGCCGCGGCGGCCGCACCGTCGCAGGGGCCGGCAGTCCAGGTCATCGTTCATAAGTGCCCCGACTGCGAGGCCGCTGCGGTAGTCACCTCGCTCGGCGAACAGGCACTTGCGCCGGCGCAAGTCGCGGCGCTCGCCTGCGACGCGCGGGTGCGCGAGCCCGGCGGGGCGAACAAGGCGATCATCCCGCCGAAGGTGCGGGCTTCGGTGCTGGCGCGCGATCGGCATCGCTGCGCGACGCCCGGTTGCGGGGCTACGCGATTCCTCGAAGTGCATCACGTGGTGCCGCGAAGCCTGGGCGGTTCGAATCGGGAAGAGAACCTGGTCACGATGTGCAGCCGGTGCCATGCGTTTGCGCATGAGAAGAACACGCAGGTTGCAGTGCGGGAGCTGGTGCCGGGAGTTGGCGCGTCAGCGAACCGATGAGGTACGACTCCGTGGCGGCGACGACGCGAATATAGCATCATCGGCGGCACCGGATACGCAGGATTGCACCACCGTTCAGGTCGATACCCATCGTCCAAGTGGTGCCGTCATCGGTGACCGCGATCGACGTCCGGGTGCGGACAAACGAAAACTCCGATCCGCGCCGGGATCGGAGTTAACTCGTGGGGGTGGGATTCACGTTCCGAGCCCCATTTGAATTGGCTCCCCGGTCGGGGCGCGCAGCGTGAACGGGAGAGAGAGAAACTGGATGCCGCTATCTGAACAGCGCCTTCACGCCCCCAAGGCTCGTCCTCTCTGTCGGTACCGGCGCGGATGAAAACGGCTGGAAATTCACAAAACCGTGAATCTGGGGACTTACAATGTCGTGACCATCCACTATCCACGCGGAGATGGAATCGGGATTCGCCGTGCCCCAGTAATTGCCCGTCATGTCGACGAAGCGATCTGGCAATTGTGGATAGCCCCCGAGAATCACAGCGCGACCGCGGTCCTTGAAGATATCATTTCTTATGATTCGGGGAGTGCAACTAACGATATCGACTGCGGTGTCGCGTGAGCCACGAAACACGTTGCGCTCGCAGATGGCATTGCTGGCTCCGAGCCCGAAATAGATGTTAGCTGTTCCCCCGTCAAAGACGTTGTCTGCAACTGTGTAGGACCCGGGTCCATAGACAATCAGGCCATCTCCTGTGGTCACTGAAAGGGAGTTGCGAACTACCGATCCTGAGCACTGATTCAAGTAACCTACATTTTCACATTCAGCGACATTGTTGTCACGAACTGCGACATTTGCCACACCGCTAAAATAGAATGCAGTTCTCGTATTACGGAATTCGCACTGCGCGACCGTAACGTCATGTGACGGGCTTGATGCGATAACCCCGGTATCATATACGCCCTCGAACCTACACGACTGCACCGTTCCCGGTGTGTGCGTCCAGATCCCGGCCTTGGCTCGACGAAGCGCGCAATTGCTGATCGCAACCGAGCCACTCTCGGCATAAGCTCCTATCACTACATCTTCAACCATTAGATATTCGAGCACAAGTTCGCTGCTTGTTGTAGCCGGCCAGTAGAAGACACCGGTGGCATACTCCCATGACTCCCATGTCCCAGGAGATTCCGGTCCAATTACCGTGGCACCCTCACCTGCACCGATAAACGTGAGCGAACCAGACACCAAGTGCACATAAGTATGCCAGACATTGCCCGCGTATATATGGTCGGTGAATTCCGAAAATCGCCCCGGACCGATCATGATCGTATCGCCACTGGCCGAGGCGTCGACGGCGTCCTGGATCACCGCGTAGTCACCGGAGCCGTCCTTCTCGACACGCCAGACCCTAGATTCGGCAGGCGGCGCCGCAAGGATTACCACCAACAGAAGGGGCAGGCCCCACCAGGGGGCCCGCCAATCAATCCACGTCAACATATGCACCAAAGCCGCTCCTGGTCACTACTTCACCAACAGCACTCGCCGACTGAAGGCCAGCTCGCCTGCCGTCATGTGAACGAAGTATACACCGCTCGCGGCACCTCGGCCAGTACTGTCGCGCCCGTCCCATCGAACCGAATGCAGCCCCGAGTCAAGCGAATCGTCGACAAGGCTGGCCACCCGGCGGCCGCTGACATCAATCACAGAGATTGCGACCCTCGTCGCCTCGCGCAAGGTGAACTGAATCTCAGTATCTGGATTGAACGGGTTGGGAGAAACGGAACACAGACCCGTCTCGTAATGCGCCGCATCCAAGGCTAGCTGGCCGTCGCGACCAGCGTCCGTTGCCCTCTTGCCGGAGGCAGAGGAGTAGGCCACCAGTATCGGCTCGATAGCCAAGCCAAAGGACGAGTCAATCCCGACCCAGTTCTGTCCGTCCACAGTAACCCAGCCGCGGGCTCCGTCGCCGCTCGCAAAGCCAACGCCGGCCCCACCACCCGCACCATCCGCAGTCACCGCAGCGTTGGCGGGAATGCGAAATATGACGAAGGCCCCGTCGCCGCCGCAGGCAATCGGCAGACCGAAAGTCAATTCGCTCCAGCCGAGCGACACGCCGTCAACCTCATTGGCAATCATCGTGCACGCGCCAACGCTCCCCAGGCCATCCTCACTGTCGTGGAGCTCCATCACCTCGGGAAACGGCGCATACTCGTCGTTGTTGAACCACTTGATTCCCGCCAGGCTCATTCCGTCGGGAACGGGGAGCCACGCAGCGATGTAGCTGTGCTCCGTGACCGGCTCCATCTTCAGAATGCCACTGACTGCTGGCAGGTCACCCGCGGCTTGACCGCTGCCAGCAAGCGCGACCCCGGACGTCAGCAGCCCCAGCGCTAACATTGTCACTGCGTGCTTGTTGACCATTGTACCCACGCTCCTTCTACTGCTGGTTGGGGTCACAGACCGAGCAAATGGACTCTGCAAAGCTCCTAGTCTGGCTGGTAGTCTCCGTCACCGCCGCACTAGTTGCAGCGAAATAGACGACGCGATCAGCACCGCATGGCACTACGTACGATATTGAATGCACGTACGCGCCGGCAGCATTCACGGTACACAGATGGCTGACACCCGCGTCAGTCGCCAACACCATGGTGCCACCATTTTGCAGGTCCGCGTCGTCGATCTTGTATACGATACGATCAAGCGCCGGATTTGTGCCGACGCTAGTTTTCCACGTGAAATTCCACCGATTCACGCCCTCGCAGGGAATGATCTCGTAGCCTCCCGTGGCTTGCGTTACGGAGAACGCCTGCGTATCGTCCACCACATTAAAGACAGTGCCCACCGAGATTGGCCCGCTGATACTCTGGACGTATCCGTTCGGCCACGCAACGGACACAAGATCCACAGGGGCACTGCTAGGCAAGCCAAATATCAGCACACTGTCATCTTGTCCCCCGCGGCCGCTGCCGCCGTCGACAACACGGACAAACTGATTTGCGCCTTGCGTTGCGGTTACCTTGGCGCCAATCCCCTTGTAGTTGTTGGGAACTCCGAGGTTCGACGTGAGCGTCACTCGCAGCCAATTCTGCGTATATGCGTCGGTGGTCGGGTCCAGTCCGGCAGCGGTGAAGAAGTGTGCACTTTCAGCAATGGCTCGACCGAGATACAAGTCAAGGTCGCCATCGTTGTTGAAGTCAGACAGTACACTTCCGCCGATCTTACCTGGCCAGTTCAGGCCCACAGCACTCGTTACGTCCGCGAACGACAGATTGCCGCCGCTCGACGCACCCCTGAAAAGCTTCGGCGTCGATGCACTATCCGCGGACAGCAAGAGCACGTCTTGGACACCATTGTAGTCGAAGTCAAATACGTTCACGCCACTAACAGTCGTCGCGGCGCCTACTGGGACGATTGAAGTGTAGGTTCCTGCACTTGTGTTGATTCGAATCGCGGCTCCGGTACGCGTCGCCACGGTCAGATCTAGATCGCCGTCCGCATCCACGTCTCCAAAGCAAGCTCCGACCACCGAATTCAGATTCCCGCCGAAACGAGTGCTGCCTTCGTCGGCAAAGCCGCCATCCTTGCCATTCCTGAACAGCCTGCTGGCGGTACCGGACTCACTTGCATCGCCGACGAAGAGGTCTGGGAACTTGTCGCCGTTGATATCACCCCATGTGGCAGTTACGGCGTATTGGGCCAGATTACCAACCCCAGTCGAGGCGGAAACATCCACGAATCCGCCACCACTGCGGGTGTCATTGCGCAACAGGATTCCGTTTGCTGGTGTACCGGAGTCAACGCCTGGCTCCCCTGTTACAACGCCGCAGCCCACGAAAAGGTCCAGGCGACCGTCGCGGTCGTAATCACCCCAAGCTCCAGTAAGGGAGTTATCAAGTGCATCGCTGGGAATCAAAGCGCTCGTCACGTTCTGCAATACGGCATTGCCGGACGCCGCGGCCTGATATAGACGAGCCCCTCCCTGCTCCTGTGCCGCAACAAACAGATCATCGCGGCCGTCGTTGTTGAAGTCTGCTGCCGCAAGTCCCAAAATGCCGACTGGGGGCAACTCGCCACCAGTGTCGCTCGACGAGCCGGACTGGAAATGCGGGACACCCGCCGAACTAACGAAACTACACTTGTACAACGCGCCACGTTCGGCGAGCATGCTGATGAACAAGTCCTTTGCACCCGGACCCGGCGTGAAATCAACGGCAACGCTGCTGTACGGCTGGCCAGCATAGTCGAGCCCGGTCCCGCTCGACTTATTCACGTAACTGACGGCCGTCGGCTCAATGACTTGGAACTTAGCCGTTCCTGACAAGATGTCATCTGGGTAGTTCACGATGTAGATGAAGTCGTAAAACCCCGGTGGCGGCAGGATGATGTCCGTGTCGCTTCCCGAATAAGACCATATGCCGTCTCCCGCAACCAAATCGCCGGGCGGCCCTTGATCGGTCAGATTGAGTTGGCCCCAGTAGAAGCCGGATGGAGCGGTCATTCTTACTTGCGTAGGCGCGCCACCGCACGGGGAGACTCGTACGGCAAATAGTGGGAGCGCAGGACTTGACTTGGACAGCGGATACTCGGCGTACGGGGCAACCAGCGGCGAGGGGAGGATTGGTACCTGGACATTCTTGATTGCGAAGCCGCCGCTAGCTGCCTGGCCGCGTGCGAACACCTCGACTGTCTTCGTTGAGGTGTCATAGAGAGCACCAGCAACGTTTGCGGAGTAAATGAGGTCACCTGGCGTCACATCGCCATTGAGACCGTTGTCGAAGAGCTGCACCGGGTAAGCGCCGCCGCCAAGGTCAGATACGTCGGCAAAGACATCGACCGCGGCCGGCGACTCAACATGGACCGCTAATAGGTTAGAAGCGCCGCAGGTAGGCCCTGCCGTTATCGGCGCGGCCTCTGCGGCAATGTCAATTGCCGATTCCGAAAGATTGAAGCCGAATAGCTCTCCCGGTTGCCCAGTCGGAGTACCCGCTGCGGGCGCTCCCACAAAGATCTCGTCTTTTCCATCGCCGTCCTGATCGCCGAGGTACCCCACGGATGAGCCGAATTCTGCGCCGTTCTCCAGGCCCGGCGGCACCAATTGCCACACTGATCTGGTCGTTATTGCGTTCCAGGGGCAGTGAACCACTGCACCTTGCAGTAGCCGAGGGCCACCAAGTACAATGGAGACCCGGCCGGTGCTCTGTCCATAGGTCGTTACGCGCCGACCCCCTATGATTAGGTCATTGAATTCATCGCCATCCACGTCACCCCGCAAGTCGAGCTGCTCGCCAAAAGTAGCCGGTCCATCTATTGTCGCGTGAAACGAAAGCGGCCCGGAGACCGTGATCGGCCCAGGGCACACGTACACGGTGCCTGTTGACGACGTGCGGGTTGCCAATACTATATCCGCGACGGTGTCACCAGTTAGATCGCCACCCCGGCCGCTTGCACAATCCCATCGATAGGAACAGTCTTCACAAGTGCTTCCCCGCCGCTGCCAGAAATGAGGATTTCGAATGGTGGATCGTCGTGGCTCTTTTCTAAGGGCCGGCCGAAGACTATGTAGACAGAGCCGCGATCGGCGTCACCGATGATCAGATCTCCGCAGTTGTCCCCAGTGATGCTTCGAACTCCAGCGACCACCCCGCCGAACTGCGACCAGCCACCCACGCGCTGATATGTCGGCCGTATGATGACGTCGAATCGGTTGTCCTTATTGGGCCCGCCAAAGAAGACAAAGACCTTCCCCGTCAATGCATCGGAGATGTGGTGGTCTGTGCCAACAATCACATCGGCGTAGGTGTCTCCGTTGAAATCGCAGGACGATACCACGTGGCCCGCATGGTCTGCAGTATCCAGGTAATCTGTAATACCAATAGAGAACGACAGCACATCTTCTTCCAGAGATTGCGAAAGCTGCGCGTAGTCAACTACTCGGCCGCGCTGGTTGTTTGCGTAAGGGGCACCCACGACGCATGTCGGCCGAACACCCAGGACAGAATCGACTGTATATGATTCAGCGAACGAGACCGCACGCCCAAACTCCCCGTTGTCGTTGGGCAATTGCGGGAGGCTGATCGCACCTCCAGCCGGCACCCCGTCGATAAACGGGCCGCACAACACAAATACGGCGCCTCCGTGCAACATGTGATAGGGGGCGCCGACGGCCAAATCCAGTTGATCGTCGTTGTTGAAGTAGCCCGATGCTGCGGCAGCACCATAATCCTGTCCCGGCCCGCCGGCAGCATCACCAAAAACCGACAAGATCACCTCTTGCGCGTACACCGGCGGTACGGCAGCAACGCAGGTAAGCAGCAGCGCTGCCAAGAGCAGCCGTCGGCCGTCGATCTGGTCCAATCTTGCCGTAACCATGTCATCCTCCGATTCGCAAATGTCCTGCACGAGGCCAGCGAATGCTGTCGTATGCTTGGCTGGGGACTGACGGCGCAGGCATACCGCGCTAGAGCGAATAGATCCGTCCGAGTCTTGTTGAAAGCTGAATCGCCCGGCGAAACTCGTTGCCCACTTGGGGTATGGATAGTGCAGGCTTGCGCCGCGGTCCGGAACCTTAGCACAAATGGACGGGGCCGAATCATGCCGGCGAGACACCCCCCATCACGTTTCGCCCCAATCTGAGCCATGCTGAATCCAGCCTTGGGCAACTGCGCTGGATACTGCCGCAACAAGGCGGTGCGATAGAAATCGAGATGAGGCTACAGCCGCGCATTGGTATCGTCAAATGAAATTGTCTTGCTCGCAGCAATTTCACGCTCGTGGGGGCGGCAATGCAATGGTTCTCGTCGTCAATGGCGCGCGCAAGTCATCGCGATCACCGAATCAGCCAAGGGTAGCGCGCGATGTTGCGTCGTGCCTTCCTAGCTACGGAAACGGCCACTGACGACGTCGCCACTTTCCCGGGCCGCGACGGAGACATGATCACGCGCGGCGCCAGCCGCTGCTCCACTGCAAGCAAAGTCGGATTCAACATGCGCAGGGCGGCGCGGGCTTGGGCGCGGGTGAGCGCCGTTCTCAAACGTAGTCCACCAAGACCCCTGTCGATTCCCGTGCGAAAGATGATTAGCTCCTCGGTCGGGGCGCGCAGCGTGAATGCGAGAGAGAAAAATGGAAAATCTTTACCGAAAAAGCGCCTTAAGATCCCCCCACGACCTTTTCTCAACGGCCACCGGCTGCCCGATGAATGGGACGAAGTCCACAATGTAGTCGCACGTACGGATCCACGAGGCAATGCTGTCGGCGCTTGACGTTCCCCAGTCATTGTTTGTCAGGTCGAAATGGGGCAACCCTTCGCCCTGCGGACTCTCATCGCAAGGGTAGTTTTGCAGGATAGTGTACTGTGCGCCCCGAGCAAGAAGGCTCTCGTGCACCACCAATGAGTTCATCGAGTCGAAGTTCAATGAGGCCATTGCGACATCCAAGATGCTGACTCGTTCCATCCGGATATTGGGGCGCTCGCTGGCCCACACCGCATTCACCTGAGAGTCAAATGTGCAGTCTGTCAAGTTCGCCGTACTGTAGCCAATGATCATGCCATTCGACACTTCGACTCTGCCTGCCGTTTGCGTGGAAAACATACAATTCGAAACCGTGGCGGCATCTACGCCAAGAAGCGCCAAGCCAGAAGCTCCGCCAAGGAATCTGCAGTCCGTCACGACTGCGGATGGTACACCCTGTAGATGAACGCCGGTCTGACTCCAGGTGTTGACCGTTGCCAGGCTGAAGTCGCAATCACTGATCAATACGGATGACAGCCCGGATGCCACAATGTGCTGATAGTTGCGGTATACCTGGTCAAAGCTGCAATCACGAACCTCAAGGGAGCCGCCGAATGCACACAACATCGAATGGGCGTTGGCCCGAAAACGACAGTTCGTGAAGACTGCGGCATCAGGTGCTTCAGCACAAGTCACTCCGTATCCCATGTTCTCGAAGCCAATGCCCGAAACAAAGACGCGCCGATTGCCCCAATACGTGCCCGCGTCCATTCCCCGATTCCCGCCCTGGGTGAGATCCCAGGTTGTTGTGGGACCGATTATCGTCAACTCGGGGCCCGCCCCGATCAAAGTGAGTTCTGCTTGCCTCACAACAACGCGTACGAACGCGGTCCAGCCGGGCGTTGTCCAGATCGCACCCTCATTGTAGCGTCCCGGCCCTATCAGGATCGTATCGCCACTGGCCGCCGCATCTACCGCCAATTGGATCGACAAGTAGTCTCCGTGGCCGTCGCGCTCTACACGCAGTACGGCGCCAGCTGCAGGCGCAGCGCAGACCAATGCTGACAATAGAAGCAACGTTCGCATGAAACACTCCTCCAGCGCACGCCCGCCGGTCGACAGCCATCGCGAGCCAAGCCCAGCGACCACCTACCACATCGGAAAATCAAACCCTCCCGACGGCTTCCCCAGCAACCGGCACATGGCCACGACCTGGCCCTGGTGATGATACAGATGCGTCTGTGTGCGCAGCACGGCGTGCGCCGGCGCAAAGGTGCGCGTGCGGCCGCCCCAGGTGGCGTGCGGGCGCGCGGTGTTGAGCGTCTCGACGGCGACGGCGCGCAGGTACGACTCCGTGGCGGCGAAGACGCGGGCGCGCCAGGCCTCGAGCGTGGCGATGGTGGGGAAGTCGGCATCGTTGTCGTCGACCCGGACGATGCCGTTCAGCACGCCGATCCAGTACTCCTCGCCGCCGATGGCGTGGTGCAGTTGCAGGCGCACGGTGGGATAGCCGAAGCCGGGCAGTTCGCGGTTCAGGTCGGCGGCGTCCAGCGTGGCGCAGTGGGCGAGCAGGTCGCGCAGGTTGCGGTGGCAGCGATCGTGCAGGTCGAGCAGGGCCTCGGGTGTGTGCATGGGCGGGCCTTTCCCGGCAGAGTCGGTGGATACTTGCGCCGGCGCAACGGCGCCGGTTCAGCCGCAGCCGCAACTGCTGTTGCCTGCGCCCTTGCCGCCGGTGGTGGGGAAGCCGTCGCGCTTCCACCATTCCACGCCTCCGACCAGTTCCTTCACGCGGAAACGCAGGCGCGACAGGGCCAGCGCGCCCTTCGTCGAGGCGTTGCAGCCGATGCCGTCGCAGTAGGTGATGTAGAGCGCGGAGCGGTCGAATGTCGTCGTGGTGTCGGCGTTGATTTCACGATGCGGCAGGCTGATGGCGCCGGGAATATGTTCGCGTTCGTAGGCCGCTGCAGAGCGGGCGTCGATCACGACGACGGCGGCATTGGTCATGCGCAGTTCATTGAGGTCGAAGCTGTCTATCTCGAAGGCAAGCTTGCTCTCGTAGAAGCTGAGTTGGTCGTCCACCTGGCATCTGCTCCCGGTTGTCACGGCCTGGAGCCGTGCTGGAAAGTCTTCACGACGAAATTCTTGCCGCCGGCGGACAACTCCCGCCGGCATGAGGTTTCGGTCAGGCCCACGTCTTCTGCCGCATCGGCCAGCGCGTCCGGGTCCACGTGCCGCAGGCGCGCGGCCAGGGCGCCGAGGCTGACGTACGGCGACGGCGTCACGGCGGCCACATCGGGACTCGGCTCCTGCAGCACCACGGCCAGCACGCCGTCGGGGGCCAGCATGGCGGCCACGGTGCGCAGAGCCGGCGCCACTTCGACATACTCGAACAGGAGGGCCGCGTAGGCCAGTGCCACGGGCTCGCAGCGCAGGTCCTGCTCCACATCGCCGCAGATCGTCTCGAAGCACGCGAAACGGTCGGCAAAGCGCGCGCGGGAAGTGTTCACATACGCGGGGTTCAGGTCCACGGCCACCACGCGCCGCGTCACCGCGGGGTCGATGAGCTCGCAGCCGTTGCCGCCGGCGCAGCCGAGCAGGGCCACCGAGGCCGGGCGATGCGCCCGCAGCAGGTCAGCCAGGACATCGCCCAGCAGGGCGGCCTGCGCCACCTGCGGCAGCGCCATGTGCGCCTCGTAGTCCGCCAGCGGAATCTCCAGCCAGGGATTGTGCGCCATGTTCCCTCCAGGCTTTCGGGGTACCCATCATGATACACCATCACTAACCGGCTGACAGCGCTATCGGCAATGACTATGTTCACGGTGGCCGACCGGCCGTATTCAGCATTGTACCCGGGCCAACCGGAGCATCCATGTCCCGTCTTGCCCGCCTGCTGCTGCCGATGATGGTTCTGGCCGTGGCCAGCGGCGCGCGCGCCGACGACCGCTCCACGGAGTTCGCGACCGGACCGCTGGCGGAGCCGGTGGCGCCGCGCGACCTGCGCGAGCTCCTGGCCACCGTCGACGCGAAGTACCCGCTGCGCGTGACGTTATCGACCCGCGAGATCATCGAAGGCCATCCTTGGCGCGTCTATGGCGACACGCTGCTGCTGGTGCCGCCGACCGAGTACGCCGCCGGCATCGCGACCCCCGACCCGGCGCACCTGCTGGCGGCGCCCGTGACTGACATCATCAGGGTGCAGCAGCGTCAATCGGGCCTGGCCCGGGGCGCCGGCTGGGGCGCCAAGTCGGGCGCGCTGGTGGGCGGCGGGCTCGGCGTGCTGCTGGGCGTGGTCGTGGCGGCCATCTCCGAAGACGGCGACGACGATATCGGCGATGTCGGCGTGGTCGCGATGGCCAGCCTCATGGGCGCGGGCACCGGCGCGTTGTTCGGCAGCGGCATCGGCGCCGGCGTCGGGGCCATGACACACGACTGGTACACGATCTGGCCGTTGGGTGACAGCCAGGGCGGTGAACATCCCGACGGGACCGTCGCCCGCACGCGGATGTGCGTGGAAGCGGGCTGGTCGCACGACACGGACGCGATCGAGGACGGCAGCGGACCCGGCGGGCGCCTGGGGATCCTGCGACGCCTGGGCGATCGCGTCGAGATGGGTCCCTTCGTCGAGTACCACAACATCAGGGGCCTGGTCCTGAACGAGTACCAGTATTACTACCCCTACGACGACTACGTGCCGTATCCCACTTCGACGAGCAGCCAGCTGTCGCTCGGCCTGGATGTGCGCGTGAACAGTACGACGGTCGGGTCGCGGCCGTTCTTCGACAGCGGCATCGGCTGGTGCGCTGCGGGTGACCTCTTCCTGGGCGCCCATCTGGGCGCAGGCCTGCGCTGGCGGGGCGACAACCACAACGAGTACAGCCTGGCGCTGCGACGCTACTTCGCGCTGACCGGCACCGACGGCGAGCGCGGCCGATTCTGGGCCGTGTCCGCGGGAATCACGTTCGGACCGTGAGCATGCGCGCAACACTCCTCCTGCTGGCTTGCCTGTGCACCGCCTGCCCGGCCGCGGCGCAGTACCCGCTGCGCATGCCCCCGCAGCCCAACGTGCCGCCGGCGCCGCTGCCGCCGCTGCCGCGGCCCGTGCCGCCGGCACCGCCGGCGCCACCCGCGCGGGCATCCCGATCAGCATCCGCCGATTCCGCCGAAACCGCGCGCCTGCACGCGTTCCTGAGGGCGCTGGGCGGCCGCAGCATGCTGCGCCTGTCGCTGCTCTCGCGCGAGGAGTTCGAGGGTTTTCCCCGCGCCATCACCGGCGACACGCTTTGGCTGGCGCCGCACGCCGAGGACAGCCGGCGCGTGCCGGTGGTCCTCAGTCAGGTTGCGCGCGTGCAGCAGCGGCGATCGGGCGCCGCCGAAGGCCGCGAGACGGGCGGAAGATCCGGGTTCGTGATCGGCGCGCTTCTCGGTGGCCTGGTGGGTTCGGCACTCGCGGGGCTGGGCGGCGAGGAGACCAGTGACGTGCCCGTCATCATCGGCTGCGCCATGGCCGGCGGTGCTGTCACGGGCATGGCCGGCAGCCTGCTTGGCGCCGGCGTGGGTGCGACGAGCCACGCCTGGCACGCTGTGTGGCCGGAAGACGACAAGGCGCGCGCCGGGGCGATCGCCGCGGCGCGGGTGGCTGCTGCGAGCGACAAGTCACAGACAGACAAGTCACCAATCGAAAAGCCGCCTGTCTACACCCGTGTGCTGGTCGAGTTCGGCCACGCCGCCGCGGCCGGCGACACCTACGATACCAAAGGCCTGGAACTGGGCGCCGGCCTGCTCGGCCGACCGGCGCCCGGGGTCGATCTGGGACCGGTCATCCGCTTCCACGCGCTCGGCGGGCGCGCCGACGTACCGCCCAGCAGCGGCAACGGCACCTACACCGAACTGCAGTCGATCGCGACGATCAGCCTCGACCTTCGCTGGACGCCGGCGACCGCCGGCTGGCGGCCGTGGCTCGACGGCGGCCTCGGCGTCTCGCTGGCCAACGACGTGTTCACCTCGGCCCATCTCGGCCTCGGCCTGCGCCTGCGCGACAGCCACGGCCACGACTACGGCCTGACCGTGCGTCGCCACGCGGCGCTGGTCGACGTCACCGACGGGCTCGACGGCTGGTGGACGGCCGGCGCCGTGGTGACGTTCTCGCCTTAGCCCGGGAACCGCCGCCCGCCTTGCCGCGTATCAAACCGGTTGCCCCCTTCCCTGCTTCGCGACCTCCGAAAGGGCCGCATCTCCATGAAGGCCAGCCTGCTCAACCGCCGGACCCACTACTGGGCCACCGCCCTGGTCGCCCTGCCGGTGCTGGTGATCATCACCACCGGGCTGATGCTACAGGTGAAGAAGCACTGGACCTGGGTGCAGCCGCCCGAGCAGCGCGGCACCGGGACCGTGCCGGTGGTCGGGTTCGAGACCATCCTCGACGGCGTGCGCGCCGTACCCGCATTGCAGGTGGCCGGATGGGATGATGTGCGCCGGCTGGACGTGCGCCCGGGGCGCGGGGTGGCCAAGGTCTGGCTGAAGAACGGCTGGGAGGCGCAGGTGGACCTGGGCACCGGTCGCGTGCTGCAGAGCGCTTACCGTCGCTCAGACCTGATCGAGTCGCTGCACGACGGTTCGTTCTTCGGCGGCGAGGCGGGGCGGCTGGGCGTGTTCCTGCCCGCGGGCATCATCCTGTTCGTCATGTGGGTGACGGGCATCTGGATGTTCGCGGCCCCGCTGCTGGCGAAGCGGCGGCGAAGCCGGCTGCGACGGCCTGAAGCGATGCGCAAGGCGGCCTGAACGCAGGCTATCGCTGGTCCGGGCCGCGATGTTATGCTTGGGCTTCGCGCGACGGCGAGGGGCCGTCGCCTTGTTGTCGTCACGCCCCAGTCTGCGAGCGTCATGAGCCCCGACCGTCGCGACATCCGCCTGCTGCCGCTGGTCGTCTTCCTGTCCGGCTTCACCTTCCTGGTCTACGAAGTGTGCTGGCACCGCCAGTTGGCGCTCAGCCTCGGCGCCACGGTGTCCGCGGCCACGGTCGTGCTCAGCACCTTCATGGCCGGGCTGGGCGCCGGGGCCTGGGCCTGGGGCCGCCGTGCCGATGCCGACACGCATCCCGCGCGGCTGCTGGCCCTGCTGCTCGGCGGGATCGGCGTGTTGAGCGCCGCGGGCCAGGCGATCGTGGCCGGCGTGGTGCCCGCGCTGGCCGGGGCGCCGGTCGCCGCTTCCTACGCCGTGGCGATCATCGCGCTGCTCGTGCCCGCGTTCCTGATGGGCGGATTGTTCCCGGTGCTCAGTCGGCTGGCGATCGGCGCGAAGGCTTCGATCACGGGTTCGCTGGGACGGCTTTATGCCATCGAGACGCTGGGCAGCGCCGCCGGCGCCCTGGCGACCGGATTCGTGCTGCTCGGCGCGCTGGGGCAGCGGGGTACCATCGCGCTGGCTGTCGTGATGGACCTGTTGCTGGCGGGCTGGCTGCTGGCGTGGTCGCGGCGGCATGAGGGGTCGGGCGTTGCGATGGCGGCGGCTGCACCGACAATGGAGGCGCCTGCGTCGACGGCCGGCCGCAAGGCGAAGCCGGCGGATGTCGCGGGCGGCAGCGTGGCGCGCAACGCGATTCTGCTCGCCACCTTCACCTGTGGCCTGGCCAGCCTGGCGCTGCAGGTGCTGTGGTTTCGCATGTTCCGCGTCTATTTCACGAACACGAGCTACACGTTCGCGCTGGTGGCGGCGGTGGCCATCGCCGGTTCGTTTGCCGGCAGCGCCTGGCTGGCGCGCCGCGGCCCGCGGCCGGAGCGCCGGCCACGCGCGCTGTCGCGCGCCATCGCGCTGTTCGGCCTGCTGACGCTGGTGGCCCTGGCGCTGGCGGCGAAGCTGCCGCAGGTGCTCATGTTCCCCTTCGAGTCGGCGCTGGCCGATCCGTACCTGCGCGTGCTGGTGATCCCGCTGGTGGCCGCGCTGCTCATCGTGCTACCGCCGGCGGCCTGCGCGGGCTATGCGCTGCCGCTGGCCTGCCGGCTGGTGGTGCGCGACCGCGGCTCGCTCAGTCGCGACGTGGGCTTCACCCTGATGGTCAACACGGCCGGCTCGGTGCTCGGCCCGGTGCTGGCGGCGCTTGTGCTGCTGCCCTGGCTGGGCGCGGTGCGTTCGGTGCTGCTGGTGGCTGCCGCATTGCTGGGCGCCGCCGCGCTGGTCGGCCCGCGCAGCGGCCGGCCCACGCTGGAGCGGCTGGCGCCGGGCGCCGCGGCGGCCGTCGTGCTGGTGACGGCGTTGCTGCTGCCGGTGGTGCCCATCCTGCCGCCCTCGTTCGTGAAGTTCGGGCGCGACCTGCTGGTCTATCGCGAGACGGTCGAGGGCACGCTCTCGGTGGGGCGCGATCGCGGCGGTCCCGAGGCCACGAAGTACTCGTTCGTCAACAACAGCGCCGTCATCGGCTCCTCGTACGACGCGGTGAAGGCGGTCAAGATGGTCGGCCACCTGCCGTACCTGGCCGGCCTGGACGTGAAGGACGTGCTGGTGGTCGGCTTCGGCATGGGCGTGACCACCTCGGCCATCGCCGCGCAGCCGGGCGTGAAGAGCATCGAGTGCGTGGAACTGGTGCCGGGGCTACGCGATGCGGCCATCCACTACCGCGAGCTCAATCGCGACGTGGCTCGCGACCCGCGGCTGCGCCTGATTGCCGGCGACGGCCGTCATCACCTGCAGCGCTCGGGCCGGCGCTACGACCTGATCTCGTGCGACCCGACGCACCCCATCCTCGGTTCGGGCGGCCTCTACACGGCCGAATGGTTCCAACTATGCCGCGACCACCTGAACCCCGGCGGCATGGTCTCGCAGTACCTGCCGCTGCACAAGCTGGGCGAGCGCGAGCTGCTGGGCATCATCGGCACGTTCCATTCGGTGTTTCCCGAGGGAACGGTCTGGCTGGGCCAGTACCATGCGGTGCTGCTCGGCACGACGACGCCGTTGCGGCTGGACTTCGCGCAGTGGTCGGCGCGCGTCGGCTCGCTGGGCCGCGACTCCAGCTTCCACCTGGAGCCGTACCACCTGGCCACCACGCTCGTGCTCGACGCGGCGGCCATCGAGCGCCTGTGCGGCGCACTGCCGAAGAACACCGACGATCGCTGCTACACGGAATTCTTCGCGCCCGGCTGCCTGGACCCGGACAACCTCGTGCGCAACCTGCGGCTGCTGGCCGCGGCGCGCGTGGCGCCGGCCTCGGTGTTCAGCAACGTGCCGGACGAGGCGCGGCTGGCCGTGGCGGCCCGCAGCCAGGCGAAGGTGACCGAGGCGCTGGCGCACCTGCTCGACGGGGATCACGCCGGCGGCCTGGCCCTGCTCGAGGAAGCGCGCGCCGGCGATCCCGGCGACATGGAGCTTCCGTTCCTGCTGAAGCTGTACCGCTAGTAGCCGAGCGCGCAGCCGTCCTTCCGCTTCTCGGTGGCGCCGCAGTAGACGCCGGTGTCCGGGTCGCGCCGGATGGCCTGGTAGCCGCCGTAGGCGCCCACCGGTTCGCTTTCCAGCGTGTGGCCGCGCCGCTTCAGTTCCTCCAGCACCGCTGCCGGCAATCCGTCCTCGATGTGCAGCACGCCGCCGTCCGTCATCACCGTGCCCGTCGGTTCGGACGAGCCCGTGTGGTGGAAGCGGATCGCATCGCCCGCCTCCTGCAGGTTCATCCCGAAATCGACCAGGTTGACGATGACCTGCGCATGGCCCTGCGGCTGCATGTCGCCGCCCATCAGGCCGAAGGCCATCAGCGGCCGGCCGTCCTTCGTCACGAACGCGGGGATGATGGTGTGGAAGGGCCGCTTGCCAGGCTCCAGCGAATTCGGCCTGCCGGGCTGCAGGTCGAAGAGGTTGCCGCGATCCTGCAGGCAGAAGCCGAGCGACGGGATCACGTAGCCCGAACCGAAACCCGTGTAGTTGGACTGGATGAGCGAGACCATCATGCCGCTGCTGTCGGCCGCGCACAGGTAGGTGGTCTCCATGCGGCTGAGCGCGGGCGGGTCGCCGGGCAGGTCGCGTAAAGCAGCAGTTTCCAGGCTGATGCCGCGGGCGCGTTCGCGGGCATAGTCCTTCGAGAGCAGGCCCGCGACCGGCACCTTGGCGAAGAGCGGATCGGCGTAGTAGCGGGCGCGATCGGCGAAGGCGACCTTCTTCGCCTCGGTGAACACATGCCAGAAGTCGGCCGAATCACGGCCCATCGCCTTCACGTCGTACAGCTCGATGAGGTTGAGCAGCTGCAACGCGGCGATGCCCTGCCCCGGCGGCGGCAGCTCCCAGACATCGTAGCCGCGGTAGTTCACCGATACCGGCTCGCACCACTCCGAGGTGTGCCGCGCGAAGTCCTCGCTTGCGAAGAAGCCGCCGTGCTCGCGCGAGTAGCGCACGATCTCGTCGGCGATGGGACCGCGGTAGTAGGCGTCGGCGCCGCCGTCGGCAACGAGCCGGAGCGTGCGCGCGAGCGCCGGGTTGCGGAAGATCTCGCCCTCAAGCGGGGCGCGGCCGCCCGGCAGGAAGACCTCGGCAAAGCCGGGAAAGTCGCGGAACCGCCTGCCGCCGCGCTCCCAGTCGGAGGCGATCACCGGCGAGAGCGGGAACCCGTCCTCGGCATAGGCGATGGCCGGCGCCAGCACCTGCGCCAGCGGCAGGCGGCCGAACTTCGCATGCAGCTGCGCCCAGCCGTCGACGGTGCCCGGCACGCTCCACGAGTACGGCGAGTACAAAGGGATCGTCCCGTCAGGCTCGGGCGGCACCTTGTCGGCGGTGAGCGCCAGCGGCGAGCGGCCGCAGGCGTTGAGCCCGTGCAGGCGCTGCGTGGCCGGATCCCAGACGATCGCGAAGAGATCGCCGCCGATGCCGTTGGCTGTCGGCTCCATCAAACCCAGGCAGGCATTGATGGCGATGGCCGCGTCGACCGCGCTGCCGCCCTGCTTCAGGATCTCGAGCCCGGCCTGTGCGGCGAGGGGCTGCGCGGCGCAGACCATGCCGCTGCGGCCGTAGACGGCCGAGCGCGTGGCCTCGCCGCGGGCCGCGTGCGCCGAGCCGGTGGCCGCCAGCGACAGCAACAGCAGGAGCGGAGCGGCCGCAGCGCGGCGCGGGACCGGGTGGGTGCTCATGGCGGAATCCCCCTGGCGTTGGTGAGCATGGGCGTGGTCGGCCCATGCTACACCAGCGGGCGCGGGCCCGCAGCCGGGGAGTTGGCGCCGGACTACTGCGGCGGCGTGAAGACGAAGGGCGCGCGGAACGTGGTCAGGCCGCCCTCGACGGGCGGGAACACCCAGTCGCGGATCTGGGCCAGGGCGCAGGTCGAGACCGGCCCGGCGCCCAGCGCGTCCTCCACCACGACCACCTCGGTGACGCGGCCGGCGGCATTGACGGTCAGGCTGAACACCAGCTTGCCGCGCAGGCCGGGGTTGCGCTTGAGCTCGTTCTCGTAGCAGAACTGGATGCCTGCGGCGTAGCGGCGCACCACGGCCAGCAGCGACGCGTTGCTGCGGCCTTCGCTGCCGCTGCCGGCGCCGCTGCCGTTCACGGTGCCGCCGGGCCCGGTGCCGCCCGAACCGGTGCCGCCCGGCCCGCCGCCGCCTTCAAGATCGGTGAGTCCGGCGATGCTCACGCTGCCGCCGCCGAGACCCGAACCGCCGACGTCGACGGCCGCCAGTTGCGTGCGCCCCTCCACGCCGCCGACCTGGTCGCCCGAACGCGCGGCGCGCACCTGGCGCGAACGTCCGCCCGGACCGCGGCCAGCGGGAGCGGCCGGGCCCGACCCGGCCTTCGGCAATGCCTGCGCCAGGTCACCGAGCGCCTTGTCGAGCGAGCCCGAGACCTGCTTCAGGTTGGCCGCCACTTCGGTCTTCGCCTGTTCACGACCGCGCACGCCCTGGTCGGGAGCCAATGGCGCCGGCTCGGCGCGACGCTGCGGCGCCGGGCGCTGTGTGTCTGCTTTCGGTGCGGGCGCCGGCGCGGGCACCGGCGCTTTCGCCACGACCGGATCGGCCACCGGGCGCGCTTCCGGCAGATGCGCCGGCTCCACGCGTGCGGGCGCGGCCGGCCGCGGCTTTTCCAAGATCAGGCGCGCGATGCGATCGGGCACCTGCTCGAACGTGACCGGCTGCGGCGGCAGGGCCGGCGCCAGCAGGATCGCCACCAGGAGGACGAAGCCGACCGCGGAAGCACCGACCAGGCTGTGGCGCAGCACCGGGTCGGTGCGGCCCCAGATGGGCTGGTGATAGACGCGATCGACGGAGTTCAGGGCGCCCGCCATATCAGGACGCTCCCATCACGACCAGGGCGATGTCGCCGTAGCCGCTGTGGTTGCAGGTGTACATCACGCGCTGCAGCACGTTGAACGGAATGTCGCGGTCGCCCTGGATCGCCAGCTTGGGCACGTACGAGGTGGCGTCGCCACGCCGCTCGGCGATGGCCTGGCCCTGCAGCCGACTCTGGTCCAGCTGCTCGGCCAGTGCCGGGATCAGCAGGTCGTCGCCGCGGGCGCCCGCCGGCACCTGCGCCACGACGCGGCCGTCGAGCATGATCTTGTCGTCCAGGATGGCGACGACCACCGAAGATTCGGGCGTGGTCTTGCTGGTCGATTCCGGCAGGCTGACGCCCGGCGCCGGCGTGATGACCTCGCCCTCGGCGACGAAGCTCTTCAGCAGGAACAGCAGGAGCACCGTCAGGATGTCCATCATCGACGTCAGCCGCAGCGGCGCCGACACGGTCGGCTTGCGCCGGCGTCGTCCTTTTCGCAGAGGCATCGTCCGTCCTTCCGTTGCGGCCGGCGACACACGCGCGGGCCGGGGCGTTGCCGCCTAGTTCGCCGCCAGCAGCGAGGCGCCGGGCAGGCCGGCCTCGCGCGAGATGTCCATGACGCGGACGATGTCCTCGTAGCGCGTGTCGGACTGCGAGACGATCATCACGTCGCGATTGTCGGGGTACTGCCCGGCCACGCCGGCCAGCACCTTCGCGAGCTGCGCGGCCGCTTCGGGGTCGTTGCGCCCCACCGAGACACGCTCGAGGCCATTGCCCTCGACGACGTAGCTGCCGGCCGAGATGGTCACCGACAGCGCCAGTTCCACGCGGGCCTGCTCGGCCCGGGCCTGGGCAGCCTCGTCACCGGGAGCCTTCATGTCGATCACGGTGATGTTCAGGAACACCGCCGAGACCAGCAGCATGGGAATGAGCGCCACGAACAGGTTCATCAGGGGCAGCAGGTCGACATCGTCGGCCACGACCTCCCGGAACCCGCGGCGGCGGCGATCACGCGCGGGCATGGGCCTACGCCGCCTTGCTGTGCGAAGTGCCGCCGCGACGCGACACGATGGCCTGGATCAGGCGCACGCTCATCTCGTCGGCCTCGTCGGCCAGCACCTCGACGCGGCTCGACAGGAAGCCGTGCGCCAGCAGCGTCGGCACGGCGACGATGAGGCCCAGGGCGGTCGTGTTGAGCGCCTGCGAGATGCCGGCGGCCAGGAACGTCGAGCGCATCGCCGGATCGGCAGCGCCGACGGCCGAGAAGGCCGTGGTCAGGCCGAAGATCGTGCCGAGCAGTCCCAGCAGCGTGGCCGAGTTGGCCAGGATGTTCAGGAACGGCAGGCGCCGCGACAGGGGCGGCAGGGCGACGATGGCGGCGCCGTCGGCCGCGCTCTGCAGCGACGTCTCGTCGGTGGACCCGCGCGTAAGCACCGCCAGCGCCACGTTGGCCACCGGGCCCTTGACCTGGCGGCACAGCTCCACGGCCTGGGCATCGTTGCCCGCGGCGGCCAGGCGCAGCACGTCACGCGTGAGCTTGGCGCTGTTGACAGAAGCGGCACGCCCGATCACCCACAGCCGCTCGGCGGCCAGGGCCAGGCACAGCACCGCGACCACGAGGATCACGTACATGAAGGGGCCGCCCGAGGTGAAGAAGGCGGCGAACTGGGACAATCCGTTCATCGGTACCACTCCTTGTTGCCGCGGCCGTTCCGGGCCCGACCGCGTCCTGCCCGTCGACTAGCGCAATGGGATCGACTCGAATCGTGGGCAACCGGGCGGCGAGACAACGCGCAACCGCACCGGCGCCCGGAGACTTTCCAGGACCTCGAGGGCCCGCGGCCGGTACTGGCGCCCCGCGTCGTCCGCGAAGCGCAGGCGATCCCGCGAGGTGATGAACTGGACCTGCGGCGCCTCGATGTCGCCCTCGATGGTGATGGCCTCGAGCGTCCTTGCACGCTTGCCGGCATCATCGGAGTTCGTGGCGGCGTCGGCGCCCGCGCCCGCGAGGAGCGAGGTCGCGACCATCAACTGGGCCAGGCAGGTACGGCGACTCACGGCAGGACCTCCTGCACGACGGCCACGTTGCCGCCCAGCGTCTCGAACAGGCCGTCCGGATCCGCATCGTCCAGGCGACGGTACGCGGCGAGCCAGCGGCGCGCCGAATCGTCGTCGAAGAAGTAGACCGACTCGACGATGGCCAGGTTGTAGAGCGCGCCCGGCAGCGCCGGGTCCATCTCGCGCGCCGCGAGGAACGCCTCGCGCGCCTCGGCCGGACGCCCGGCGTACAGCAGCGCGATGCCGTAGTTGTTGCGGTCGGCGGCGCTGTCCGGCGCCAGTTCGGCGGCTCGCTTCGCATCGTCGAGTGCCGTCGTGAAGCCGTCGCCGCGCAGGTTCAGCCACGTGCGGGCGCGGGCCACGGCGGGATCATCGACCGCGCAGGGCGCCAGCGCCGCCGCGGCCTCGTCCACCTGGCCGAGCGCCTCGTGATGCACCGCAAGCGCCGCACGCACGGCCGGCGAGGCATCCTGGTGCGCCGAGAGCCACGGCTCCAGCAACGCAACGGCCTCGGCATGACGGCCCAGACGATACTGGCCGGCGCTCCAGCGCGTGACCTCGGCAGCCGGCGAAGAGATGGTCGGCGGCAGCGTATCGACGACGGCGGTCACCATCTCCCCGACGGGCGGCAGCGTGGCCTCGAGGACCGGACGCGCGCCGCCGGCGCAACCGGAGGCAACGGCCAGCAGGACCACCGTGGCAGGTCGCCAGTCCGGCGTGTGCCGGCATGCTGCAATTTTCACGGTCTCGCGCATCGCCTGCTTCCTCATCGTTCCCCATCGTTCCCACAAAGGGGACAATGGCAATCCTCATTGCCGGTGCGGCCCCCGGGCTGCAAGGGCCGTACCGCGGTGACCGCGGCCGCTCACGGGCGGGCCGATGCCGCCGCCAGCGGGTACTCCAGTTCGGGACGGTGCACGTAGCGGCGCGCCAGGCGCGGCCACAGTTCGGTCTCCGTGCGCGCGAGCCAGCCGCCCGGATCGCGGCCGCTGCTGCGATCAGCCTTGCGCAGCAGTTGCGCCCAGGCGTTCTCGCCGCGCTCGGTGAAGGTCCAGCTCTGCTCGCGCAGCACCTCGTCGTAGGCCGCGAGGTCATCGCCGGCCAGGCCTGCGGGACGCTCGCTCGCAAGCAGCGCCGTGCCCAGGTGCACGACCGCCTCGCCGATGCGATAGGCCGCCGCGTGCGCGTACTCGGGGTCGCCGCGATCGACGCAGCGGTTGAACAGGGCCACCACCGCTTCCAGGCTCTTGTTCTTGCGCTCGATAGACGCCGGCAGCGGCTGCGTCAAAGGCAGGGCGATGTAGTCGCGCAGGCTTTCCTCGGCCGTCAGGTAGTCGACCCGGGCCAGCAGCGAGGCATCTGCCTGGTCGGGATGCGCCTCGGCCAGGTCGAGGTACCGGCGCACGGCGGTCGCCGGCGCGGCGGCAGCCTTCTTCTTCGCGACGGGCCGGGTGACCAGCGTCGCGACCGGCGTGCCTTCGCGCGCGGCCCGGTCCAGCTCGCGCCGCGCGCGCGAGCCGGCGACGGCGAATGCCATCTCGGTGTCGTTCGGGAACCGCTTCAGGTAGTCGTCGCGCAGCGCCTCGGCCCCGACCGTATCGGCCGCCACTTCGCGCAGGTCGATCGCCTTGAGGAGCGCAGCCGGCGCATCCTCGCCGTCGGGATAGAGCTCGGAGAACCGCGCCCAGGCCAGCGAGGCGGACGCGGCGCGCCCGGCGGCCTCCTGCGACTGAGCAATGCGCACGGCGGCGTCGCGCCCGTAGGTGCCGCGCGCGTCAACAGCCACGATGCGTTCCCACGCCGCAATAGCCTGGTCGTGCTCGCCGGCCGCGGCATACCCGAGTCCGGCGCGGTAGAGCGCCAGCGAGGCGTGCTCATAGCCGGGCCAGCGGGTCGCGACGGCGAGATAGAGCGGGGCTGCGGCGGCAGGACTCTGCGTGCTGTCGACGGCGGCCGCGTTCTCGTAGGCGCACAGGGGAAGCACGGCGGCCAGTTCGGCAGCCAGCTTGCTGCGACCCGTCTTCTCTGCCAGTGCGAGTGCCTGTTCGTAGGCGGCGCCGGCGGCCGTGAAGTCGCGGCGACGATATTGCGCATCGCCGGCCAGGCGGGCCGCTTCGGGGGCGTGGTCGTCGGCCGGGTAGTTGCGGCTGAACGCGAGCAGGCGGCCGGCCGCGTCCTCGTCCCAGCCGTGCGCGTAGGCCACCTGGCCCTGGCGCCAGGCCAGTTCCGCGGCGTGTGCGCTGCCCGGATGCCGTGCCAGATAGTCGTCGCCCGCTTTCAGCAGCGCAGTCGCCAGCGGATCGTCGCCTGTGCCGCGACCCGCCGTGAGCGTGCTGCGGTACCACGCGTCGCGCACGGCCACCGCCTGCCAGGCCGCATCGGCGGCGAAGGTGGCGGTGTCGCTGCGGGCAGCGGCCTCGAAGTGGGCCAGTGCCTTCTCGTGGGCATGCAGGGCGCGCGCGGCCTCGCCCGCCTGGTAGTCCAGGCGCGGAGCTTCCGCGGCGTCGGGCCAGTGGGCGAGAAACGTCTCGTAGTGGTCCAGCGCGCGCGACCAGGCCGTGGTATCACGCCCGGCGCGGGCAGCCTGGTGCTCGAACACGGCGGCGCCCTCGTAGGCGCGGCGGGCGAAACGGTCGGCGCGTTCGCGCAGCGCCAGCGAATCGGTCGCTGCCAGCCACGAGCTTCCCGGCAGGAAGCGCGGCGCCTGCTCCAGGCGTGCCTTGCGCGCGGCCTCGCCCTTGCCGCCGCGCTCGAGTGCGCCGACCAGCCGCTCGGCTGCAGCCAGCGCGCCGGGACTTTCCGGATAGCGACGCAGCCAGAGTTCGTCGCAGGCCACGGCATCGTCGTCGAGGCTGTAGCGCGCGGCCTGGTCGGCCATCGCCGCCAGCGTGCGCTCGTCCCAGGGGCGGGCGCCGACGCGCTCGACATGGTCGGCAAACGCACGGGCGCCGCCGGCGCGCAGCAGCGCCTGCACCAGGTGGTCACCGGCCTCTTCACGCAGGTTGGCCGGTCCGCCGGCGTGCGGCACGGGCTGTCCGTCGCGGGTCACGGCGCCGTCGCCATCGCCGAGCAGGTCGAGCAGGCGGCTGAAAGCCACACCCGACTCCGCGAACCCGTCGTCGGCGAAGCGGGCCCAGCCCAGCTTGTAGAGGGCGATCGCCGCCAATGACGGGTCGTTGCCGCCGGCGGCATTCTCGTAGTGCGGGACCGAACCGGCGTGGTCGCCGGCATCGAAGCGGTCGTCGCCCAGGCGCAGCCAGGCCTCCTGCGCGCCCGCAGCCGCGGGATACTCGCGCACCAGACGGGCCAGCAGTTCCATGGCACCCGGCTGGCCACTGTCGGCCTTCAGCATGCCCAGGTTGAAGAGGACGGCGTCGCTGTGCGCGAAGGCGGGGTCATCGCGCAGGATCGCCTCGTAGAGGGCGGCGGCACGTTCGCCGTCGAACAGCGGCGCCATGGCGCGGGCGGCATCGGCGCCGGACTCGGCGTGGTCGAGATAGCCGGCCATGCGCGCCTGGAAGGCCTCGCGGGCACGGAAGAGGTCGAGGTCGGCGCGACGGAAGCGGGCTTCACTCAGTGTCGTGCTGTGCGGATGGCGGGTCAGGAACGTGTCCAGGCGCGCCGAAGCGAGTTCGCGGGCGGGCGCCACCAGGCCTGCCTGCTCGGCGGTGGCCGGGTCGGTGGCCACCTCGACGGCGCGCCAGTAGGCGGCATCGGCCAGGTGGTAATCGATGCCTTCGCGCTCGAGGGCCAAACGCTGACGACCGCGCCCGGCCACCGCGGCGGCAATCGCCGCGCGCGTCGACTGCAGCGAATCGGCCATCACGGACACGTGGGCGACGGCAGCGGCATGGGCCTGTTCGCGTCGGGCCAGTTCGGCGTCGGCCTGCGCCTGTGCCGTCAGGCTGGCCAGTTCCGTGGCCAGCGACGCGGTGCGGGTGGCGTGCGCCTCGAGGGTGGTGCGCAGCGCGCGGTTTCCCTCGACCAGGCGCGGTTCCCAGATCTCGCGCAGCGAGCGACCGAGCAGGCCCGGGGCGCGCGACGCGAACGCATCGTTGAACGATTCCATCTGCCCGGCCAGGGCCATCTCCTGGGCCAGCAACTCGCCGGCAGCCGTCGCATCCGCGGCCGCCGTGGCACGACGCGTGTCCTGGGGTCCGTTCACGTGGAAGTGGCGGATGGCCTCTGCGTAGAGGGCGTTGCGCCGGAGTTCCTCGTTCGCGGCCTGCGTACGTCCAGCGATGTCCGCGAGCGCCTGGTCATGCAGCGCCCGCAACGTGACGAGGCCGGCGGCCAGTCGCGACTGCAGCGCATCGAGGCGGCCGGCCAGCGCGGACAGGGTGTCGGCCTCGACCGCCGCGCGGAACTGCCCGCGCTCCAGGAACCCCAGCCGGCGATCGCGCTCCTGGAGTTGGCGATCGACGTCCCAGGCGCGCTCGGCGCGCTGCGCCTCGGCACGGGCCAGGCCGTCGCGCAGGCGGCGCCATGCGTCGAACTCGGCAGTCGTCGGCTGGTGGTCGGCGGCCGCGCCGGAACCCGCGGCGGCCGTGTCCGACTCGCGGCTCGCCTGGGCCTTCAGCAGCCGCGAGGGATCCGCCTCGGGCTGTCCGCGGAGGTCGAGCGCGGCCTCGGCCAGTGCGTCCAGCGCCGCAGCCAAGGCGCGCGTGTCCGGGCGCAGTTCGACATCCCAGGACTCGACCGCGGTCCAGGCCGACCACGCAGCGTCAAGGCCGCCGTCGCGCGCGCCGTCGGCCAGCGCCGCAAGCTCCGCCTGCTCGCGGCGCCAATCCGCCTCGGCGGCGGCATGATCGTCGGCGGCTGCCTGCCAGTCGCCCCGCGCACCGTACAGCGCGCCGCGCTCGAGCAGTGCCTGGCGACGGGTCAGGCCCGCGAGCTTGTGCGTGAGTGCTTCGTCGAGATGATGCAGCGCCGCCGTGGTGTCGCCGCGGTCCAGTGCCGTCAGCGCCAGCAGCCGGTGCGCCTGTCCCGCCAGCGGATCCGGCGTGGCGTCGCCGGCGGCGACCACGCGCTGCAGGTGCTGGTCCGGGTTCTCGCCTCGCGCCAGCGCCGCGCGCGCCATCTGCAGGCGCGCGGCAGCCACCAGCGCCGAGCCGGGCCCACCGTCGGTGTCGAGGTCCGCCAGGCGACGCAGGGCCGGCAGCGGATCGCGGCCGTCCTGCTGCAGGGCCAGGACCAGCAACTGGAGATGCATCGCGGCCAGATCGCCTTCCGGCTCGACTCGCGATAGAAGATCGGCCGCCGCCCCGGACTGGCCCGACTCCAGGAGCAGCGACGCTTCCAGGACGGCATCGGCGGGCAGCGGCCGGGAGCTTGAGGTCAGGGGATCGGCTTGAGTGGCGAGGCCTTCGCTCGCTGCATCCCACAGCGCCAGGTGCGCCAGCCACCGACGGTACGGCGACGCCGACGTGGCATCGGCGGCTGTGGCCGCCTTGTCGCGCAGCGCCTGCGGCCGTCCCAGGCGGCGTTCCAGTACGGCCAGCAGGAACGCGGCTCGGTCGGCACGCTCCCAGGCAGCGCCCGGCGACAGGTCCAGCCCGGCCAGCAGGTCGGCCGCACCGCGCAGGTCGCTGTCGCGCCAGAGCACGACGGCGCGCGCCAGCGAAACGTCCGCATGATGGAGCGTGTCGGTCGATGCCGTCGCCGGAGCGGCAAGGCCTGTCGGGACCGGCGCAACTGCCGACGACGCAGGACCGGCATGGCAGGCGACGACAAGCGCGATCGTCGCGATCGCGCACTTGCCGGCCGCGCGGCAATCGATGTTCGGGTGCAGGTCGGTCACGCGATCACCTCTGCCACACGACGGCGGCGGGAACGCCACCGTTGCGGCCGGAATCCGTTCCGCCGAGGTCGATTTCCAGGAACGTCAGGCGGTCACGCGGTGTTTCCACCGAGACCAGCGCCGGCGGCGCTTCCTGCCAGTCCCCGCCCTCGAACGCCAGGCTGAACTCGTGCGTGCGCGGCTCGACGAAGGCGTGATGCACCTGAGCCACGCCACCCTTTGCGAGCGCCGACCGCTGTTCCGGGGTGAAGTCCACCCGCCGGATCTCGTCGCCCTCGGTCAGCACGACCGCCTCGGGCGCCTCGCGGCCGACGAAACCGCCGACCACGACCACCAGGGCCGTACGCTGCTGGCCCAGGTAATCGGCCTCCAGCCAGGCCAGACGCTGCTTCTGGGCGGCCAGCAGGGAGTCCATCAGGTCGAGCTGGGCCTCGAGGTTCGCGATCTCCGCCACCGACTCCAGTCGTTCCCGCGCAGCCGAAGCGGCCTCCGCATCGCCCACCGTGTCGCGGGCCGCCGCCACTGCCGCAGCCATCTCGCGCAGGCGCAGCAGCCTCTCGTCCAGCAGTTCGGCGGAACCGTCGCGCGTCACCTTCACCAGCTGCCGCAGGCGATCGAGCTCCGCGCGCAGGAACACGCGATTCTCCTTCAGGAACACCAGGCTCGGCTGGTCGGGCTCGTCGACCTTCTGGCGCTTGACCTCGACGCGGTGCGAGACGCCGCCCGCCTCATCCCCGGCGGGAGCTGCCGCAATCGGGCCCGCAAGAGCCGCCGCCAGCGTGACGACAACCGCCATGGACGCGCTACCAGGAAACAGCTTGCTCATGGCGCCTAACCCTTCAGTGTGCGCAGCACTTCGCTGTTCGCGGCATCGATCACCACGAGCAGCGAGGGTGCGGTGTCCGAGACGTAGACCACGGTCCAGGTGGTGCCGTCGGGCCGGCGTTCGTTGAAGGCCCCGCGCACCAGGAGCATGCTCGCCAGGCGACCGCCGTTCTTGCGGCAGTAGTCGGCGGCGGCGCGGTCGGCGGCCTCGAGCGCCTTCCCGCTGTCGATCCACGGACCGGCGATGGGCGGCGCCTCGAAGTCGAAGCCCAGGTTCGCGGCCTCGACGATGCGGCCGTCGCGCACCGAGTACGCGCGCGACGCATCGGCCGCCCGGGAGCGGAAGAGGTAGCCCCAGCGAGCGGCGCTGCCATCGGCGCCCAGCGCCTCGTCGTTCTCGACGTAGACCAGCTCGGCGTCGGCAGCCCAGGTGCGGGCCGCTTCGCCGGCGATATCCAGCCCGGCCTGCGCCGCGAACGGCGTCGGCTCCCCGGCGTGGGCCCGCGGGGTCAGGACCATGCCGGCCAGTGCGCCGATGGCCAGCGCACAGGCAAGCAGGCGATTTGGTGCGAGATGCGGCATACCCGGTCCTCCTAGAACAGGAACGTCGAACCGACGCTGAACTCGTAGTTGGTGTTGCTGCGGCGCGCGCTGCCGACGCCCGATTCCATGTTGATGCTGCGGAAGGCGAAGACCGCCGCCGTGGACTTGCGCACGAAGAAGTCGATGCCGGCGCCGTAGTTCAGCGAGGCTTCGCTCATGCCTTCCATGATGGCGCTGCCGGCGCCGATGGTCAGGAACGGCACCATCTGCCGGCCGGGCAGCAGCTTCAGGTCGAGGCTCAGGGCGTAATAGAGCATGTGGAAATCCTCTTCCTCGAGGGCGAGGTCGAAGAGCGACTCCACGATCTCGGCCGGCCGCACTACGTGCGTCCAGCCGACGGTGCCCTCTAGGCCCACATATTCCAGCAGGTAGTAGCCCAGCCGCGTGCCGAGCACGACCGAGTTCGACTTGCGATCGAACGCATAGCCGCCGCTGTAGATAGCGAACGAGAAGCTGCCCGTTCGCGAGAACAGTCGCGGGTTCGGTCGGTACTCCAGGCCGGACATGTCGCCGAATTCCTCGCACAGCGAGGCGTGGATCCAGCCGGTATCCGTGGCCGACAGGCGGACGTTGTACCACTCGTCCTTCTTGGCGATGACGGGGAACGTCGAGTCGCCGGCGAAGACGCCGATCATCGCGTAGCCGTTGCCCGGTCCGGTGCGGACGATGTTCGTGGTGTCGCGGCGCAGGCGCACGCTGCGCTCGGTCAGCACGTACGGCTCGTTCAGGCTGACGGGCGCGGCCGCACGCGCAGGGGCCGCGAGCGTGATCGTCGCCGTTTCCGGCGGCGACACCGGGGCGACGGCCGCCACGACCGCAGCCGAGGCGATCGTCGAATCCGGAGCGGCCTCCGCCTGCGCGGCGGCCCGGACCGGCAGCCCGACGAGGGCGGCCACACCCAGCGCCAGACCGGCGATCCCCATCCGCGATTTCCCTCTGCGCATCATCCCTGCTCCTTCCGTCGACGCCGTAACGTCGACTACAGCGGCCACCGCCAGGCGATCTGCACGCGCGCCGACCAGGTGCTGAACCGGTCACGGTCCAGCTCGATCACGTCGCCGCGGCGATGGGCCGTTTCCAGCGCGAACGTCGAACGCTCGGCCTGTATGGCCGCAACCAGGCCGCGACCGAGCCGGCGCTGCACCTCGGCCGTGAAGCCGAGGCACCACTCATCCACGTCTTCGAAGGCGACGGTCACCGGGGCACCGCCGCCTGTCGCCACGACCAGTTCACCGGGCTCCCATCTCGCATGCAGGCGCCCGGCCTGGCCGCCGAGCCACACCTCGCAGCCGAGCGGCGAGGCCACGCGAACCAGGCCCACCGCCGACAGCGTCGACAACGCCACCTGCGGTTCATCCTCGACCTCCGGCAGGCCCGTGCCCTGCGAGGTTCCCGCGCGCCACGCGCACACGCCCACCGCGAACGGACCACGGCCGGCCAGCACGCGGCCACCCCACTGGGTGGCGGGGCGCGTGTCCCAGCGGTAGTCCGCCAGGTCCTCGTCCAGGCCCAGGCCGCCGGCCGTGGGACCGGCAGCCACCCAGGCGTCGACCTGGGCCACGGCGCGCGCCGGCGTTGTCGGCGGCGCGATGCCGAACACGAGCGCGAGGCCCGCCATCACTCCCTGGACGGTCAAGGCGCCTGGCCCGCCGGCGTCGCCGTCACGCGCAGCGGGTAGCCGCAGAAGAGCACCTGCGTCTCCTCGACCGCGAACGGCGTCACGACCAGCGAATCACGTCCGGCCGGCAGTTCCACTTCATCGCCCTCGCCCATGTACAGGACCAGGAACAGGCTGCGCGAGGCGGCCGAGTCGCCCGCGGCCGCGGTCAGACCCGCAGGCACCGGTGCCGAGAACTGCAGGTCCATCTCCTGCACCAGGTGGTCGAAGCCCGTCACGGCCTGGGTGGCGCGCCCCGCGGTCACGGAGTTCGCCAGGATGTGCTCGACGGTCAGTGCGCTCTCCAGCGAATGGTCTTCCGGGTCCAGCGAGACCATCGCCGGCGAGAGCGTCTCGCTGTAGCGAAGCTCGGCCACCACGAACCCGGTGCGGATGGCGCGGTAGGTGATGCGGCCACGGACGCTGACGTCGATCGGCTGGTCGGCCGCCACGGTCGCGCTCACGGCCGGCGCCGCCGACTCGAACTCGAGCAGCGTCCAGCGTTCGTCGATCGGCGGCTCGCCGAGGCAACCGCCGCAGGCCAGCAGCAGCGCCGCCGTCATCAGTTGCGCCGGCACAAGCGCCGCGCGCCTGAAATCGCTGTTCATGGACATCGCGCGCTCCTACTTCACCAGGACCATCTTGCCGGACAGCTTCCGGTCGCCGAATTCCAGGCGGTACAGGTAGACGCCGGCGCCGACGGTGGCGCCCGTATCGTCGCGCCCGTCCCAGATCGCTTCGTGCCGGCCGGCCGCCAGCACGCCGCGACCGAGCTGCCGCACCAGGCGGCCACGCGGGTCGTAGATGTTCAGCAGGTGCTCCGACGATTCACCGGACGGGATCGTGAAGGCGATGGTGGTCGAAGGGTTGAACGGGTTCGGCGCGTTGCCGAGCAGCGCCAGCCGCTCGGGCAGGCGACCCTGGCCGCCGGCGCCCAGGTCGGCCTCGAGCGTGAGGTGCGCTGCACCGCCGTCGGCGTAGGTCGATGCGGCCGTCAGCTCGAGCCGGTAGCGTCCGGCAGGCCAGCCGGAGCCGGCCTTGTCGGCCGGCAGGGCCACGACCTGGCGGCCGGCACCCAGCACGCCGGCCTGGTGACGACCCACGACGGCACCCGAAGCCGGGTCCACGACCTGGATGACGACGTCGGCGTTGTCGGTCAGCGTCACTTCGACGGCCGCCGTGCCGCCCTCACGCGCGACCGGCTGCAGCATCTCCACGCCCAGGCCAACGAGGCGCAGCCCGGAATTGTCGGCCCATTCGTCGACGATGACACCACGGCCCTCGCCCACGCGCTCGGTACGCCCGGTGCGATGGTCGGTGAGCGTGACGAACGGGACATGGAACGCGCGCGGACGCGTGATGCCGTCGGCCAGGCGCGCCACGGGCTCCAGATTCGCGGCGTACTTCACGACGGCACCGGTGCCCGGCGACGCCGCGTAGAGGTTGCCCCAGCGATCGGTATCGAGCGAGCCGACGGCGCCCAGTTCGTGGCGCCGCTCGCCCACCCAGGTCAGTTCGCTGCCGTTGTCGCGCAGGTGCACGAAGCGGCCGTTGTGCGCGTCGGCGACGTAGACGTCGTCGGTGCCGTTGGCGCCGTCGCGGCCGACGGCCAGGGCCAGTGGCCCGGCAAAGCGGCCGTTTCCGCTGCCCAGTCCGCCCAGCGAGCCGGTGCGCGTCGGGGTGTCGCCGGCCATGGAGAAGCGCACGATCTCGTTGCGGCCGGTGTCGGCCACATAGAGGCGATCGTCACGGTCGTCGAGCGGCGTGCCGGCGTCCGAGCAGGCGACGTCCCACGGCGCGCTCAGGCCGTCGATGCTGCAGATCGGCTCCAGGCGCAGTTCGTCGAACTCCGAGACGGCCCGGAAGACGAGCACGCGGTTGTTGCCGGTGTCGGCCACGAAGACGCGGTCGTGCCCGTCGGTGGCCAGGCCGCGCGGTTCGCGCAGCGGCCCGAAGGCCGTGCCGGCGCCGTCGAAGGCGGTCAGGTCGCGATCGGCCTCACCCAGCACCAGGCGGTTCCAGGCGGGATCCGACACGACCTGGAAGTAGTGCGACTCCAGGTACGGGAAGCGGTCATACACGTCGACGTGGCCCACGATGACGGTCGCCCAGGGCGTGCCGAACAGCTCGCGATCGACAAGCTGGCGCGTCGTCCCGCGCGTCAGGACGTCGACCCCGGCCTCGGCCAGGTACGGAGTGGGCGCAAACGTCCCGGCCGTCGCGGCCGAGGCGGCCAACAGGGCACCGGTGATGGTCAGGTTGCGGAACATGTCCGGCTCCTTTGCTCGGTCGCTCAGAAAGAGACACTCACCCCGGTCTCGTAGATGCTCGCCGTGAAGTTGTAGGAGTTGAAGTACCGCTCGTAGCCGAGCACGACCTGGACGTCGTGCAGGAAATTCCACCGCCGGGTCAGCGCACTGGGCGTCCAGGTGATGCGCCCGCCGAACAGGTGGGCCCCGAAGTCGCCCAGGCGGTAGTCGCCCGTGCGATAGCCATCGATGCCGTCAGTCAGGTCGTAGTCGTCGCTGTAGAACCAGGCCGCCGACTGCGTGTAGTACCGGTACCGGTAGGCAATCACCAGGTCGTCGGTCACGTACTGCGCCAGGCGCAGTCCCCAGGTGGACGACGAGACGTCCCAGTCGTCGCCGTAGAGCCGGTAGTCGGCCTTCAGGCTCGAACGGTTGCCGAGCCAGCGGCTGGCGCGCACGAACACGTCGCGCCGCAGGCGCTCGTCGGGATGCCGTTCGCGCACGATGGCGCCGCCGGCGTTCACGCTGCGGTACGGGTCGTGCTGCTGGCCGGAGACGCGGTCGAACTCGGCCCCCACGCGCAGGGTCGTCCGCGGGTCGAGGATGCGGGTCGCAACCAGGCTGCCGTGCATCGTGCTCCGGGTGGCCGGCGCGGCGGTGGCGCCGTCATCGGCCAGCGGCTCGATGCTGTCCCAGCCGTAGCTGAGCCCCGCCGCCAGGTTCAGGTTGTCGCCCTTAAGGTCGCGGTCCCAGCCGAACGACAGCATCTGCGCGAAGTAGTCGCTTTCCGACGAGACGTAGTAGCCCGACTGCACGTCCTTCCAGGCCACGGACCCCTGCAGCGCATTGCGCGTCTTGATGTAGTCCTCGTAGGGCTGGTCGGCGTCGGTGATGGGCCGGCTCGCCGTGGTGATGGCATCGACCGCCTCGGCACTGCCGCGCGGGGCGTCGATCGCGGGAATGATCACGATGTCGTGCGACCACTCCAGCGACGCCTTGAGCCCCGGCCGCGTGGCCAGTCCGTAGTCGACGAACATCGAGACGACGTCGACGCCGTTGACGTCGGAGAAGAAGTGCACGAGGTAGCCGGCCGTCTCGTCGTCCGGCGAGGGCAGCGCACGCGCCGGCGCCGCCGCCAGGCAGAGCCAGCCGGAGATCGCGACGATGCGCGCCAGTCTGCTTTCTACTTGCAGGCGCATCCGCCCCCCGCTCCGCCGACGCCGCCGGTCGAGCCCTCGCGCGCGTCAAGCCACTTCATCTCGCGCATCTGCGCACCGGTATCGGCCGACGAGACCATGATCGGGTCGGCGAGATGCTCCTTCTCGTAGGGGCGCACGGTGGCGCAGCCGGCCCCGGCCAGCAGGATCGGGAATGCCAGCGCCAGCCGCGCAGCCCTGCCGATGCCGCGCCGCCGGCTCACAGGCCCGCCCTTTCGTTCCGCACGGCCAGCAGCTGCTCCACGGCCTGGCGCATCCGCTTCAGCTCGCGCTCGCCGCTGCCCTGCACCTCGAGCACCACTTCGCCCTCGCGGTCGAGGACGTAGGTGGTGGGCACGGCCGGCAGGTCGAGCTCGCGCGCCAGGCCGTCCGGGCCGTCGTGCAGCACGGTCAGCGCCAGTTCCTGGTCCTCGGCGAACCGCAGGGCGCGGGCGCGATCGCTGTCGATCGACACCGCCACCACGCGCGCGCCGCGCGTGACCCACTCGGCGTTCCATTCGTCGAGCGTCGCCAGTTCGGTGCGGCACGGCGCGCACCAGCTGGCCCAGAAATTCACTACCAGGATCTCCCCGTCCCACGCCGCCAGCGTGGTGGGCAGCCCTTCGACCGTGGTCAGCTCGCGGACCCTCAGCCGGGCCGAGCGGTCGTCGGCCGTCGCATCGCCGATCACGGCGCCGCTGAGACCGGCGGCCAGGAACGCGCCGGCCACCGCCAGGAATGGACGTCTTACCATCGTTTTCCCGCCTTACCGGTACTGGGCGCCGAGCAGCACCCACAGGTTGAACATTTCCTTCTCTTCGTCGGTCAGCGGGTCGCTCTGCGGGTGCGGACCCTGGCCCGCCGCCTCGCCCACGCCCAGCACGTAGTCGATCAGGATCGAGCGCCGCGGGAACACCGGCTCCACGACCTGGCGCAGCGACGTCTCCGATTCGCCGGACAGGTTGATGTAGGCCCGCGGGAAGACGAGCTGCATGCGGCCGGTCGTGTCGGGCACGGCGGTCAGGTCCAGCCGCGCCGGCGCGAAGGTGGTATCGGTCACCGTCGCCCAGACGTTGCCCGGCATCAGCGTGTCGCGCTGGGCGTACGTCTCGACGTGGCACGAGGCGCACTTGGCTTCCACGATGGGCGCGATGTGGTCGCGGTAGTTGATCTGACGGTAGCCCGAGGCCGGCCCGGTCAGGTCGGTGGGCTCCTGGGTCAGGGCGTACGGATCGGGATTGGTGACCGATCCCGGGCCCGAGCCGCGCGGCTGGTGGCAACCCACGCAGGTGCGCTCCTGCACGCCGCGCTGCGCGTACAGCCAGGTCCGCTTGGAGACGAACCCGCGACCCTTGTCGTCGAGCGTGGCGAAGGTGAAGGGCACGCCGGCCGGCACCTTGAAGGCAAACGAGCCGTCCGGGTACACCGGCGCGTAGCCGATCAGGGCGCGGCGCTCGAACTCGTTCGCTGAGTAGTCGATCGGTTCGCCGGCCACGGTCGGCAAGCCGGCGATGATGGCGATGCGGTCGATCTGGTCGACGCCCTTGACCGGCACTTCCTGGCCGTCGTTCGTCGAGCGATTGAAGACGTCGGCACCCGAGAACACGCCCCAGGCCACGCTGTCGTCGCCCAGCTTCGCCTGCACGGGCGGCGCCGCGTGCGGGGCCAGCAGCTGCGCGTCGTACTCGTTCATCTGCGGGTCGTTGTAGAGGAACGTCAAGTCGTCGATCGAGATGGTGGCCGGGCTGGCGTCGGTGCCGGCGCCCTCCTGGCTCAGGTGGAACGTGTACAGGCCGTAGTCCACCTGCTCGTCCTCGGCGGCCGGCAGCGTGTAAGAGACCACATACTGCCCGTCACCCAGCGACATCGGGTACTTGAAGGCGCCGTAGGCCCAGGGCGCACCGTCGGTATTGACCTGCGGCGTCAGGCGATTCCAGTTGTGGTCGTGGTCACCGTCGGCAGGGTCGGCCGGGCCGGCCTCGAGCTTCAGCACGGCGATGGGGCCGGCGTCCTCGTTCACCATCGTCGACTCGATCGCGATGATGCGGCCGTCCGGCGTCGGCTGTGCGTGGAAGAAGTTGCGGTTGTGCGGCCCGAACTCGTGGAACGGCCGCGTGCCGTCCTGGCCGCAGAAGAACAGCGGGAAGCGGTTGAACGTCCCGAAGTGCTCCCAGCGCGTGTAGACCACGCGGCCGTCCGGCATGAGCGTCGGATCGAAGTCGTCGCTCATGTTGAAGCTGACCTGCTTGAGTCCGCTGCCGTCGGCATTGCAGGTGTAGAGGTTCTCGGACGGCGAGTGGTTGTACTCGTCCATGAATCCGGCCCGGCTGCTGGTGAACATGATCGAGCCGTCGGGCAGATACAGCGGGTCGAAGTCGTGGCCGCCGCCGCTGGTCACCTGGCGCAGCCCGGTGCCGTCGCCGCCGATCTCCCAGATGTTGCGCTGACCCTGGCCGGGCGCCCGCATCGAGAAGAGGATCTTCTTGCCGTCGAACGACACGCAGGGGTCGCTGATGCTGGCGCCGGTGAACGAGGTCAGTGGCGTCACGACGCCGTCGGGCGAGATGGGCGCCAGCTTGTAGAGGTTACCGCTCGCCCAGCTGCGGTTGAGCGTCTCCTCGCCGTCGGTCTTGACGAATACCAGCGCGTGCGTGGTCTCTGCCTGCACGATGACGTCATCCGGCGCGTTGCGACGGCAGCCGCCGGTCGTCAGCACGGCCGCCGTCGTCGCCAGTGCCGCCAGGGCGATGACCGCCCGTGTCCGGCGACCCTTCCGGGTCCTGTTGATTCGCAGGTTGCGGTTCATGTTGCACTCCCTGACGGTGTCCGGTCGCACAAGGGTTGGGGCCGCACGCGGCCGCTTCCCGTTCAGCTGCCCAGCTTCCTGTAGAACACGATGCCGGCCGTGTACTCGCGATAGGTGTAGGTTGCGGTGCCTTCGCGTCCGGCCTCCTGGCCGAACACGGTGGCTGCGCGCATCTCGCCGCGCAGCGCAACGTCGTTGCGCAGGTAGATCTCGAGCCCGCCGCCGTACGTCACGGCGTTCTTGGTCACAGGATCGGCCTCGATGGCCCGACCCGGGTACACCGTCATCATGCCGTAGCCGGCAGTGAGGTACGGCTGCACGCGCCAGGGCAGTGGTTTGCGCACGACGGCGTTGAAGGTGTGGAGCAGGGCCTGCAGCGAGGAGGTGGGGTTGTGGCCAAGGGCCACTTCCCACGCCAGCCACGGATTCGGGTTGTAGGCCAGGCGCAACGCGAACAGGTCCTCGTCGCCCAGCCGGCCGATGCCCGGGCTGAAGGCGAAGGCGCGCAGGAACTGGCGCGGACCCGGGCTGACGCGCAGCCCGGCGCCCTTCATCTCGGGCACCAGCCACTGCAGTTCCGTCTCGGCCGTCGGCGCCTGCGCGCGCACTTCAGGCACGGCACCCAGCAGCAGCGAGCAGGCGACAGCGGAGATGAGCGTGCGGCGGATCATTCGCGCACCCCCGCGGAGACCCAGGCGAGGATGACCTGGTAGTCGGGATCGGCGGTGGAATCGAAGATGCCGCCGTCGCCATGGCCGGCGTGCGCCGTGCCGCCGGCCGTGACGGCCAGCGGCTTGAGCAGCAGCGGACTCGCAGCCGGATCGTCGCCGTTGGCCTGCAGTACCGCCTGTTCGAAGTCGAAGGCGAAGTTCTTGTCGCCGGCCGGCGAGAGGGCAAACGTGCCGCGGATGCCGCCGCCATGGCAATCGAGGGTGTCGCATCCACGCGATGTGAAGACCGGCGCCACGCTCGCGGCAAACACGGCTTCGTCGTAGATGTAGGCCGTGCCGCCGCCCGGCGGCGGCGGCGTCACCGGGTTTGCCGTGTGGCAGCCGGCAGCCAGCACCAACCCGATCGGCAACGCGCATCGCGCGCCGCGCCATCGGACCCGCGTCCACGCGACCGTTGGGTTGTCCCGAAGCGCCAGATGCATGCCGCCTCCATCCCGGTATCCGCTGCGCGCCCACTGGCGCCGCGCCCATATATCGGATGCTTTTTGCCTTCTATTGAGCTTTCGTTCAGGCGCCCCGCACGGGCCCACGGCTGCCCCATCGCGGCGTCCTGTGGCCCATGCCACCCCAAGAGACTCAATCACAACATGTTACGAATCAGGCCAGACACACTCTGCAATGAGCGTGCCGAGGCCAGCCGGCCCGAAAGCCTGCTGCACGGCGCGCTGGGCGGATGAAGGAGCGGAATTCCGGGAACAGCCCGGTCAGAAGGAACGGAGGATGAGGCTGTCGGCAAACGCGGGCGCCACCGTCACCAGCGGCAGCAGCGACGACTCGACCCACAGCGTGTCGCGGTCGCCGGGCACCGGCTCGAGCAGCACGGCGGCGATGTCTTCGCGGGCGGCGGCCACGCGGCGGGCCTCCACGGGGCCGAGCACGAAGAGCGCGGTCGACCAGGCGTCGGCCGTCGCGGCCTGCGTCGCCACGACCGTCGCCGACGACAATCCGTGCGCGGGCCAGCCCGTGCGCGGGTCGAGGATGTGACCGAAGCGGCGACCGCCCTCGCTCACGAACTGCACGTAGTCGCCGGAGGTGGAAACGCAGCGATCGCGCAGCCGGATGGTCGCCAGGTAGGGGCCGCGGTCGCGCGGGTCGCGGATGCCGATCACCCAGCCCTCCTGGCCGGGCGCGCGGCCGGGCGCGGTGCCGATCGCCGCCATGTTGCCCGTCAGGTCGACCAGCGCGTCGGTGACGCCCGCGCGGTGCAGCAGCGCCGCCACGCGGTCGACACCGTAGCCCTTGGCGATGCCGCCGAGGTCGATGCGCATGCCCGGGTCAGGCAGCCCGAGACGACCACTCGCGGACTCGAACGACACACGGTTCCAGCCGACCAGGCCGCGCGCGGCAGCGAGCGCTGCCGCTTCGGGCACATGCGGCGTGCCGCCGATGAAGCCCCACAGGCGGACGAGAGGCTCCACGGTGATGTCGAAGGCGCCGCCGCTGGCGGCCGTGACGTCACCCGCGAGCGCCAGCACCGCCGCGACTTCGGGCTCGACGACGGTGGCGCCGGCGCCGGCCGTGCTGTTGATGCGCGCCACTTCGCTGGTGGTGGTCCAGTTGGTCATCAGCGAATCGGTGTGGTGCAGGGAGAGCAGCGAGGTGCGGGCGAGGTCGGCCACGGCGGCGGAGTCGGCCGTCACCAGCGTGAGCGAGGCCCAGGCACCCATCGTGCGCGTGCGGAAGACGACGGCGCGCTCGGTTGCGGCAGCGTCGGCCTCCGCGCGCAGGAAAACGGTCGTGGCCGCCAGCGCCAGCAGGCACGCGGCGGCCACGGTGATCAGTCGGGGTCGTGAACTCAGCATCATCATGGCACCGAGACCTCCCTGTCCCGCAGCGCCCGGCATTCGGCGGCTTCTACCGGTACCAGGCCTTCAGTGCACCCCAGCGGGTGCTGGTCGTCGCCACGGTCTCGCATGCGTCGCCGACACCGTCGTTGTCCGCGTCCGCCTGGTCCATGTTTACGATGGTCGGGCAATTGTCGCAGGTGTCACCCACGCCGTCCATGTCCAGGTCGTTCTGGAACGGGTTCGACACGAACGGGCAATTGTCGAGGTTCGTCGGCAGGCCGTCCGTATCCGGGTCGCCGTCGGGATCACACATGTCGCCGATCATGTCGGCATCGCTGTCCATCTGGTCGGGGTTGTACACGCCGGGGCAGTTGTCGACGGCGTCGTCGACACCGTCGAGGTCCGCGTCGACGGCCAGGGCCGGCGCAGCGGCCAGCAGCAACAGGGCAGCCAGCGTGATCGCCCGGCTTTTCATCAGGGATGTCGCGTTCATGTCGCCTCCATTTCGGGTCCATCTGGCATGACTAGCGGAACAACGCCTTCACGGCGCCCCAACTCTGCTCTTCGCCGGCCACCGGCGACTCGTTCGACTGCGCAATCTCGCGCATGATCAGCACCGGCCGCGTGATCGGGCAGCAACCGGACGGATCATCGGCGTGGATGTCGATCCTCAGCGCGAAGCGGGCTTCGCAGCCGCTGGCGCAGTTCTGCAGCGGCTGCTGCACGGTGGCCCCGAAGATGCGCAGGCCGGGCGCGGCCTCACCGTGCGCGCGAACGATGGTGTACTCGCGCGGATTGAACTGCACCTGGTAGGCCAGATCGAAGGTCGTATCGGTGAAAGACAGGTCGAAGTAGCGGCGCCAGTCGTCGGCCGCGAAGCCCTCGTTGATCGGCGCCAGCGGACACGGCGACCCGTCGGGTGCGCGGTAGTCCGTGAAGATGTCGAAGAAGCTGTCGATCGCGAAATCGGGGCCGCCCACCGCGCTCACGTAGGTGATGTCGAAGAAGGCCTCGTCCGCCCAGCCTTCGCCGCCCGGACGCGCCACGCACGAGACGGGCAGCGGTTCACCGCCTGCACCACCGCCGCCACCGCCGCCCGAACCGGCGGACAGGGAGCGGAAGTTCAGCCCGTGGATGGTGATGACGGTACCGTGGCGCGGACCACCCAGCCGCATCTCGATGGGCGGGGTCGGGTACGGCGGCGCGGTCACGGCCGCTTCGGAGACAACATCGAAGACGGCGTCGGCCGCGAGGGCACCGCCGGCCGCCAATGCCACAACGGCAATGATGACAAGGGAGTAAAGGCGCATGGCATCCCCCTGAGGGGCTGAGGTGGCGAGAACCGGAATGTGGCTGGTCATCCCGGCGATCGATGATTGTAGCCGCAAATGGGGATCAATTTCCACCTGAATCGCGGGCCTGGGCGAGCCCGGCGGCCAGCAGCTCCGCGGCGCGGGCGGCGGCGGCATCGCCGGCGGCGTGCTCCTGCAGGCGGGCGAGGTCGGCCGCGGCGGCCTCGAGGTCACGGAAGTCGGGATGGATCAGGTGCAGGAAGCCGCTCGCATAGTGCAGGCGCGGGTCGCCCGGCGCCGCCTCGGCGCGATAACGCGCCAGCCAGCCGCGCAGCACGTCCAGACCCGGATGGTCGGCCGCGCGCACCACCGCGGCCTCCGGTTGCTGGAACAGCGTGGCGGTGGTGATGACGTAGTCGACGATGCGCTGCCGGCCGGCGATCTCGAAGCTCCACGGATCCTGCGATTGGAACCACGAGTCGAGGCGCATGGTTGCCAGCAGTTTGGCCGCGTCGCGAGCCTGCGCGACCAGCGGCGGCACTTCGCCCCGCGGATGCATCACCAGCACCAGTCCCCGCGGGACCGGCGTGTACGCGCCGGCGTAGCTGTCTTCCTTGAAATCGGTGAACGCCACGGGGCGCACGCCCGCCAGGTGCCCGAGCCAGTGGATGTTCTGCGACGCCGGCAGGCCCGAATAGCGATCGCCTTCGCCGCCCGTTGCCAGCGGCGGCAGCAGACCCGGCTCGCGCGCCCGCAGACGGCGCACATACCACGGATAGGTCAACAGCTCCTGGTCGGCCCAGGCCAGGTCCGGTCGCCGGCCGCGCACGCCCGTGGCGTAGGCCAGCCCGTTGTGCTCGAGGTCGCCGCGCACGAACAGCGCGGCGCCGTCGGGCGCGCCGGCCAGCAGGTTGTGCACGAAGTCGGCGTGGAAGGTGTTGGCGTGCTGGTCCACGGCACGCCAGTGCAGCAGCAGCGGCGCGGCCACCACCAGCGCGGCGAGAACCGGGGCCATCACCCGGGACAGGCCGCGCCGATTCGCCCGCGGCGCGCCGACCGACCCGATCGCGAATGCCGTCGCCACCGCCACGACCATCGCCGGCAGGATCTGGAACCGCTCGACGACGCCGCGCAGGTGCGCCGGCTCCAGTGCGAAGCCGACACGCGTGAAGAACAGTGCCTGCAGGCCCAGGGCGCCCACGACCACGGCCAGCAGCGGCCACCCTGAACGCCGGCGCGCCAGCACGGCCAGGCCGGCCACCGCCACCACCGCACCCACGTATCCGGACGCGCGCGGCATCGCGGACAGCCACAGCAGCACGTGATCAGGCGGCGCGGCAGCACCGCTGCCCGCCGGCTCCAGCGAGAACGTGCCGTAGTCGCGCCGCAGCATGTGATGCCACAGCCCGGGCCAGGTGCTCGTCTCGCCCCACACGGGCAGGGCCCCGTGGCGCGGGATCATCAGCAGCAGCAGCGGCAGCAGGCAGGCGATGGCCGACGCCGCTACTGCGAGCACAAGGCGTGATCCCGCACCAGGCCGGCCGCGCCGCCACCAGACGACCAAGGCAACCGCATCGACCGGCAGCGACAGGATGAACAGCGTGTGGTGGTGCGACAGACCCAGCACCGTCAGCCCCGCCAGCGCGGCCAGCGCGCGGCGATGCTCGCTTGAGGTGCGCGCAGCGAGCAGCGCCGCCAGCGCGAACCACAGTCCCGCCGCAAGCAGGCTGTTCAGCGCGAAGACCTCGGCCACCAGCGCCATCTTCCAGGCCGGCGCGCAGAAGGCCCACGCGAGCGCCGCCCCGCCCGCCGCCCACGCCGACGCCCCCAGCTTTCGCAGCGCCGCCGCCAGCAGGCCGGCCGCCGCCGCCAGGCACACCGCCGAGAAGACGGCCAACCGCAGGGCCGGCTCGCCGAACGCGAAGACCCGCACCCAGGCGCCGGCCAGCAGCGAGTACAGGGGATACCCGGGCGGATGGGCCACACCGCCGTTCCAGGCCACGGCGATCAGTTCGCCGCTGTCGCCGGCCGGCAGCGTGCGCTGCAACGTCATTACAAAGACGGCCAAAGCCGCCAGCGCGACCAGGAGCGGCGACACCGTGCGGAAACGGCTGGCTGCGTGCTTCGGATCCAAGGGCCGGGGTCACTCCGGGGTTGCGGACATGCTTCGGTCCGGGAATGCGGCTGCCGGCCATCCAACCACGCCCCCACCCACTGGGCAAGCGGTGCCTGCGATGGCGGACCCACACTATTATATAGTGAGCACCCTGTGGAGGCCGGGCGCCTCCCCGACCTTCCGTTTTCAAGGACGAAAGGACCGACATGCCCTACGTCGATGGTTTCCTCCTGCCGATTCCCCTGAAGAAGGTTGACGAATACCGCACCCTCGCGCGCAAGGCCGGCAAGGTCTGGCTCGAGCACGGCGCATTGGAATTTCGCGAGTGCATGGCCGACGACCTCGATTCGCCGATGGGCGCCATCTTCAAGAAGGCGGTCAAGCTCAAGCGCGGCGAGGTGGTCTTCTTCTCGTACATCACCTACAAGTCGCCCGCCCAGCGCGATCGCGTGAACAAGAAGGTCATGGCCGACCCGCGCCTGGAGTCCATGATGAAGGACGGGGTGATGCCCTTCGACACGTCACGCATGGCATTCGGGGGATTCAAGGCGGTGGTCGACCTCCAGGGGCGGCAACCGACGCGGAACGGCTGCTGATCGCGTGCCGGCCGGGGGCCCCGACAAAATCGGGGTCTTCCGGTTTGAGATCTTGCCAATCGATTAAGGCGCGTCATATGTTGCGCTTGCAAATCCCCGGCCCCGGCACGCCCCCACATGGCGCCCCGTCGCCCGGACACCTCACGCCCCTGCTTCCCGGAGACATGGATGCCCCCGGGCCAGGGCTGAACCCGGGACCATCGGCATGAAATGGCTTTCGCCTGACCTGACCCCCAAGCTCGTCACCACGTTTCGCGACGGCTACACCCGCCAGGACCTGACCCGCGATGTCCTGGCCGGCCTCGTGGTCGGCATCGTCGCCCTCCCGCTGAGCATCGCGTTCGGCATCGCCTCGGGCGTGCGGCCCGAGCAGGGACTGTTCACGGCCATCGTCGCCGGCTTCATCATCTCGGCGCTCGGCGGCAGCCGCGTGCAGATCGGCGGGCCGACCGGCGCCTTCGTCGTCATCGTCGCGGGCATCGTCGCCAAGTTCGGCTACCCGGGGCTGGCCGTCGCCACGATCATGGCCGGCGCACTGCTGGTGGCGATGTCGTTCGCGCGCCTGGGCAACGTCATCAAGTTCATCCCCTACCCGGTCATCATTGGGTTCACCAGCGGCATCGCGATCATCATCGCGATGGGGCAGATCGGCGACGGGCTGGGCCTGCCGGCGGGCGAGGCGCCGTCGCACTTCTGGCCGCGCTGTCTCTACTATATAAGGAGCCTGCCGCAGACGAACCTCACGGCGGCGGCGATCTGCCTCGGCTCGGTGCTCATCACGCAGCAATGGTCGCGCATCTCGCGCCGGCTGCCCGGACCGCTGGTGGCGCTCCTGCTGACGACCATCGTCGTACAGGTCTTCAACCTGCAGGTCGACACCATCGGCAGCCGCTTCGGCGACGTGCCGACCGGCCTGCCCAGGCCCTCGCTCCCGCGCTTCGATTTCTCGCAGATCGGCGCCCTGTTCTCGCCGGCGCTGTCGATCGCGCTGCTGGGCGCCATCGAGTCGCTGCTCAGCGCGATGGTGGCCGACGGCATGATCGGCGGTCGCCACCGCGCCAACGCCGAGCTGATGGGCCAGGGCATCGCCAACCTGGTGGTGCCGTTCTTCGGCGGCATCCCGGCGACCGGCGCCATCGCCCGCACCGCCACCAACGTGAAGAACGGCGGCCGCTCGCCGGTGGCCGGCATCGTGCATTCGCTGACGCTGCTGCTCATCCTGATGGTGGCCGGCAAGTGGGCCGCCTACATCCCATTGGCCACGCTGGCGGGCATCCTGCTCGTGGTGGCCTACAACATGAGCGAATGGCGCGTCTTCCGGCAGTTGCTGCGCTCGCCGCGCGGCGACGTGCTGGTGCTGCTGTCGACGTTCGTGCTCACGGTAGTCGTCGACCTCAACGTCGCGATCCAGGTGGGCATGGTGCTCTCGTCGGTGCTGCTGATGCTGCGCATGGCCGAAGTCACGCAGGTGCGCGCCGTGCGCGACGCGCTCGAGTACGAATCGGCACCCGGCGACCCGGTCGGCCCGGTCGAACTGCCGGCCGAGGTGGCCGTCTTCGAGATCAACGGCACCTTCTGCTTCGGCGCCGCCCGTTCCTTCACCGAGACGCTGCAGTCGGACCGCCGGCGTCCCCGCGTGGTCATCCTCCGCATGCGCCACGTGATGGCCATCGACGCCACGGGCCTGCACGCGCTGGAAGACGTGAAGAACCGGCTGCACCAGCAGGGCACCACGCTGCTGCTGGCCGGCGTGCACGCCCAGCCGCTGGCGGCCATGACCCGTGCCGGGGCCGTCCAGCACATCGGCCTGGACAACATGTTCTCCACGTTCAGCGATGCGGTGGCGCACGCGAAGAAGCTCCTGGAGACGCCCGCCTGATGATCGCCTGACGGCGGAAGGGGGCCTACCGCCCCCTTCCGTATCCGTCAGGACAAGGCCAGCGACCTCAGGCGGTCCGCACCGCCCTCTTCTGCGTCATCAGCGACACGACCACCAGGGCCAGGAAGCTGAGCGGGATCGAGACGATGCCTGGCTGCCCCAGCTTGTGCCACGCGTCAGCCGCCGTCAGTCCGTACGGCCCGGCGAACATCTCCGGCCCGGTCAGGATGATGCCGAGCGCCGAGACGATACCCACCGAAATCGAGGCGACAATGCCCGCAGCCGTCGTCCGCTTCCAGAACAGCAGCATGACGATGGCCGGCAGGTTGGCCGAAGCCGCCACGGCGAACGCCCACCCGACCAGGAAGCTGACGTTCACGCCGCGGAAGAGGATGCCGAGGATGATGGCGATGATGCCGACGCCGACCGCGGCGATCTTGCCCGCCTTCACCTTCTTCTCTTCCGTGAGATTCATCTGTCCGTAGCGATCCATCAGGTCGTGCGCGACCGCTCCCGAGGCCGCCACGATCAGGCCGGCCACGGTGCCCAGCACGGTCGCAAACGCGATGGCCGAGATGACCGCGAACAGGACCTTCCCGAACGACATCGCCAGTAAGGGCGCCGACATGTTGCTGTCGGCGGGATTCACCGTGCCGTTCGTGGCCGCGCCCAGGCCCATGAACAGGGTCAGCACGTAGAAGAAGCCGATCGCGGCGATGGCCACGATGGTCGACTTCCGCGCACAGGCCGGGCTGGGCACGGTGTAGTAGCGGATGAGGATGTGCGGCAGGGCTGCCGTGCCGAAGAACAGCGCCATCATCAGCGAGACGAAGTTGAGCTTGTTCCACAGGGTATCGACCTTGAACTTCACGCCCGGCTTCATCTCGTCCGTGCCGCTCACCTGCTTCGGGTAGTGCACCGTGACGCGCTTGCCCGATTCATCGGTGACCTTTGCCGAGTGCCACTGTTCGATGCGGGTGTCCGCGTGCGTGAGCGTTGCCAGGAAGCCGACCGGCGAAACGGGACCGGTTCCGCGCGCGGCCGCCTCGGCGTCGAGCCCGCCGATGGCCGTGATGCGCCCCACCGGGCGCAGCAGCCCGCCGACCACGCCGTTGACCTGGTCGCCGGCGACCCACTGCGCCTGCCAGAGGGCCCCGTCCTTGTCACGCCGCCACCAGGATGTCTCATCGCCCTGGCTGAACTTGAGGAACTCGCCGGCGGTGTGGACCAGCTGGCGGCCTTCGGCGTTCAGCTGCGCCTCGGTGGTCTGCTGCGGGATGAACAGCAGCTTGCGGCCGGCAGCGTCATTCAGGCTGGCCGGATCGGTGCCCAGGCCGCGGGTCAGCAGGTAGCCGACCATGATGGTCGAGAAGATCAGCAGCAGTCCGCCCTTGAGGAACTGCACATAGGTCGTCGAGGCCATGCCGGCCGTGGCGACGATCATGATCACAATGCTGCCGACGATGATCACGCCCGCCCAGTGCGGCAGTCCCAACAGCGGCTCCACCAGCGAACCGGCGCCGTTCATCTGCGGGATCAGGTAGCAGATCGACACGACGAGCGTGGAGATGGCAGCCGCCAGCTTGATGCCCCGGCTGTCGTACTTGGCGTCGACGGCATCGGTGAAGGTGAACTTGCCGAGGCGCTTCATCGGCTCGGCCACGACGAACAGCGCCACGACCCAGCCCGCCAGGTAGCCGATGGAGTACAGGAACCCGTCGTAGCCGAGGGTGGCGATCATGCCGCAGATGCCGAGGAACGACGCGGCCGACAGGTAGTCGCCCGCGAAGCTGATGCCGTTCACGGCCCAGTGGATCTGGCCGCCGGCGGCATAGTAGCCGGCCGCCGACTTCGCCTTGCGCGCGAAGAAGTAGCTGAGGAAGAGCACAGCCACCACGAACAGGGAGAACACCATGATGGAAAGCGGCGTCCCATGGAGGTTCATTTGCGCACCTCCCGGCGCTTTGCTGCCAGTTCGTGTTCACGCCTGGTGCACAGGTGGTTGTAGATGAGCGCCATCACCAGGGCGACGATGATCAGGCCCATGCCGTAGACGACAGCCAGGTTCAGCCCGGCCAGGACGATCTTCTGCATGACCTTGCCTGCGGTGGCGACATTGATCCAGACGAAGCCGATATAAAGGAGCGAGTAGAACAGGAACATCCACAATCCCAGGCGTGTCTTGTAGGCACTGGCGGGATCGGGTCCGGCATCCGGCGCGGGCTCGTGCAGCATGGTGGCCTCCGGTCGGAGTCTCTGGGGGATGAAACACGCGCCCCGGCTGCGGGCGGGAACACGATCGGGCGCGGAGATCCTAGCATGCTGTTTAAACATTAACAAATGTTGTCTCCAGCCCCGTTTGTGCCGTAGACTGCCCCGGCAACCCTCCGCCGGAAGAGACCGGATGAAGCGCCTCGTCCTGCGAACCGTCCTGCCCGCCCTGCTGGCGATCGCCCTGTTCACCGGGGTGGTCTTCGTCTATATCCTGCCGGCCTTCGACCGGGTCATCATGGATCAGAAACGCTTGATGATCCGTGAGTTGACCGAATCGGCCTGGAACATCCTGGCGCGCTGCGAAGCGGACGAACGGGCCGGGCGGATCACGCGCGAAGAGGCGCAGGCCGCCGCGGTGTCGCAGGTCCGCGGCCTGCACTACGGGCAGGAGAGCAAGGACTACTTCTGGATCATCGACTCCGGGCCGCGCATGATCGTCCACCCCTACCGCCCCGACCTCGAGGGCACCGACCTGCGCGAGTTCAAGGATCCGCTCGGCAAGCGTCTCTTCGTCGAGATGGCGCAGGTTGTCGAGAAGCAGGGCGCCGGCTACGTGGCCTACCGCTGGCAGTGGAAGGACGACAGCGGGCGCATCGTGCCGAAGCTCTCCTACGTGAAGGGCTTCAGTCCCTGGGGCTGGATCATCGGCACCGGCGTCTACATCGAGGATGTGGCCGCCGAACGCGCCGCCCTGACCGAGCGCATGCAGGCCGTCTCGCTGGCGATCCTGGTCGCCGTCTCGGCGCTGATGTTCGTGCTCCTGCGCGCCAGCTTCCAGGCCGAGCGCGGTCGCCAGCGGATGGCCGCCGCCCTGCACGCCTCCGAGGAGAAGCACCGCTCACTGGTCGAGTCGGCAGGCGAGTCCATCCTCATGGTGATCGAGGGTGAGGGCCTGTTCGCCAACACGAGCCTGCTGCGACTGCTCGGCTACACGGCAGCCGAGTTTCCCGGTCTGGACATCGCGAACATCATCCGGCCGACGGCGGCCGAGCGTGCCGCCGGTCGTCGCCTGTGGCAGGACGTCACGGAAGGCGCCGCGGTCCCGGCGCCCTACGAGGCCGAGCTCCAGCGCCGCGACGGCAGTACGCTGAAGGTGAGCCTGTCGCTGTCGCGCATCGTCGTGCAGGGCAAGGTCGGCTTCATGGCCGTGGCCACCCGCGCACCGCAGTACCGCGAACGCGACCTGACGACCGCCGAAACCGTCGACGACCTCGTGGCAGCCAACCACCGCTTCGCGGTCATGGCCGGCCTGATGGTGACCCCCGGCACGTCGACGGCGTAGGTCCCCCGCCTGCTCTCGACGACCGCCGACGTCGTCGTGCGCACGCGCCTCGCACTGGCCGCAACCGCCCCTCGGACCGGCGCCGGGTCCGTTCGCCTTCCTCCTGCTGGGCAGCCTCGGCCGCGCCGAGGTGAATTTCCTGGCCGACCAGGACCACGCCATCATCCACGCCGACGTTCCCGGGGCGCCGGAATATTTCCTGCAGCTTGGGCGGCGCACGGCGGAGATCCTCGCGGCGGCCGGGTATCCGCTCTGTCTCGGCGGCATCATGGCCGACCGGCCCGAGTGCTGCCGGACACCCGCGTCGTGGCGCGAGACGTTCTCCGGCTGGATCCACGCCCTGGAGCCGCACGACCTGCTGCAGACGAAGGTCTTCTTCGATTTCCGCGGCCTCGACGGCGATGACGACCTGATCCTCGGTCTTCGCGCCCACCTGCAGGCGGAGATCGCCGGCGAGCCGCGCTTCTGCCACCTGCTGGCCCACAGCATCCTGCAGTACGAACCGCCGCTCTCGGCGTTCGGCACGTTCACCGTGGAAACACTGGACGGGGTGCGCGCCACCTTCGATATCAAGGGTGTGCTCGCCCAGATCGTCGACATTGCACGCCTGCGCGCCCTGCAGCACGGCGTGGCGGAAGTGGGCACCGTGCCGCGTCTCGAGGCCCTGGCCGCGCGCGGAGCGCTCAACCCCCGGACGGCCGAGACGACCATCGAGGCCTTCCGCTTCCTGCAGGACCTGCGGTTGCGCCACCAGGCCGAGCGCCTCCTGGCCCACGCCCAGCCCGACAACCGCCTGGAGCCCACAGCCCTTCCGGCCGAGACGCAGAAGGAACTGAAGCGCGTGCTGGCGCACATCCGTGCGCTGCAGTCATCCGTGGGCCATGACTTCGCGGGAGCCTGACGCGCATGGAAGCCGCCGACACCGGTCAACTGCTGCTTCTGGGCGATGTGCACAGCCGATTCCCAGTGATCGCCGCGCAGATCGAGCACGCCTGCGTGGACCTGGGCCAGCACGTTTCACGGGTCGTCGTGGCGGGCGACCTGGGATTGTTCGCGCCCGAACTGAAGCGTCACTTCCGCAGCCAGTGCAGCCGCTTCAGCACTCCCGTCAGCTTCATCGAGGGCAATCACGAGGACTTCCGGGCCTTCGACTCCCTCGTCGATTCCTATGCCGATGTGCTGACCTACCTGCCCCGCAGCACCGTCCAGGCCGTCGACGGCCGGCGCGTCCTGTGCCTGGGCGGAGCCCGCTACATGGACTCCTGGTCCACGCCGCGCGGCTGCGAGATCACCGACCACGATATCGATGCCTGCCTGGCGCTGGAACCGGGGGCGGTCGACTTCGTCGTCAGCCATGACTGCCCCTGCGGCATCGGCGTCCCGGGCGCCGTCGGCTTCGAGCACCTGGGCCCGCCGGGTGTGCCCGGCTTCGAGCGCATTGCTGCCCGCCTCAGGCCGCCGCTGTGGTTCTTCGGCCATCACCATCGCTGGCACGAGATGGAGAAGCGCGGCACCCGGTACATCGGGCTGCCCGAGAGCTGGCGCGGCTACTGCCTCCTCGATCCGGCGGGCGGCGTGCTCCGCGTGGACCACGATGTCGCTGCCGGGCGCCAACCGGGATGGCGACGGCTGTTCGGATCACCGGCTTGAGGCCGCCCGCCCGGCCTCCACTTGCCGCCCCGGCCCGCCATCGGTAGCCTGTCCGCCAGACTCCCCCGGCGCGGCTCATCGCCCGCCCGCCCTTGCCATCACCCGGAAAGGACCCCGCCATGCGCAAGCTTACGCTGTTCGCCGTGTTCGCCCTGTCGCTTCTGGCCTTCGCCGCGCCCGCCTTCGCCCAGGAAGGCCAGATGGACCCGAAGGCCATGGAAGAGATGATGATGAGCTGATGACCCCGGGCGCGCCTCACAAGGACCTGGCGCGCATGGAAGGCAAGTGGACCGCGACCATCACCATGTACATGGAGGGTGCCCAGACGTCCGAGGGTACCTACGAGGGCGAGATGGTGCTCGGCGGCCGCTACCTCATGGGCCGCTACAAGAACACCTATATGGGCCAGCCCTACGAAGGCCTGAGCCTCGACGGCTACGACAACGGCAAGCAGCAGTACTTCAGCATGTGGCTCGACTCGATGGGCACCGGCTACTACCTCGCGCACGGCACCGCCTCGGCCGACGGCAAGGTCGTCAAGCACCAGGGCACCATGACCATGGGCCCGATGGAGATCCCCTCGCGCTCCGAGACGGTCTACGTGGACAAGGACACCGTGAAGTTCACGATGTGGCAGTCGATGGGCGGCCAGGAGAGCAAGGCGATGGAAGCGGTGTACAAGCGGGTGCACTGAGCGCAGCGCTGTAGCTCCGGAACGAAGAAGGCCGCGCCGGTTCGACCCGCGCGGCCTTCTTCCTCTTCCACTTGCGCCGGCGCAAGTCCACGCCGGCCACAACCTAGTACGAGATCTCGTCCGAGAGCTCGTTAACGTCGTCTTCACGGTGCGGGAAGTGTTCCCGCAGCCGCTCGCCGACCAGCGCGATGCCCTCGGCCAGTCCCTCCACAAAGCGATCCTCGCGGAAGTGGGCCGCCATCAGGTCGCGGATGTCGTTCCAGAACGCCTCGCCCACCCGCTCGTGCAGCTTCTCGTCGCCGAGCACGGCGAACTTCCGCGTCCGTGTGGCCAGGTAGACGAGCACGCCGTTGCGGTCGGCCGTCTCGTGCATCTTCAGGCCGGCGAAGACCTCGCGGGCGCGCAGGTAGGCATCGCCGTTCGCGGGCGCCTTTGTCGGCACATCGCGCTCGAGGTGCAGGCGGATCTCGCCGCTCGTGCGCTTCTCCGCCGCGGCAATCGCGTCGCGCAGGCGCAACTGCTCATCCGTGCTGAAGAACTTGCGGGGCACGTCATTTCGATTGGGCATGGCTACCAACCTCCGCTCGCGCCGCCGCCGCCCGAGAAGCCGCCGCCGCCGGAAAATCCGCCGCCGCCACCGCCACCACCCCAGCCGCCACCGCCGCCGCCACGTCCGCCGCCGCCGAGCATCGAACCGATGATCAGCGGCCCGAGCATGCTCGAGCGCCGCCGGCCGCCGAGGATGATCGGCAGCAGGATGAAGAGCAGGAAGAACAGCGGCAACGGGAAGCCGCGCGATCGCTTGTCGCCTTCACGCGTGGCCGCGGCGCCGCCGCCGGCCGCCAGCGGGTCGTCGGGCGCTATGGCAGCGACCACCGAGCGCACCACGAAGGCCAGGCGCCCGGCCGCCGGTTCGCGCGGCACGTCGACCATGTTGCGCAGGATGCGGCTGGCCACCACGTCGGGCAACGTCTCTTCCAGGCCGTAGCCCGTCTCGATGCGGGTCTCGCGCCGGTCCGGGAAGACGACGAACAGCACGCCGCGCTGCGTGTCGCGCTGGCCGATCCGCCAGTGCTCGTACAACCGGCTCGTGAAATCCTGCAGTTCACCGCCGTGGTCCGGCAGCACCGCCACCACGAACTGGATCTGCGTGCGTTGCTCGAAGGCGTAGAGCGCATCGGCGAACTGCTTCGCCTCTGCCGGCGTGACCAGCCCCACCGCATCCAGGAAGTGCTGCGACGGCGCCGCCGGCAGGTCCGCATCGGCACGCTGGGCCGCCGCCGGCGCCGCCGGCAAGGCCAGCAGCGCCAGCAGACCCAGCGCCAGGACGAATCGGTGCTGCACTAGAACTTCACCTGCGGCGCCTTCTCCGCACCCTCGGCCGCCTCGAAGTAGCCCTTCTTGTCGAAGCCGAACATGCCGGCCATCATCGACATCGGGAAGCGGCGGATGGTCGTGTTGTAGCCCTGCGCCAGCTCGTTGAAGCGACGGCGCTCGACCGTGATGCGATTCTCGGTGCCCTCGAGCTGCGCCTGCAGGTCAAGGAAGCCCTGGTTCGCCTTCAGGTCCGGGTACTTCTCGACAACCACCATCAGGCGACCCAGCGCCGAGCCCAGCTCAGCCTGCGCAGCCTGGAACTTCTGCATCGTCGCCGGATCGTTCATCGCCTCGGGCGTCAGTTCGGTCTGCACCTGCGTCGCCTTGGCGCGTGCGGTGACCACGGCCTCGAGCGTCTCGCGCTCGTGCTCGGCGTAGCCCTTCACCGTCTCGACCAGGTTGGGAATCAGGTCGGCGCGGCGCTGGTAGACGTTCTCGACATTGGCCCACTGCCCGTCGACGCCTTCCTGCAGCCCGATGACCTTGTTGTATTGCCCCACCAGGGGCAGGATCGTCAGCGCCAGCGCGCCGAGAATGACGATGAGCGGGATGAACTTCTTCATTGTGCCTCCGCGGAATTCCGGTTCGGGTTCAGCGCCGGCCATACCCGGCGTCGGGCGGAACTATTCACTGGACCAACCTAACCGCGGCGGCACGGGCAGGCGAGGTGAACCTTGCCCCGCCGGGCCGACCGCCGAAGATCCTTGCATTGCTGTCGGCTTTTCTGATATACTGGATGATTCTCATCGGGACAGATGCCGGCAGCGCCGTAATCGATTGTCCTGAAACACGTTGCCGACAGAACCAATCCTTGGGGATGAACACACCATGCTTCGCTTCCACGCCCTTCGCCGCGTCTCGCTGCCCGTCACCCTGCTGGCCACCGCGCTGCTGAGTGTCCCGGCCCACGCCACCATCATGGGCCCGGGCCAGATCACGGCCACGACCACGGTCCCCAGCCAGGGCGGCTTCACGATCGACCAGATCTGCGACGGCCTGCTGACCGCTCCCGGCTGGTACAACGGTTTCGCCGTCAACCCGGGCATCATCGGCACCATCCACCTGGAGCTCGCGACGGCGCAAGCGCTCGGCGACTTCGTGCTCTGGAACGACGTCAACGTCAGCGCCGAAGGCATCGCCAACTTCCGCCTCGACTTCTTCGACGCGGCGAACCTGCCGCTGGGCAGCACGCCGGTGCTGACCGGCCCGATCGGCCAGACGGCGCCGGCGATCTATCCCTTCCCCGTGGTCGAGAACGTCAAGCGCGTGGACCTGGTCGTGCTGTCGCTGAACCCGAGCCCGCGCCTGGAGATCCGCGAGGTGGCCTTCAACTGGTCCGACGTCGTGGCCACCGAGGGCAGCTCGTGGTCGCAGGTGAAGGTGCTGTTCCGGTAACACCGCAGCAGCACCTCGCCGTGGTGGACAAACGATAGGCCGCCGCCCGTACGGGCGGCGGCCTCTTTCACTCCCGACAGCGGATCACTTGAAGAGCGCGACCTTCTGCGTCGTCGCTCCGTGCCCGGCATCGGCGCGCACGAGGTACACGCCAGACTCGACACGCCGGCCGCCATCATCCGTCCCGTCCCAGACGAAGTCGTATGCACCGACACCGCGCGTGCCGACAGCCAGCGTGCGCACGAGACGCCCGCGGGCATCGTGGACGGTCACCCTCAAGTCGCCTGCGATCTCGAGTTCACAACGGATGGTCGTCCGCGGGTTGAACGGATTCGGCTGCGCAGGCAGCAGCCGCAGGCCAAGGCCGGCCCCGACAGCGGGCACACTGGTCGGCGCACCGACGAAGAGCAGGTAGTCCTCGGTCTCGCCGTCACCGAACTGGCCGTCGCCGGTCCAGTCGGGAGACACGGCCGCATCGCTGAGTGTGAAGCGGAACCACACGGGCCCATCGCTGCTCAACGCGCGGAACGATGGCAACCCGAGCAGCGAGGCCGGTCCACTGAACCCGGCCGGCACGGCCTGGTTGATGACGATCTGCTCGCCACCGACATCCCCGCTCGCGCAGGTCACTGTCTGACCCCAGTCGCCGCTGCGGTCCCAGTCGGCCAGCACATGCAGCAGCATGTCCGGTCCGCCCGAATTGTCGATGGTGATGTCGATGTCCGCACCCCAGGTCACCCGCTGGCAGGCGCCCGGCAGTGACGGCGCGCCACCCTGCTGCGGACACGCGCTCAGCGTGCCGTTCACCAGGTCGTAGGCGCGAGGCACGATCAGGCCCGCGTCGCCGTCCTGGTCGCACTCGTCGTGGTTCTGGAGGCTGAAGTTGCAGAGGTCGTGGTTGCCCTCGGCCTCGAGGTCGACCAGCGGCCCGAAGAACGCCGTGATCGGCGCGCGGTGATACACATAACCGATCGCACCACCGGCGATGCACGTCGGGAAGTGACCCACCGTGCCGTTCGGGTAGGCGAGTTCGTCCTCGGGTGCATCGCCAAGCTCGCCGGCATCGCCGCCGCCGCCGGGCAGTCCAATCGCCAGCAGGTAGTCCTCGGTCTCGCCCGTGTCGTACATGAAGCTGCCGTCCCAGTCGGGCGGCACGGGCAGGGGATCGCCGATCGTGAACCGCGCCCAGACCGGACCGTCGTTGGGCCCCACTTCCAGCGGCCCCGGCGACAACCCAGACAGGAACCCGATGTAGCCGTCCGGCACGGGCAGGTTCGCGATGGCGTGCTCGCGCACCGGCCCCGTGCCCGGACACAGTACCTGTCCGTTCCACAGGCCATCATGGTTCCAGTCGAAGAGCACGTTGATCATCGCCACGTTGCCCGAGAGGTTCGACACCATCAGGTCGATGGCTGCGCCCCACTGCACAACGGCGCACGCCGGCGCCACCGGATCGTACGGCCCGCTGCTGCACTGCTGGATGTTGTTCTGGAAGATCGTGAACGTGGACGTGTTGACCAGGCCGCCGTCGCCGTCGGCAGCGCCCCAGCACTCGTCCATCTCGTAGGGCGGCGACGGGCAGAAGCCGGCGTTGCCGTCCGGTTCGGAATCCATCGACAGACCGAACCAGGCCACGGGCGCCATGTTGGCGTGAAAGACGAAGCCGGCCGGTCCGCCGAAGCAGGTCGGGAAGCCGCCGGCAACGCCGAGCGCGGGATAGGCGGGGGCGCCTTCCGGGGCGTCGCCCCATTCGCCGGGGCCGGGGTGCTGTTGGGCGCGTGCGTCGACCTGCACGAAGACGAGGCAGAGGAGGCAGAGGATGGCAAGCGTTGAGCGAGAGTCAACCTGTTGCGGGGGCGTAGTTTGTCTGGACATGGCGACCTCCATGGGTGGAATCACCGACTATTTTGCTGTCCTTATCCGAATATAGCATGGGCGGCGGCAGCGAGGTTGTGAAATCCCCCGGCCGATGGAGCTTCAGTTGCCGATGCCGGGACCACCCAGCCCCAGGTCTTCCCGCGCCACATCGACCGTGCGCCGCTTGAGGTCGCCGACCGTCGTCGTGCACAGCAGCGTCTGGAACGAGTCCCGGATGAGCGTCCAATGGTCGTGCAGCGGGCAGGGGTTGGTGTCCCCGCATTCCGGCAGCCCGAAGATGCAGGCGGGAATGCCCGCCGGACGGTCGCCCTCGAATACACGCACGATGTCCAGCAGGGGGCGCCCGGCCGCATCCGGCAGCAGGCGTGAGCCCCCGCCCCAGCCCTTGCGTGACTCGACGATGCCGCTCTTGCGCAACTGGTTGAGGATCTTCGAGAGGTAGTTGGCAGGGATGCCGATCTCGCGCGCGATCTGCTCGTGCGGGACCAGCGACGCATCGCTCCGGGCCAGGTAGCCGAGGATCTGCAGGGCATAGCGCGTCGTCTGGTTGACCATGCCGTTCAGCAATCCCCTGCACCCGCCTCACTGCCGGAGAGCGGGCGTTCGCCACGAAGGAAGTGCCAGCCCGTCAGGAAGACGATGCCGGCCGCATACAGGCCCACCAGTACGGTGCCGGCCAGAGGATAGGACTGCGTGGTGAAGTTGGCAACCTGCTTGGTGCCGACGATCACCGGCATGAACGGCTTGATCTTCAGGGCCGCCGTCGGATCCAGGTCGTGGCCGTACCGGTAGAGCATCAGCACGAAGCGCGCGAGGAAGAACAGCGTCACATACGAGATCAGTACGCTCAAATCCACCAGGTCGCGAACACGCCCAAGCACCGCCACGCGCAACGTGAGCAACGCCAGGGCCCCGAACGCAAACGGGATCCAGCCCAGTTCGGGCACCGTGCTGCGCTCGATCCGGTGCATTCCGATGTAGTGGTTCAGGGCATTCAACTCCGTGACATCGTGGCCGTTGTTCCCGCCGCCCAGTTTATAGGCATAGATGTCCATGTGCAGGCCGCGCGGGTACTGCGGCGCCTCCATGCGGATGCGCCACAGGGGGAAAAAGAAGCTGAGCGCAAGTGGGATGACCAGCGCCACCAGCAGCCACCTTTGGCGCGCGCGCACCGGACCGGAGGCGACGGACATGAAGTTGTTCAACATCCGTTTCATGCAGACGTTCCCTTCCTTGCTGCGGCAGGCGCCGCAGCGGCACGTTCAGGTTAGGTCCTGGCGCCGGAAGCGCCGGAGTGCCAGCCACCAGCCTGCGGTCCCCAGCGCGGCCGGCCAAATGACTCCGAGAAGCAAGAGTGACGTAGAGCCGATCCGATGCGTCAGATAGAAGCCGACGGGCCCGAGCACCGAGAGTGTCGGCTCTGCCGACGAAAGCAGCGCCAGGCGGCTGGCCTCAACCGGATTGAGCGCCGCCAGAACGAAGATGCTCTGGGGGTTGAGGCGCCATTGCAGCATCACGCCGATCAGCAGGAAATCGAGCAAGGCCACCGACGCGACCCAGATGCCCAGCAGGAGCATCACCGCCTTGGCCTGGTTGCGCACGAAGGTCGAGACCGCCAGCCCACAGCCCGTGTACGCCCAGATGAGCGCCGAACAGACGAGCAGCCCACGTCCCAGGAAGCCCCACGCCGGCACGCTATCAAGTGCGATCCAGCCGATGGCGGCCACCAGCGCCATCAACCCGACGAACGGCACCAGCAGCACGCCGAAGCGCACCAGCGTCACGCCGGCAAAATACTCGTCGCGCGTGACCGGGTGGCTGAACAGCAGCTCCAGTGCGCCCTCGTCCTGGGCGCGATTGACGACCTGCGCCGTGGCCGACAGCGCCAGCAGAGGCAGCAGGAGCACGAGTGCGTGGCTCATCGACAGCAGCACGCGCCCCATGCCGGTGAACCCGAGCACGGTGGATTCCCGCAGTCCAACCAGCAGAAACAGCACCGCCAACGCGGCGTAGAGCAACAGGCAGAAGACCAGCCAGCGGGACCGCAGCACGTCGCCGAGGTCCAACCGCGCGAGCGCCAGCGCATGCACCGGGTCAATGCGCATGAGACGCCTCCTCGCCCATTGCCGCCGCGCCGGTCGCATACGTCGCGCGCACCCGGGCCGCCGGTTCGGCGCCTGTCGTGCTGACAGCCACAGCACCCAGGTCGTAGCCCATTGGCGAGGGCCCTGACTCCACGAAGGCGGCCTGATCCTCGGGCAGCCAGAGGTCCTCGCGCAGGTGCCGGTAGTATATGGCGTGTACGCCGACTTCGTTTTGCGCAGCGAAGCGGAACAGGCAGCCGGCGTCATCGAAGTCAAGCACACGACCATCGACCAGCTGCATCTGTGCGGCGTAGGCCTTCTCGCTGACCGACATGCGGCATTCGGCGCACTGGGTGTGGTCCCAGACAACGTCCTGAGGCCCTCGTGGCAGTGATTCGGAGCGACGGATGTAGCCTGCCAGCGCAGCCACCGCGACCCCGGCGACAATGATGACCGGCAACAGCGTCCTGCGGCGTCTATGGCTCACGCGATACCCTCCCCGCTGCCCTCGTCACCAACCGGGTCCTCGACCAGATCGAGGTCTCGCACGACGAGGTTTTCCAGATCGCCTTTCAGCACGCTGGCCAGCTGCCTGACCAGCGTCAGCTTCTCGTCGTGCGTCACCGTCCGCGCCCAGCCACGACCAGCCCCGGGACGGAAGCCGCAGGCGCGCAGCCAGGGTTCGTGCGCGGGTCCGCGCAGGTACACCTCGATGACACCGTGGCTGCGCGACCCGAGATACTCTCCGACCGGCCCGTCAAAGGCCAATTTCCCCGAATGCAGCCCCACGACGTGGTTCACAAGATGCCGCACCTCTTCCAGCCGGTGCGAGCAGAGCAGCACCGTGACCTTTCCCTCCAGCTCGCCGATCAGTTCGTAGAAAGCCTGCCGCGCCGCGGCATCAAGGCTGGCAGTGGGCTCATCGAGGATCAGCAGCGTCGAAGAGGGAGCCAGCGCCAACGCTATCAGCAGCTTCTGCTTCATGCCGCCCGACAGTGCCCGAAAGGGCTTGCCCGCCACCGCACCGACATCCAGGCCCAGTCGCTGCGCCAGCTCGACCACCCGCCCTTCCGGCAGGCGCCGGATGGCCCCGATCGAGCGAATCACTTCCGCCACGCCGGCACCGAATTGCGGCGCGACCTGCGGCACGTAGGCCAGGCGGCGCGCCAGGTCGGCTCGGTTACGCCCTGCATCTCGCCCATCCAGCCGAATCGAACCCTCAGCCTCGATGATGCCCATCAGGACGCGCGTGAGCGTCGACTTGCCCGAGCCGTTGGGCCCGATTAATGCGACACGGCTCCCAGCAGCGACATCCAGTGAAAGATCGTCGAGCGCCGCAACGCGTCCGAAACGCCGCGTCACGTTCCGCAGCTCAAGGTCCATGACCGGCCTCCGGGGACAAGGGACGGTGCAGACGCGGTGCGGGGTCACTGAACACCACGGCCGGCGTCAGGACCGGCAACACGCGGCTGACTACGTCAAGCAGGCCGAGCGCGGGCGTGCCGCGAAAGAATCGGAACGCCTCGCGCGTGCTCGTCAGTTGGCCGGACAGCGAGCGGGGCTCGTGAGGCACGTCGCCGGTCCCGTCGCCATCCAGGTCGAATCCCGCATAATCCTCGAAGTAGTTGCCACGCCAGGTCACATGTGTGGCGTCTCCGTGGCCATCCACACGCACCGAGGCGGCGCAGCCATGGAATGCGTTGTCCACGAACTCGTTGCGCTTCTCGCTGCTGTGGAACAGGACTCCCGTGTCGCAGAACTCGAAGGCGTTCCCGGTGAAGCGGTTCACGTGGCTGATCTGGATCGGCGAGGTGTCGACGAAGACGCCGGTCGGGCATCGTACGATACGATTGCCCGTTGCCGTCACATTCCCGGCCTCCTTCAGCCCCAGACCCATGCCGTCGTGCGGGTCGGCGGCAACCACCAGGTTTGCGACCACTTCGACGTTGTCGCAGTACATGACGAAGACGCCGACGAGGTTGCGCAGGTAGGTGTTCTCGAGCACTCGGTTGCGACTGCTGTACATGAAGTGCGTGCCATAGCGCCCGCGCTCGACGAAGTTGCGGCTAACTTCGTTGCCCGGCGAGTACCAGACGACGATATCGCGGGCGTCGACCACGTGATTTCCTGCCACTAGCGAGCCGCGGACTTCCCACAGCCGGATGGCGTCCCCGCGCAGCCCGAAATCGCGCACGCCCGAGCCGATGACCTCGTTCCCGGAGATGCGTGCCCGGTTCACGCCGCTCGCCGCGACGCCGAACAGGGCGCCGGTGATGCGCACTCCCTCGACCTTCGCGTCGTCGCCTTTCAGGTGCACTGCGGCGTCGGTATCCTCGAACCGGTTGCCGCTGCCATCGATCGAGAATCCGAGCAGGCTGACGCCTGGGGCCGTCACCTCGATGGTCGTGCCCTGGCCGGGTGACCGCACGACCGCCTCGCGGGGGCCCCAGATCGTCAACGGTCGGTCGATGACTACGCGGCCGGCATGCACGCCGGCGCCCAGAATCAACGTTGCGCCCGGTTCGGCGCGCCCGATGGCTGCCGCCAGTGAAGTACCGGCTGCCACCTCGATGCCGATCGCCGGCCGGGGTGGGGACGCGATCACCGGCGGGCGCGGCAGGTCGTCGGCCAGAGCCAGGGACGCGAGGAGCGGTGCCAGCCATGCGCTTGCAACCGTCGCCGCCCACCCGCGCCCGGGAACACGTCGTGGACCGCGCCCTGGACCGCGCCCCGACCAATCGACCTGCCGCCTGCCACGGTTCATCTCAACTCGGCTTGACCAGCAGGTAGCCGGCCATTTCGAGATGCAGCGCCGAGCAGAACTCGGTGCAGTAGTACGGGAACACGCCGGCACGGTCGGCCGTGAACGACACGTTGCAGACCTTGCCGGGCTCGATGCTCAGATTGACGTTGTACATGTCGATGCAGAACCCGTGGGTCGCATCCAGCGCCTGTTCGAGGCTCGTGGCGTGGATGTGCACGCGGTCACCCTGCTTCACCTCGATGATGTCGGGGTTGAGGTGGCTGCGCACGAGCGTCATGTAGACATGCACGCCGTCCGACTTCCTTTCGATCCGCGCCTCCTGCTCGGTGACTGTCGCGTGGGGGTCCGGGCTCATTGTCACGGGATTCATGCCCACTGGCGAGTACATGTCGATGGGCTTGATTTTGTCGGCGCTGATCATCTGGGCGTAGTGCGGCTCGCCCAGCGGCAGGGGCATGTCAAAGATGACCTGCATCTTGTCGCCCGAAATGTCGATAAGCTGGAAGTTCTGCGGGAGCAGCGGACCGACCCCATTGAAGCGGTCGATGGCCCACTTGTTCATGGCAATGAGGTAGCGTCCTTTCGGATGCAGCGCATCGCCTTCGGCGGCCGAGAGGTGGCCGATGTTGTAATGGACCGAGGCCTTGTCGATGAGCGTCAGGTCGGCCAGCGACCACTTGGCGACCTTCGATTCGAGGAAGATCGACGTGTAGCAGAAGCCCTTGTCATCGAACTGCGTGTGCAGCGGCCCCAGCCCGATCTCGACCTGGCCACGGATCGTCTCACGGAACGGCAGGATGGGCACGCCGTACGCATCCTTGCCCTCGTGAGTGCCGGCTTCCATCAGCGCCTTGATCTTGTTGAAGTCGTAGACCGTGGCGTGCGTGTCGAGCTTGCCGGACACCACGATGTCGGTGCCGTTGGGCGCAATGTCGACACCGTGCGGGCTCTTCGGCTCCGGAACAAAAGCCAGGAGGTTCTCGGCGATCGCCGTTTCGAGCGCGATCACTCGCATACCAGCGATTGTCGTCGTCTTGCCGGCGCGCACGACCTCTTCGGCCTTCCGCCAGTTGATGACGTGCAGGAAGTCCATGTCGTTCTGCGAGGCGCCCGACTCCAGCGGGGGCTTGCCTTCCTGCAGGCCGCCGGTGGCGCGCTCGGTATTTACCGAGTTGCAGAACGTCCAGCCGTCACTGGCGCCCTTGCCGGCGTCCGCCAGGTCCTGCATGTAGGGCGGCAGCTCGATCGCCCAGGATTCCTCCTTGATGATCCGACCCTTGACGCGATCGAACTTCCAGTAGATCTGGGCACCGCGGTACTTGTCGTTGTACTCGGAGAGGGGCGCGTAGCCGCCGCCCAGTGGCGCCGCCATCTGGGCTGTCTCGATCACGTACTCGGTGTTGGGCGTGACGAAGGTGCCGCCGTGGTCGTTCATGATCAGGCCGCTCTGCACGATCTGCTTGGTGGCGAAGTCGCGCAGGTCGATCACCGCGAGGCGGGCGTTGGCCTTGTCGTTCGCGAAGATGAACTGACCGTCGTAATCGGCATTCGTTTCGCTGAAGGCCGGGTGGTGCATATCGCCCCAGGTCAGGAGGTGTCCCGGCGGCGACCCGGCCTCGAGGATGTCGGCCGTCTCCTGATCGTAACCGTAGCCCTGCCACGGCTCGGGCGTGAAGACGCCGATGTACTTGAGGATGCGCATGCTGGGCACGCCGATGACGATCATGTTGCCGCCGTGGCCACCGGACGCGAACAGATAGAACTCGTCCTTCTTGCCGGTCGGCGTGAAAGTCTTGAGTGCTGCCGTGACGTCTTCCTCGGTCAGGCCGCGAGCCAACATCAGCGCCTTGAGATCGGCGCCGCCGGCCACGGACGCCTTGCGGCCGCCGCCGCACGACGCTACCGCAACCAGGGCCACGGTGACGACCAGTAGCGCAATCCCCAGGCGGGTGAGTTTAGGCAGTCGCTTCATCGGGACCTTCCTCTATGGTTGGGCGTCGCGGCACGGTTCGCGGCCTGCGATCCGGCGTCGGCGACCGCCTATTGGCCGAACGAACGCACCTTTTCGCGCAAGGCCGCCACGACACCTGGCTTGGCCTGCAGATCGGGGTTGGCCACCATCTGCGGGCTCTTGCCGACTGCGGCACCGCCATAGACGATCGCCTTCTCGATCTCCTCGTCCGTGACGGTGGACTGCCAGGCGGCGTCTGCGTAGTTGCGAGGCTTCGGGTTCAGCCCGGCTGCGCCGGGACCGTCACCACGACCGAACTGGCCGTGGCATGCCGCGCAACGCGTGTTGAACATCTCATGGGCTTCCTTGCGGTCGGCGCCGGTGATCGAAACCTTCTTGGCGCCATTCGAGTTCGCGGTGCCGGTGGCACCCTTGTCGCCACCCCCATTGCAACCTGCTCCGAGCGCGCTCAAGGCAGCGGCTGCCACGATCAGAGCCGCTACTCGAGTCCCTTGCTTTGCCTTGCTCATGCGCAACCTCTCTCTTTGCGATTCCAGCTGGTGAACTGGTGCCGGATCGGCCGTTTGCCATGGTCCGACAATTGGATGCGGCGGGTCGAAAAACTGGGATTTTGCGACTCAGGCCGTCTCAATGGCTCAACACATGAGAGAATGCGCTAACTGCAGCAACGGCGTCAAGCGTTAAATCAGACCAATTTATCCATTTAATCGCGAATATTATAAACTGTTTTATGATAACGCATTATGCGGTGGCGACACCGGCCGTGGATCAACGGCCAGCGCCGCGCTCAAGAGTCGGTTCACATTTCCGGTGTCCCTGACTCTATATCTGGAATGGGTGAGCATTGCGCCGTGAAGTGAATGGAGCCCTGAGTGGCACGACCCGAGACCGCGACTACGGAAGGCATGGCCGACCACGGCGCCCGGGTGTTGCGGACCATCTGGAACCTGGCCTCGTCGACGGAGGAGGCGCAGGACATCTTCCAAGACACCTTTCTGCAACACCACCTGGCGATGACCCGCGGCCACACGATCGACAACACCGCGGCCTGGCTGCGCACGACCGCTCGTGGAAGACGAACCGCGAGTTCCTGCGCGATCAGTTCGGCATCATGGTCGAGGTCCGCGAGGAAACCGTGACCGTGAAGGAGATCACGCTGATCGACGCGAAGTAGTGGTGCTCACTGCTCCCCGAACGACCGCACCTTCTCCCTGAGCGCCGCCACCACGCCGGGCTTCGCCTCAAGGTCGGGGTTGGGCACCATCTGCGCGCTCTTGCCCACCGAGGCGCCGCCGAAGACGATCGCCTTCTCGATCTCGGCGTCGGTCACCTTCTGCTGCCAGGCGGCATCGGCGTAGTTCTGCGGCTTGGGGTTCAACGCCGCGGCGCCCGGGCCGTCGCCGCGGCCGAACTGCCCGTGGCAGGTGGCGCAGCGCGTCTGGAAGATGTCGTGCGCCTCCTTGCGGTCGGCCGCGGAGATGTTCACGCCACCGCTGGAGCCGCCGCCGCCGCAACCGCTCATCACCATCAGGGCGACGGCGCCGCTCGCGGCCGTCGCGACCTGGAATCGCATCCGGATTCGCTTCATGAAAATTCCCCCTCGTTCGCAGGCGCGGCGACAGGACCGCACCCGCCCCCACACGATCCGCACAGACGGCGGCGGGCGCCAAGCATTTCGGCACCCGCCGGGAATTCGCCACCTGGGTGGGAGGTCAGGCCTCGATCAGGGCCTCCGCGCATTCGCCCGGCGGCGGCAGCGGGATGATCACGCCGGCGCGCGAGCCGCCGACCGTCAGCAGCTTGTCCTTGGGGCAGCCTTCGTCCCGGTAGGCGATCGGCAGCAGGTCGGGATGCGTCAGTCCGAGCATCTCCTGGTACCAGCCCGCATAGGCCCAGTCTGAGCCGCGGCCCGCCTCGGCGATCAGAGGGAACTCCTCGATGAAGCGCAGCGCCAGCTTCACCGGGTCCAGGTTCGCGGCGTACGACCAGTCGAAGTACTTGGCGCCGGCGCCACTGGTGTAGTGTGCCGAAAGATGTTCCCAGTCCACCAGGCGCGCGCCGTGCCTGATCGAGATGTTGGTGATGGGCGTGATGGAGCAGCGCCAGTGCTCGCCGCCTTCGGGCGACAGACCGGGCGCGATGCGCAGGCGCTGGTGCCCCTTGCGATGCAGCTCGCTGACCATCAACAGGACCTTGCGATAGACGACGTCTTCCACGGCCGTGCTCCGGTGGGCTGGCTGGTACCTGGAAACCCCGCGACCCGGGCGGGCCGGCTGCGGGGAATGCATTATCGGCCATTCGGGCTGCGGATTGAGAGGCCGGCTGGCATGCGACCACGGCCGGATCCATCGCAGCATAGAATATGCCCATCATTATCATTGTTGATGTTTTGCCGCCCACGGGCGTCCATTTCGTCCGTTTTTCGCCATACTTGCGCCGGCGCAACAGCCCTTGCCCCCATCCCACCATTCATCTAGAATGACATCCATTATCATCCTGTTTACAGCCTCCCGTACCGACCCGAGGAGCCCACCCTCATGCAGGACGACGACCGCACATTGCCCGTTGGTCCCGACGACGACCGCACGCTCCCGCTCGATCGCGCCGAGGGCGGCGCGCGCCCGGACGAGGATGTCGGCGCGGTGATCGGGGTCTATCACCTGGTCGGTCGCCTGGGACAGGGCGGCATGGGTGACGTCTTCCTGGCCGAGCAGTCCGAGCCGATCAGGCGGCGCGTCGCACTGAAGGTCATCAAGCAGGGCATGGACACGCGCGCGGTCGTCGCGCGCTTCGACGCCGAACGCCAGGCACTGGCCCTGATGGACCATCCCTGCATCGCGAAGGTGCTGGATGCCGGCGCCACCGCGCGCGGGCGCCCGTTCTTCGTGATGGAGTACGTCGACGGACTGCCCATCACCGACTACTGCAATCGCCACAGCCTGGGCACGCGCGAGCGGCTCGAGCTGTTCGTGCGCGTCTGCGAAGGCGTGCAGCATGCGCACCAGAAGGCCGTCATCCACCGCGACCTCAAGCCGTCCAACATCCTCGTCGCGGAAGTGGACGGGCGCCCGGTGCCCAAGATCATCGACTTCGGCGTGGCCAAGGCCACCACGCAGCGCCTGACCGAGATGACGATGTTTACCGAGATGGGCCAGCTCATCGGCACGCCCGAGTACATGAGCCCCGAGCAGGCGGCCGCCAACGACGACGACATCGATACCCGCGCCGACGTCTATGCGCTGGGCGTGGTGCTGTACGAGCTGTTGTCCGGCGCCCTGCCCTTCGATTCGCGCGAGCTGCGCAAGGCGGGGTACGACGCGATCCGCCGCATCATCGTCGAGCAGGACCCGCCGCGGCCGAGCACGCGCTTCAGCTCCCTCGGCGCACAGGCCACGCAGGTGGCCGCGCACCACGGCACCGCGCCGCGGCGCCTGCGCAGCGAGCTGCGCGGCGACCTCGACTGGATCACGATGAAGGCGCTGGAGAAGGACCGCGACCGGCGCTACGAGACGGCCAACGGCCTGGCCGCCGACGTGCGGCGCCACCTGAAGAACGAGCCCGTGAACGCCGGCCCGCCCAGCGCCGGCTACCGCCTGGGCAAGCTGGTGCGGCGCAACCGCGGCACGTTCGCGGCGCTGGCGATCATCGCCGTGGTGATGGTCGGCGCCACGATCATCAGCTCGGTCATGTACACGCGCGAGCAGGCCGCGTCGCGGGCGGCGCAGCGCGAGGCAACGCGTTCCTCACAGGTCTCGCGTTTCCTGGGCGACATGCTCACCGGCGTCGGGCCGCATGTGGCGCGCGGGCGTGACACGGAACTGCTCGAGGCGATCCTCGAGGACACCGACAAGCGGCTGGGAGCCGAACTGGCCGACCAGCCCGAGGTGGAAGCCGCGCTGCGCCTGCAACTCAGCCACACCTACCGCCAGCTGGGCGACTGGGACACGGCCACGAAACAGCTCGAGCGCGTGAAGGAACTGCAGTCCACGCGCAACGTCACCTCGCCGGACCGCGGTTTGGTGGCCTCCGCAGAGGCGGTCCTGGCTTGGGCCCGCGGCGATTTGCCCGCCGCCGAGACCCTCTACCGCGAGTCACTCGCGGCGATGTCGGGCCAGGCCGAGGTCGACTCTCTGGTCTGGGCCGAGTCCACCTTGCAGCTGGGCAATATCGTGGTGCAGATGGGGCGCTACGACGAGGCCGACTCGCTGATGAACATCGCCCTGTCCTTCTATCGCCGGCGAGCGCCCGAGAGCGACGTCATCGCCGTCACCTACAACAGCCTGGGCAACCTTGCCCGCTACCAGGGCGACTACGAAGCGGCCGAGGTGAACTACCGCGAGGCGCTGGCCATCCACCGCCGCGTGCTGGGCGAAAACCACCCCTTCATCGCGACCGACCTGCACAACCTCGGGCGCCTGCTCGAGTCGCGCGGCAACATCCCGGATGCCGAACAGCTGCTGCGGGAGTCGATGGCGGTCCTCGACAAGGTCCACGACGGGCCCCATGCCGACAAGGCGCAGGTCATGCGCTCGATGGCCGAGTTCTACATGAACCAGATGCGGCTCGCCGAGGCCGATTCGCTCATCTACGGCGCCCTGGCGATGACGCGCCAGCTGTACGGCGAACAGGCCGACGATACGAACCGCGCCCGCCTGGGCGTGGCCGAGTTCCTGCAGCGCAGCGGCCGACTGCCCGCGGCCGAGGCAGCCTTGACCGACCTGCTGGCGGTCGCGCGCAAGGGCCCCCGGACCGACCCCGAGCTGCTGCCGGACGTCCTGCACCGCCTGGCCACGACGATCGTGCGCCAGGGCCGCGACCGCGAGGCGCTGCCCCTGTTCGAGGAATCGATCGCGCTCTACACGGCGCTGGCCGGCGCGGACCACCCCTACACGCTGCTGGCGCGCAATGACTGCGCCCGTTCGCTGGTCAACCTGGGCGAAGATGCGGCGGCCCTGCAGCAGCTGCAGATCGTGCTCGAGACGCGCGAGCGCGTGCTCGGGCCGTCGAACCCCGAGACCGCGATCACGCGCGTCGACCTCGGGCGCGCTGTCGCGGCTGGACTGGCTGGAGGAGGCCGAAGCCTCGATGCGTCGCGGGCGCGACGACTACAGGACAGCCAAGGGCGCGGAACATCCCGGCGGCTGGAATGCAACCATGCACCTGAGTGGCATGCTGCGCGACCTGCGCCGCTACGACGAGGCAACGAAAGAGCTCCAGGCGTGCGAGGAGTTCTTCGTGAAGCAGCAAGGCGATGCCGGTTCGACCACGCGCCTGGTCCGGATCCGCCTGGCGTCGATCGCGCTGTGCCAGGGGCAGGAGGCTGAATCGCGACGCCTGCTGGAGCGGGCGCTGGACCCGGCGCCCGGCGAGGTCGCCGGCTGGCTGCCCGGCCGGTCGCAGACCGAGTTCGGCGAAGCGCTGCTGCGCGCGGACCGCCTCGACGAGGCGGCGCCGTACCTGCGCCGCGGCTACGACCAGCTGCTGGCAGCCGAAGGCGCCAAGGCCGGCAACACCCAGTCCGCGGCGCGGCTGCTGGTCAAGCTGTTCGAGAAGCAGGGCGATGCCGCCGCGGCGGCGAAGTGGCGCGCGAAGCAGAACTGACAGCCCAGGGAGGGCCCCGTGACCGACACGACACTGCCCGGCGGACCCGACGACGACCGCACGCTTCCGCTGGACCGGGCCGCGGGTGACGCACCCCCGGACGAGGACGTCGGCACCGTCTTCGGCCCCTACCGCCTGGTGCGGCGCATCGGCTCGGGCGGCATGGGCGATGTCTACGAGGCCGAGCAGTCCGAGCCCATTCGCCGGCGCGTCGCGCTGAAGGTGATCAAGCAGGGCATGGACACGCGCGCGGTCGTCGCGCGCTTCGACGCCGAGCGCCAGGCCCTCGCCCTGATGGACCACCCCTGCATCGCGAAGGTCTTCGACGCCGGCGCCACCGACCGCGGGCGCCCCTACTTCGTGATGGAGTATGTCGAGGGCGAGCCCATCACCGACTACTGCAACTGGCGCAAGCTCTCCACGCGCGACCGGCTCGAGCTGTTCGCCCGCGTCTGCGAGGGCGTGCAGCACGCGCACCAGAAGGGCGTCATCCACCGCGACTTCAAGCCCTCGAACGTCCTCGTCGCGGAAGTGGATGGGCGCCCGGTGCCCAAGATCATCGACTTCGGCGTGGCCAAGGCCACCACGCAGCGCCTGACCGAGATGACGATGTTCACGGAGATGGGCCAGCTCATCGGCACGCCCGAGTACATGAGCCCCGAGCAGGCCGCCGCGAACGACGACGACATCGACACGCGCACCGACGTCTACGCGCTGGGCGTGGTGCTGTACGAACTGCTGGCCGGCGCATTGCCCTTCGAGTCGGGCGAGCTGCGCAAGGCCGGCTACGACGCGATCCGCCGCATCATCATCGAGCAGGATCCGCCGCGGCCGAGCACGCGCTTCGGCAGCCTCGGCGCCCGCGCCACGCAGGTGGCCGCGCATCACGGCACGGCGGCGCCGCGCCTGCGCAGCGAGCTGCGCGGCGACCTCGACTGGATCACGATGAAGGCGCTGGCGAAGGAGCGCGACCGGCGCTACGAGACGGCCAACGGCCTGGCCGCCGACGTGCGGCGCCACCTGAGGAACGAACCGGTGACGGCCGGCCCGCCCAGCACCTCGTACCGCCTGGGCAAGCTGGTGCGGCGCAACCGGGGCGCCTTCGCGACCGGCGCAGCGCTGGTGCTCATGCTCGCGGTGCTGGCCGTGTCGATGTCGGTGCAGGCCGGGCGCCTGGCGCGCGAGCGCGACCGCACCGCCGTGCAGGCGGCGAAGGCGGAGAAGACCACCGAGTTCCTGCAGTCGATGCTCGGCGGCATCAGCCCGGCCACCGCCCGCGGGCGCGACACGAAGCTGCTCGAGGAGATCCTGGTCAACACCGACCGGCGCGCGCAGACAGAGCTGGCCGCGCAACCGGAGGTCCAGGCTGCGATCCTGGGCACGCTGGGGCTGACCTACGCGGCCATCGGCAAGTTCCCCGAAGCGCTGGCCAACCTGCAGGTCGCCGACTCGCTGCAGACCGCGCTGCTGGGCGACGACGACGGCGCCACGCAGACAACGCGCCGCAACCTCGGCACCGCCCTGATCCGCGCGGGTCGCCACGCCGAGGCCGAGACGCAGCTGCGCGCGGTCATCGCCACTTCGCAGGCGGCCCGTGGCCCCGACGACGCGGTCGCGCTGCGGGCCATGGTCGACCTGGCCGACCTCTTCATCCGCACGGGCAAGCTCAAGGAGTCGCTGGAATTCGGCGAGGCGGCGGTCGCCGCGTACGGGCGCCGGCCCGACGCCGCTCCCGAAGACGCACTGCGAGCCAAGGTCGTGCTGGCGTTCACGCTGGCGAACGCGGAACGGCAAGCCCGCGCCGATACGCTGCTGACCGAGGCGATCGCCGGGTATGTCGCAGCCTTCGGCGCGGACCATCCGCAGACCCTGAACGCGAGGGGCACGCTCGCCATCATCCAGCAGTACACGAGGCCGGCGGAGGTCGTCCTGCAGACCTACGGTGACGTCATCGCCGGCGCCACGCGCGTCTACGGCCAGGACCACCCCGAGACGATCAAGGCGCGGTCCAACCTCGCCGCCTACTACATCAACCTGGGCCGCCTCGACGAGGCCGAAGCCGCCCACCGCGAACTCGTCGCGGCGACGACCAGGATCTACGGGGCCGACAACGCCGAGACCATCGTCTCGCGGCAGAACCTGGGCAACACGCTGCTGGCCCAGGGGCGTTACGCCGAGGCCGAGGCGTATCTGGACGACCTCCTGTTGACCTGCCGGCGCGTGCTGGGCGCCGACCATCGCCGCACGCTGGGCGTGATGAGCCTGCTGGCCTCGCTCTACGACCAGCAGCGCCGGTTCCCCGAGGCGGCGGCCATGCTGGGCCAGATCGCCCGGGACTCGCAGGGCAACCTCGGCGAGACCCACCCGGCCGTGGTCATCAACTACTACAACTGGGCCGCCAAGCTGCAGGACATGGGTGACGAGCGTGCCGCCGAGCCTGTCTACCGCACGGCCCTGGACAAGCACCAGCGCGGCGAGGGCGGCGACAAGCCGTACGTCGCGGCGATCCTCAATGGCCTGGGCAGGGCCCTGGCCGCGCGCGGCCAGGCGGCCGAAGCCGACTCGCTGCTCGCCTCCGGTCTTGCCATGCGCGAGCGCATGTTCGGCGCCACGCACACCGAGGTGGCCTACTCGCTGGCGTCGATGGGCGATGTGTTGCACCTGCGCGGCGACCACGCCGGCGCCGTCGTGCGCCTGCGCGCCTGCGTTGCCATGCGCGACAGCCTGCTGGCGCCGGACGACTGGATGCTCGCCTCCACGCGCAGCGAGCTGGCGCGTTGCCTGGTCGAGGTGGGGAAGAATGCCGAGGCCGTGCCGCTGCTCGAGGAAGCGATCAAGGGGCTCGACGCGCACGAGTTCACGGCCGACCTGGCGGCGGAGGCGCGGAAGATGCTGGCGAGGGCGCGGCGGGGGTGAGCGGGCAGAGTCACCCGTCCCCGGTCAGCGCCTCGAGGCCCCGCCGCCGCGGGGGGGGGGGCCCCCCCCCCCCCCGGGGGGGCCGGGCCGGGGGGGTTTCGGGGCCCCCCCCCCCCCCCCCGTTTTTTTTTCTTCCCCCCCCCCCCGCCGGGGGGGGGGGGGGGCGGGGGGGGCCGCGGGGCGGGTTTGCCCGCCCGCGGGGGCGGCCGCCCGCCGGGGCCGGCGGGGGCCCCCCGGGGGCGGGGGGCCGCCGCGGGGCCGGGGGGGGGGCGCCGCCCCGGGCGCCCGGGGGGGGGGGGGGGGCCCGCCGGGGCGGGGGCCGGGGGGGGCCGGGCCGGGTCCGCCCCCCCCCCCGCCCCCCGGGGGGGTTCGGCGGGGGGGGGGGGCCCCCCCGGGCCGGGGGGGGGCCCCGGGGGGGGGGGGCTCGCGGCCGGTCCCCCCCCGCCGGGGGCGGCCCGCCCCCCGGCGGGCCCCGCCCCCGGGGGGCGGGGGGGGGGGGCGGGGGGCGGCGGCGGCCCCCCCGGGCCCGGGTTGGGGGGGGGGGCCCCCTTCCCCCCCCCCCCCCGCGCCCCCGGGGGGGCGGCGGGTCCCCCCCGCCGGGGGGGCCCGGCGGGCCCCCGGGGGGGGGGGGGCCGCCTCCGGGGCGGGGGGGGGCCCGGCGGGGCCGGGGGCCGGGGGGGGGCCGGGCCCGGGGGGCGGCCGGCCCCCCCGGGCCCCGGGCCCCCCCGGGGGCCCCCCCGCGGCCGGGGCGGGGGGGGGGGGGGGGGCCCCCCGGGGCCCGCCGGCTTTCCCGTCCGGGGGGGGGGGGGCCGGGGGGCGGCCGGGGGCCCCGGGGCCGGCGGCCCGGGGGGGGGGGCCGGCGGGGGGCTTCCCCCCCGGGGGCCCCCCCCGGGTTTTTTCCCTCCTGGTTTTTTTTTTTTTTTTTTTTTCTTTTTTCCGGGCCGGGCCCGCCCGTCCCCGGGGGGGGGGGGGGGGGCCCCCGGGGGGGGGCCCCCCCCCCCCCCCCCCGGGGGGGGGGGGGGGCCCCCCCCGGCCCCCCGGCCCCCCCCCGCGGCGGGGCCCCCCGGGCCGGGGGGGTCGGGGGCCCCGCCCCGCGGGGCCGGGGCCCCCCGCCCGCCCCCCCCCGGCGGGGCCCGCCCCCCCCCCCCCCCCCCCCCCCCCGGGCGGGGGGGCGGCCCCCACCCCCCCCCCCCCCCCCCCCCCCCCCCCCCCCCCCGCCCCCCCCCCCCCCCCCCCCCCCCCCCCCCTTTTCCCCCCGGCCCCCCCGGCCCCCCCCCCCCCCCCCGGCCCCCCCCCCCCCCCCCGCCTTTTTTGGCCGGGCCCCCCCCCCCCCCCCCCCCCCCCCCCCCCCCCCCCCCCCCCCCCCCCCCCCCCCCCCCCCCCCCCCCCCCCCCCCCCCCCCCCCCCCCCCCCCCCCCCCCCCCCCCCCCCCCCCCCCCCCCCCCCCCCCCCCCCCCCCCCCCTCCCCCCGCCCCCCCCCCCCCCCCCCCCCCCCCCCCCCCCCCCCCCCCCCCCCCCCCCCCCCCCCCCCCCCCCCCCCCCCCCCCCCCGTGGGCCGGGGGCCCCCCCCCCCCCCCCCCCCCCCCCCATCCCCCCCCCCCCCCCCCCCCCCCCCCCCCCGGGGTTCCCCCCCCCCCCGCCCCCCCCCCCCCCGCCCCCCCCCCCCCCCCCCCCCCTTTCCCCCCCCCCCCCCCCCCCCCCCCCCCTTCCCCCCCCCCCCCCCGCCCCCCCCCCTTTCCCCGCGACCCCCCCCCGTCCCCCACCCCCCCCCCCCCCCCCCCCCCCCCCGGGCCCGGGGCCCCCCCCCCCCCCCCCCCCCCCCCCCCTTGGGCGCCGGCGGCCGGGGCGGCCCCCCCCCCCCCCCCCCCCCCCCCCCCCCCCCCCCCCCCCCCCGGCCCCCCCCCCCGTCCCCCTTTCCCCCCCCCCCCCCCCCCCCGGCCCGGGTCCTCCCCCGCCCCGCCCCCCCCCCCCCCCCCCCCCCCCGCCGGGACCCCCCCCCCCCCCCCGGGGCGGGGCCCCCCCGCCCCTTTCCCGCGCCCCCCGGTCCCGCCGCCCGGGCCCCCTTTCCCCCGGGCCCCCCCCCGGGGCCCCCCCCCCCCCCCCCTGTTCTCGGTGCTGACTTGCGCCGGCGCAAGTCGCCAATCTGCTGTTGCGAAACCGCGTTCCGCGAACCGGACGATGCTCACTCGAACCAGTGCCACGGCCACCAGCGCGAACTGAACCGTTCGCCACGCCACCGGCGGGCGTCCTCCGGCTCCATGCTGAACCACGCCAGCCCGAGCTGATGCTTCCGCACATCCAGCCGCGGGTCGAAGTCCGTCCAGATGAGGGAAAGCCGCTTGCGGCCCTCGACGCTCCATTCCTCACGCGGCGGATACGTGCCCATCGACCAGGGGTCGTACTCGCCCTCGTACCACACCAGATCGTCGACCGTCAGGCCGTCCTCGAGAATCACGTGCGCGGTCAGCCTTCCGATGGTGCCCTGCCAGGGGCCGCCGGTCAAGGTGAGGTACTGGAAGTGGGAGCCGACCATGCCCTGGTGGCCGTTGCGCGCGCGATAGGAGCGCTCGAGCGTGACCCGGCTCTTCGGCGGGATCACCAGTTCCACGACGTACCAGCGGACGCGCACGCCGGTGACCGTATCGGCCGCGACCCAGCCCCACGGAGCTTCGTCCGTCGATGCCACGAAGCCGAACCGCAGGCTCGAAGCCACGGGCTTGCCGTCGATCCTGGTCCTCATGTCCGCGATCGGCGAGCTGTGAAGCTGACGCCGGTCGAACTCCTCGACCTCCCAGTCGTGGAGACGATAGGGTTGCACCTCGGGGTAGACGCCCTCGACCGAGTCGTCCGGGAATCCTGAAAGCTGCCTGACCGTCGAGTCGGCGCTGGTGTTCTCGAACACGAACCGCGCGTGCACGCGCGTCTGCCACTTGCCGAAATGGAACGTGAGTTCCTCCTCGACCATGCGGATCAGGCTCTCACGACCGTCGCGGATGTCCAGCGGCTCGGGGCCGTGAGCGCCGGGGTTCAGGGAGGAGTCGTTGGCCAGGGCGGGCATGGCGGGCGCAAACAGCAACAGAACCGGCAGAGTGAGACGGGCGTGGATCCTTGCCATGCTCACTCCTCCAGCATCGCCGCCAGGGTACCCGACTTGCGCGCGCTGATCAGCGGCGTCAGCGCGGCGCAGCCGGTCAGCTTGCCGCCCGTGGCCGCCAGTCGCGCCTGCGCGTCCAGCGCGAACTCCATGCCGGCCAGCCGCGCCGCGGCGGGGCCGGCTCCCGGTTCGTCCATCTTGTGCAGTCCGCAGCCGATGATGTACATGATCTCGACGTAGTCCTCGCACTCGCAGTCGCCGTCCTTCATCGCCAGCGCCAGGTGGCCGGTGTCCACCGGGGCCTGGAGGTAGGGGTTGTGGGTGATCCAGCTCACCACATGCACCCCCATCGCCACCCTCAGGTCGTCCGGCGGATAGAGGGAATCATCGGCAAGCCACTGCGCCATGCGACGAACCACCGGCTCCGCCTGCCGGAAGTCGTCGGCGGAAGTCCAGCCGGCGTCCAGGTAACGGAGCGCCAGCATGCCGGCGAAGTCGGCAAGTGCTCTCTGCGCCTCCATGGGGTCGTCCGCCTCGGCGGGATGCGTGTAGCGCTCCCTGACGAAGGACCCGTCCAGGACGGTGAGGAAGATGTGTGCCGTGACATGGTAGGCGGGTTCCGTTGACGTCTCCGCCACCTCGACGTCGTACGTCGCCCGCAGGAACTCCATCTCGCGCCACGGCAACTGGACCGTGACCTGGCTGCTGTCGCGGATCGCGGCCGTCCTGTAGACCCCTTGGCGCACGCCGAACTCGAGATCGCGACACGACTGTGCGAAGGCGTCGCGCACGATTCCTGCCGTGAGGTCCGCGGGAATTTTGGTGAGATCGCGATCATAGGACGTGATCGTGGCAACGCGATCGTCGCCCCGGTAGATCGCCGTCACGCCGTGGGTGGTGGCCGCGTGGACGCGCTTTTCCACGTAAAACAGGCTTCCCAGGATATCAGGGAACTTTGCGGTGTCCCACCGACGCTGCGACGCCTGACCGTTGGCAGGGACAGGGAAGCCGACGGTCAGGAGCGCCGAGCGCCAGGATCAGGAAACCCGTGCGACCTGTGTTGGAGACGCGCATCAGAACCTGCCTTTCGAACCTCTACCGCCGCCTGACCCCCAGCACGATCGGGATCGGCCACGCCGTGACGTTGCCCTCGTCCTGCCGCACCCCGGTCTCGTAGCTGCCCACCAGTTCGCGCTCGACCTCGCCCACGCGCACGAACATCTGCGCCGGCGGCCCGCCGTCCAGGTGCTGCGCGGCCACGACGCCGATCCCCAGCCCCAGCAGCGCCTCGTTGAAGTCGTGCATCGTCAGCGGGGCGCGACAGAACACGAAGAGGATGCGGCCCTGCGCGTCCTCGGCCAGGGCGGCCTCGCTCCAGCGGCGGTCCTGTCGCTGCCAGCGATTGTCGCCGGGGCGCTTGATCAGCCGCAGGTTCTGCACCACCGAGCCGTAGTCCCGGCGGATGCCGGCCAGCGTGACGCCGGGCTCGTCCAGGTCGAAGATCCGGAACGGCGCCCGTCCGCGGCCGTCGAAGGGATGGAACGCGGCCACGGACTGGTAGTCGCTGACGACCTCGCACAACACGCGCCCCCGCACCGCCGCGAACCCGACGTGCGTGCGGAAGTCGACAGAGAACATGCCGGCGTTGATGGCGGCCACCAGATCATGCTGTTCGCACCATTGGCGGGCGGTCATGAGGTCGGGGGCGTCGACATCGTCCACGCTGAGCAGTTCGAGCGACCATCGCGCGGCATCCACGCGCAGGATGGTGAGCGCAGCCTTGGCCTGACCGGGTGCAGCGCGTGGGATTGCGAACTCGCCGGAGGTCAAGGCCGGGCGCGAGCGTGGTCCAGGATGCCCGGGACGGGGCGGCAACCAGGGCCAGTGTCACGGCGATCATGACGGCATGGGGGATCGTCTGCTTCATCAAGACCCCCGCTCCCGGGCCGGCGTCCCGCACATGAACGGAAGCCGGGTCCACCCGCATCGTGCTCGCCCAACACGAGGCTGGCTTTCCCGGCTCCCGAGGCCTGCGCCAGGCGCGCCGGCGCGCCCTCCTGGCATCCCCCGACACGGCATAACCATACCACCGCAGCGGCCGGCGATCACTGCGGGCGGGCGATGGGCGGGGTGCGGGAACGGCATCCGGCGTGTCGGGGAGCCTTGCTGCGCGGCGTTCCGGCCGGGCCATCGGACAAGCCATTGTCGCCAAGCATCTTGGTGACGTGCCTTCATCCTGCGCCGGCGCTTGCCATCACGCCCGGCGGTCACGTCGCGCCGTGATCGCGCGATCACGACACCGCCGGCGGGAGCGCGGCGGGGAACTTGGGATTCGTCCGGTTCGGCGTCCGTGTTTCGTGACCATTCTTCAAGCGCGGGCGCGTTGCTCCATCCTCAGCCGACGCGAAACGTCGCTCCCGGATCAAAGTCGGTCTCGCCGTCCGTGTTCCTGGTGCCACGCGGATTGCAGACGGCGGGCGGTCGCGCAGGCGGAAGGGCGTGCGTGTGGCCGGCGTCCGCGTGTCCGGGCTCATCAGCCCGGGCTCGGGCGAGTGGTGGGTTGCTGCGGCGTGCGGCATGATGCCCGCCGGCGTGGGATGAAATGCGTGTGCGCGGTGGGGCGGGTGCCTGCTCGTCGCAGCAGTCTGCCGGTGCGGGCCCGATGCGGGCCGGCGACGCGGATGCTCACCGCACCGCAGTTGATCTGGAGTCGTTCAGGTGCGGGGCGTTCTCATCGTCGGCGTGTGCCGTCTTCGCCGCGGGCGGGGTGCTGCGCGAGCGCACGCGTCGATCATCGTCGCCCGGTCGTCGAGGTGCGCGATGGCCTCCAGCCGTCCCCGATCCGGCGGGCGGGCCGGGCCGGTGTACTCGTGGTTGCCGGGGACGTAGCCGGCAGGCGCGGCGTGAACGCGCGACGAGGCGCTGCAGCTCGCCGGAATGCCGCAACTGGACGATGTCGCCCCCGAGGACCAGCACATCGCTGCCGTCGACGGGCTGCACGCCCGTCAGATCGGAGCGGCCGGGCAGGCCTTCCAGGTGCAGATCGGAGACGTAGTGGATCAGCATGTCAGGACTCCATCGCGGCGACGGTGGTACGTGCGCCGCCTACCGGAACCAGTTGCCCGGCCACCAGCGCGAGCCGGGTTCCTTCCTGTGCAGCACCTCGTACGGCTCGTATTCCTCGCCGGGCAGCGGTTCCCACTGGAAATTGAGCGACCGCTTCCGCGGCTCGCGCCAGGGGTCGAAGTCGGTCCACTCCAGCGTCAGCCGATCGGATGCGATGTAACGCCATTCTCTTTCGTTGTGATAGAGAGAGAGCGAGTCGGGCGCAGCGGGCTCGTCCGGCCAGGGCACGACCATGTGTGAAGGAGTCAGGCCATCCTCCAGGATCAGCGTGGCCCGCATCCGGCCGATCGTGCCGTGCCAGGCGCCTCCCGTCGAAAGATGGTACTGGAAATGGCCGCCCTCGGGCCACAGGACCCCGTTGCGCACGTTGTAACTGCGTTCGAGCGTGACCCGCCCTCGGGGCGGGATCACGAGCTCGACCACGTACCAGCGCACCCGCACGCCGGAGATCGAATCGACAGGCACCCAGGCGCCGTCGAATTTCGACTCGCTTTCCGGAATCTCGTCGATGTAGCCATAGCGGACCTGCGAACTCACGCGGCGTCCGTCGATCCGCGTCACCATGTCGCGCAGTTCGCTGACGCGGTACCGGGTGTCGAACTCGGCGACATCCCGGGGCTCGTACTTCGCGCCCGCCCAGGATCCCTCGACATTGTCGTGCACGTCCGGGAACCCGGACAGCTGCCGCACAGTTGAATCAGTTCGCGTGTTCTCGAACACGAAACGCGCCTCCACGCTGGTCCGCCACTTGCCGAAGCGGAAGACCAGCTCCTCGTCGACCAGGCGGATCGGGCTCTCGCTGCCGGACCGGACATCGAGGGGCTGCAGGCCGCCGGCGCCCTGGTTCATGACGGTGTCGTTGGCGGGGCAGGGGTTGGCCGCCAGTGCCGACAGGACAAAGCGCACCGATGGTGGTGAGGCGCCGGATGTTCACTGCCGCAATTCCTCGGCCAGCGTGCCGGCCTCCTTCGCCTGGGCCAGCGGCGCCAACGCCGCGCAGCCCGACTGCTCGCCGCCGACTTTGGCGAGATTGGCGTGAGCGCGCAGCATGTACTGCGTGCCGGCCAACCGGACGGCGGCCGCGTCGGCTCCCGGCATCTCCAGGGCGTGGAGGCCGCAGCCGATCATGAACATGGTTGTCAGGAAGGGCGTGCATTCGCAGTCGCCGTCCTTAAGCGACGTGAGATGCGCGGTGTCGAGTTCGAACCGCACGTAGGGTGTGCCGATCAGCCAGGTCGTGACGAAGGCCATGGCGCTCTTGTGCACCCCTTCCGGAGGATTGCCGGGATGCGACTCCAGCCAACTGCCCACGAGCCGGACGGCGGGCTCCGACTTGCGGAAGTCGGCTTCGCTCTTCCAACCGGCGCCCAGGTCACGGGCGCCGGCGAAGGCCGCCAGGTCCTTCGCGATGGCCTCGACAAGGCGGGTCGCGCCCTCGCCAGGCAGGCACGTCAGGCGCACCTTCAAGAACTCGCCGCGATGCGACGTCAGGAACACATGGGACGATTGCACCTGTGAAGGCTGCCCGCCGCTCGCCTTGGTCTCGATCTCGAACTCCGCATGCAGGAGCCGCAATCGTCGCCAGACCACGGTAACTTCCAGTTCATCGCGCGACTTGAGGTCCGCGCGCCTGGAACAGGCCGAAACCTACCCCGGCCTTCACGCTCTCGCAGGCCGAATCGAAGGCTTCGCGCACGACAGGCGCGTCGACATCCTCCGGAATGGCATCCATAACCGATCGTAGATGTAGAGGCGTGGCGCGGCCGTGGTCGCCCGCGTAGGTGATGGACACGCCATAGGCCGGGTCGTCGAAGCGCTTGCTGTCGGTGCGATTGAGGCCGGCCAGGTGGTGTCTGGGGCTGAGATCTCGTCTGCGACGGCCGGCGCCCCTTCGGGGCTCGGGGAACCGGTCGCGGATTCGGGCAGCGCGTGCCCCATGGCCAGGAGCATAGTCAGCGGGAAGCAGATCGCTGAGCGGGATGAGATCAGGTTCGCGAAGGTGGCAAGACACATGTTTGTTCCTTCGGGAAGAGCAATGACGACGGTTTGAGCAACGCCGCAGCGCCGGCACCCGAGACTAACCGGTTCCTGCCGATCAGGACAGCGCGCCTATCTGCGACCTCTTGTCGCGAGCGGGTGCAACCGCATGTTGCCGCAGGTTCCTTGGTCGTTTGGCGGCAACCGCCGGTGCAGGGCGGCAACGGCCGCCAGGCCAGGGCCGTGATTCGGCGATCACACCACGGCTCAGGGAGGCGCGCTGTTGGTTGCGTCGTTTGGCCAGGGCGGATTCGGCCCGGTGCCGAACGAGGATTCAAGGCCCACCGCAG